>NZ_JBALPG010000060.1:441-27043 GCF_036965245.1 Neobacillus drentensis
TTGAAAGGACACCGGATAACATAGCAGTAGTTAATGAAGATAAGAAATTAACCTATAGAGAACTGAATGAGAAAGCGAATCAATTGGCAAGGGTGCTGCGGTATAAAGGTGTAGTGCCGGACAGCATTGTAGGAATAATGGTAGAGCCATCGATAGAAATGCTGATCGGAATAATGGCAACGCTAAAAGCGGGTGGAGGATACCTGCCTATAGACACCAAGTATCCTAAGGAAAGGATACAATATATGCTTGAAGACAGCAGAACAAGCATATTACTTGCACAAAAGGATTTGTTGGAAATAGATTTTAGGGGAGAAATAATCGACCTGAACAATGAAGAAGAATATTCAACGGAAGGAGATAATCTACAAAGTGTAAATAGCTCAAATGCATTAGCCTATGTGATATATACCTCCGGATCTACAGGAAAGCCTAAGGGAGTTATGGTAGAACATACTAGCTTAGTAAATTTGTGCTTTTGGCATAACAATTATTATGAAGTAGATGAATCTGATAAAGCAGCAAAATACGCAGGAGTCGGGTTTGATGCTTCTGTATGGGAGATATTCCCGTATCTTATATCTGGTGCTTCCATACATATCATCAGTGACGAATTGAAACTTGATGTCAATAAGTTAAATAAATACTTTGAGGAGAACGAAATATCAATAGGCTTCATGCCGACTCAAGTTTTTGAACAATTTATAAGATTGGAAAATAATTCGTTACGGAGATTATTAACGGGAGCTGATACGCTCAGATATACAGAGAATAAGAACTATGAGATATACAATAACTATGGCCCGACAGAGTATACTGTTGTATCGACAAGCTTTAAGATAGATCGGGAATATGAAAATATACCAATTGGAAGACCAATAAGTAACACAAAGATATATATTTTTGATAAAAATAATAATCTTCAGCCAATAGGCGTTCCAGGAGAGATATGTTTATCAGGTAGCGGTATTTCAAGGGGATATTTAAATAATGAAGATTTAAGTAAGGAAAAATTCATAGAAAATCCTTTTGAATCAGGCACATATATATATAAAACAGGAGATTTAGGAAGATGGCTGACCGATGGAAACATAGAATTCCTGGGCAGGATAGATAGCCAGGTAAAAATAAGGGGCTATAGAATCGAACTTGGAGAAATCGAAAGTCAGTTACTGAAATATGAAGGAATTAAGCAGGCAGTTGTGCTGGATAAACAGGATGGACAAGGAAATAAGTACTTATGTGCCTATATTGTATCCGAAGAAGAGATAACAGTACCAGAGTTAAGGAAAAACCTGTCTCAAAGCTTACCGAACTATATGATACCGACATATTTTATGCAAATAGAAAAAATGCCTGTAACACCCAATGGCAAGATAAATAGAAGGGCACTGCCAGATCCGGACGGAGAAATCGATACAGGAGTGGAATATATCGCTCCAAGAAATGAAGTAGAAGAAAAGCTTGTGAAAATATGGAATGAAGTATTAGAAGTAGACAGGATCGGAATAAATGATGACTTCTTCACTTTAGGAGGACATTCATTAAAGGCTATAAAAATTGTGTTAATGATACAAAGAGAGCTAAATGCTGATATATCTGTAGGTGAAATATTTAGCCATCTGACTGTAAGAGAGCTGGGAGAATATATAGGGAAAACGAAAGAAGCTGTATATTCACCCATAGAAGTTGTAGAAGAAAAGGAACTGTATGAAGTATCCTCGGCTCAGAAAAGAATGTTTGCCTTACATCAGTTTTCAAAACAGGAGACCAATTATAATCTACCCTTCGTATTGCTTTTAGAAGGCGGGCTGGAAAGAAATAAAGTTGAAGAAGCCTTGAGAAAGCTTGTCCAAAGACATGAAGCCTTCAGAACTTCCTTTGAATTGGAAGCTGGAGAAATCATGCAGAGAATCCATCAAACTGTTGAATATAAGGTGGAATACGAAGAAATAAACACAGATTCAGAAGAAATAATTAAGTGTGAAGTAGAGAAATTCGTAAAACCCTTTGATTTATCAAAAGCGCCCCTTTTAAGGGTGAAGCTTATTAGGCTTGCAGCAGAGAAGCATATGTTAATTTTTGATATGCACCACATCATATCAGACGGTACTTCCATGGGTATTTTTATGGAGGAATTCACAAAGCTGTATAAAGGTGAAAGCTTAGAAGAGCTAAGCGTACAGTATAAGGATTATTCTGCCTGGGAAAATAAAATGCTGGAATCCGAGGCAATGAAAAAACATGAAAAATATTGGACAGAGATATTCAGTGATGGCATACCAGTACTAGATTTCCCAATGGATTATCAAAGGCCAGCTCTTCAAAGCTTTGAAGGGGAAAGTATCGGCTTTAGACTAGACAAGAGACTAACAGAAAAGCTGAAGAAAGTAGGTAAGGATAACGGAGCAACCTTGTACATGACTTTATTATCTACCTACAATATATTGTTAGCCAAATACAGTGGACAGGAAGATGTAGTCGTGGGTTCAGCGACAGCAGGCAGATCCCATGATGATTTGCAGGGAGTAGTGGGTATGTTTGTAAATACCTTGGCTATGAGAAACTGCTATGAAGGAAAGAAAAGTTTTGCTGAATTTCTAGGAGAAGTAAAGAAAAAGGCATTACATGCATATGAAAATCAGAATTATCCGTTTGATAGATTGGTGGAAGCACTAAATCTAAGAAAAGATGTAAGCAGGAATCCGTTGTTTGATACGATGCTTGTGCTACAGAATACGGATACGAAAGAAATTGAACTTGAAAATATAAGCATAAGAGAATATGCGTATAAAGGTAAAGTATCCAAGTTTGATATGACTTTGGAAGCAGAAGAAGTAGGGGAAGAAATAAAATTTAATTTAGAATATTGCACCAAGCTATTTAAGAGAGAAACCATAGAAAGAGTAATTCAATATTATATCAACATAATAAAGGTAGTAACAGAGAATCCGGAAATAAAACTATGTGAAATAGACATGGTTGCAGAGGAAGAGAGAAATAAGCTACTGCATGAATTCAATGACACCTTTGCAGAATATCCAAGGAGCAAATCTATTCATGAGTTGTTTGAGGAGCAAGTTGAAAGGACACCGGATAATGTAGCAATAGTATATGAAGATAAGGAACTTACTTACAGGGAGCTAAACAGCAAGGCGAATCAGGTTGCAAGAACTTTGAGAAATGAGGGAATAGAGGAGAATAAGACAGTAGGTATTTTAATTTCCAGATCTGCTGAACTACTCATAGGTATACTTGGAGTGTTGAAGGCCGGAGGAACATATCTGCCTATAGATACGCAATACCCAACAGATAGAATTGAATATATGCTACAGGATAGCGGTGCAGGCATTTTGTTGACACAGGAAAGATACAGTAAGCAGACGGAAGGATTGGGTATAAAAGTAGTAGGGATAGAAAAAACTCTGGAAACGTCCGAAGAATCCGCAGGTAATTTGAATCTCAAGTATCGTCCGGATAGACAGATGTACCTTATCTATACCTCAGGTTCTACTGGGAACCCAAAGGGAGCCACGGTAAGAGCCGATTCTTTTACTAACCTTATGAACTGGTTTACAAGGGATTTTGAAATAAATGAAAGCGACAACATCCTCTTAATAGCACCTGTAGGTTTCGATTTAGCTCAAAAGAATCTTTACGCGTCCCTCATAAAAGGGGGGAGGCTGATCGTGCTTCCAGAAAAGATTTACAGCTATAAAAATGTTCTTACACTGATGGACGAGCAAAAAATCACGATCGTGAATTGTACTCCTAGTGCATTTCAGTTAGTCGTTGATACATCATCGGACTATCATGAATTAAGGCATTTGAAGTGGGTATTTTTAGGCGGTGAACCAATAAACATCCCTAAATTGTTAAGCTGGATAGATACACCATACTATCAGGCGGAGATAGTAAACACCTATGGCCCGACAGAGTGTACGGATATAGCGACATACTACAGAATACCGAATGAACAGATAAAAAATATAGAAGTAGTACCGATAGGTAAACCAATTGATAACGTAAAGCTGTATATTGTCAATAAAGATTATCAGTTGCTTACAGTTGGACAACCAGGAGAACTGTGTATAGCTGGTGATAGTTTAGGAACAGGGTATATAAACAAACCGGAGTTGACAGCAGAGAGGTTTGTGCCTAACCCCTTTGTACCGGGAACAAGAATGTACAGAACAGGAGACCTGGCAAGATGGCTGCCTGATGGCAACGTAGAATACCTGGGGAGGATAGATCACCAGGTAAAGATACGGGGCTTCAGGATCGAACTGGGAGAGATAGAAAACCAGCTGCTTTGCTATCCAAACGTAAAGGAAGCAGTAGTAGTAGCAAGAGGAGAAGGCGGAAGCAAGTACCTATGTGCCTACATAGTAGGAGACAAAGAACTAACGATAGGCGAGCTAAGAGAATATTTATCGAAGGTATTGCCGGACTACATGATACCGCCATACTTTGTACAATTGGACAGATTTCCGTTGACACCAAACGGTAAGGTTGACAGGAAGGCGTTACCCGAACCTGATGGAAGCATGGAAACAGGGACAGAATATGAAGCACCAAGAAACGAAATAGAAGAGAAATTGGCGAAGATATGGCAGGAAGTGCTTGGGGTAGAGAAAGTAGGAATAAATGACAACTTCTTTATCTTGGGAGGACATTCATTAAAGGCCATAAAAATGGCAGCAATTGTACAAAGAGACTTACTGGCTGAAATATCTGTAGATGAAACATTTAAAAACCCAACGGTAAGAGAGCTGGCAGAATATATAGGAAATACCAAGGAAGCTGAATATTCACCGATAGAAGCTGTAGAAGAAAGGGAACTCTATGAGGTATCCTCGTCTCAAAAGAGATTGTTTGCCTTACATCAGTTCTCTAAGGAAGAAATCAGTTACAATATCCCGTATGTATTGGTTTTCGAAGGCAAACTGGATAAAGATAAGCTATCGGAAAGCTTTGCCAAGCTTGTGCAAAGACATGAAGCCTTCAGAACCTGCTTTGAAGTGGAAGATGGAGAAATAAAGCAGAAAATTCATGAAGCTGTTGAATTTAGAGTGGAATACGAAGAGAGAAACACAGACTCTGAAGAGATGGTCACCTCTGAGGCAAAAAAATTCGTAAAACCCTTTGATTTAGCAAAAGCTCCCCTGCTAAGGGTGAAGCTTATTAAGCTTGCAACAGAGAAGCATGTTGTAATGATTGATATGCATCACATCATATCTGACGGTACTTCCATGGGCATTATTTTGGAGGAATTCACGAAGCTGTATAAAGGTGAAGATTTAGAAGAGCTGAAAGTACAGTATAAGGATTATTCTGCCTGGGAACATAAAATGATAGAATCCGAGGCAATGAAAAAACAAGAAGAATATTGGACAAAGATATTCAGCGATGAAATACCTGTATTGAATTTGCCAATTGATTATCCGAGACCGAGTTTTCAGAGTTTTGAAGGGGAAAGCATAGGATTCAGTCTGGACAAGCATGTAACAGAAAAGCTAAAGAACATATGCAAGACTAAGGAAGTAACCTTGTATATGACGTTACTGTCAGCCTACAATGTATTGCTTTCAAAGTATAGCAGACAAGAAGATATCGTAGTAGGTTCACCGATATCGGGTAGACCGCATGCTGATCTGCAACATATGGTAGGAATGTTCGTAAACACTCTTGCTATGAGAAACTATCCTGGAAGAACGAAAACTTTTGCTGGATTTCTACAGGAAGTAAAGAAAAATGCCTTATGCGCATATGAAAATCAAAATTATCAATTTGATCGATTGGTGGAAAATCTAAATCTACGAAAAGATTTAAGTAGAAATCCATTATTTGACACGATGTTTGTGCTACAGAATACGGATGCTAAAGAAATTGAGCTTGATGAGTCAAGAATTAAACAGCTTCAATTTGAAAGAGGCGTTTCCAAGTTTGATATAACATTAGGAGCAGAAGAAAAAGGGGAGGAAATACGCTTTGAGTTAGAGTATTGTACCAAGCTGTTTAAGAGAGAAACCATAGAACGAATGATTGAGCATTTTAAGAATATAGTAAAGGCAGTAACAGAGAATCCGGAAATACAGCTATGCAAAATAGAGATGCTTTCAGAGGAAGAGAAGAAGGAAATAGTAGTCGATTTCAATAACACGAAAACACAATATCCCATGGATAAAACCATCTGCGAAGTCTTTGAGGAACAAGTAAAAAAGACACCGGACAATATAGCAGTAGTATATGAAGATAGGAAATTAACCTATAGGGAACTAAATGAGAAAGCAAATCAATTGGCAGGAGTGTTAAGAGGTAAAGGTGTAAAGGCAGACACAATCGTCGGAATAATGGTGGATAGATCAGTTGAGATGATGGTTGGAATCATGGGAATAATAAAGGCTGGGGGAGCCTATTTGTCAATTTCTCCGGAATATCCGAATGACAGGATAAAATATATGCTGGAGGATAGTAAAACTACCCTGTTGCTGACACAAAAACATCTGGTGCATACGATACAGTTTGATGGAATTGCATTAGATTTAGAAGACGAACAACTATATCAAGGCAATAAAACTAATTTAGAAATAGTAAACAATCCCAATGATCTTGTCTATGTAATCTATACCTCTGGTTCAACGGGCAAGCCAAAAGGAGTTATGATCCAGCATGGAAACGTTATTAACCTTGTTACAGGGCTAGGTAAAATAATTTATGATCGATATACCGGGCCATTACATGTAGCTTTGGTTGCACAATATGTTTTTGATGCTTCAGTCAAGCAGATATTTGCCAGTTTGTTGAGAGGTGACTGCCTGCATATTATCCCGGAAGAGTACAGAACTATAGGGGAAAAACTTGTAGAATACTACATTGATAACTCAATAGATGTTTCAGATGGAACGCCGTCTCATCTTAAATTGATATTGAGTGATAACAGAGAAAAAATAAAGGATATGACCGTTAAGCATTTTATAATTGGCGGAGAAGAATTAACCGTTCAAACAGTTAAAGACTTATTCACACTTTGCGGTGAGAGAAAGCCTGAGATAACCAATATATACGGGCCAACCGAATGCTGCGTTGACACGACAGCCTTCTTGATTGACCGTGAGCGTCTTGATCTGTTGAACACTATTCCTATTGGTCGTCCGTTAGTCAATTATCGTGTATACGTCTTGGACAAAGATAATAATCCTCAGCCGGTAGGGGTAGCAGGAGAACTATGTATAGCAGGGGACGGACTGGCAAGAGGTTATCTCAATAACCCGGAGATGACAGAAGAAAAATTTGTAGCAAATCCATTTGCCCCAGGGGAAAGGATGTATAAGACAGGAGACCTTGTAAAATGGCGGGCCGATGGGAACATAGAATTTATAGGCCGTATAGACCATCAGGTAAAAATCAGAGGCTACCGCATTGAAATAGGGGAGATTGAGGCTACGAACAAGAGACACCCTTCAGTTCAAGACTCAGTCGTACTAGTTCGCGAGGATAGCGCGGGTGAAAACAGAATATTTGCGTACATTGTTCCAAAGACAAACAGTGATGAGAAATATACTGAAGCGGGATTAAAGGAATACGTAAAGAAACAACTTCCCCAATACATGGTTCCGGCTAAATTTGTTCAGCTTGAGTCTATACCGTTGACTACCAATGGTAAGGTTGACCGTTTTGCACTTCCTGAACCTGATATGCTGCAAAGAGATTCGGATGAAGGCTTTATCGCACCAAGGAACAAAGAAGAAATTGAAATGGCTGAAATTTGGGCCAACATACTAGGAATTGAGAAAATAGGTATTGATGACGATTTCTTTGATTTAGGTGGAGATTCTTTTAAAGCCATTAAGCTGGTAAGAAGCATTAGCAACAACTTAGGGGTAATGGAGCTGTTTAAGAATTCAACGGTTCGTGAATTGGTAGCTTATTTATCAAAAGATGTAGCAAATAATAGAACTATGCTGCATGAGCTTACAAAACCTGTTGATGAAAAAAATAAAGTTGTATCACTCATTTGCTTTCCTTACGGGGGAGGAAGCGCGATATCTTATCAACCTTTAGCCAATTCCCTACCGAAGAATTATTCGCTTTATGCTGTTGAGCTTCCAGGCCATGACTACAGTTGCCCCGATGAAGAATTGGTTTCAATTGAGGAGAGCGCAGCTCGTTGCTTAGAGGAAATCATACAAAAGGTTAAGGGGCCTGTAGTTCTTTATGGACATTGTCTGGGTGCCACCATGTCGGTACTTCTTGCTCCTAAACTGGAAGAGGCGGGCATTCAGGTTGATGGGGTTTTTGTTGGGGCTATGTTCCCGACACCACGTATTTCCAATATGTTTTTCAACATGTGGGAGAAAATATTCCCCACTCAGTTGACGGACAAGGGCAATCGAGACATGTTGAAAATGATTGGAGGTTTAAATAGTGAATTTAGTCCTGATGAAACAGAATTTGTTCTTAGGAATTTGAAGCATGATGCAAAGGAATGTGTAAAATGGTATACAAAGCACTATAACAGCAAGAAAAATACGAAATTTAATGCTCCAATCACATGCGTCATTGGAGAGGGCGATAGGGCTACGGAATTTTATCAGGAAAGATATAAGGAATGGGGGCACTTTAGTGAAAATGTGGATTTAAAAACAATCAAGCATGCAGGACATTTTTTCTTTAAAAACCAAGTAGCGGAGCTAGTTGAGATTATTAAAGAGAAGGTAGACGTATGGAAGGAGCGTTCTTCTAAGATATTTGAAACCAAGAAAACGAATGAAAGCAAAGAAAAAATAGTAAGTTTGAAAGCACATGCGAAAAAGCAAGTAGTTCCAAGTATGAATTTATTTTTGATGGTTGCCTTAGTACAGATAATTTCTGAAATAGGCACAATCTTATCTACGTTCGCAACGGGTATATGGATCTTCAATCAAACCCAGGCACTATCGGAATTTGCCATAATGTTTCTCTTGGGAATGCTTCCTACTATTTTGGTTCTTCCGTTTTCAGGTGCCATTGTAGACAGGTTTGACAGACGTGTAATTCTAATTATCAGTGATTTGGTTTTAGCAATATGCTCCTTAAGTTTGCTTATATTGTTATATGGTAATGAGCTTCAAATTTGGCAAGTATATGTATTTACAATCATTACATCTGTTGCAAACTGCTTCAGGCAACCGGCGTATATGGCAGCAATTACGCAGATTACGCCAAAGATGTACCTGCCACAGGCAAATAGTGTTTCTCAATTTTCCGTTGCGATAGGAGGAATACTGGCACCAGTCTGCGGTGGCGTATTTATGGATTCTATAAGTTTTGAGGGGCTTGTACTCATTGATTTTGTAACATTCGCAGTTTCCGTGGTAGTTTTGCTCTTTTTGAGATTTCCGGATACCATGTTTACAAGATTAGAGGAACCTATTCGCAAGGAGTTAATGGGTGGCTGGAATTTTATCGTGAAAAGAAAAAGTTTGGTTGCAATGGTTGTATTTTTTGTTGTAGTCAACTTTTTACTGAGTATTTTTCTGGTTACAATGACACCGCTTATCCTTTCCTTCACGAATTCATCAATGTTGGGGATTATTAATGCATTTTCAGGAATTGGAGTTCTCTGCGGAGCTATAGCTATGTTAATAACTGGCGGTATGAGTAAAAGAGCAAAAGGGATGGTTGGTTTTGTAATTCCGTTAGCAATTTCAATTATGATTGCAGGAATAAGACCACTACCTATTTTTGCGGCTATTGCTTTGTTCGGATCCTCTTTGGCTATAACTATTACAAATATTCATTGGCAGTCATTGATACAGGTTAAGGTTGGACTGGAATTGCAAGGACGTGTATTTGCTGTGAACCGTATGCTGGTGGCTCTATTAGCACCGATCAGCTATATTGTCGCAGCTATATTAGCCGATGATGTATTCGCGTCTGTACTGACATCTAGTGTATTTGATTCACCAATCGTAAACATGATTTTAGGCACAGGTGCAGGCCGCGAAATGAGACTTAGTCTGTTAATAGCTGGAGCAGTATTATTTGTCTGGGGCTTAATAGGGATCAGGTATAAACCGTTGAGTGAAATGGATGATATCCTTGAAGATGCAACTCCAGGCGAAATTATTATTAAAGATAAGGATAAATTACAAGAAATAGCCGATGAAAAGATTAAAAGGTATACAATCAGTGGGTAAGTGTGAAGAGTTGCGGGCTGACCTCCCATTATTGGACACATGCGAATGAGAGAATGGGTGCTTACCTAGAGGACGAATCGATCAGAAATAGACCGTTACCATTAGGGCGGTCTATTTCTGATTTCTGGAAATTTCAAACGGAAATGCCGATTTATATTTATTTGGCATATGACGATACAAAGAATGACATGGTATTGTTGAATACACAAATTCTAACATAATAATTGGAAAGACAAGAGAGAATTAATAGAAACTATTTTTAAGGAATATAGGCTGAAAATTGCTGAGGTTTGTGTGAACAGGATTAAGTATATTTATGTTCGTAAAATTTTGGTTTGAGACTTTTGAGTTATTTCCTCAAGTTTGCACCTATGAAGATAATTCTCAACTACTTTAACGCCAGGAGTTATGTCAATATTTTTGGAAAAATCATTCTTTTGTGAACAAACAGACATTTTATATTGGGAATCTATACTATATTGCTGAAAATACCATTCATTCCCATTATCAACTAAGGAAATCCTTCCTTCGCTCTTTATGATAGAAAAGGTATCTAATGGATGGTATAACCCTTTTCCAATAGCTTTTATATAGCTTTCTTTTAGTGTCCATAAATCATAAAAGAAGAGATTCCTTTTTTCTGCAGGCAGAGAATTCAACGTAGCAACCTCCAGTTTAGAGAAAATCTTTTCTGATATGCTAATATCTATATCCTCAATTTTTTCAATATCTATTCCCACTGGACAAGGTGCGGTGACACAAACAATCCAATCACCAGAATGAGACACATTAAAGTAATAATCTGGATTTTGTTCCCAAAAAGGCTTCCCATATTTATTTGTTGTTAGAAGAAACTCATTAGGTCTCACTCTAAAGGTTTCCATGATTGAAGTGCGAATTAGTAATTGCGCGACAAGTGAACGCCAAGCATCTTTGGATTTGACAAACTTACCTATTTTGATCCTTAACTCTGTCGGGAGATATTCCAGTATTTCTTTTAAATCATAAGAATAAAGCAATTCTTCTAAATAAGCTGCACGTATCTTCACCTGTTTTCCCCTATCATAACCTATTATCTTCTTTCTCTTTAGTATATCTAAACCTAAGAATAAATATTTTTTAGTTTTCTAAAGAGGAAAGTTTGCTACTGACTCTAATAGTAATTTACTAACATTATTTACTCAAGATATAATTCTTGTTTGTACACTCATTTATGTATAATTATATCTACTCCAGTTTTATTGTCAGTTGGCAACTTAATGATAGAAAGTGGGATATAGATGTTAGGAGTTGAGAATATTGAAATAACGGACTTACAACTATTGTCTTTGGCTACATACAGCCACTTTTCAAAGTACTCAAACAATATGTTGGCCATTAATCGATTAGAACGCAGTTACCAACGGATTCGACTCTGTTGATTTCAGTTTGTTTGAATGATTGTAAACACTCTAATAAACTGGAAAGAAGAAAGAAAAATGGCAGATAATTTATGAAGATAAATAACGAATAAAATGTCTGAGTATGGTTTTTTATGCACAAATAAGGATGAAAAGGAACTAATGAATGCACTTTACAATTTTTTAGAACCACTTCAAAGAACTTTCTCGAAAACTAACAATAAAGGGATGTTAAACGCGAGACTTCCATATGTTTATAAATATTTTCTCTCGAAAACCACATCTTAAACTCATAGGAGGAACTAGTATGCTCAACTTTGAAGAATATGGTTTCCAAAGTATCAAGGAAAGAATTTTATCTTGGGATGCAAACCTCCTGAGGGACATTTATGTTTTATCTTTTTATGTTGAATGAGAGGATGATGACTTAAGAAAACCAAGGTTAGTTTTTGGTTATAACACAAAGACAAATTACAAAAAAAACATTTCTAATGCATCGGATAGTGACGAGGCAAGGTGGAACTTTGCCTTCTGGTTGCAGAATGAGGAAATTGTAATCGGTGATAATTACGAGGAGGAAGACTTCAAAAAGCTTATCCTAAGAGATCGATGGGTGAAGGCTTCTAAATGGTATTATTGCAATATTTGTTTATGTACTGAAAATCATGAACACCCTATACTTTTAATAGGTGAATTAGAATACGAAGGCTATTGTTACTATGTTAGATAATTTTTCGTAAAGTGAATCTAAGTTCACACCATCATTTTGTATAGTAATCTTCTAAAAATAATATCTTCTTCTCTTCCAATTCTAAGCGAATCCATTCAACGTTGGGGTACTATACACCGAATGAATTTGAGCGAATGTATGGAAATTCTGTAGCTTGATTTTACCTTCATAAAAAAGTTTAAATTGCCCTTTATTTAAACTTTTTTATGAAGGCCACCAAGCGAAAGCGCGGTAGAAAATCTGTGTCTATTTTTTTGACGTAGTATCACTGCCATTGGAGGCAAATTAAGAGTTCGAGGAAATGGTGTCTGAAAGGGAACGAAGTTTCTATCCTTATCCCTTTAATCCTATCTCCTGCAGTTACTATGTAAAGGAAAAATTATCTCCTGACATTTATAACAAACCCCTGTCATAATCAAAACAAAGTTCTGATATGCCTGTGGAAAACGTGTGGACAAAGGCAGGAAGAAAAGGAAGAATAAGAAGGGTGGGAACAGGAATCCCATCCTCTTTGCCCGATTGAAAATGAGAAGAAAAAGCCTGAAAAAACCTTGTCCTATCAATGTTTAAATGAAAGAGAGAGGGGTTCTACGAACCCCAAAAGCAAGAAAAAGAGTGAGAAAAAGCAGGAGAAAAACGCAGGAAGAGAAGCAGGAAATACCACGACATTATTTTCATAAAAAATAAAGTTGTGTGAGAAAAAAGAGAAAAGAAATCGGGAAAATGCGGGAAGTGTGCAGAACTCTATTTTAAATGGTAGAAATTAGGTGGCGTAGGAATGCGGATTGGAGAGGGATGGAGTAGCAGGAGATTATTTTTACTGAACAAATTAAAGAATAAGCAGCTGGATTCGAGAATCTATAAAAGATTCTCGGACTTCCATCTGCCTTAATTTCAATACGATCTATTAAACGATGAAGTATTTCAGGAGTTAATTCCTTGAATACCATAAATGCTTCAAGTAGTTACCATTTGTCACTTGAATTTTTCTTTCCTGTAGTGATTTGCCAAATACGTGAAACCTACTTGTGTAAAAACTACCCAATCATAATTTTACCCTTTGGATAACGGAAAGCATCTGGATTTCTGCGGATGGTTACGGCAAAGGCGATAGTCAATGGACCAACCCTTCCTGCAAACATCGTTAAAATAATCAGTACCCTGCCAATAGGTGATAATTCAGGAGTTAATCCCATAGATAGTCCGACGGTACCAAATGCGGATGTCGCCTCAAATAATATCATGAGAAAATCTTTACCTGGTTCGGTAATGGTTAATAGCATTGTAATGATTAAAACTAGAAATAATCCACTAACCGATACTGTCAGAGCCTTATAAATCGTTTCATATACAATCCGCTTTCGATAAAAAATAACATCCTCTTTACCGCGTATCTGGGACCATACTGCTCCAAGTAAGGTTGTAAAGGTTGTTGTTTTAATACCGCCTCCCGTGGAACCAGGTGATGCTCCAACAAACATTAGAAAGATAATCAATAATAGACTTGTTTGGGTCAAGTCCGGAATATTTAGTGTATTCGAACCTGCTGTTCTAGGGGTTACGGATTGAAATAGAGATGCAAGAATTTTCCCAGTAAAAGATAACGGTTTTAATGTTTTTTCATTAGAAAACTCCAATAAAAAGATTAAAATCGTTCCAGCTGCTACCAAAGTCGCGCTAGTAATTAAGACAATTTTTGTGTGTAAAGATAATCGTTTCACTTTTCTATACTCAAATAGTTCATTCATGACAATAAATCCAATCCCGCCAAGGGTTATTAGTATACAAACCGTTAACGTAACTGTTGGATCGTCTACATAACCAGTTAAGCTGTGAAATTCCCCCATTAAATCGAAGCCCGCATTATTAAAATTAGAAATGGAATGAAAAATTCCATAATAAATCGCTTTACTGAGGGGCATATCGAAAGAGAAACGAGTTGCTAATAAAATAGCTCCCAGCAATTCAATCAAAGCAGTGAAAATCAAAATACGCTTTGCTAACCTTACAATCCCTTCTATTGATAAATTATTTAAAGATTCTTGAAGTAAAATCCTTTCTTTTAAGGAAATCTTCTTTCCTAAAAGGAAGGCAAATAAGGTAGCAAACGTCATAAATCCAAGACCGCCCACTTGAATCAAAGATAAAATTACCAGTTGTCCAAACAACGTGAAGGCAGTTCCAGTATCCACTACCACAAGTCCTGTTACACAAGTAGCTGAAGTCGATGTAAAGAGGGCATTGAGAAAGGAAAGACCCTTTCCATCCACTGTTGAAATCGGCATAGTCAGCAATAAGGCCCCTATGAGGATGATGGTACCGAATCCTAATACAAGAATTTTAGGTGGGTCCAAGTAATATTTTTTCCCCAACGTTTTTCCTCCAGACATAATTCGATTTTTTCTAATTACATGAAATACCTAATGTAAATATAAACGGTAGAAATGATAATGGACACGATCATTAGTGGAAATCCTACAGCTAAAAACTTAATGAAAGAAATTTGATGCCCTTCCTTAGCGGCTATCCCGGCTACAACTAGATTCGCACTCGCACCAACTAATGTACCGTTCCCACCAAGACAAGCACCAAGTGAAAGACTCCACCAAAGAGGCTCTAAATGGGAAATTCCTAATTGACCCATTTCATTGATTAAGGGAATCATCGTCGCAACAAAAGGAATATTATCAACAAATGCCGAAATTATCGCACTCATCCATAAAACGAGAAAAGTCGTAGGTTTTAATTCTCCTCCGGTCCATGACATTGCTTTCTTGGCTAATGCTTCAATTAATCCTGTTTCCACAAGGCCGCCTACAATAACAAATAACCCAATAAAAAAGAACAAGGTTGTCCATTCTATCTTTTCTAAAGCAACATGCAAAACTTTCTCACCAGTTAGCAAAAGTAAGATAAATGCTCCAATCAAAGCAATGGTGGCCGTTTCGAAATGTATGAATTGATGGGCAAAAAAACCGCCAATTGTCATGAGGATGACAAACAGACATTTGGCTAATAAATCTTTATCCTTTATTTCCTGTTTCGAATCTTTACTTAATAGATGATTTTTTAATTCATGCGATGTCTTTAACTGTTTCTTGTAAATCAGCGTGAGTAGGAAGACGGTAACAATCAAAATAATCAAAATTACAGGGGTTAAATTATTAATAAATGCCATGAAGGTTAATTCTTTTACTGCACTGCCAATCATGATATTAGGAGGATCCCCAATCATTGTGGCTGTCCCGCCAATATTAGAAGCTAATACCTCTGAAAGCAAATAGGGTATCGGAGGAACCTTCAATTGATTTGTAATGCTTAATGTTACCGGCACGACAAGGAGAACGGTTGTTACATTATCAAGGAAAGCTGAAGCGAATGCTGTAAACAGGCTTAATGCGACAAGAATTTTTATTGGCTCCCCTTTCACTTTTTGTGCTGACCAGATGGCGATAAATTCAAAGACTCCTGTCTGCGCTGTGATACTAACAATGATCATCATCCCAATCAATAATCCAATAGTATTAAAATCGATGTGGTGAACGGCTTCATTCTGGTCAAGAACGCCAAAAGCAACCATTAATAAACCACCGATCATTGCAATAATCGTTCGATGGATTTTTTCAGAAATGATAATTGCATAAGTGATCAAAAAAATAGTTAAGGCAATAATAGCTTGGGATCCCATCATGGACACTCCTTCAAGTTAATTATTGATAAATAGTTTGTGCAAAAATAGGAAAAAAACACCGGCAACCCATACTAGGCTTTATAAAAATAATAAATGGCTATCAAAGGCCAATGGAATTACCTTGGAGCCAATGGTGCAATGGTTACTGGCTGGGTTCAAGTGAACAAAAAATGGTACTTCTTATTTAGTGATGGTCATATGGCGTCCAATACAACAATTGGAAAGTATTAGTAAAGAAGGGGTGTGGATCAGTAAGAAGTTAAGGTTTTTCGCATCAAAATAAAAAGCCATTATTTGGAGGAGAAAAACCCGAATAACGCACATTAGTAAAAGTGCCCTTATTCGGGTTTTTCTATGACCTAACATGGAAAAGACGTTTATAATAAATAGAATCATTGTGGACGAATTATTTATGCGTTTATTAATAACTGAGCCATTTCCAATGCGTCATCCGTTAACTTCAATTTATAATAAAAATTAAACAATTCCTTTTTAGAACGTTGAATCAAAAAAGTATACCCACATTTAACAAACATAGGTAATGCTTTATTGGATAAATATTCATAATATTCTTTTTCTTTGGATTTTAATAAGTAAAGAAGAAGTTTAAATAAATGAATATATAATAATTGATCATTATTAATTGCAATAGTTAATCCTTTTTCAACATGTTGTATTAATTCCTCATTCGACATAAGAACACCTTCAAATGAACTCCTTATATAACCTTCTAACGATAGTAAGTAGGAAGGAGACTCAGTTTCTTTAAGAGACATGGATTCTTTATAATAGAAACTGGCTTGTTCATATTTTTTTCTTCGCAAGTATTCATAAGCTAAGTTATGTAATACTTTTGCTTTTCGATTAGGGTCATTACATATTTCACAACTTTTAATTAATTTTTTAAACCTGTTTATTATTTCTTCGTAGTCATCATCATCTTTAACTTGAATAATCATAAGCATTTCTGCATCAATTACTCTAGGGTAATTATTCATATATTCAAAAAATTGATGGGATTTTTCAGCGTAATAATAAGCTAATACAGGTGATTGTAATGTATGATAAGCAATTGCTAAGTAATAGTAATATTCTGGATTATTATAAATCTCATTTTGGATTTCTTTTAATGTTTGAATAGCTGAGATGTAATCTTGCTTTGATATATAATAGATACCCAAAACATGTTTTAATAGATTGGTATCATAAGGTGTTAATTTATTTTCCGTTTTTTGGAGTTTTTTTATAATCTTAAATGCTTCATGGGAATTATTATGTAATAATAAATACCTAGACCGCAATAGTTGATACATATTATAATATTCTGAAATTTTAATTAATTCGTCTTGCTTGAGTTCATTGTTAATTTGATCCATTTCGTCAAATAACTGCATAATTATTGCTTCATGCCAATTGAATAACTGTTGTTTAATATTTATTAGTCTTTTAACTTCTAACTCCATATTTATTTCAAGACGTTTGGATAATAAAGTAATGATATCTGTTGCGTATGTTGTTTGAGCACATTCGATTTTACTAATATGTGTTACGGAACATATATCTTTCCCTAACTGTTCTTGAGTTAGTTTGTACTTTTCTCGATAAAACTTTATGATTTTACCTTCATACATAATAATATCCCCTTCATCAGTTAGCCATTTAAGGCAGTTGGATTTTAATTAATTCTTCAATTTTTTCAATAGACTTAATACTGTCTATCGGTAAACCAAAATATTCATTTTATCCGTAAAGAGATATCATTTAACTAATCTGAAATAATTTCATAAAGGATACTCTATTAATCTTCATTTCTCAAAATATTCTACATACCTGATTAGTCTTGATAGAATTATATTCAAGAACAATTTCTTTATCAAGTATACAATTTATTATTTTTAGGTAAGGAAAAAGTAAGTAGTGGTGTCTTTTTGTTGCTTCATTAGGTTAAAATTTTGTTTTAAGGTTTATGGCTTTGTTGAACTATATGAGTGAAAATTTTAAAGTATCTCCACAGAATAAAGGTTTCTGGTTATAAAGTTGTTTTTTTAGTACTATATTTAAATATATTTTGATAGATTTAAAGAGAAATGATTCGGATCATGCTTGGATAATTCATCTTGGTTTGAATTATATTGCAAAACATAAATAAGAGAACACTAAGTAGAGGTATGTATATATGAATAAGGAGTTAATAAAAAATGCGGATGCCTGCTATAAACTGGCTGAGGAGAAGGCTGATCATTATTTTAAATCACTTTATGCACTGGTCTCTCAAAAGACCTATGTCTCAACCCTGACAAAAGATATACAATCGTGGAAACACAACCATATTCATCGTCATCCATTATTATCCCTTTTTTTTCGTAGAAAGGGAAAACCTGATCACCAGGGGTATCACAATTATATTCAATGGCTGGATTATACGGGCAAACTAGATAATTACCTGGATAGAAGCATCTCTTATATTTTTATGCGGGATTTGGGTAAAGCCCTGGACTCACCTGACACACAGACCAGGGTTCGGCGTGCAGTTGACAGTTTAAAAAATCATCTGACTCATTCTAACGCAACAAATCGAAGAGCCAAAAATGAGACGTTTAGCATGGCCGGGTTGTACCGGATAGCTCAGAAGGAAGGCGTTGAATCCACCATGATTTGGGTGGTAAACAAACTAAAGTCTGTAGCCGCCAATATTCCAAAGGGGATGGATGCTGAGCAAGCACAGCGAAAACTTATCAAAATCATTGCTGGTGTAATTATGCACACGGTTGAAGAACTGGATGATAAGTTATCGCCTGCAGAACGTACCCAGAACCTCGATAAAGCTATCAGGTTAGGCTATGCTTACGGACTAACCTATCCCTTCATTGATGATCTTCTGGATGCAAAAGTCTTATCCGATAAAGAAAAGAAACAATATTCCGATTTGATACGAACCACCCTTATTACAGGATCTGTGCCAAAACTGGGGGAGTGGAGTGGAAAAACAAAAGATCTAATCCGATATATTCATTCGGAGCTCCGAGATGCCTTTGAGTATATTAAAACACATCAGAGACTAGAGACAAGGAAAAACTTTTTCGAGCAGGCCTATGTGTTTTTTAATTCCCAGGAAGTTGACCGTGTAAAGGATCTATCCAATGCTAATTACACCAATGAAGAGCTTTATATCCCAATCATTTTAAAATCCTCTTCTTCCCGATTGATTGTCCGTTCTGTAATTAGTGCTCCTAAGGATGAGGACTTTGACAGCCAAACATTTTTTTATGGTATATACAACCAGCTTGCTGATGATTTTGCGGATATGTTTGATGATATGGAGGAAGGTGCAGTAACACCCTATACCTATTATCTGAAATATCATGATAGGCGTCCCGATCTTATAAACCCTTTTGAATTATATTGGGCGGTCATCTCCAATTTGATTCATAACGTGTATCACTCAGATAGCAAGACCTGTGAGGTGATTTTGGATCGTGCTATAAACGGTCTAAAACGATATAAAGAACGAGTGGGAACCAAAAAATACAACGAAGTTATGGAGCTATTTGCTTGTGGAAATCCGAAATTCAATCGTATTATCCAAAATATGGTCCGGAAAGCGGATGATGTGGATTTTTTTGATAAACTGCTTCGAGACCATATGATTACTAATCTGAAAAATGAAAAGAAGGAGCAGGAAGACTTTTTAGATACGATTGAAACCGTACGCAAGCAGATCAACAACATTTTGAAAATCCCTAAATTAGAGAATGTTTCTCTGATGGAAGACCCGATAATTGATGCAGCAAATTACAGTCTGGAAGGTAATGGGAAGCGATTGAGGCCGATTATGACTTGGGTTATGGGCGTTAACGAATATGGATTAAACAGTTCGGCAGTCGTGCCTCTTCTAAGATCATTGGAATATATGCATACTGCATCCTTAATCTTTGATGATCTGCCATCTCAGGATAATGCGTCCACCCGCAGGGGGCGTCCAACCCTGCATAATGTCTATAACATTGCTATAGCAGAATTAACCGGTCTCTTTCTAAGCCAGAAGGCTATTGAGCAGCAAGCGTCTCTTGACCAGTTCGATTCGAAAACTGTGCTTAAATTGATTCAATATTCGGCTCAACTGACAGAGGTCATGTGTAAGGGGCAGGCGATGGATTTGGATTCTAAAGGGAAGCAATTGACACTGGAACAATTGAATAGGATGAGCTTTTATAAAACTGGAATAGCATTTGAAGCTTCCCTCATAATGCCTGCAATTCTCGCCCATGCAAAAGAGTTCGAAATGAAAGCTTTGAAAAAATTCGCCCATCATGCCGGAATTGCGTTTCAGATTAAGGATGACCTGCTTGATGTTGAAGGAGATCAGATTCTACTTGGTAAACCCATTGGCAAAGATGCCGAAAATAACAATTCAACTTTTGTGTCAATCCTGGGAAAGGAAGATGCAAGAAAAGAAATGTGGGAACATTACTGTCTTGCCATGGAAACGTTGCAAGACGTACCACGCAATACCACTTTTCTGAAGCATTTATTGAATTATATAGTAAACCGCGACCATTAAAATTGTTGTAGGAGGTAATCGTTTCTAAAAGAAAGCTTGCCTCCTAATACAATTCCGAAATTCTCTATTCTATATCCTTCGTTAAGTTCTCCATTATGGAAGAAGCTTTCTTCAATTACATTAAGCTTCCAGCACATAATTGGCATCGAATTATGTTAATATGTAAGGGAGGAAAAATGGTATACGAGTAAAGAATTTTTTTCAACCATTTTAGGGGAGGATTATGGATGAGTAAGGATAGCATTGCTGTCCCACAAAATGGTGGGGGAGCTGCTTTATCAAATTCTACTTTGTTTGCTGATATAAGGGCACTATTTAAAGGGCCTGTTTTAATCGCCAACATTTTGCCTGTGTTTACAGGATTTTGGTTAGCTCTTTATTTTACGGGTGCTTCTATTAATGATTATTGGGATTTGTTTTGGCTAACAATTATTGGCAGTACGCTGGTTATGGCGGGGGCTCTTGTGATCAATAACTGGTACGATGTTGATATTGACACCGTTATGGACAGAACGAAGCATCGTCCAACGGTGACTGGGCATTTTTCACTAAAGATGGTTTTAACGATAGGAATTACTTTGTCTATACTAGGCTTCATCCTATTACTTTTCACAACAATTGAAGCAGCCATTTATGCGTTGGTTGGATGGGTTACCTATTGTTTTTTATATACTATGTGGTCAAAACGAAGATATACCCTTAATACCGTTATCGGGAGTGTTTCTGGGGCCGTAACCCCTTTAATAGGCTGGACGGCAATAGAATCCGGTTTTCATATCATCCCGATTATTCTAGCGCTCATATTGTTTATTTTTCAAATGCCCCACACTTTTGCGATTGCCATCAAGAAATACGATGAATACAAAGCAGCAAGGGTTGCCATGCTTCCGGTCGTGTATGGATTAGAGATGACGAAGCGGCAAATGGTGGTTTATGTTGCCTGTTTGCTTCCATTACCATTTTATCTAGCACCGCTAGGAACTACATTTATTGTTCTTGCAACGCTGCTTAATATTGGTTGGTTGGCTGTAAGTATATACGGATTTTTCACTAAGAATGATCATAAATGGGCCAATGTGATTTTCCTTTATTCTGTAAATTATATAACAATCTTGTTTCTTATGATGATTATTGTTACTTTGCCGGCATTTAGGTAAAAACATTAATCTTCAAAAAAATAACACAATGCTGTCTCCAAAGTATGCAAGCAGATTGCCGTACAAGGGAACAGCTTTTTTTTGATAATTTTACCTTATATTACAAATTTGTCATTTTTGCCCTTGCTCTTTACTTTGAACAAAAGGAACGCCTCGAAAACTTTGCCGAAGGAAATGCTAAAAGGACAAAACAACTGATTGGTGAACTGAATGAAGAATAGTCCTAGACAATTGTAAGAGCCCGATTTATGCTAATCGGGCTCTTAGGGCTGTTAATCGACATTTGGCAGGTGTTCTTCTAATTTCGCCATAATTTTATTGTATGTTTCATTAGCAAAATCCTGGAAGGGGGTATTTGTTAGTGTGGAATAATTCTCCACAGCCATTCTCGCAAATTTTATTGCATCATTCCCACTTCCCAGCTCAAGGTGACATAGTGCTTTGTACGTATCCGTTACATATAATAGTGACAAATCAAACGGATGATGTGCCCACGAAGGTATGTTAACTTTTTCGAGAAAAAAAAGCGCTTCGTTAAAGCGTCCGAGACCATAAATGGCCTTTCCTTTTTCAAGTAGAAACCAAATTTTGTAGACCTCAGTAATTTTCTGGTCTGTTAAATACTGGTCAATTATTTCTAGAGCCTTTACATACTCGTGCTTCTCATTTATAAGTGATATGATATTGAAAAGTTCATGAAATAGGGTGGATTGTACGTCATCTGCAAATTCTCCATATTGCTTTAACTTGGTAGAATAATGGGTTTTCTTTTCCTCATCATGTGTCATCAGTGCATGGGCCACAGCAAGTCTATATAAATCATCAATACGATAAAAAATACGATGCTCTTTAGAAAAATGAATGGCACTTTCCATAACCATTGTGGCTGAGTCAGAATCGCCAACAGCAAAATGTAAGATGGCCTCATTATAGTCAAGGTCGACTCGAGTCATTGGGTCGATATAAACATGGTTTGACTCGATTTCAGCACGTTCCCGTAACAAGATGGTTAATGAGTCTGTATAATCATGCTCGACAAATTTTTCCATTGCTCTAAAGATGCCGATGCTTGCTCGTTTTGCTGTAAGATTCATCTCATCATACATTTTTGCCGCACGGTCGGAAAAATTCTGCCATCCATCCATTTTTTTATGATAAAGACTGCGGCTATAAATTTCTAATAATCGAGCTGACTCATATCCTTGAGTAAGCTTTTCGATATAGGGGTCGATGAGGGCAATAAGCTGTTTATATTTATCAGTTTCAAAATCTAAATTATAAAGCTTCTCGGCCTTTTCAAGAACCTCTCTCAATTCTTTTGTACTTACCTCTTCTAAGAGATCGCCTATCTCCACTTCTAGACGTTCGGCGATGTATGCTAAGCTTTCCATGGAAGGCTTGGCCTTATTATTTTCAATCAGGCTTAACATCCCTTTTGTCAGCTCTTCACCCGCGAGAACCTCTAACGTCATCTTTTTCTTTTTCCTTATTTCGCGAATTCGTTCACCAAGCATATTAGAAAGCCACCTTTAGGTTTATTAACTATGTTTAATTATATTAAACTTTTGCTTGTGATGGAAGAGGTTGGTGTGATATGATTTGTTTAATAAAATTAAACTTTTAAGGTGGTGTTTTTATGGAAGATAGTAAAAAGCTAAAAAAAGCAACATATCATCTGTGGACGTTCACAATTAGTAAGCTTATTTCCTCTTTTGGAGCTCAGACATATTCATTCGCTCTCAGTTTTTATATTTTACAACTGACAGGATCGGCCACAAGTTTTGCCGCAAATCTGATCTGTAATATTTTGCCGCGGACCCTTGCAGCTCCAGTTGCAGGATACATTGCGGATAAATATTCACGTAAGATGATTACGATTACCGCACAAATCGCAACAACCATGGCTATTGCTGGGCTGTTAGTAGTGACCTTAACATCAGGATTATCTCTCATCGCGATCTATACCACTTCTTGCATTTTATCCCTTACTTCCATGTTTTCCGGAGTTACGTTTACCTCATCTATTACTGGACTTGTCGATAAAGAAAGAATTCAAAAAGCGATGTCATTGAATCAAATGTCGATTTCATTTGCCTCAATAGCCAGTCCTGCAGTAGGAGGGCTTTTATATGGTGCTGTTTCCATGCCTGTTTTTTTAATCATGTATATCGCTGCATCAAGTTTGGCCGTTTTCCTGGAATCGACAATGAATTTTAACCTGTTTGCCCACCGTAAAGAGGAAGTAGAGGGAGAGCCAAAAGAAACGATGTGGCAAAGTATGAAGGCTGGGATTACTTATTTAAAACTACAGCCGTTACTTATGATAATTATCTGGATTTCTCTGTTAATTAATTTTCTCTTTGGCGCATTTGAAGTTGGTTATTCATTTATATTAATCGAAAAAATGGAAATGGCTTCACAGCGTTTTGGATTTACCCAAGGGGCATTTGCCATCGGAATGCTGCTGCTATCGATTTATTTCTCTATAAGAAAGGAGGTCAAATATCCACTTCTCGTATCAAAAAGGGCAATCATTGGCATGGGAATCGTCATGGGGGCAGTAGCGGGACCATTACTGATGAGGTTATCCGATAACGCTATTTTTGTTTATTATCTGATGACTATGTTCAGTCTTGGTGCATTGATGATTATCGTTAACACACCTATTATGGTGATGATGCAAAAGCAAATTGATGATGATTATAAAGGACGTGTTTTTTCCATACTTGAAACGATGGCGATGGCATTGATGCCATTAGGAATGGTGCTATATGGGTTTCTTTATGATGTTTTTCCAGCACAATGGATTCTTCTCATATCGGCCTCTCTATTTGTTGGTGTGACCCTTATCCTAGCGAGACCATCTGTTGTAAGGAAGGCACATCCGGAGCTTGACAGAGTAAAACCATTTCAAGGGGAAGTAACTTCATAAAAGAATATTTCGTGGTTGTCTTGTCTGTGAAGTATTTGTTGACGAGGTAATAAAAAAGGTGCATGCTTTTACTCATCAAATTAATTGAAGAGAGCATACACCTTTTTTTAGATTAACGAATGCCTTTCATGAAGCCCTGAATTTTTGGTGCTAACATGAATAGGATAATACCTAGTACGATGGAGACACCACCGATGACACCAAAGTAAGTCATTTCGGTTTCAGGAGTGTAAAATTTAACAACTTGTGCATTGAGTGCTTGTGCAGCAGCGTTTGATAAGAACCATAAGCTCATCGTCTGCGCTTGGAATGCTGCAGGCGCTAATTTTGTGGTCGCTGATAAGCCAACAGGTGATAAACATAATTCACCAAATACACATATTAAATAACTTAGAACAAGCCATAAAGGATTTACCAATGAATCTGCGCCGCCAAGATATACTGGTATTAGAATTACAAGGAATGATACCCCAGCGAAAAGCAGGGAGAACGAAAATTTTTGTGGGATCGAAGGCTGACGTTTCCCTAATTTTACCCACATCCAGGCAAATAAAGGCGCAAATATTATAATAAATAATGGGTTTAATGATTGGAACCATGCAGGTGAAATGTGAATTCCTGCAAAGTCAAGCTGTGTACGCTTATCCGCATAGTTTGCTAGGATGGTTGAGCCTTGCTCTTGAATAGACCAAAACATAACAGAAGCAATAAATAGCGGAATATAAGCAAGGATACGTGAACGTTCTACATCAGTTGTTTTAGGGCTGCGGTACATGATAACGAAATACGCAGTTGGAATCAAAACACCAAGAACTGTAACTAGATTAATAAAGCCTTTAAACGTTAGGTATCCTTTTGGAATTAGGATTGCGCAAAGGATGGCAATAACGACTACCCCTAAGCCGATATAAGTGAAAGTTTTTTTTCTTTCAGCTGGTGTAAGGGGATTTGCTACAATAGTACCAGCAAGACCTAGATTTTTTTTCTTTGTAAATACAAAAAGTAAAATTCCAAAAAACATACCGACAGCGGCAATACCAAAGCCTAAGTGGAAATTGTAGTTCATACCAACTGTTCCGACAACAAGCGGTGCTAAGAATGCCCCCATGTTAATTCCCATTACGAAAATGGTAAAACCTGCATCACGACGATTATCTTGTTCACTGTACATATCACCGACAACAGTAGAAACGTTTGGCTTCAGCAATCCTGTACCAAGAACAATCAATACCATGGAGATGAAGAACATGGAGATACTGCCCGGAATTGCTAGAACAATATGTCCAAGCATAATCAATATTCCACCATAAAACACTGATCTAGAAGTACCGAAGATTCTATCGGCAAGCCAGCCGCCAATTACTCCGGACATATAAACAAGTGATCCATAAATGGACATGATGGAAAGCGCAAGGGATTCATCGATACCCAAGCCGCCTTTGGAAACACTGTAATACATATAGAACACAAGGATTGCTCTCATTCCATAATACGAGAACCTCTCCCAAAACTCTGTAAAGAAAAGAGTGAAAAGTCCTTTAGGATGTCCAAAAAATCCTTTCTGAGGTACACTCTCCACAATTTTCTGTCTATTTATGCTTGACATTATACAACCTCCTTTTTGTTATTCTATAATACTTTTTGTATGTTTGAATTGTCAAAAACTTTTTTTGGAAATTATGTGACTAACGTTTGAAAATCCAGAGATTTCAATATTATAATGAGTGTTGAAATAAAAAAGAAAGTTTTTTTGAAATAGTGATTAAATTCTGATTTTAGAGATTATTTCTTTTAAGAGAATTGTAGTTAACCCATTATGAGGGTGAAAGTCCTTTATAAGAGAGCAATGAAAAAGCCTCGGTGAAACTTAACACCGAGGGCAATATCATAAAAAATAGAGTGATAGGATTATTCTTTTTACTTTTGTTTATTGAGAAGGAACCTGTCTGC
>NZ_JBALPG010000061.1:0-4610 GCF_036965245.1 Neobacillus drentensis
AATATTGTGAAATATATATATAAAGTGGAGAAAGAATTTTATGGAAATAGCAGTACTAATTCCCTGTTATAATAAAGCACTAACGATAGGGAAGGTAATAGATGATTTTAAAAAAGAATTCCCTAATGCGAAAATCTATGTCAATGATAATAATTCAAGATCAAACGGCAAAAATCGCAAAGGAGCATGGTTTGCCATTCTTTTATTCGGATTTATTCTAATCATGAAGGGAAATTGGAAAATAGTATTAGCTGCCGCGCCTGTTGCGTTAAATACTGCTGCAATTGCAATTTTATTACCGGCTCAAGACTTCCGTTATTTATATGCAAATTTCCTCGTGGCGTTTATCATTCTTTTGGCTGCGTGTATGAATAAAAATCGGGATATAAAAGGGAAACTGTGATGTATAACTTTATTAAATCGCTTAGAGACAATAAGATTGGAATTTTATTTATATTATGTGCATCGCTTACCACGGCGTTTGGGCAAATGTTCTGGAAAGTGTCTGAAGGAAACTCAATCCTATATATTTTAATAGGTTTTTTCCTTTACTTTATTGGAGCAGGATTAATGATTGTGGCATTTCGATTTGGAAGCCTATCTGTCCTACATCCAATTCTTAGTATGGGATATGTATTTGCAATATTTATAGGAGGTATTTTTTTAGAAGAAATAATCACTGATAAACAAATTGCTGGAATAGTTTGTATTATTCTTGGTGCTATATTGATTGGTGGTGGGGATAATTAAAGTTCTTTTATTGTTTAGTATGACATTTTTAGGGGCATTAGGAGGATATTTTTTTAAAAGGGCATCATCACATTCATTAGGCTTCAATAAAGGTTTTCTATTAAATCTTTGCCTTGGTGGTATTTTTTATGTATTAGGTGCACTATTTAATATTGTATTATTGAAATATTTGCCCTATACCATAGTATATCCCCTTTCGTCCATTACCTATCTGTGGACAATGGTACTTTCGTACTTTCTATTATCAGAGAAATTTACTGTTAAAAAAATTAGTGGGGTATGTTTAATTGGTTTGGGCTCTTTTTTACTAGCAGTTTAGAAGGGGTTAAGCTAGTTATTTTACAACTTCTGTAACTTTAAATTGTTACTATCTAAATATAAATAAAAACTCTTTTAAAATAAAGAGGTTTTTCCATCTGTTTTGTAAGCCCCCAATCAAATAACGCATATGAACACGCAGTACCTCCTGGTACGATAAACGTATCAATTTAAGGAGGTGCTTTTCACATGTTGTAACAAAAACTTACAATTGTCCCCGTTACATTACATCCCGAAAGTAAAGTTTCATTAACAGCCACTTCATCAACAACCTCTTCCAATAACGCTTGCACGATCAAAACGGCAAACGCCGAAATCTCCCTCTTCAACGGCGTGGATGAGCATATCATCTAAATGGTCATGAGGGAGTTGAAACATCTGTGAAATACGACTATTCAAGTGTAAAAAATATTTACATCATTTGTGGAAAGGCAGCTAAATACACATTGAACCGAGCGAATGGACTCAAAGTATTCTTGAACGGCGGTCGCATTGAGATTGATAATAATCCAGCCGAAAACGCCATCCGCCCCAATGTCATTAGTCGAAAAAATTGGCTTTTTTCGGTCAGCGAAGCTGGTGCAAAAACAAACGCCATCTGTTTGAGTATCGCAAGAAACCGCTAAAAGTAACGGTGTGGATTTCTACGAATCATAAAGAAACTTTTGATGACCTACCGAATATCGGCATCTATTAAAACCCTGAAATTTTAAATCAGTACATGCCCTGGTCAAAAATGATCCAGGCAGCATGCATTAAATAAATGAAATTAGCCATATATTCGATTAAAAAAATCGTGATATACGGCTATTTGTGTTGCGTACCGGGGAGGAGCACTTATTTTTTATATTTCGGGCTTACTCTGTTTTTATGATCTAAGTAAATTTTTATAAATAAACCCTCTAATAGAATTAGGTAGTATTCTCACAGCTCCCCTAGTGATCACATTATTTATAAAGGTTGGTTTATCAATAAAATTCATTTTCAAAAATTCTTTTTGTAATTCTACTTCCTTTGTGAAATACTTCAACCCACCTCGTCTATTAAACATTTCTGCTCCTGCACGAGCATATACAAGTACTTCAGGTAAGTTCATAATTTTTATATTATTATTTAACATTCTTCCCCATAAAAAATAATCCTCGTTCCACATTAAGGTCTGATAGCTGCCTGCTTTTAAAACTGCATCTCTCCAATAAACAACTGTCATATGATTTAATGGGCATCGTTTTTTAGCATACTCTTTTATTTCTTCATACTTAGCCGGGACTTTGCGAATGGATTCTATTTTTTCAGGATCATCTTCAAACTCAGCAATCCAAGTTCCCAACACCTTAACATCAAGGTTATTTTTCATAAAGTTGATTTGTTTTTCAAATCTCTCAGGATGACAAATATCATCACTATCCATTCTAGCAATTAAATCATAAGAACACTTTGTAATGCCTATTTCCAAAGCTTTACCTAACCCCATGTTCTTTTCCAATTGTACGTATTTAAACAAATCCGGTTCAGTATTTTTATATTCATCCAATAAACTATACAATTCGTCAGTTAGTTTCCCGTCGAACACAATAACAATTTCGTTTGGTTTTAATGTCTGATTTAATAAGCTGTCAATTGATTCCTTTAAAAACTCTGAACTCTCTTTAAAATATACAGACATAAGAACTGAAAAGTTCATTACTTTAACTCCTTTTTATTCGCGACTTTGTATCCTGAGCATATTTGGTCTATCCCCATTAATATTGCCCTTTACACCCTTAAGAGCATCCATAACTCCTTTTGAAATCATCCTGAAGCGAATGGCCCTAGGCTTAACAAAAAGTGTGAAAAAGAAAAACTTAAACGGTAAGATGAGCATATATTTTATTTTAAAATTTAACGGCACATAAGATCTATTAAACATAATAAGCGTGTTCCGGAATTGATAATAATGTCTTATGGGTGACGGTACTCCAATGCTCTTTCCTAAAAAGTGGTACCTGTCTTCTCCCAATCGATGGGCCATCTTGACTTCCTTTGTGACATAAGTTGAATAGCCCATTTTTTCTGCTCTCCAGCACCATTCATAATCAACTAAGTCAATAAATAAATCTTCCTCCATGCCACCTATTTGAATAAATGCGTTTTTAGGAATTAATGATCCGGAACTTAATGTTTGTTGAACTTCAATAATCCTTTCATCATCGGAACCGTATGTGTGGTATACATCATCTTCAGTCTTATCCCGATCAAACGCTAATGGACCAATACAAGCAATGCTTTTACCTTGACCTACCAAATAATTATATTCCCTTACCAATTTATATACGGTTTCTTCCATTAATTTGCTATCCTGATCCAAAAGGAAAAATGCATGAAATCCCTTTTCTAAGGCCCATTTCATTCCGATATTCTGCGCAAAAGCAATACCCAAATTCCCCTTATTTGATATGACATGAATGGTTTCTGCCTCTTGAAAAGCCAATACCTTTTCTTGAAGGACATCATCCGTTGAATTATCAACAATACAAATCCCACCTACTTGATGAATAACAGATCCTAAATTTTCTTTTAACTCATCAATATTGGGGTTATAAGTCACAAGAATACCACAGACATCTTGAATAGTAAGCATGCTCTCAGCCATTTGTAAATTTCCCTTTCCTACTGTATAAGCCATCGATGATCCCCCTGACAATATATCGAAATCTTTGTAGCCTAGGGGAGACAAATATAGGGTAGAGAAAGAACTCAATACTTCTTTCAACTAGCGCTTTAAACTTCCAGTAATTTGGAACATAGTCTCTTTTCAAAAGAAAAAGTGTATTTCTAAATTGATAATAGTGTCTGATAGGTGAAGGGATTAATAAGTTATACACTTTTAAAATTTTTATATTTTTCTGACCTACCATATGACCCATTCTTGCTCGTTTACTGCTAAAAACTCTATAGCCATATTTTTTTGCTCTCCAGCACCATTCAAAATCCACTAAATCAATAAATAAACTTTCATCCATCATACCTATATCTTTCACAGCATCCGCTAAAATTAATTTACCGGAACTAATTAAAACGTCTTTTTCAACAAAATCCTCATTTAATTCTACACCTTTATTAACAAGAGGTTTATAAACTTCATTAGTATTCTTATTAAAAATATCAGGTCCTAAACAAGCAATTTTGATCCCTTGATCTTTTAGATATTCAATTCCTGACGAAAGCTCACTTACGAGGTTTTCAGGAGGATTGCTGTCCTGATCTAAAAGTAAAATACCATCATATTTTTGTTCAATTGCCATCTTCATTCCAACATTATGAGCAGCACCAATTCCTAAATTCTGCTTTAATGATACCCATTCAATTTTACTTGCTTGATGGTTTTTTGTTAAAAAATTGTTTTCAACTGGCTCTTCACTATTATCTACTATTATTAATTTATCTACTTGTCCAATAATTGCACTTATATTTGAAGAAAGTTCTTCTTTATCAGGATAGAAACAAACCATAACAGCACAAACCTTAAATTTTTGATTCACTGTTATTACCTTCTTTTAGAT
>NZ_JBALPG010000062.1:0-61625 GCF_036965245.1 Neobacillus drentensis
AGGACGTTGCCAGGCAAATCAAAGGACAACCTAAAATGGTTGTCCTTTTACTTTTTATCAGTAAAGTGAAAACTTAAGGTAAAAAAGTACGAAATGTTTATTAAGAAAACAATTATAGACATACACCCAATTGAAGATTACGACATACTATATTAATGGCGAAAGAGAATTCGAAAAATTGTATACAAATTAAAATTAAGGACAGAATGGGTGTATGGAGGTGGAGGGATTGAGTTCATTTTTAGCACATAAACATTATCTGGAAACGTGCGTTATTTGTGAGAATCTTAAACCAAAAGGCATACATCTATACACTTCTTTTATTTGTACAGAATGTGAAAATGATTTAATTCAAACTGATACAAATGATCCAAAATATAAATATTTTCTAAAACAGCTTAAAAAAATAACAAACCCAGAAATTTTTTCGTAACAAGTCCTTTTATCCCGCATTAACGGCAGTAAGCCCCCTCCAAGAATATAAAGGAACTAAATAGAATAAGCGGAGAGACAACTGCCCGTAAAAGCCCAATTGGTTCAACTAACAAACAGTGGGGGAGAATAATCCCCACTGTTTGAAGGTTCACCCTATGGGCTTTATTTTTTTTGCGAAAAATAGGAAAGGCTATCGTTTTTTGTTAAAATAGATAAGACTCTTATAAGGAAGATAAAATATGAACACTCAATGGAAAAAACCTTTATACAAAGCATTAATAGAACATGTAAACAAGAAGCCAATTTCTTTTCATGTCCCTGGACATAAATATGGATTAATTGATCAATCGGATGAGGATCATTTTTTTAAGCAACTATTAAAAATTGATGCAACAGAGTTATCGGGTTTAGATGATCTCCATTCGCCTGAAGGGGCTATATTGGAAGCGGAAATGCTTTTAGCTGAGTTATATCACACGAAAAAAAGTTTTTTTCTTGTGAATGGTTCAACAGTAGGTAACCTTGCGATGATTATGGCAGCCTGCTCGGAAGGGACACAAGTCCTTGTAGAAAGAAATTGTCATAAGTCTGTGTTAAATGCTCTTAGATTAGCGAAAGCAAGGCCAGTGTTCCTAGAGCCGGAATATAATCAGGAGTGGAAAATAGGAGCAGGCGTTAGTGTGGAAACGGTAAAACAGGCTATCAACCGATATCCAGACGCAAAAGCCATCATTTTGACTTATCCAAACTATTATGGAATGACCTATGATTTACAAGGAATTATTGATCTGTCCCACCAACATCATATTCCTGTATTGGTTGATGAGGCACATGGGCCGCATTTCATCGTCGGGGAACCTTTTCCAGCATCAGCTGTTCAATTGGGTGCAGACATGATCGTGCAATCAGCACACAAGACACTTCCCGCAATGACAATGGGTTCTTTTTTACATGTTAATAGTGACTTGATCAACATGGAGAAGGTAAAGGAATACCTTGAAGTATTCCAATCCAGCAGCCCATCGTACCCAATAATGGCATCACTGGATTTAGCAAGGAATTACTTAGGTACATATGAACAAAAGGATTTATCTTTTTTGCTGACTGAAATTAAGCACTTTAAAGAGGAGTTAGCTAAAATTCCAACGATTAAAGTGCTAGATTTTCCACTAAACCATGGGGATTTGCTAAAAATTACTATTCAATCAAGATGTGAGCTAAGCGGATTTGAGCTCCAAAAGAGATTAGAAGAGTCAGGGATTTATACAGAACTAGCAGATCCAAATAATGTGTTATTCATTCTGCCATTATTAAAGGATGGGCAGCATTATCCATTGGGAGAGGCAGCAAAGAAAATACAAAGGGCTCTTTTAGGTTTGTCTTTTTTCGAAGTGAGGGAAGAATTCATAATGGATCGTCACAAGATCTCAGAGCTAGCTATTCCCTATGAAGATATGGCAAGCCTAACCGTGAAAGAGGTAACTATTACTGAAGCAGCGGGATTTACTTGTGCGGAAACGATCATCCCCTATCCACCGGGGGTTCCATTAATATTAAAGGGCGAGAGAATAACAGGGGAAAAGCTTAAACAGCTTAATCGATTGTTACAATCCGGGGCAAGGTTTCAAGGCGGCTCCACTATAAAAAAAGGTAGGATAAAGATATTTAGTACAACTTAAGAAACATACATTTTGGAGGGTTTATTTTGAAGAGCAGCGGAACATTTATTACGTTTGAGGGACCGGATGGAGCGGGCAAGACAACGATTATTAAATTGGTAGCCCAAGAGCTTAACAACGCACTTCTTACAAGGGAACCAGGCGGGATTGAAATAGCTGAGCAAATTCGCAGAGTTATTTTAGATAAAGGAAATACGGCAATGGATTCCCGAACTGAAGCACTGCTTTATGCAGCAGCACGGAGACAGCATTTAATTGAAAAGGTAAAGCCGGCATTAGACAAGGGAAGAGTTGTTTTATGTGACCGGTTTGTTGATAGTTCATTGGCATATCAGGGCTATGCACGGGGGTTAGGAATGGACGAGGTGTTTACGATTAATCAATTTGCAATCGAGGACTTCATGCCTGAACTGACAATCTACTTTGATATTGAACCAGAGATAGGTTTAAAGCGGATTAATAAAAATAAAGGGCGAGAAATTAACCGATTGGATTTAGAGGATCTCGATTTCCACAAAAAAGTTAGAGAGGGATATCATCTATTAATGGAACGTTTTCCACATAGAATTGTGCGGATTGATGCTTCCGGTACAATGGATGAGGTTTTTCAAAAAACGATGCAGCTTGTAGAAGCAAAATTAGCAGAAAAAAGGCCTTCAATATAAGGCTTTTTTTCGTGGAAAAAGGGCGGAATGCAGCAATAAAAAGTTGGTTTATCTTGTCTTAGTGGAAAAAATCAACATACCATTTTGGATTAGTGAAGCTAGGCTCTGCTCACATCCTTTTGTTTTTACTAATAAAATTTTAAATTTAATAGTGTGTTCCTTCTACTTGCAAATGTAAGCGGGGCAATTACCTGTTATAATATAGATAGAGGAAACTAGAGTTGTAATAAATAGAGGAGAGGGTGTTTTCAAATGAAACTCATCATAGCCGTTGTACAAGATCAGGATAGCAATCGTTTATCTAAGGCATTAGTCGATAATAATTTTAGAGCGACCAAATTAGCTAGTACAGGTGGATTTTTGAAGTCAGGGAACACCACGTTTATGATAGGTACCGAGGATATCCGGGTTGACCGGGCTCTCCAAATTATTAAGGACAACTGCAAGTCGAGAGACCAGCTGGTAGCCCCTGTTTCACCGATGGGTGGGAATGCCGACTCTTATGTCCCTTATCCAGTAGAGGTCGAGGTAGGCGGAGCAACAGTATTTGTCTTACCTATTGAGCAATACATGCATTTTTAAACTTTTGTTGTTAATTTTTTGATAAGTGAGTGATTATATTGGGAAAAACATGGGATCAACTAGAAGAACTGCAGCCGACCGTGTTAAAAATGTTAAAAAACAGTTTGGTGAAAAATCGAGTGGCCCATGCGTACCTTTTTGAAGGCATGAGAGGGACAGAAAAAAAAGAAGTAGGTTTATTACTAACGAAGGCTCTTTTCTGTGAATCGTTAATAGAGGGCTATAAACCATGCGAGGAATGTAATAATTGCCGTCGGATTAATAGTGGAAATCACCCTGATGTTCATATTGTCGAGCCAGATGGGTTATCGATTAAGGTTGACCAGATCAGAAATCTGCAAGCAGAGTTTTCGAAAAAGGGTGTTGAATCCTTAAAAAAGGTGTACTTGATTTCTCATGCTGATAAAATGAGTGTGAGTGCATCGAATAGTTTGTTAAAGTTTCTGGAGGAACCAAGTCCTGGGACGGTTGCCTTCCTTTTAACAGAACAGCAGCAGCAAATTCTTCCAACCATACTTTCTAGATGCCAAATATTAGCATTCCATCCGTTAGCACCCCAAGTGATGGTGAAACAGCTAGTTGAAAATGGCGTAGAACCAGTAAAGGCACCCTTGCTTGCCCAGTTAACCAATAATCTGGATGAAGCACTCAAATTAAATGTCGATGAATGGTTTGCACAAGCCCAAAAAATAGTGGTAAAATTATTTGAGGTGTTGAAAAAAAATCCGTTGGAGGCGATGGTAACGCTCCAGGGAGATTGGTTTTTACACTTTAAAGAAAAAGAACAGATTCAACGTGGGTTAGATCTTTTACTTCTTATTTTTAAGGATTTACTTTATATACAATTAGATAAAGAGGAGCAAATTGTTTTTATACAGGAAAGTGAGCGGTTAAAGCAATTTGCCCTAAAAACATCTGGACGGCGCTTATCGGATCAAATGTCAGCTATTCTTGATGCAAAAAGGAAGCTGCAGGCAAATATGAATCCTCAGCTGATGATGGAACAGCTTGTGTTAAAATTGCAGGAGGGATCTTCATTTGTATGATGTTATAGGAGTACGCTTTAAAAAGGCGGGGAAAATCTATTATTTTGATCCAGGAGACCTCTCAATCGAAAAGGATGACTTTGTCATTGTCGAAACGGTCCGCGGCGTTGAATACGGCAGAGCGGTTATTGCCCGTAAACAGGTAGAGGAGCATGATGTTGTCCTTCCTTTAAAAAAGGTTGTCAGAATTGCCGATCAGAAGGATCGAATGATTGTGGAGGAAAATAAGCAGGAAGCCCAAGAGGCTTATGAGGTTTGTAATGAAAAAGTGAATGAGCATCAGCTGGATATGAAGCTAGTCGATGTTGAATATACATTTGATCGAAACAAGGTAATCTTCTACTTTACCGCGGATGGAAGAGTTGATTTTCGTGAGTTAGTAAAAGATTTAGCAGCGATTTTTCGGACACGCATTGAATTACGTCAGATTGGCGTCCGTGATGAAGCAAAAATGCTTGGCGGTATTGGACCGTGCGGGAGAATGCTATGCTGTTCTACCTTTTTAGGTGATTTCGATCCCGTCTCTATCAAAATGGCGAAGGATCAAAACCTTTCATTAAATCCTACAAAAATATCCGGTTTATGCGGCAGACTTATGTGCTGCTTAAAATATGAAAATGATGAATATGAATCCGCTAAAGAGGCTCTGCCGGATTTAGGGGAAATCATTGAAACACCGCAGGGTACAGGGAAAGTGGTAGGACTAAATATATTAGAGCGGGTACTTCAGGTGGAATTAAAGGAACAAGAACGGGTCCTAGAGTATACTTTGGATGAAATTATTAAAGAAGGTGCTTTTTCTATACAATCCACAGATTAATGAGGTGGAAGCCGTGGATAAAAAGGAAATATTTGAATCAGTAAGTAATATGGAAACACAAATCGGCCATCTTTACCAAAAGCTAGGAGAATTGAAGCAGCATTTAGCCGAAATACTAGAAGAAAATCATTATTTAAAGCTTGAAAATGAGCATCTAAGGCGCCGTTTAGATGTAACGATGGAAGAAGAAAAGGATGAAACAGATAATAAAAAGTCCGTAACAGGAGTCCAGGCTGTATCTCCGGGGGGGAAGCCCTTTGATATTGGGGAAGGATATGATAACCTCGCTCGTCTTTATCAGGAAGGCTTTCATATTTGCAACCTCCACTTTGGGAGCTTACGAAAGGAAGGCGATTGTTTATTCTGTCTCTCCTTTCTTAATAAGAAATAACATTAAGAGGCTGACCAACATCAGCCTCTATTTTCAGCTAATAAGGAATTATGAACTTTCTGTGGGAAGTTCATAATTCCTTATTTCGCATAAGTGCACAAAGGAAAGCTTCGAAGCATAAGCATCGCAGTCGAAAAGCTGTGCTTTTCGACGAACTATGCCTCTGTCTTCGCCTAACGGCTCGCCAGTCGGCAAGTTTTCTTTAGCCGATAGGAAAGTAAAACTTCCTATTAGGCATAAGTGCAACTACGCCTCTGTCTTCGCCTAAGGGCTCGCCAGTCGGCGAGTTTTCTTTAGCCGATAGGAAAGTAAAACTTTCCTATTAGGCATAAGTGCAACTACGCCTCTGTCTTCGCCTAAGGGCTCGCCAGTCGGCGAGTTTTCTTTAGCCGATAGAGAAAGTTTTCTTTATACTTTTAAAGAATAGGATGGTATTTGTGGTCAATTTGAGAGAAGATGAACGGTTAGATTATTTGTTAGCGGAAAACTTAAGGATCATTCAAAGTCCATCTGTTTTTGCTTTTTCGCTCGATGCCGTATTATTGGCGCGATTTGTTTACGTTCCCATTCAAAAAGGAAATTTAATTGATCTTTGCAGCGGAAATGGGGTTATTCCCTTATTTTTGAGTGCCCGCACAAAGGGGAATATAACGGGTGTGGAAATCCAAGAACGACTATATGATATGGCGATTAGAAGTATTGAATATAATGGGCTTCAGGAACGGTTAAAAATGATTTACGGTGATATTAAGGATATGCCCCAAAAACTTGGATTTGGAAAGTTTGATGTGGTGACCTGCAATCCGCCTTATTTTACGACTCCATCAAAAGAAGAAATAAATCCGAATGAACATTTGGCCATTGCCCGCCACGAGATTCTCTGTACGCTTGAAGATGCTGTAAAAGCTTCGAGTCAATTAGTACGGCAGGGGGGGAAAGTGGCTTTTGTCCACCGTCCGGGCCGCCTCAATGATCTGATTACGTTAATGCGCCAGTATCGGCTTGAGCCAAAGCGAATTCAGCTTGTCTACCCAAAGCTTGGCAAGGAAGCCAATATTCTTTTAGTTGAAGCGATAAAAGACGGGAGTCCTGATTTAAAAATCCTTCCGCCTCTAATTGTTTATAATGAGGTGGATGAATACACTCCAGAGATTAGAGAGATTTTATATGGAGAATAGCAGCCATTACTTTTATGTCCTAACCTGTTCGGATGGAAGCCTGTATGGCGGCTATACCAATAATTTGGAGCGTCGGATTAAGCTGCATAATGAAGGAAAGGGGGCTAAATATACTCGGGGCAGGGGACCAGTCGAACTGACATTTTTTAAAGGCTATGATCATAAAAGTGATGCGTTAAAAGCAGAGTATCAATTTAAACAATTAACAAGAAAGAAAAAGCTTGAATTTTTACGAAATAATACAAATAATGCTTTGAACTTTGAAAACAGTCTTGCTTCAGCGCCTAGCAATTAGTGTACTTCGCGCTTCTCCCTACGATAAGTTAACATCGACGCTTGCGCTCTTCGTGTGTTTTCTTTATCTCAGTCGGAGAGCTTTAGTCCATACGTTGCTGAACGGGCGCTTCAGCTTTAATAATTGGAAATAGGTGATAATGATGTGGCAGCAAAAAAGCTTCGAGAACGAAGAGCATAAAGGAATCCTATATCTAGTTCCTACTCCTATTGGGAATCTGGAGGATATGAGCTTTCGGGCAATTAGAATATTAAAAGAGGCAGATTTGATTGCTGCTGAAGATACAAGAAATACAAAGAAGCTATGTAATTATTTCGAAATTGGTACTCCTGTTGTCAGTTATCACGAACATAATAAGGAAACGAGCGGGGAGAAATTGATTGAAAAAGTAAAGCAAGGCTTAAAAATTGCTCTTGTAAGCGATGCAGGAATGCCTGCTATTTCTGACCCAGGATATGAACTTGTTGTGGCAGCCATTAGTGAACAAGCGGCTGTTGTTCCGTTACCAGGAGCAAATGCAGCACTTACCGCATTGATTGCCTCGGGACTACCCTGCCAGCCCTTATATTTTTATGGGTTTTTAAATCGAAACAAGAAAGACAAGCGAGCAGAATTAGAAGGGTTGAAAAAGCAATCTGCGACGTTGATTTTTTATGAATCTCCACATCGTATAAAGGAAACTTTATCGATCATGCTTGATGTTCTTGGTAACAGGAATATGGCTCTATGCAGGGAGTTAACTAAAAAGTACGAGGAATTTATTCGTGGAACCCTTGAAGAATCAATTGAATGGGCGCATCAGGATGAAATTCGAGGTGAATTTTGTATCATAGTTGAAGGGTCGAATTGCCAGCAAGAAGAAGAGTCCAGCTGGTGGCAGCATTTATCTCTTGAAGAACACGTAAATCACTACATATCAGTAAAAAGTATGCCGTCAAAGGAAGCGATTAAACAAACAGCAAAAGACCGCGGGCTTAACAAACGCGAAGTTTATCAGGCCTATCATATTGAGAATCATTAAAAAAAGCTCCAGCACTTATTTGGTGCTGGAGCTTGCTTCCTTACAAATATGCCTCTGTCTTCCTAAAGGCTCGCCAATCGGCGAGTTTTCTTTATTACTTCGCTACTTCAAAGTTTTTTTGAATTTCTTCTATTAATTGCTCTGCACCTTCACGGCTTAGAATTAATTTACCGCCTGCAAGAGCCATATTATCATCAGATACTTCACCAGTTACTTGGCAAGTCATATTTGGCTTGTATTTTTTTAAGATAATGCGCTCATCGTCAACATAGATTTCAAGTGCATCCTTTTCAGCAATTCCAAGAGTACGTCTTAATTCAATCGGAATAACCACACGACCTAATTCATCAACTTTACGAACAATACCTGTAGATTTCATACAATAATCTCCTCTCGTTAGTACACATATTTTTTAGCCGATAGAAAAGTAAACTTTCCTATCAGGCATAAGTGCAACTACGCCTCTGTCTTCGCCTAACGGCTCGCCAGTCGGCGAGTTTTCTATATCTATTTTTTAATTCGTCATTATTCGACAAATTTCTTATAAACCCATAATACCAGTACTTCCCATATCCGTCAATTATTTTATTTTGAAAAATAACAGAAATTTTTTCCAGTAATACGTTTATTGATTTGATAGGGTTTACCCCAATATTGATTCAATCAAACTACCATTTTAATATTATTGTTGTTTAAACCACAATTAACATTAGTTAGATATTATTCGACAAAATTCTACATTCATCAACCTTATCGCTCATATGTTTCGAAGGTTCACAATCCTTTATGGGTGCATCAGGAATAAAATTAAAAAAATTGCAAGTCTATGAATGACGCTTTCTTGCACAAATGTTCATTTTTCGGTATATTTTGATGATAGAAGCAGCAAAAAGAGGCAATAATGAATTAATGGAGTTTACGTTGCCTGCCTATTGGAGGGATAAGAAAATGGAGGAAAAATTAAAGACTTTTTATCTGACGACACCGATTTACTATCCAAGTGGAAATTTACATATTGGTCATGCTTATACTACTGTTGCCGGTGATGCAATGGCACGTTACAAGCGGATGCGCGGCTATGATGTGATGTATTTAACGGGAACAGATGAACATGGACAAAAAATTCAACGTAAAGCAGAAGAGAGTGGGATTACACCACAGCAGTATGTGGATGGAATTGTTACTGGAATCAAAGAACTTTGGAATAAGCTTGATATTTCTTATGATGATTTTATCAGGACAACGGAAGAAAGACATAAACAAGTTGTAGAAAAAATCTTTGCCAGACTTCTTGAACAAGGAGATATTTATCTTGATCAGTATGAAGGATGGTATTGTACACCTTGTGAATCCTTTTTTACGGACCGCCAGTTAGAGGATGGAAAATGTCCAGATTGTGGTCGTCCAGTTGAAAAAGTAAAAGAAGAATCATACTTTTTTAGAATGAGTAAGTATGTTGACCGTCTTTTACAATACTACGAAGAAAATCCTGATTTCATTCAGCCGGAATCCCGCAAAAATGAAATGATTAATAACTTTATCAAACCTGGTTTAGAAGACTTAGCTGTATCTAGAACAACTTTTGATTGGGGTATAAAGGTACCCGGGGATCCAAAGCATGTTATCTATGTATGGATTGACGCCCTTTCCAACTATATAACAGCTCTTGGCTATGGCACCGAAAATGACTCAAAATATTTAAATTACTGGCCGGCAGATGTTCATCTTGTCGGAAAGGAAATTGTCCGTTTCCATACAATTTATTGGCCGATTATGTTAATGGCATTGGATTTGCCGCTGCCTAAAAAGGTATTTGCCCATGGCTGGTTATTGATGAAGGATGGGAAAATGTCTAAGTCGAAAGGGAATGTGGTTGATCCTGTCACATTAATAGACCGCTACGGCCTTGATGCATTAAGGTATTATCTATTACGCGAAGTACCATTTGGTGCAGATGGAGTATTTACACCGGAGGGATTTGTCGAAAGAATAAATTTTGACTTGGCCAATGATCTTGGTAACCTGTTAAACCGAACGGTTGCGATGATTGAGAAGTATTTTAATGGTGTGATTCCTGATTACACCGGTTCTGCTGGGGAATTTGACGAGTCATTACTTCAAGTAAATCGTGAAACCATGTCAAAATACGAGGAAGCTATGGAGAAAATGGAGTTTTCTGTTGCCTTAACTTCCATTTGGCAATTAGTCAGCCGTACGAATAAATATATTGATGAAACACAACCGTGGACATTAGCTAAGGATGAGGAACGTAAAGGGGAACTTGCAAGTGTCATGGTTTACTTGGCAGAATCACTGCGAAGAATTGCTATTCTACTAAAGCCATTTTTAACCCGTACACCTAATGGGATTTTTAAACAGCTTGGCATACATGATGAGAATCTTAAAACATGGGAAAGTCTTGAAAGCTTTGGTATGATTCCAAGCGGAACAAAGGTGGAAAAGGATGCCCCGCTATTCCCAAGACTTGAAATTGCGGACGAAGTGGAATTCATCAAAACAAAAATGCAAGGCGCTAAACCTGTTGTTGAAGAAAAGAAAGAGGAAAAACCAGAGGCAATTGCTGAAATTGCTATTGATGATTTCATGAAAATTGATTTGCGAGTAGCCGAGGTTATTCAAGCAGAGCCGATTAAAAAAGCGGATAAACTGCTTAAGCTTCAACTTGACCTTGGTTACGAAAAGCGGCAAGTCGTTTCAGGGATTGCCCAGTACTATAAGCCTGAAGAATTAGTCGGTCGGAAAGTTATTTGTATTACAAATTTAAAACCAGTTAAATTACGTGGTGAATTATCACAAGGAATGATCTTAGCTGGATCAAAGGACGGACAGCTTTCTCTTGCCACTGTTGATCAAACATTACCAAATGGTGCGAAAGTGAAATAATGTAATAAAAGCGCCTGATTAGGGCGCTTTTGTTTTTGGAAATAGTGCCTCGGGGTCATGAGCTCCCGTTCAAGGCGCTTCCGCTTTTCGATGTTCCACGTGAAACAAATTTCGGGACATTTCCTTTTTTTAATTTGATTTTTGACATTGAAAGACAGAAAGTGCACATTTTAGAGAAAAAAATAGAAAAGAGGGCTTGATGTATTATGCTATTCGACACACATGCACACTTAAATGACACCCAATATAATGAGGATTTGCAAGAAGTCATTAATAGGGCTCAAAATGAGGGAGTTACCAATATGGTTGTTGTCGGATTTGATCGTCCGACTATTCAAAGGGCAATGGAGCTAGCGGAAACCTATGAATTTATTTATGCCTGTGTTGGCTGGCATCCCGTCGATGCCATTGATATGACGGATGAGGATTTAGTATGGATTGAGGAATTAGCTTCCCACCCAAAGGTAGTCGCAATCGGTGAAATGGGCTTGGATTATCATTGGGACAAGTCTCCAAAGGAGATCCAAAAGGAGGTATTTCGCAAACAAATCAGGCTGGCCAAAAAAGTGAATCTCCCAATCGTTATTCACAATCGTGAGGCTACCGCCGATATTGTGGAAATATTGAAGGAAGAAGGAGCTGAGGAAGTAGGGGGCATTATGCACTGCTTTAGCGGCAGCCCAGAAGTAGCACAGGAATGTGTAAAAATGAATTTTTATATTTCTCTTGGCGGCCCTGTTACCTTCAAAAATGCTAAAAAACCAAAAGAAGTGGCCGCTGAAATACCATTGGAAAAACTGTTGATTGAAACAGACTGCCCGTATTTGGCCCCGCATCCCTATCGTGGAAAACGGAATGAACCAAGTTATGTAAAACTAGTAGCTGAAGAAATTGCCGAAATAAAAGGGTTAACATTCGAAGATGTAGCGGTAGCAACGACACGAAATGCTAAAAAAATATTCGCCATAAAATGATAAGGGAAATTGTCGAAAGCCCTAGAAGCTTGTCCTAATTATTTCTAATAACAAAAAGTTCTACACGTCTCCTTTTCAACATAGGATAACCGTGTCGATAAGTTTTTCTTTGCAACATTTCCAGATTTGTGCATAATTAGAAATACGTTCACTGGATATGCAAGGATTGACAGCCGGCAGCATGGTATTAATTATCTCTCCAAGAAAAGGAGGCGTTTTTCATCGTATTCAAAAACATGAAAAACCTGTTTTCCCAGTCTTTGAGTAGGAGGTCATTGATCATTGTTTTTGCTAGTTTCGTAGTTTTGCTAACAGCTCTTGGAATTCTTTTTTTTGAAGGTTCGAAGAACACGGTGGCAATAACACTTAATGGCAAGCACGAGGTCGTAAAAACGCATGCAGATACCATCAAGGAATTATTAGATGAACTGGATGTACCTCATCGCTCACAAGACTACTTGTCTCCAAAGGCGAATTCGAAGGTGAAAGACCACATGAAAGTCGTTTGGAAACAGGCAAACAAGGTTCACATTGTTAAAGACAACGAGAAGAAAACGGTCTGGACTACAGCCGGAACTGTGGCTGAGCTCCTAAAAGAGCAGAAAATTGTATTGAAAGAGCAGGATCAAATATCACCAAAACCACAAACGGCAATAAAAAATAAGATGAATATTGATCTAAACATCGCATTTCATCTTACTTTTGTGGACGGAGGTAAGGAGCAGAATGTTTGGGCCACTTCGACTACGGTCGTTGACTTTTTAACCCAGCAGGGGATCAAGCTAAATGAATTAGACCGAGTTGAACCATCATTAACAGATACCATCTCAGAGAATGGTGTTGTTAACGTCATTCGCGTAGAAAAAGTCACCGATGTAGTGGAAGAACCAGTTCAATTTGCCGTGGTAACAAAAAAGGATGAAAGCTTAGAAAAAGGGAAAGAAGAAATCGTAGCCCCTGGTAAGCTGGGCCGTGTGTCTAAGCAATACGAGGTTGTGCTTGAAAACGGCAAGGAAGTTTCAAGAAAATTAATCAATGAGCAAAGCATTACAGAAAAGCAGGATAAAGTAGTGGCTGTCGGAACGAAGGAATTAGCCCTGCAAGTTTCACGTGGTGCAGATGAAACTGGAACAGAGTTTTACGTTACTGCAACTGCCTATACAGCCTCTTGTAATGGCTGTTCAGGACGTACTGCCACTGGTCTTAATCTCCGTGCTAATCCGAATATGAAAGTCATTGCGGTTGACCCAAGTGTAATTCCGCTTGGAACAAAGGTGTATGTGGAAGGCTACGGCTACGCTGTTGCTGCTGATACAGGCGGAGCAATTAAAGGGTATATCATTGATTTATTTATGCCATCGAAAGCGGAAGCGTACCGCTGGGGGCGTAAGAAGGTAAAGATAAAGGTTTTGCAATAATTTACTCTATGCAGAGGATCGTTTCCTCTGCATTTTGCTTTTTCCGAGATTTTCTTTATACTTACATCGATACAGTATATTTTTTCCGGTTTCTTACTTTCATTGTATGAATACGTTTAATAATATAGACGATGGACGTTACAAAAATGTTTCAATTATTTTTCATTTTTTACTAGAAAGTATAAAATTTTGACTTTGAGAAATGTCTAGATCCAGTGCTTAGCGACTAGGTAGTGACTTATCTAAACAGGCGCTTGCTCTTTTCTCATTACGGAGGCTTTTACATTTACCATGAGGATAAAAGAAATTATTGTCGTTGAGGGAAAAGATGATACGACAGCGATTAAACGGGCAGTTGACGCAGATACCATTGAGACGAACGGCTCTGCAGTGAATCAAACTACGATTGAAAAGGTACTGCGTGCCCAAGTGACACGAGGCGTGATTATTTTTACAGATCCAGACTTTCCTGGTGAAAAAATCAGGAAGACGATTGCAGCTGCAGTACCTGGCTGTAAACACGCTTTTCTAACGAAGGAAGCGGCGATTGCTAAAGGCGGCAGAGGTCTTGGTGTTGAACATGCGAGTCCAGAGGCAATTAAAGAAGCATTGAAGGATGCTCAAATCATGCATGAAACGATATCAGAAGAAATTACCCAAGAAGATTTACTTACTGCCGGTCTTATCGGCGGTGAGGGTGCGAAGGAACGAAGAATTATTCTCGGCAAACTTTTAAAAATTGGCTATACAAATGGAAAACAATTGCACAAGCGCTTAATGATGTTCCAAATCAGCAGGCAGGAATTTGCACAAGCACTAAGTGTTATACGTCAGGAGGAACAAAATGAATAAAGATATTGCAACCCCTGTGAGAACTAGGGCTATTCTCGAAAAATATGGTTTTTCTTTTAAGAAAAGCCTTGGTCAAAACTTCTTAATTGATACAAATATTTTAAAAAAAATCGTTAGCTTTGCCAATCTGAATGAGAATTCCGGGGCAATAGAAATTGGCCCGGGTATTGGCGCCCTTACCGAGCAGCTGGCACGGACGAGTAAAAAGGTTGTCGCTTTTGAAATCGATCAAAGATTATTACCCATCTTAAATGACACATTATCACCATATGAAAATGTCGAAATTATTCACAAGGATGTATTAGAGGCAGACATTCAAGTGGTGATGGAGGAAAAGTTTAAAGGCATTGACGATATAATGGTTGTTGCCAATTTACCCTATTATGTGACAACTCCTATCATCATGAAGCTCCTGGAGGATCGGCTGCCGATTCGCGGAATCGTTTGTATGCTCCAAAAAGAGGTTGCTGACCGTATTTCTGCTAAGCCTGGTACGAAGGACTATGGCTCGCTTTCGATTGCCATTCAATATTATACAGAGGCAGAGACCGTGATGATTGTTCCCAAAACTGTTTTTGTTCCGCAGCCGAATGTCGATTCTGCTGTGATCAGACTGATAAAACGGGAGCAGCCAGTTGTGACCGTAAAAGATGAAGCTTTCTTTTTTCAAGTAACAAAAGCCAGCTTTGCCCAAAGAAGAAAAACCTTGCTCAATAACTTAACAAGTCAGCTTCCTGAGGGGAAACAAAAAAAGGAGGAGATTCTCGCTGCCTTGAATGCGAGTGGGGTTGAACCTACCAGAAGAGGAGAGACTTTATCTTTAGAGGAATTTGGCCGTTTAGCCGATCAACTATATCCTTATTTCCATTAGACCTTTTTCTAAGAAGGTCTTTTTTTTGTGCATAAAAAGTCACCCATTTTCAAATACAGATTTTTCTCACATGGACACCATTGTTTGCATAGCCTATGAGAGAAACCCTATCCTGCATTAACGGGCAGTCAGACCTCCATTCCTTTTAGGAAACCTACCAAGGAATAGTGAGGGGCAACTACCCGTAAAAACACGATTGTTTCGACTAATTATCAGTGGGGAAAGACCACTACAGATGGAAGTTTCAACTTATACGAAGGGCCTCTTTTGCTGGTCTTATTGGAGTGACGGCAGTGGATATAAAAATAAATGATATTGTCGGTAGAAAATCATATAACTGTGATCTTCTATTTCGTGTGATTGATATGCAAAAAATAAATGACCAGAAATTCGCAATCCTTTATGGCGAGGATTTTCGTCTTGTTGCCGATGCACCTTATGCTGATTTAGTTGTTGTTAACCAGCATGAAAGGGTGAAACTAAGACAAGAATACAGGACGCTTGAAGAACAGTCGTTACGGCTTTTTACACAGGATGTTGATTTGTTAAAATCCAGGCAGGAATATGAAGTAACTGGAGGCTATGTTAAACCGAGCAATTATTTTCAAATCCCTGGGAAGGTTCTCCATTTGGATGGTGACTCTTCCTATTTGAAAAAATGTATGACATTATATGAAAAAATCGGGATACCGGTTTTAGGAATACACTGCCACGAAAAGGAAATGCAGAATAAAATTGCTGGATTAATTGACCTCTATCGTCCAGATATTCTTGTCATCACCGGGCATGACGCCTATTCAAAGGCAAAGGGGAAGATGACGGATATTAATGCTTATCGCCATTCAAAACATTTCGTCCAAACTGTTAGAGAGGCACGGAAAAAAATCCCTCATTTAGATCAATTAGTCATCTTTGCCGGTGCATGCCAATCCCATTTCGAATCGCTCATCCACGCGGGGGCAAACTTCGCAAGTTCCCCATCAAGGATCAATATTCACGCACTCGACCCTGTCTATATTGTCGCAAAAATAAGCTTTACCCCCTTTATGGAAAGAATTAACGTTTGGGATGTCTTACGAAATACATTAACAGGAGAGAAGGGGCTTGGGGGCATTGAAACAAAAGGTGTGTTACGAACAGGGATGCCATACAGACCCGTAAATGACCAAGAAGAATAAGCCTTAAATAAAATTATGAGGGAAATACTTTGAGAATTGTCCAGCTGCAGCGCCCAGCGACTAGTGGCCATCTCACTCCTCCCTACGATAAGTCAACATCGAATCGCTGTCGCTCTCCGTGTTGTCTAGCTGCAGCGCCTAGGGGCTCGGGGTCATAAGCGTGTCTAGTTGCGGCTCCTTAGGACTCGAGTCGTAAGCCACCCCCTGAAGAAGGCAAAAAGCGCCTTCTTCAGGGGTCGTCTTACGCTTTTGCTTTTCTGATTAGCTTATTTTTTGAAGCAATACATATTCCACCATAAAAAAGGTTACGATAAGAAATGTTGAAAATTAGAAGAAAAAGTAGAATAAAAAACATTGACAAACTTTTTGTCGGACTGATATAATTTATATTTTTGTTTGACAGGACTATGTCAGTGTGTTATACTTTACATAGTGAGGTGGATTGAATGCCAAAAACCTTAGCCGATATCAAAAAGGCTCTTGACACGAATTTAGGGAAAAGGTTGTTGCTAAAAGCAAACGGAGGACGCAGGAAAACGATTGAACGTTCAGGTGTTTTAGCTGAAACTTACCCATCTGTTTTTGTTATTGAATTAGATCAGGATGAAAATTCATTCGAGCGTGTTTCTTACAGCTATGCGGATGTATTAACAGAAACAGTTCAAATTACTTTCTACGATGATGCAACAGGACATGTAGCTTTAAGCTAGCATATAAGCAATGGATGGCAGTAAACATAGGGTTTACTGCTTTTTGCTATTTAAAGGATTATTTGGATATCATGAAATTCCTTGAGTATCTCATACTATGAATGCTGTGGTATGAAAGGGGTTGTTTAGATGGCTAGAAGAAGAGGTATTATGTCCGACCGTTTTAAAGAAGAGTTGGCAAAAGAGCTTGGATTTTATGATGTTGTTCAAAAAGAGGGATGGGGCGGTATCCGGGCAAGGGATGCAGGGAATATGGTGAAACGTGCCATTGAACTTGCAGAAGAACAGTTGATCAATCAGGGTCATAAGACTTAAGTCCCGAATAACCACTTTCGCATTTCGTTTAAACAAATCTTGACCACAGCCAGGCCAGTGAAGGGAAACCGAAAGGTCCCCTTGCTGGCTTTTTTCTTTACTCATTGTCCAAAAAATGACTTTTTCGAGTGCGTAATTAATGATAAAATATTAAATTTGACAGGATATATCATATCTCACGTCTTACATTTATCGTTTTGTGGTAAAATAGGACAAAATGTGGAATTTGGAATAGGGAATGCGGAAGCGCCTTTGGGTGCTAGAGCTGGACAAAACAAAAGTAGGTGGACGTAGTGAAGCTTTTAGTCAAAGCACCGGCCAAAATAAATTTAGCATTAGATGTTTTACATAAACGTTCCGATGGCTATCATGAGGTTGAAATGATCATGACCACTATTGATTTGGCTGATCGGATAGAACTAACTTTATTAAATCAAGATAAAATACATATTCTTTCTCATAATCGATACGTTCCTGATGACCAGCGCAACTTGGCCTTTCAAGCAGCACAACTGCTAAAGGACCGATTTGATGTGAAAAAGGGTGTGCTGATCTCAATTGAAAAAACGATTCCAGTTGCTGCAGGGTTAGCAGGAGGAAGCAGTGATGCTGCTGCAACCTTAAGAGGCTTAAATAAACTTTGGGATCTTGGCTTATCCATGGATGAATTAGCAGAGCTTGGGAGCGAAATTGGGTCGGATGTTTCTTTTTGTGTTTATGGAGGAACAGCTTTAGCAAAGGGAAGAGGAGAGGTCATCACTGAGCTGCCTGCGCCTCCGACATGCTGGGTAATCCTTGCGAAGCCATTCATTGGGGTTTCGACAGCAGAGGTTTACCGCCGGCTTGATGTGAATCGAACGAATCATCCTGATATTGCCGGCATGATTGAGGCCATTAACAATCATGACTATCAAAAGGTATGCGGGAAAGTTGGTAATGTTCTAGAGAATGTTACCTTAACCCTTCACCCTGAGGTTGCCCAAATAAAGGAGCAAATGAAGCGTTTTGGGGCAGATGCTGTATTAATGAGCGGCAGTGGACCAACCGTGTTTGGAATTGTCCAACATGACTCAAGAATGCACCGTATCTATAACGGATTAAGGGGATTCTGTGATCAGGTTTTCGCTGTTCGTATGCTTGGAGAACGACACTCGCTTGATTAAAGGCGTACAATAATGGTATCCTTAATTTAGAATATTCGGCTTTCTGGGGGTTTATGATGAAATTTCGCCGCAGTGAACGTTTAATTGATATGACGAATTATTTGCTGGATCATCCTCGCCAGCTTGTACCGCTCACCTTTTTTGCCGAGCGTTATTCGTCTGCGAAGTCTTCTATTAGTGAAGATTTGGCGATCGTAAAAGAGACTTTTGAACAAAGAGGAATCGGTACGTTACAAACAGTTCCAGGGGCTGCCGGTGGTGTTAAATTCTTCGTAAAAGTAAGCAGGGAAGAAGCGGAGCCCTTTATTAATGAATTATGTCAATTAATTGGGAATCCTGAACGGCTATTACCCGGCGGTTATTTATATTTAACCGATATTTTAGGAGATCCACAGGTTGTGCAAAAGGCCGGACGCATTATTGCCTCCGCCTACGCTGACACAAAAATTGATGTGGTTATGACAGTAGCGACAAAAGGAATCCCCCTTGCTTATGCAGTAGCAAGTCAGTTGAATGCACCGGTAGTGATTGTCCGTAGGGACAGTAAAGTAACGGAAGGACCGACAGTAAGCATTAATTATGTTTCCGGGTCTGCTAAGAGAATCCAGACAATGGTGCTTTCAAAGCGAAGCATGAAGCAGGATTCACGGGTCCTTATTGTTGATGACTTTATGAAGGCTGGCGGAACCGTAATGGGAATGATCAGTATGCTAGAGGAATTTAATGCCCATTTGGCGGGTATTGCTGTTTTAGTCGAAGCGGAAAAAATACAAGAACGATTAGTGGATGAATATTTATCGCTCGTCCAATTATCTGATGTCGATGTAAAAGACAAAAAGATTAGTGTACACGAGGGAAACTATTTTAACATTTGGAGGAGATAGCATGAAAGCAGTTCAAACCAATCAAGCACCTGCTGCCATTGGCCCCTATTCACAAGGGATCATTGTGAATAATCTGTTTTATAGCTCTGGACAAATTCCATTAACTGCTGAAGGAAACATGGTGGAAGGTGATATTAAAGAGCAAACCCACCAAGTTTTTCGTAATTTACAGGCTGTTTTAAGTGAAGCTGGTGCATCGCTTGAAACGGTTGTAAAGGCAACAGTCTTTATTAAAAATATGGATGAATTTGCTGCAGTAAATGAAGTATATGGTGAGTATTTCTCCACTCATAAGCCAGCCCGTTCCTGTGTTGAGGTTGCCCGTTTACCAAAGGATGCTTTAGTTGAAATCGAAGTTGTCGCGCTCGTGAAATAACGGGCGTTTTTTTTCGGCTAAATTAGTTCATAGTTGTTTCACTTTTCTGTCATTTATTGTCGACAATGTCCATTTTTTACAAAAGTTCACTATTTTGCCCTAATTTTTCAAAAAAATTTCAAATTTAAGAAGGATTATCAAAATAATTGTTGAATTTATTTAACTAGCTTTTATATAACAAAAGAGGGTGTGAGCACATGGAAGTAACTGACGTAAGATTACGCCGGGTTAACACGGATGGCCGAATGAGAGCGATTGCATCCATCACATTGGATAATGAATTTGTAGTTCATGACATACGTGTGATCGACGGAAACAACGGTTTATTTGTAGCTATGCCAAGTAAACGTACTCCAGATGGAGAGTTTCGTGACATTGCGCATCCAATCAATTCAGGAACACGCGGTAAAATCCAAGAGGCTGTTTTGGCTGAGTATCACCGTTTAGGTGAATTGGAAGTAGAATTTGAAGAAGCCGGAGCTTCCTGAGGATTTTTACAACTAGGGCCTTTCTTCTGAGTAAGGCTCTTTTTTTGTTTAGGAAACTTTTTTATGATAAAGTAAAATATCTGATCAAGGTCAGATTGCCCCAAGAATTTCCTCTATACTTCTCTCCTAATTTACTTAATATTGAAATATTAGACAATTCCTGTTCATTCCTTGAAAAGCGAGCCCATTTACGTTAATATTTTTAATGGATAAAAAGGTAAATTGGAGGACTGGCCATGTCTAATCGTTATGCTGTGATTTTAGCCGCAGGGCAAGGAACTCGGATGAAATCAAAGCTATATAAAGTATTACACCCAGTATGCGGCAAACCGATGGTACAACATGTAGTTGATCAAATAACAAAGCTAGACATTCAAGAAATGGTGACCATTATTGGCCATGGAGCTGAAATGGTACAGGCACAATTAGGTGACAGCAGTCATTTTTGCTTACAGGAGAAGCAGCTAGGAACTGCTCATGCTGTAATGCAGGCTGCGAGGCTGCTTGAAGGTAAAGAAGGCGTAACGATTGTTGTTTGCGGTGATACCCCATTAATTAAAGCTGAAACAATGGAGTCCCTTTTTAAACACCATGAGGAATTAGATGCAAAAGCCACGATCCTCACAGCAAGGATAGATGACCCGACAGGATACGGCCGGATCATTCGTAATGAAAACGGTCTTGTTGAAAAAATTGTTGAACACAAAGATGCGCAAGAAGCAGAACGGGAAATAAATGAAATTAATACAGGTACGTATTGTTTTGATAACCGTTCTTTATTTGAGGCGTTACAAAATGTATCCAATGACAATGTTCAAGGGGAATACTATTTACCAGATGTTATTGAAATCCTGAAAAAACAGGGTGAAGTGGTCACAGCCTTCCAAACAAATGAATTCGAAGAAACATTGGGTGTGAACGACCGTGTTGCCTTAGCTGAAGCAGAACGTATCATGAGTAAACGGACGAATGAAACTCATATGCGTAACGGGGTAACGATCATTGATCCTGCCAATACTTACATTGGAACAGATGTCGAAATTGGACAGGATACTGTTATCTATCCAGGAACTGTAATAAAGGGCAAGACTACCATTGGTGCTGAATGTCTTATTGGTCCAAACTCAGAAATTGATACATGCAAAATTGGAAATGAAACGGTAATTCGCCAATCAGTGGCACATAATAGCTCGATTGGTTCCCATGTCAACATTGGCCCATTTGCTCATATTCGTCCAGATTCAAATATAAGTGATGATGTGAAAGTCGGAAATTTCGTCGAAATCAAAAAGGCTGTTTTCGGAAAAGGAAGCAAGGTATCGCATCTTAGTTATATCGGTGATGCCGAGGTTGGCAGTGATGTAAACATCGGCTGCGGTTCGATTACAGTGAATTACGACGGTAAAAATAAATATTTAACAAAAATTGAAGATGGAGTCTTTATCGGCTGTAACTCCAATCTTGTTGCCCCAGTTACAATTGGAAAGGGTGCCTATGTGGCTGCCGGTTCTACAATCACTAAGAATGTACCAGGTGAAGCGTTATCTATTGCACGTGCACAGCAAGTGAATAAGGAAAATTACGTTCAAAAGCTTAATCTTAAGAAATAAGCAATGATAATTGGAGGGCCCTCATGTCAAATCAATATTTAGATCCGAATTTAAAGGTATTTAGTTTAAACTCAAATTTGCCGCTGGCAAGAGAAATCGCTAAAGTAATCGGAGTAGAACTTGGAAAATGCTCAGTCTCACGGTTTAGTGACGGTGAAATCCAAATTAATATTGAAGAAAGTATCCGCGGCTGTGACGTGTATGTAATTCAATCAACTAGCTTACCTGTAAATGACAATATTATGGAATTATTAATCATGATTGATGCGTTAAAAAGAGCTTCGGCAAAAACAATTAATATTGTTATGCCTTATTATGGCTATGCACGCCAGGACAGAAAAGCACGTGCCCGCGAGCCGATTACTGCAAAGTTATTTGCTAACTTGTTAGAGACTGCTGGTGCAACCCGAGTAATCTGTTTAGATTTGCATGCACCGCAAATTCAAGGATTCTTTGATATTCCAATTGACCACTTAATGGGTGTTCCTATTTTATCAGAGTACTTTAAAAACAAAGAATTGAATGGCGATATTGTGATTGTGTCTCCAGACCATGGCGGCGTGACAAGAGCTCGTAAAATGGCTGAACGCCTAAAAGCACCGATTGCAATTATCGATAAACGCCGTCCAAGACCGAATGTGGCTGAAGTCATGAATATTGTTGGGAATATCGAAGGGAAAGTAGCGATTTTGATTGATGACATCATTGATACAGCAGGAACCATTACACTTGCTGCTAATGCATTAGTCGAAAACGGTGCATCCGAAGTGTATGCTTGCTGTACACACCCAGTTTTATCTGGCCCTGCAATTGAAAGAATTGAAAATTCAAAGATTAAAGAATTAGTCGTAACGAACTCTATTGCTCTTCCAGAAGAGAAAAAAAGGGAAAAAATTATTCATCTATCTGTTGCGCCGTTACTCGGCGAAGCCATTATTCGTGTCCACGAAGAACAATCTGTCAGCACATTGTTTGATTAAAGAATGTTTAGACCTTCCTGTTTTAGGGCATTTTTATATTGTCTAGCCAGTTTTAACTAAAATAGGAAGGTGACTAAACACATGAGTACTGTTTTACATGCAAAGGAACGGAAGGAGCTCCGTCATTCTGCGTTAAGGAAAATCAGAGAGAATGGAAATATTCCCGCCATTATTTATGGTGCGAAGGTTGAGAGTAAACCGGTGTTTGTTAGTTCAGCTGATTTAACAAAAACGATTCGTACTGTTGGCAGGAATGGCGTTATTTCTCTCGATGTAGATGGCAGCAAGCATGATGTTGTGTTAACCGATTATCAAGAGGATTTTATAAAAAATGAAATTATTCATGTTGATTTTCTAGCGGTAGACAAATCTTCGAAGATCAATGTCGAGGTTAGACTTGTCCTTGTTGGGGACGCTGCCGGAGTAAAAGATGGCGGTGTCCTGCAGCAGCCCGTTCATCAAATATCGATTACTTCTACTCCAGACAATATTCCACCGCAAATTGAAGTGGATATAACGAACCTGCAGGTAGGAGAAACCGTTTTGGCTGGTGACATACCATCTGCTGGTGCATTTACCATTAATCATGAGGACGAGGAAGTTGTCGCCTCCATCCTTCCACCAAAACAGGAAGAGGAAATTAACGCAGGTGAACAGCAAGAAGAAGGCCACCCGGATAATGAAGAGGGAAGAGAAACAACTCGAGTCGAGGGTGAATAGAATGAAAGACGTAACCTCATAAAGGTTACGTCTTTTAACGCATGATTTAAGGGATTATTATAGTATGGGAGAATGGCGATGTTTCGAAAAATTTTTAACAGGCTGGCCGAACCGAAAGAGGTGGGACCCATGAAATGTATCGTTGGTTTAGGTAACCCTGGAAAGCAATATGAACAGACAAGACATAATATCGGTTTTGAAGTCATTGACGCCCTATCCAATCAATTTTCTATTTCGCTAAATCAGTCAAAATTTAAAGGCTTATATGGGATTGGTTTTTATAATGGGGAAAAGGTATTACTATTAAAACCCTTAACATATATGAATTTATCAGGGGAATCGATAAGGGCAGTTTTGGATTACTATCAAATAGAGTTAGAGGATTTAGTAGTGATTTATGATGATCTTGATTTGCCAGTCGGCAAGATCAGGCTTCGTCAAAAAGGGAGTCCGGGCGGACACAATGGGATCAAGTCAACAGTCGCCCATCTTGGCACGCAACAGTTTAATCGAATTCGGATTGGAATTGACCGGCCGCAAGCAGGAATGAGTGTTCCTGATTACGTCCTTGGAAGATTTCGGCCTGACGAAAAGCCCTTTACCGAGGAAGCTGTGAAAAGAAGCGCAGATGCCTGTGCTGCTTGGATGAGTAAGCCATTTTTGCAAGTCATGAATGAATATAATCAGTAATTGTTCATACTACATGCCGTTCTGTCATACATTTAGGTGAAACTGCAAAAAGTGAATTGAATATGAATAGATGGTGCACCATTAAGCTTGATGAATAAGTTCCTCCGCTAAGGTTAATACTACTAAGGAATCATAGATCAGGGAGGGACAGGCGTGGCCATCCATTACCATTGTCGTCATTGTGGTACAAAACTTGGTTCCATTGATAAAGCCTCAATACACTCCGAAACACTTGGTCTTCATAAATTAACGGACCAGGAAAGACAGGAAATGGTTGCGTATGACTCATCTGGTGATATTCATATAACAGCCATTTGTGAAGACTGTCAAGAAGCTTTAGAGCGGAATCCAGATTATCACCAATACGACTTCCTTATTCACTAGAATATAGAGTTTGTGTTTATCTACTTAGACAATTAGCTCCAGCGCCTAGCCCCTAGTGTACTTCGCGCTGAACGGGCGCTTCCGGTTTTCTAATTAGCTTTGGACATCACTCCAAAGCGTTTTTCTATTTTCTAATTTCTACTATAAAAATTTTATTAATATTAATTTTGTAGGAAGGGAGGAGAAACCTTTGAACGGTTTAAAGTCATTATTCCTTCAGCAGGAAGATGTCCACTCGGTTATTGCCGGTGTGGAGGAAGGATTGAAGGAACAGCTTGTTGCCGGCTTATCAGGTTCGTCAAGAACGGTACTAACCGCTTCCATTTACGAGCAGATGCAAAGGCCCATCATGCTCGTCACCCACAATCTATTACAAGCACAAAAACTCTATGATGATATTGTCAATCTACTAAGCGAGAAGGAAGTTTTTCTTTTTCCAGCCAATGAGTTAATTGCCGCCGAGCTAAGCATTGCGAGTCCAGAATTAAAAGCACAAAGAATAGAAGCCTTAAACCACTGGAGTAAATCTAAACAGGGGATACTAATTGTCCCGATTGCCGGTTTAAAGAAACTCATTCCGCCAAAGTCCCTATGGAAACAATATCAACTGCCGTTAACAGTAGGGGAAGATATAAATATAGATAAATTGTTAATTACATTTGTCAAAATGGGCTATGTACGTGCCGAAATGGTCACAACTCCAGGGGAATTCAGTGTCAGGGGCGGGATCATCGACATTTATCCTCTTACAGAGGCAGATCCGCTTAGAATTGAGTTATTTGATACAGAAATTGACTCGATTCGCTATTTTTCTCTTGAAGACCAGCGCTCCAAAGGGAAGGTCAAGAAGATCTTGATTGGGCCGGCAACAGAAATCCTGCTAGAAGATGAGGATTTTAGCCGGATGATTGGCAAGCTTGAAGAAGGATTAGCTCATAGTTTAAGAAAATTAAAAGATGATAAAGCAAAAATGCAACTGAGTCAAAATATCAGCCATGAGCTTGAGCAATTAAAAAATGGCCAAAAGCCTGACCAAGTCTATAAATACTTATCACTTGCCTACGACAGACCTGCTAGTTTGCTAGACTATCTTCCAAGTAATGGCCTTGTCTTTATTGATGAGATCAGCAGGGTTCAAGAGATGAATGATTCCCTTGTGAAAGAGGAAGCAGAATGGTATACAGGTTTACTAGGTGAAGGACAGATCATTCATGACTTACATATCTCTCATGACTTACCAGCCTTGTTGCAAAAAAGGGAATTTCCGATTCTTTATATGTCGATATTTTTACGGCATGTAGCCAATACAAGCCCGCAAAATATCATTAATATTTCCTGCAAGCAAATGCAAAACTTCCACGGGCAAATGCATTTATTAAAAGCAGAAATTGACAGGTGGAAAAAAGGGAATTATTCAGTTGTTTTTTTAGGGCAGGATGAAGAGCGGGTAAAGAAGTTAGAGCGTGTACTTGAGGACTATGAAATTGATAGCAGCGTCCTAAAGGGTGACCAGAAGCTTTTACCTGGTAAGGTTCAGATTATGAAAGGGACCCTGCATACAGGTTTTGAACTGTCAATTCAGAAAATAGCCGTCATCACCGAGGAAGAATTATTTAATAAACGCGTGAAAAAATCTAAAAGCCGGCAAAAACTATCCAATGCTGAACGGATTAAAAGTTACTCCGAGCTTAAAATTGGTGATTATGTTGTTCACGTTAATCATGGGATTGGAAAATATTTAGGAATTGAAACACTTGCCATTAATGGAGTTCATAAAGATTACCTGAACATCCGCTATCAGGGAACAGATAAGCTGTATGTACCTGTTGAGCAAATTGACCTGGTTCAGAAATATGTTGGTTCTGAAGGGAAAGAGCCAAAGGTATATAAGCTTGGCGGCAGCGATTGGAAAAAGGTTAAGAAGAAAGTCGAATCATCTGTTCAGGATATTGCTGACGATTTAATCAAGTTATACGCGGAACGTGAAGCGGCTGTTGGCTATGCCTTTTCCCCGGATGGAGATATGCAGCGGGAATTTGAAACATCGTTTGCCTATCAAGAAACAGACGACCAGCTGCGCTCTATCCATGAAATTAAAAAGGATATGGAAAGACCGCGACCAATGGATCGCCTGCTATGCGGTGATGTGGGTTATGGAAAAACAGAAGTTGCGATTCGCGCTGCCTTCAAGGCGATTGCTGACGGAAAGCAGGTAGCTTTTCTTGTGCCAACAACAATATTAGCGCAGCAGCATCATGAAACATTAAGGGAGCGATTCCAGGACTATCCGATTAATTTTGGTTTGTTAAGCCGTTTTCGTTCGAAAAAGCAGCAAACGGAAACAATTAAAGGTTTAAAGGCTGGGACAATCGACATTGTTGTCGGAACCCATCGCTTGCTTTCAAAGGATATCGTCTATCGTGATTTAGGGCTGTTAATTATCGATGAAGAGCAAAGATTCGGGGTTACCCATAAAGAAAAAATCAAGAAGTTAAAAACGAATGTAGATGTCTTAACCTTGACGGCAACACCAATCCCAAGGACACTTCATATGTCGATGCTTGGTGTCCGGGATTTATCGGTCATCGAAACGCCTCCGGAAAATCGTTTTCCCGTGCAAACCTATGTGATGGAGTATAATGGCTCGTTGGTACGGGAAGCGATTGAGAGGGAGCTTGCGCGCGACGGACAAGTCTACTTTTTATATAACAGAGTAGAAGATATTGAACGAAAAGCAGAGGAAATTTCCATGCTTGTTCCGGATGCACGGGTTACCTGTGCCCACGGGCAGATGACGGAAAACGAATTGGAATCAGTGATGATTAGCTTTCTAGCAGGAGAGTTTGATGTTCTTGTAAGTACAACGATCATTGAAACAGGTGTCGATATACCGAATGTGAATACTTTAATTGTCTTTGATGGTGACCGCATGGGGCTTTCCCAGCTTTATCAGCTGCGCGGCCGTGTTGGCAGATCTAATCGTGTCGCTTACGCCTATTTCACATACCGTAAAGATAAAGTGCTAACGGAAGTGGCGGAAAAGCGTCTCCAGGCTATTAAAGAGTTTACGGAGTTAGGCTCCGGTTTTAAAATTGCGATGCGTGATTTATCGATACGGGGGGCCGGGAATTTATTAGGTGCCCAGCAGCATGGTTTCATTGACTCCGTGGGTTTTGACCTTTATTCTCAAATGCTAAAAGAGGCGATTGAAGAACGGAAGGGAGACCTCGGAGCCGAAGTAAAGAAATCAGTTGAAATTGACCTGGAAATTGATGCCTACATTCCAGATACATATATTAAGGATGGGCATCAAAAGATCGAAATGTATAAGCGGTTTAGGGGTTTGCAGTCACTCGAGGATATGGAAGAGCTTCAAGCAGAGATGCTTGACCGTTTTGGTGAATATCCAGATGAGGTTGCCTATCTGTTCCAAATTGCTGAAATAAAGGTGTATGCCCTTTTAAATGGTGTGGATCAAATTAAACAAGTCAAACAAGAGGTAACCATTTTAGTGAATGAGCAGGTTACCAACACGATTGATGGAAGTAAAGTATTTGCTATTGGCAACCAGTTTGGCCGAAATGTAAATCCTGGTATGGAAGGCTCAAGGTTAAAAATCGTAATTAAAACGAAAGAGTATGATACAGCCCAATGGCTTCACATTGTCAGCGAAATGGTAAAAGGAATTCCATTAGCTAAGAGGGGAAAGGAAAACCCTGTTAAATAATTTGCTGTAAATCTCACTTTTTTTGGCCATATTTGCCGCTTCTTTTGACAGGTATCTTCAGCTAAGATTGGAGTTTTCCATGTATTTTTGAAAAAATATTTCGATAGTGTATAGAACTTTCCAGATGAAAGATACTAAGTTCAAAGTTGGTGATGATTGTAAGTAAAGGAAAGTTTGTCATTACCAAGTTGAAAAATCATCAGATGAAAGTGAGGCAACATTGGATGAAAGCAACTGGAATAGTTCGTCGAATCGATGATTTGGGTCGTGTTGTTATTCCCAAAGAAATACGCAGAACTTTGCGTATCCGTGAAGGGGACCCGCTGGAGATTTTTGTAGATCGTGACGGAGAAGTCATTTTAAAGAAGTATTCACCAATCAGCGAATTAAGCGATTTTGCCAAAGAATATGCAGAAGCCCTGTTTGATAGCCTCGGTAACCCTGTTTTAATTTGTGATAGAGATACGTATATTGCCATCGCCGGCGGTTCTAAAAAGGATTACTTAAATAAGAATATCAGTGAATTAGTGGAAAAAACAATGGAAGAACGGAACTCGGTGCTCCATACCCAGCAAGGTGACATTGCTTTGGCTGATGGAAATGATGAAACCGTCTCTTCTTATACTATAGGGCCGATTATTGCAAATGGTGATCCAATTGGTGCAGTTATTATTTTTTCTAAAGAAGGAACCCTTGGAGAAGTAGAACAAAAAGCAGTTGAAACAGCAGCAGGGTTTTTAGCACGACAGATGGAATCATGAAAAAAGAGACAGCTTAGGCTGTCTTTTTTTATGATGAGAAAGTATAAAAAATATTGATTTTGAGAAATGTCCAGTGCAAGCGCCCAGCGGCTAGTAGACTTCGCTAATCGGGCGCTTGCGCTTTTCTTTAGCTAATAGGAAAGTATAAGTGTAACTACGCCTCTGTCTTCGCCCTTAGGGGCTCGCCAATCGGCGAGTTTTCTTTAAGGAATCATAAATGTTAGGACAGTATTCTGTAACCAACGATGATACCAATAATAAAAAAATCCCTCCATTCTTTTAGAGGAAATTCCAATATGGATACAAATTATTTGAAAATAGGTATAATTAAATTTGCATTAAAGTTGGGAATTGTTTAAAGGGGCTCTGATAATGAATTATAAAAAAATTAAACCGAAAAAAATTTATGAAGAGGTCGCCGAAGCAATTTATGAAATGATTCGGTCAGGTCAGCTTAAACCTGGCGATAAACTTGACTCTGTGCAACAACTCGCTGAAAACTTTCAGGTAGGTCGTTCCGCCATTCGTGAGGCGTTAACTTCATTACGGGCGATGGGACTTGTTGAAATGAAGCAGGGTGAGGGAACCTACATAAGGGAATTTGAAAAGGACCAAATTAGGTTTCCATTATCAACCGCCATTTTAATGAATAAGGATGATATTGCCCAATTATTAGAGGTACGGAAGATTATCGAAAGCGGGACCGCAGCAGCAGCTGCAAAACGAAGATCAGACCAGCACCTTTCCATGATGTGGGCTGCCCTTGAAGCGATGCTTGATGCAAAAGGGGATGAGGAGCTAGGCGAAAAAGCCGATTTACAATTTCATTTGGCACTTGCCGAGGCCGCACAAAATCAGCTATTGATGAATTTATTGAACCATGTGTCGGATCTAATGGTGGAAACGATGCGTGAAACGCGCAAGTTTTGGCTATTTTCAAAACAAACAACAATCGAGCAGTTATATAAAGAGCATTTGGACATTTATGAAGCAATCAAGGACCAGGATGAAGCGGCGGCACGAAATAGAATGCTTATTCACCTTGATAATGTTAGTGCCATTTTAAGAAAATATTTCCGTCATACAACCATGTTTAAATAACTTTACCGGCAAAGAAATATAGGAAAAACAAAGGGTTTCTCAGCTTTTGGGAAACTCTTTTTTGAAACTTAAACAAGGTGAAAATAGTATTTTTTTATGAAAACCCTTTCTAAGCTTGATACTTTTATTGTAAGATATAAAATATTAATAACGTTAGGTCATCAGATGACCAGTTGACTAAAATATAAACATGGTGAAATTTGATTAATTGTTGAGAGAGGGAGAAAAAATGAAGGTTACTCTATTTGCAACTTGTATCGTCGATATGTTCCAGAGCAATGTAGGCAAGGCAACAGTTGAACTGCTTGAAAGACTAGGATGCGAAGTTGAATTCCCGGAATCGCAAGTATGCTGTGGTCAGCCTTCTTATAACAGCGGCTATGTCAAGGAATCCAAGGAAGCGATGAAGCGAATGATTGAAACGTTTAGTGACGCGGAGTACGTTGTTTCGCCATCTGGGTCATGTGCTTTCATGTTCCATGAATATCCTCATATTTTTGCAGGAGATCCTGTTTGGGAACTAAAAGCAAAACAATTAGCGGAAAAAACATACGAACTGACACAATTTATCGTTGAGGTTTTAAAAATAGAAGATGTAGGTGCCAAGTTTGAAGGAACAGCAGCCTATCACACTTCATGCCACATGACAAGATTATTGGGTGTAAAAGAACCGCCAATGATTTTATTGAAAAATGTTAAAGGCTTGAAGTTCACCGAGTTACCGGGTAAAGAACAATGCTGCGGCTTTGGCGGCACCTTCTCAGTAAAAAATGCGCAAATATCAGAGCAAATGGTCGATGAAAAAGTCTGTCATGTCGAAGAAACAGGGGCTGAGTACCTAATTGGTGCAGATGGCGCCTGCTTAATGAATATTGGCGGGCGTATGGAGAGATTAGGGAAACCGGTTAAAGTATTGCATATTGCGGAAGTGTTAAACAGTCATTAATAAATGTATATTGTTCGGTGTCTTTCTAAAAAATTGATTTTACAGGGGAGGTAAATTCGTATGGCAATGAAGATTAGCACGGAGCAATTTAAGGAACGTGTGGATCATGGCATTCATGATCAATTTATGCGTGGTGCTGTCGCCGGTGCACAAGACGGTATGGGGGTTAAAAGAAAAGTTGTCACCACAGAAGAATTAGATAATTGGGAAGACTGGCGCAATCATGGTGAAGAAATCCGGCAGCACGTCCTCGAAAACCTCGATTATTATTTGGAGCAGTTAAGTGAAAATATTGCTAAGCGCGGCGGCCATGTCTTTTTTGCGCAAACGAGGGAAGAGGCAAATGAATATATAAGAGGCGTTGTGCAGCGCAAAAATGCCAAAAAAGTAGTGAAAGCAAAATCGATGGTTACCGAGGAAATCAGTTTAAATGGAATGTTGGAGGAAGAAGGCTGTGAAGTGGTCGAAACCGACCTCGGTGAGTATATTCTACAACTCGATGAGCATGATCCGCCATCACATATTGTTGTACCTGCGCTTCATAAAAACAAAGAGCAAATTCGCGAAGTATTTGCGAAAAAACTTGGTTATACGAAAACATCAAAGCCGGAAGAACTTGCCTGCCAAGCCCGGGTTACGCTTCGTGAGAAATTCCTCGAAGCAGATATCGGGATTACCGGCTGTAACTTTGCGGTAGCCGAGACGGGTTCCTTTAGTTTAGTGACGAACGAAGGGAATGCCGATTTAGTTACAGCCTTGCCAAAAACACAAATAACCGTAATGGGAATGGAGAGAATTGTTCCAACCTTTGAAGAAATGGAAGTTCTTATTAGTATGCTGACCCGAAGTGCGGTTGGGCAGAAGTTAACAAGCTATATTACCGTTCTAACTGGTCCGCGTGAAGAATTGGATGTCGATGGTCCAGAAGAATTCCATCTTGTGATTGTCGATAATGGCCGGTCTGAAATTCTTGGCAGTGAGTTCCAATCCATCCTTCAATGTATCCGCTGCGGGGCTTGCATCAATGTTTGTCCAGTTTATCGTCATATTGGCGGACATTCTTACGGTTCGATTTATCCAGGACCTATAGGTGCCGTTCTCTCTCCGTTACTAGGTGGATATGATGAATATAAAGAGCTGCCATATGCATCGACCCTTTGCGGTGCTTGTACAGAGGTATGTCCGGTGAAAATTCCGTTACACAATCTCCTTCATAAACATCGTGAAGTCATTGTTGAAAAAGAAGGAAAAGCACCTGTTTCAGAAAAATTATTAATGAAAGCCTTTGGGCTTGGAGCGGCATCACCGACTCTTTATAAAATAGGTACTAAAATCGCACCAGCTGCGCTGAATCCATTTACCTCAGGAGACAAAATCTCTAAAGGGCCTGGACCACTTAAGGCGTGGACGGATATTCGGGAATTCCCGGCTCCGAATAAAGAGAGATTCAGAGATTGGTTTAAAAATCGCGAGAAAGGAGACAAATAACCATGATCGGCACCATCCAAAATCGAGATAAATTTTTAAATCAAATTGCCGGCCGTCTTAATCGGCAGCGGATTTCTTCCCCGATTGCAAGGCCAAACTGGAAATACCAGCCGCAGCATGAGGTATTAAAGGATGCAACGCAGGATGAGCTTTTAGACGTATTGAAAGAGCATTGTAATAAAATCCATACTAAAATTTTTACTACTGACCTAAAAGGACTGCCGGCAGTCGTAAATGATGTGGTTCTTGACTATGGCGGCGGTCCGGTTGTCACATGGAAGGACGAACGCTTCTCGCAGTGGAGACTCGATTCTTTATTAAAAACAGAATGGCCGGGCCAAGATATAGATGTTTTTGAATGGGATTACACCTTAGGAGACGAGAATATCCGAAAAGCAGAAAACGCAAATGTCGGCATCACGATTAGTGAAATAACTCTTGCCGAATCCGGTACAGTCGTCCTCTTTAGTGATAAAGACAAGGGAAGAACCGTTAGCTTTTTACCTGCAACCTCAATCATGCTGATTCCAATAAGCTCTCTAGTTCCAAGAATGACCCAGGCCGCAGTGAAAATGCGCGAAATCTATCAACAGACAGGCCATGTTGCTTCCTGCATCAATTTTATCACTGGTCCAAGTAACTCTGCTGATATTGAATTAAACCTTGTTGTCGGCGTACATGGTCCTGTGAAAGTAACTTATATTGTGATTAATGATTTGTAATTTTGTCTAAAGAAAAGGAGCTGCGTCAAGAAGAACGCAACTCCTTTTTTCACTTATTCTATTAAGGGCTTAATTTTTGGAAAAAGCTTTACCGCATTATTGAAAAACAGGTCTTCATGCGCCTCCTGAGGAATTAACTCCTGCAGCATCTCGATATAGGGCTTTACCGGAACTAAAGGCCAGTCAGTGCCAAACAGAAACTTCGAGTAATCATCGGTAAAGGCAAGCGCATGTTTTAGATGGTTAAAGAAGTAGGGTGACTCCAGCTTTTTCTGCAAATCAACCTTTGTACCGACTAGCAGCCCGGACAAATCTGCATACAAATTGCGATTCTTATACAAAACTTCAGCACCATCAAGGACCCACGGATCACCAAAATGCGCCATCATGAAATTTATGTCCCTATATTTAACCGCCACTTCATCCAATGTAAGCGGATGGGCATATTTCAGTAAGCCCCGTTCAGAATACGTATCTCCGGTATGAAACACGACAGGCAATCGATATTTAATCGCCAATTCGTAAACAGGACTGTAAACCTCGTCATAGGCATAGAACGGATAGTAGCCAAGATATATTTTAATCCCGACTACCTCAGGCTTCTCAAGAAGCACCTCAAGTGCCGCCAATTCCCTTTCCCCTAATCGATAAGGGTTAATCCCCGGACAATAACAGATGTTTGCGGGAATCTGTTCTTCTAAATCAAGGCCCATTGGAGTCGCTGCCCCATAATCCGGGAAGCCATGCGCTTTCGTTTCCATTAAGCCCATGGCAATTCCAATTACCACATTTGCATCGAGATACTCTTGCGATAAACCAGCGGATGAATAATCCAGCTTTGATAAATTACTGGCAGTCTCTTTAAAGCTAGTAATATTTGAAAAATGCATATGGGCATCAATAATTTGCATCATTTGTCTCCTTTCAACCGCCAGCATTTTTAAACCGAATCTTTTTTAAATCTTGCAGCGCATCTTCTGGAATAGCTTGATTGTTAAAAAGATAGAAGATCGGTGCGGTCCAGTAGGTTTCCCCATGCCTTAAACGCAGCTTTGAAAAGACATTATGATGGGCCACTTCTTTATTTAGATAAAGGTCTGATTCTCCCATCTGGTAATCAGAGATGACCTGCAGTTTTTCAGGTGCAGCTTCATGACAGATGATGAAGCTTTGGTTCACATCGATTTCCATTTCACCTTTTCCAAAATTAGCTTTGTGACTCGTGGCGACATCAGGATGATACTCAACCCAGCCATTTTTCACATTTTTAAAAGCAGTTTGGCAATACCAGCCTTCATTTCTAAAGTATTGATTGGTATCCTGCAGAATTTCGGTTGAATGGCACATCACTGGTGCACCCGGTTGCAGTAAAAAATATTGATTATAGGCAAGCCCTTTAAAGGATTCATGATGTAAAATTTGAACCCGGACCTTGATTCCCATCCATTGATTGCCTTTGTTATCGGTGATGGTGACAAACTCCGCCGACCGCTGCTCCTTTAAAAGTGAGTTGCCGGATATATTCATTAATGCATTACGAATCCCGCCAGGCCAAGGGTTCCACCACGATTTTGGCTTAAGTGCAGGAAAGGATGTATCCAGCCACTCTTGCCCTTTATAGGATAACGAGTAAAGAGCAGGAAAGAAATCCGGAGCTGATTTGATACTGACTAACCCATTATCAACTTGATAAACGGGTATGCCACCTTCGTCATATTGGTCTGTTTGAATCGCTGTATTGTCAGTAAAGATGATAAGAGAACGATGCTCCGATTGTCCAAATTTAAAGTCGGCGTTAAGCTTGAGCTGCTTTATGCCTGATTGGCCTTCGAAATGAAGCGGAAAAACAGCTTCATTTATTCCATTCTCCTCGGAAAAACGTTGTTTCTCTACTGATTTTTGACCATCCACCTGAACACAAATATCACCATCAAAATGGGCCAGCTTCACATCCTTATAATGAACGGTGGTCTGTTCTTGAACAAACGGATTATGATCCTTAGGATAAAATTGCACCGGCTGAGCGGTTACAGCTTCAATAGAATGGGCCTTTTTAAGCGCAAAAGCCCGGAAAGCCTCTAAGGATGTAAAAGCCCCGATTGAAAGATAAGTCGGTTTAGTCTTAGCCACCCCATTGGCTGAGATAACCCCAAGTTTGTGTTCAAAGAATAAGAACCAATGTAGGAATTGAACTTTGGCGTCACCGCTCCAGCAAAACCCGCAAGGAAGAGACGGATGGCGCTTGAAAATCCAATTCTCATCCACTTTATCACTTTGCCAATAATCAACCATTCCATCCTTTAATTCATCAATTTCAATTATCTGGCCATCATAAGGAATAACCGATCGGTACATTGTCTGAATGAAAGTATGACTATCGTTTAACCAAATTTCCTGCTTGGTTGCCGCGGCGGCTAGATTATGAATTTCATAATGATGCTCCATCAGTCCTTCGGCATAAACCTTGGCAAATGAGTGCAGCTGTAGGTCAGGGCTTGACTGCGAATGATATACAGCCTTTAGACAAACCGCCCCTTTTTCTTCAAAAAATTCTACAAGATTGGGCCGTTTTTTCGAGAATTCGCTTGAAAAAGGTTTGCCCAGCTTCGGATAGAAAAAGTAAGGCACTTCTTCATCTGAGGAACCGGCGCGTCCAAAATAGAGGCGATTATCAAATTTACTTAAGTATGCATATGAGAATCCATTATAGACATGCCAATAGTCTTCACATTCCCCGGATAATTTGGAGCCGATCCCGTAAAACGCTAAGCCGATTTCCTTCGTAAATAGAATCTCTTCACCTGATTTCTTGATAGCCTTTATTTCTAATTGCTGTTGATAAAAGCCGTATTCCGTTAGGAGGTAAGTAATCGGGAGGAGCTTCCGTTCTTTTGCATCCAAAGATATTTGGATATGGTCATCAACAAAATTAATAAAGTGTACCTTCGGTAATGCAATAGAGATGTGAACTTCTTCATTGAATTGATTCTCAATCTCCAAATAGAGCTCTGAGTCGGTCTCAAGAAAGGGCAGTTCATTCGGAATTTTCGCAGTTACCCGGGCAGGGGGTTTGCTATTAATACCAAGCTTGAAAATGGCTTCTTTTCCATTGATCGTCACTTTAGCAGCTACGGTTGGATGAGTGCGCCAAATATTTTGTTCTTCGGTAATCTCACCGACTAAGAATTTACCTTCGACAATCACAGAGTCAGTCACTGTCAGCTGCTTCGAAAAATCAAAGTGGATATTTTGATCGTCGAACCCTTCAATGGCAATATTTAATGGTTCATTTGTTTTGGTTTTAATCGAAAAAAGAATCGGATATTCTGCGCCAAAGATTAAATCCTGCTGATCAATCGAGGCAGAGATTAAATATTGGTCCGTTTCAATCAATCTTAGACCTCGGCCCTTGCGTTCATATTCCATCCGCAGCTGCACGCCATCCTTCTCCCACTTATACTCATAAAAATCAAAGCCATTTTCTTTTCTGCCATCGGGCTTAACTTCAATTTCCATTTTGCGATCATGGTACCAATCTGCTTTTTTGAAAAAGTCTTGTACAGCCTCTGTGGTGAGTACAGAGGGGATGAAGTTCATCAGATGGACGGTGTCATCACGGTTTTCCCAGAAAAAGCCGCATTTCTTATATAAGGGAACTGCCTTTGTATTTCCGCCCCAAGTATAGAGGTCAAGCCTCGGCCAGCCTAACTCAATAGTTCGTTCGACTGCATTTAGCACCAGTTGCTTGCCGATTTTTTTACCTTGATACTCTTCACGAACGTTAAGCAATGGGATGTAGAGTGCACCGCTATCCTCGCGGTATTCACTAACACCGCAATATCCGGCGACACAGTTTTCATCGATTGCTAAATAGGTATTTATATTAATTGAATTCTCTTCCTGCTGCCGGACACTTTCGGCGGTTGAAATATCATTTCCACCCCCCCAGCCCTCACGGCTATGATTCCACATATTTGCTACTTTTTCGGCTAAATCATGAGTGTATTCAACTATTTTCGTATTCATTCGTTTACTCCTCAATTCGTACTTTTATATCTAACCATCCTCGATTACCTCAACGTTAGAAAAATTGGTTAACTGAAAAATGATCATGCTAAAAACCCCCTTTCGTAAATTTGGGAAAAAATAAAAGACCCTGCAGCTACAAGGTCTTTCATCAACAAGATGTAATTTCTAAACAAAACGGCTTAACCAAATTGTTAGAAATAGGATGGTAGACTGGTAGGAATATACAGGTTATTTATAATTAAATTAAGCTTTAACATTTTTGAAAACATCCTGTATCCCTCCTTTTAAGGAAATTACTACCACACGGATAATTATATAATAAAATATTTAGAAAAGTAAATTAATTTTATAACATTGGTATTTACTAGGATTATTAATCCAACACATTATTCTTTTCCAACACTATGCTATAATTACCTTCGAGTTTAGTTGGTAGGTGGAGTAATGAAATCGATGAATCAATCAACTGTGCTGTTTAAAGGCGCCTTTATTTTAACGATTGCAGCACTTCTTACGAAAATTTTAAGTGCGTTTTACCGTATTCCTTTTCAAAACATCGTTGGGGATATTGGTTTTTATATTTATCAGCAAGTATACCCGTTTTATGGAATGGCGATGGTCCTGTCAACCACTGGCTTTCCGGTTGTGATTTCGAAGCTTTATGCGGAACAAAAGGAGAAAGGGGACAATGAAAAATCCCGTCTGCTTCTCTTCGTTTCATTTGTATATTTACAGATCATCGGCATCCTTTGTTTTATAATTCTTTACGCCGGGGCAGATCAAATTGCCCGGTGGATGAATGACCCTCATTTATCAATCTTAATAAGGGTTGTCTCGATTGTGTTTTTGATCTTTCCGTTTGTTTCACTATTAAGAGGATATTATCAAGCAATTGGAGAAATGGTCCCGACGGCGTTATCGCAAGTGGGTGAACAAACAACTCGTGTCTTGACAATTATTTTTCTGTCCTACCTTTTCATGGAAAAAGGCTATTCCCTCTATTTCGTCGGCGGTGGGGCCATGTTTGGCTCGATTACCGGAAGTATGATTGCGAGCCTTATTTTGTTTATGTCTTTACGGAAACGTAAAGAATGGAAAGTAATTGCTCCAAGCAGGGGGATGATTCAAAATAACCCTGTCGAAGTGAAGCGGATTGTCAAAATGCTTACTTTCCAAGGGCTGATGATTTGTTTAAGTGGAATGCTAATGGTCTTTATGCAGCTAGCAGATTCCTTGAATTTATTCTCCTTACTTGTCTCAAGCGGTACAGAAAGAGATATCGCTAAAAGCTTAAAGGGAGTTTTTGACCGCGGTCAGCCATTAATCCAATTAGGGACTGTCGCTGCTACATCTATGTCGTTAGCACTTGTTCCGCTCATAAGCCGCGAGCGATTAGCCGCAAAACCGGATTTTTTATATCACAAAATTCAAGTGGCGATTAAGATAAGTATTGTGATTGGACTGGGCGCTTCAACGGGTTTGTGGGCGATTATTGAGCCTACCAATAGGATGCTGTTTGAAAATGCAAATGGTTCAGCGGTATTAGGAGTGCTAAGTTTTGTTATTCTATTTACCTCGATAATATCAACCATCATTGCGATTATGCAGGGACTTGGCAGTCTTCTATATCCTGCGATAGCAGTAGTGCTCTCGTTTCCGCTGAAATATATTTTGAATATGGTGTTCATTCCGTTATATGGGACAATGGGGGCTGCTATTTCTTCGCTTCTGGCTTTGGGGCTGGTAACCATTTTCCTATTCATTAAATTTAAAAAAATGATTATCGTCCCGCTGTTGACTTCTCGCTTTTTAGGAATAGTCCTAACAGCGGCGATTACGATGGTTTTTGTTTTAAAAGGCTATTTATTTTTAACGAATCCAATTGTTGCCACGCTTGGGTCAGAACGGCTGGGAGCAGCCTTGCAATCGTTAAGTGCTGTTTTGCTAGGAGGTTTCCTCTTTTTTATTATTATCGTAAGGGGGAACGTATTTCATGAGGAAGAACTGGGTTTATTCCCATTTGGAAGAAAATTAATTCATTTACTATCGCGAAAGGACAGGGAGTAAACAATGGTCAAAAAAATTGAAATTGTCGGGTTAGGAGCAGGCGACCTTGAGCAGCTGCCAGTTGGGATTTATAAGAAATTACTTCAAGCACCGCTCCTGTTTTTAAGAACAAAAGAACATCCAGTCATTCCCGAACTGGAACAAGAAGGATTAACCTATACTTCTTTTGACAGTATTTATGAAAAATACGATCAGTTTGAGTCAGTATATGAGGAAATCACCAGGACATTATTGAGCAAAGCACAAACAGATGTGATTACATACGCTGTTCCGGGACACCCACTCGTTGCTGAGCGAACTGTACAGCTCCTTTTGGAATATGGGCCAAGCGAAGGTGTAGAAATTATCATAGGCGGCGGGCAGAGTTTCCTAGATCCTCTTTTTGCTTCATTAAAAATCGATCCTGTGGAAGGGTTTCAATTGCTTGATGGCACAGCACTCTCAGCCTCCAAGCTGCAAGTTGACCAGCATATAATTATTAGCCAGGTATATGACCAATTCGTAGCCTCGAATGTAAAGCTAACCTTAATGGAGAAACTACCAGATGATTATCAGGTGTATATCGTCACGGCTGCGGGAAGTAAACAAGAGCACATCGAAAAATTGCCCTTATATGAGCTGGACCGCAATGTTTCAATCAATAACCTCACATCGGTTTATGTCCCGCCAGTGACGGAAGAACAAATTTTATTGAAAAATTTTTCTAAGCTGCGCGTGATTATTGCCGAATTAAGAGGTCCAAACGGCTGCCCGTGGGATAAGGAGCAAACTCACGAGTCGTTAAAAAGGTACTTAATTGAAGAAACCTATGAAGTCATTGACGCGATTGACAATGAAGATATTGATCACTTAATCGAAGAGCTTGGAGATGTCTTGCTCCAGGTCATGCTTCATGCGCAAATTGGCGAGGATGAAGGGTATTTTTCCATTGATGATGTCATCGAAGGATTGTCAGCCAAAATGATTCGCAGGCATCCGCATGTATTTGGAAATGCTCATGCGGCGAATAGCGAAGAAGTCTTGATAAACTGGCAGGAAATTAAGAAACAGGAAAAGACTGAAGCATCGTCGTCATTACTTGAGGGTGTGTCAAAATCGTTACCGAATTTGTTAAGGGCCTATGAATTACAAAAGAAAGCGGCAATGGTTGGATTTGACTGGCAGGAGATTACCCCTGCTGTAGAGAAAGTGAAGGAAGAGCTAGATGAATTTGTCGATGAATTAGATGGAACCACGGAGGGCTTCATACGTGCTAAAAAAGAATTTGGTGATTTATTATTTGCCTTTGTCAATGTGGCGAGATTCTTAAAAATTAATCCGGAAGAGGCGCTCAATGAAACAAATCAAAAATTCACTCGGCGGTTTCAATATATCGAGGATAAGGTGAAGGCAAGTGGCAGGCCGTTTGAAGACTATACGCTGGAGGAACTCGATAAGTACTGGGACGAAGCAAAATTAACAGGACTATAGAAAAGAGGGGAATTACTTATGCGTTTAGATAAATTTTTAAAGGTTTCAAGATTAATTAAGCGGAGGACATTAGCCAAAGAAGTATCAGATCAGGGAAGGATTGAAATTAACGGAAAAGAAGCAAAGGCAAGTTCGACCGTTAAAGTCGGCGACGAATTAACAATTCGTCTAGGGCAGAGAAAGGTAACTGCAAGAATTGACCGGATTCAAGAAACATCCCGAAAAGAGGAAGCGGCAGAGATGTACACGATTTTGAATGAAGAGAGACTTGGCACAAACGACTAAAGCAAGTTGTCTAGCTCCAGCGGCTGATCAAGGCGCTGGAGCTTTTCGATGTTCTAATTCTAATTTCTTTCACATACATTTTACCAAAAGGTTGTACAAATGATTGTGAGGGATGAAGGATGAGCCAATATTATGACAGCAATCCGACGAAGAGTAGTGTTCCGGATCATGATGTCATCATGAGAGGAAGAAAGCTGCTTGATATTACCGGTGTGAAACAGGTAGAAAGCTTTGATAATGAGGAATTCTTATTAGAAACGGTAATGGGATTTTTAGCAATAAAAGGACAAAACCTGCAAATGAAAAACCTTGATGTCGAAAAGGGGATTGTCTCCATCAAAGGAAAGATTTTTGACTTAGTCTATCTTGATGAGCAGCATGGGGAGAAAGCTAAAGGTTTCTTTAGCAAGTTGTTCCGATGACCCTTTCAACACAATTTTTTACCATGCTTTCCATGATAGGTATGGGGTCGTTATTTGGCGCCATGTTTGATACGTATCAACGGTTTTTAAATCGGCCGAAGAAAAAAGCTTGGATTGTTTTTATAAATGATTTATTATTTTGGATTATTCAAGCTTTGCTTATTTTTTATACGTTATTCTTGGTGAATAATGGAGAATTGAGATTTTATATATTTATCGCGCTTGTTTGTGGCTTTGCAGCCTACCAGAGCTTGTTTAAAGGAATTTATCTGCGTTTATTGGAAATGGTGATCCAATTCGTTATCGCCATAGTTAAATTTTTGAAAAAAACCTTCCAGCTCCTGATTTATAAGCCTGTCGTTGGTCTTATTCAGTTTGTTATAACAATCGGTCTCGTACTTGGCAGGGGACTATTCACCCTTGTCAAATTTGTTTTTAAGGTTTTATTATTGTTATTAAAGATTATACTAGTCCCATTAAAAAAAATAATGTTATTATTTTGGAAACTTTTGCCGAAAGGTATTAAAAAAATAGTCGAGAAGTTATATAATAGAACGGCAGGAAATTTTATGAAAATCAGGAATTATATTAATAAGTGGATAAATAAATGGAAGAGTAGGAAAGAGTAAGGAGGGTAAGGGAAATGGGTGCGGAACGAAAAAGAAATGTATCAAAGATCCAGACAACCTATGTAAAGCAGCAGGAATATGCGGAAATTGCTTCAGCTAGAAAAAGAAAATTGTTACTCAGACGATTATCGTTATTTTTCGTTTTTGCTAGCGTACTATCATATCTGATGATATCCAGCTATCTTTCCCAGACCACTAAGCTCGAGGCAAAAGTTGCCCAAAAAAAGAAGCTTGATCACCAGCTTTCTGAATTAAAAAAGCAGGAAGTTATCCTAAACGAGGATATTATTAAATTAAATGATGATGAATACATTGGTAAGCTGGCAAGAAAAGAGTATTTTTTCTCGGAAAAGAACGAAATAATCTTTAATATTCCGGAAGAAAAAAAGGAAAAATGAACCAATTTCGCGAGTTATTGACACTGAATTTTTCCTTTTTGTATAATATATAGTAAGATTGAGTTTTTATACTTTTAAGGAGGAACATTCTTTTTATGTCAATTGAAGTAGGCAGCAAGTTACAAGGAAAGGTAACAGGGATTACAAATTTCGGTGCGTTTGTGGAGCTGCCGGATGGCTCAACGGGGCTGGTACACATTAGTGAGGTTGCTGATAACTATGTGAAGGATATCAATGACCACCTTAAGGTTGGCGAACAGGTTGAGGTAAAAGTCATCAATGTTGAAAAAGATGGAAAAATTGGCCTATCGATTAAAAAAGCAAAAGATAGACCTGAGCCGGAAAGAAAACAACATTCGCACTCACAATCACAACGTCCTCGTCAAGGCAGATCAAACGATCGTAATAACAATAGAGGGGAAACCTTCGAGTCGAAAATGGCAAAATTCCTAAAAGATAGTGAGGATCGTTTATCTTCCTTAAAGCGAAACACGGAAACCAAGCGTGGAGGAAGAGGAGCTAGACGGGGTTAACTTGCTGCTTATTAATTGAATAAGGCAGGTTTCACTTAATAACGATATATTAAAAGACAGGTCAGGCGACTTGTCTTTTTTATTTTTACTATAGTAGTGGTGGAAAGGTCAGGCACCATGTGAAATTTTCACATGGTGCCTGACACCCTTTTTCCTTTATACGACATGGTTATAGTATTTGGGTGAATTTAGTGAAAAGCGTCGAACGATTATTTAATCTTATTCACTATTTTGACAAACTTTTAATTCTATTAATTTTATAATAATGGGCAACGATGAAAGAATAGGGAGTGTGATTTATGGAAAAGGCAAACGTGAGTTTTATAGAACCGGTCGGAGAAGTCAGCGTTCATTCATCTAAATGGGATATGGGTAGGGTCCTAAGGAAAATTAATTTCATGCTTGAGTCCTTTTTTATAAAAAAGGGTTATCTCTTATTATTTGTTGGCTTTTTGCTTGGACGAGCCTTAATTTTAGCGAAGCTAACCCCCTTTTGTCTGCCTTTTTTTGCCTCCGTCTATTTAATTAAAAGAGATCGGGCACCGCTTGCCTTGATCGGATTGATTGTTGGGGCAGCAACGATTTCATTGTCCAATGCCGTCTTTACCTTCATAGTCACCATTGTCTTTTTAGTTATTCTTCGGATCAGTCAAAAATGGTTGACAAATGAAATGCGATCACTCCCTTTTTTTGTCGGCATTATTCTTGGAGTGGCGAAATTAGCTGAAGCCTTCATTTTATCAAAGCAATTAACGCTTTATGATGTATTGATGGTTGGTGTCCAGGCAAGCCTCGCGTTTATTTTGACACTCATCTTTTTACAAAGTATTCCATTACTAACAATGAATAAACGCAGACAATTGTTAAAAACAGAAGAAATCGTTTGCCTTATCATCATGCTTGCTTCAATTTTGTCTGGAACCATTGGCTGGAAGGTTTACGATTTGTCGATTGAACATATTATGTCGAGATATTTGGTATTGGTGTTTTCCTTCATTGCTGGGGCAACGGTTGGCTCTACCGTTGGGGTCGTGACTGGGCTTATTTTTAGCCTGGCAAGTGTTTCAAGCTTTTATCATATGAGTCTCTTAGCTTTTTCTGGTGTTCTCGGCGGTTTGCTGAAGGAAGGGAAAAAAATAGGTGTTTCCATCGGCTTATTTATTGCCACTCTGCTTATCGGCATGTATGGAGAGGGCGGTGGCTCCATCTTACAGACTGTTTTAGAGACAAGTGCAGCTGTTCTCCTGTTCCTCTTTACACCACAGGCATTTACATCCAGATTAGCAAAATATATCCCTGGGACACCAGAATACACGGCCGAGCAGCAAAAATATATGCGCAAAATGAGAGACGTAACGGCGCAGCGGGTTTCACAATTTTCTAATGTGTTCCATGCCCTTTCTAAAAGCTTTTCACAAATGGAAGTACTGCCGGATGAAGATGAATATGATCGGGAAATGGATTACTTCATGAGCAATGTTACGGAAAGGACATGTCAAACATGCTTTAAAAAGGACCAATGCTGGACAAAGAATTTTAATACAACCTATGCATTCATGGAGAAAATTATTCACGAAATGGATCAAAGTGATGGGAATGTTTCTCCACGCCTGTCAAGGGAATGGGAAAAGCATTGTTCACGTTCTAAAAAGGTATATGAAACAATCGGCCAGGAATTAACCTTTTTTCAAGCTAATCTGAAGTTAAAGAAACAGGTTCGCGAAAGCAGAAAACTGGTCGCTGACCAATTATTAGGTGTTTCCGAAGTAATGGATAATTTTGCAAAAGAAATTCAGCGGGAAAGGGAAAACCATCATAAGCAGGAAGAACAAATTATGGAGGCGATTCAAGAGTTTGGGCTCCAAATTGAACAGGTGGAGATCTACAGCCTTGAACAAGGAAATGTTGATATTGAGATGGCGGTTCCTTTTTGCAATGGCCACGGAGAGTGTGAAAAACTCATCGCACCGATGTTATCCGATATTCTTGGGGAAACGATTATTGTTAACAAGGAGGAATGTGCCGCCATTCCGCATGGATTCTGTCATGTGACCTTTCGTTCATCTAAGGCTTTTAAAGTGGAAACAGGGGTAGCCCATGCGGCCAAGGACGGCGGATTAATATCAGGTGATAGCTACTCCACAATCGAACTGGGCCTCGGCAAGTATGCCATTGCAATTAGTGATGGCATGGGTAATGGAGAAAGAGCACACTATGAAAGTAATGAAACACTGCAGCTTTTGCAAAAAATCTTACAATCAGGGATTGATGAAAAAACAGCGATTAAATCCATTAATTCCATCCTTTCACTTAGGACGACAGATGAAATTTTTTCTACACTAGATTTGGCGATGGTTGATTTGAAAAATGCCTCAGCGAAATTCTTGAAGATCGGCTCGACACCGAGTTTTATTAAAAGGGGGAATAAGGTTATTAAAATTCAGTCAAGTAATCTGCCGATAGGGATTCTTCAAGAATTTGAAGTGGATGTCGTCAGCGAACAATTAAAAGCCGGTGATCTATTAATTATGATGAGCGACGGCGTGTTCGAAGGACCAAAACATGTTGAAAATTATGATTTATGGATGAAACGAAAGGTGCAGGAATTAGAGACAGATGACCCGCAAGAGGTAGCGGATTTAATTATGGAGGATGTGATCAGGTCAAGGTCCGGAATAATTGAGGATGACATGACCGTGACGGTGGCAAAAATAAAACATAATACACCGAAGTGGGCATCCATTCCTGTTTATAAAAAACAAGCATAAGTCTCAATTTCCAGCCTATAAACAGAAGGGAAAATATTTGAAATGAGTTGTACAACAACATAATAAAGGCGTTGAACAAAGCTGGATTTCACTTCATTCGTTGTAAAAATATTTTTTTACATGACGATTGGATGCACGTATTCGCTGTTGCAGTGATCCGCCCTTTTCTGAAGAAAAAAGCATAATAGATTATTTTACGCTGTCCATACTTAAAATATGTATAAATCACCCTGATCCCGTCGAAAATGGTACCAATACATTTCGTGGAGGGAGAAATTTATGTATACAGGAAAAATCCGTCAAATCTTACTAATTACAGATGGATGCTCAAACAAAGGTGAGGATCCAATTGCCATGGCTGCACTCGCGAATGAACAAGGAATTACGGTGAATGTTATCGGTGTAATAGAAAAGGACCTTATGGATGAAAAGGGGATGACTGAAATCGATGGCATTGCGATGTCAGGCGGCGGAGTCAGCCAGATCGTTTATGCAGAGGCACTTTCACAAACCGTGCAAATGGTAACACGTAAAGCGATGAACCAAACCATTCAAGGTGTGGTAAACAGCCAATTACAGCAAATATTAGGCCGTTCACAAACGATGGAGGACCTGCCCCCGGAAAAACGCGGGGAGGTTATGGAGGTTGTCGATGAATTAGGAGAAACTGTCGAATTAGAAGTGTTGATTCTTGTCGATACAAGTGCAAGTATGAAGCATAAGCTTCCAACGGTAAAGGAGGCGCTTCTTGACCTCTCTCTAAGCTTGAACGCCCGAACAGGCAATAACCAATTTTCTGTTTATGTATTTCCCGGGAAAAAGAATGATGTCGAAAAATTGCTGGATTGGACACCAAAGCTGCAAACTTTGACAAGTGTTTTTTCCCAGCTATCTACGGGAGGAATTACACCGACTGGTCCGGCTTTACGGACTGCCCTATCCGCCTTCAATCAAAAACAATCATTAAGGAGTCTGCTTTCACGTGATGATGAATCATACTTTGAAGAATCGATGTAAGGTAAGTCCGGGAACAATCATTACAGGAAAATGGCATTCACATAACTATACAATTATAAAGGAACTAGGATTTGGCGCAAACGGCGTGGTCTACCTTGCAAAATTCAAAAACACTCAAGTAGCTATGAAAATGAGTGATAACAGTATGTCCATCACCTCTGAGGTAAATGTGCTGAAATCCTTTGCAAAGGTCCAGGGCCCCCCAACCCTAGGGCCTTCTTTGCTTGATGTCGACGATTGGCAAAGTCCCCTCGGTCGAATATCCTTTTATGTAATGGAATATATTCAAGGCCCGGATTTCCTTACTTTTATTCATGAAAAGGGGAAATCATGGACGAGCGTTTTATTTTTACAGATGCTTAATGATTTGGATATCCTCCATGAAAATGGCTGGGTGTTTGGGGATTTAAAACCGGAAAATTTAATTGTTACTGGACCGCCTCCGAAAATAAGGTGCATTGATGTAGGCGGAACTACCATACAAGGCAGGGCAATTAAGGAATTCACTGAGTTTTATGACCGTGGCTATTGGGGCTTAGGCTCGAGAAAAGCAGAACCGTCCTACGATTTGTTTGCTGTGGCAATGATCATGATCAACACCGCGTATCCGAAACGCTTCAATAAAACAACTGGAGGAATTTCCCAACTAAGAGAGGCTGTCCGGCAAAAGCCAGAATTGATAAAGTTTGAAAAAGTTATCGTAAAAGCACTACAAGGGTATTACACCACTGCTAAGCAAATGAGGGCCGATTTATTTAACATAATGGTTGAGAAAAAGATTCCCAATCCTCCATTACGGTCAACAGGAGCAGTTTTTCATTCCTCTAGTCAAACTCAACAGAAAAAAATGAAGGGGAATCAGCCTATCTCAAGGCAGGCCTATCGACGAAAGAAGAAAAAAAGTGGCTGGATGGAATTTTTGTTTATTTCTGTTGTTCTAGGAATTTTATATGCTTGGTATACTTTAAATAATTTACCATAATAATTGAAACCGATTCAGTATTTGCACGTATATAAAGAAAGCCAATTATTAACTGACGTGATCAGCAATCAAATGGAAAAATTTTTAACATTTTTGTAATACCTATGTTTTGATAGTTCATTCTTAAAAGTGGTAAGCTAATATGAAAAGCGGAAGTGCCTGTTAAGCGGCGTATGGAACGGACCGCTCCGCATGAGATAAAGGAAACACGGAGAGCGAAAGCGATCCGATGTTGACTTATCGTAAGGAGGAGAGGACCAATACACTAGCCGCTGGGCACTGGAGCTGGACAATTTTTAAACTATTTTGTATTAGAAAGAGTGCAATCATATGTTGGAATTAAAGGTCGAGTCCTTTCTTAATCGCCACTCATTCATACTTGAGAATAAAAAAATCATTGTTGGTGTATCAGGAGGTCCGGATTCTTTAGCACTGCTTCACTACTTACTTAAGGAAAAAGAAAAAAGGAACTTGTCTATTGTTGCCGTACATGTTGATCATATGTTTCGCGGCGAAGAATCCTTTCTTGATGCGATGTTTGTAAAAAGCTTTTGTGAACAGAATAGCCTTCCCTTTGAAATGGTACGAATCAATGTCTCAAAAATTATGGAAGAGACTGGAAAAAGCTCGCAAATTGCAGCAAGAGAGGTAAGATATGAATTTTATTTAAAAATGATGGAGAAGTACCAAGTTCCTTATTTAGCTCTTGGTCATCATGGTGATGATCAGGTGGAGACCATGCTCATGCGGCTGACAAGAGGAAGCAGTGGAAAAGCAAGAGCGGGCATTCCATTTTCACGCCCATTTCATGATGGTACAATATTCCGTCCTTTCTTATGTTTAACGAAGGCTGAGATTCAGAACTATTGTAAAGAACACAACCTTACACCAAGGATAGACCCAAGTAATGAGAAAGGGATTTATAGCAGAAATCGATTTCGTAAACAGGTTCTTCCATTTTTAAAGACCGAAAATAACCATGTTCATGAACACTTTCAGCGGTTTAGTGAAGAACTCGAAAGTGATGAAGCATTTCTACAGGAATTAACGGTCGAACGGCTGAATACAGTTGTGACAAAAAAAGAAGATGACAAAATTACTATTGACATTAAAAGATTTCTTAAGATGCCTTTACCTTTACAAAGGAGAGGGATTCAACTAATATTAAACTATCTTTACAATGAAAAACCAGCATCTCTTTCTGCCATACATATCGATCAAGTATTTTCCTTAATTCATCATAGCGATCCTTCAGGTAGACTAGATTTCCCAAATGGATTGAAGGTTATTCGCTCCTATTTTCAGTTATCGTTTCAATTTCAGCAAATAACAGCTGAACCTTATGTATTTGAACTAAATGAACCAGGGACGATTATGCTGCCAAATGGGAGGAGTATTAGAATAGATTATTTTGATAGGGAATTTCCTGATGCCGAGCATAATACAGCCTTTTTTAATGCTGACCGTATTAAGTGGCCGATTATCATCCGTACAAGGAAAAATGGCGATCGAATGACATTGAAGGGAATCCAAGGGTCAAAAAAATTAAAGGATATTTTTATTGATCAAAAGGTTCCGGTACAGGAACGAGACAGTTGGCCTGTCATAACGGACAAAGAAGGTTTTATTATTTGGCTTCCAGATTTAAAAAAATCTTCTTTAGAAGGTATAGATACATTCGCAAAACAATATATTCAACTCACATATCATTAGTAATGATCTTCTAGGGGGCACAATTTATGATGAATCAGGATATTGAAAAGGTGTTAGTTTCAGAAGAAGAAATTCAAGAAAAGATAAAGGTGTTAGCGGCCGAGTTAACTGAAGAGTATAAAGATCGCTTCCCGCTTGCAATTGGCGTTTTAAAAGGAGCAATGCCTTTTATGGCTGATTTATTAAAACGGATGGATTGCTATCTTGAAATGGATTTTATGGATGTTTCAAGTTATGGTACAGCTTTTGTATCATCTGGAGAAGTAAAAATCTTAAAGGACTTAGATACTTCTGTAGAAGGAAGGGACATATTAATTATTGAAGATATTATCGATAGTGGATTAACACTTAGTTATTTAGTTGATTTATTCCGTTATCGAAAAGCAAAATCAATCAAGATTGTCACCTTACTTGATAAACCTACAGGCAGAAAAAGTGCCATAAAAGCAGATTATGTAGGATTTATTGTTCCAGATGAGTTTGTTGTCGGTTATGGGTTGGATTATATTGAAAAATATCGAAACCTCCCATATATTGGCGTATTAAAACCGGAAGTTTATAGCAATAATCAATAAGTAATATCCCCATTGAAGGTTTTCTCCTTTAATCGACCGGGGTATTTCAGACACTTCTAAATGAGAGTAATTCCTTGAATTAGTAAGTTTTTCTATGATACTATTTAATATAGTTTTTACCCGCGGGAGGAGGTAAGAGATGAATCGGATTTTCCGTAATACCATCTTTTATTTATTGATATTTTTAGTCATTATAGGCGTTGTTAGTTTCTTTAATGGAACCAATGAGCCTACAGATCATATTTCATATGATAAGTTCGTTTCCCAACTAGAAAATGGTGAGGTCAAATCATTTTCCATGCAGCCCGAACGAGGAGTTTTTGAAGTTCGCGGTGAGCTTGAAGAAAAAGGTAAAAAGTTTATAACCTATGTTCCTAACAGCGAGAAGATTCTTGACCGTATTGATAAGGCAGATTCAAAAGTAGAAGTGATGCCCGCAAAAGAAACTAGCGGCTGGGTAACCTTTTTTACTTCAATTATTCCGTTCGTGATTATCTTTATTTTATTTTTCTTCTTATTAAACCAAGCTCAGGGCGGCGGCAGCCGAGTGATGAACTTTGGCAAATCCAAGGCCAAGCTTTATAACGATGATAAGAAAAAGGTTCGTTTTAGAGATGTAGCTGGTGCTGATGAGGAAAAGGCTGAATTAGTTGAGGTTGTTGAGTTTTTAAAAGATCCGCGCAAGTTTGCTGAGCTTGGAGCCCGGATTCCGAAAGGCGTTCTGCTTGTTGGACCTCCAGGGACTGGTAAAACATTGCTAGCACGGGCTACTGCCGGTGAAGCTGGCGTGCCGTTTTTCTCCATCAGTGGGTCTGATTTCGTTGAAATGTTTGTTGGGGTCGGTGCATCCCGTGTTCGTGATTTATTTGAAAATGCTAAGAAAAATGCTCCATGTATTATTTTTATCGATGAAATTGATGCAGTTGGACGTCAGCGTGGTGCCGGCCTTGGCGGTGGTCACGATGAGCGTGAACAAACCTTGAATCAATTGTTAGTTGAAATGGATGGATTTGGAGCTAATGAGGGAATTATCATTATTGCTGCTACAAACCGAGCGGATATTCTCGATCCTGCGTTATTACGTCCAGGACGTTTTGACCGCCAAATTACCGTTGATCGTCCAGATGTGGTTGGACGTGAGGCTGTACTAAAAGTTCATGCACGTAATAAACCATTAGATGAATCTGTAAACTTGAAAAATATCGCCATGCGTACACCTGGTTTTTCAGGTGCCGATTTGGAGAATTTATTGAATGAGGCAGCTCTAGTTGCAGCTCGTACCAGTAAAAAGAAAATCGATATGGAAGATATCGATGAAGCAACTGATCGAGTTATTGCCGGTCCAGCTAAGAAGAGCAGGGTTATTTCAGAAAAAGAACGGAATATTGTTGCTTTCCATGAGGGTGGCCATACGGTGATTGGTTTAGTGCTTGATGAAGCGGACATGGTTCACAAAGTTACCATCGTTCCACGTGGGCAAGCAGGTGGATATGCCGTCATGCTTCCTAGAGAAGACCGTTACTTTATGACAAAGCCGGAATTGCTTGATAAAATTGTTGGTTTGTTAGGCGGACGTGTCGCTGAAGAGATTGTTTTTGGTGAAGTAAGTACGGGCGCACATAATGACTTCCAACGTGCTACAAATATTGCTCGTAAGATGGTGACTGAATACGGAATGAGTGATAAGCTTGGACCATTACAGTTCGGTCAACCACAAGGCGGTCAGGTTTTCTTGGGCCGAGACATTCATAATGAGCAAAATTATTCTGATGCAATTGCCTATGAAATCGATCTTGAAATTCAAAGCATTATTAAAGAGTGTTACGAAAGAGCTAGAAAGATTCTTACTGAAAATCGCGATAAGCTGGATCTAATTGCTAAAACTCTTCTTGAGGTAGAAACACTTGTTGCTGAACAGATCAAATATTTGGTTGACCATGGTCGTATGCCGGATCCATCTGTTCACTTAGATTCTGTGAAGATTGGGCCAAAAAAGGCAGATGATGTGAAAGTAAACATCAACACAAAAAAAGACGAGGATGAAAAAAAGGAAGAATCCTTTTTAGATAAACCTTCGGATGAAATTGATTATAAGTAAATTGTCAAAAAGAGTGCTTCCTGTGAAGCGCTCTTTTTTTTCACACATATACTATTTATGGTATGATGTTCCCATGTAAAGAAAACTCGCCGATTGGTAAGCCCCTAGGGCGAATAAGAGGCGTAGTTGCACTTATGCCTGAGAGAAAGTTTACTTTCCTATCGGCTAAAAAAGAAAAATCGATAAAGCGAGTGATAGATTTGATTTTCGTATTTGATGTGGGTAATACCAATATTGTATTAGGTGTTTATCAAGGTGATGAACTTAAATATCATTGGCGGATAGAAACGAACCGTAATCGCACAGAAGACGAATTTGGCATGAGCATAAAAGCTTTGTTTGATCATTCTGGTCTTTCTTTTTCAGATATTGACGGGATTATTATTTCTTCCGTTGTTCCCCCTATTATGTTTGCATTGGAAAGAATGTGCCAGAAGTACTTTCATATTAAGCCCCTTGTGGTTGGGCCAGGCATGAAAACAGGGCTCAATATTAAATATGAAAACCCAAGAGAAGTGGGTGCTGACCGGATTGTAAATGCCATCGCAGCTATTCACGAATATGGAAGTCCCCTAGTTATTGTCGATTTTGGAACGGCAACGACGTATTGTTATGTGAATGAGGAACGTCAATATATGGGCGGTGCGATTGCGCCTGGAATCGGGATTTCTACTGAGGCACTTTATTCAAGGGCGGCAAAACTGCCGCGGATTGAAATTGCCCGGCCTGAAGGGGTTATTGGGAAAAATACAGTGGCCGCAATGCAGGCTGGTATTGTCTATGGGTATGTAGGACAAGTCGAGGGGATTGTCAAAAGGATGATGGCCCAAAGCGGGAAGAAGCCAACCGTTATTGCCACTGGCGGGCTTGCTAGTTTAATTGCCCAGGAATCAACGATTATCGATGTAGTCGATCCATTTTTAACTTTAAAGGGTTTGCACCTTATCTATAAACGAAATATGGGATAAGCTAAAAAGAAAAGCGGAAGCGCCTTCGGAACAAGCACAGCTTGTTCCTGCGAGGATTATTCTAAGGAGCTTTCCTTAGTTCTCAGGGGCGATATAGGGAGAATTATCGAATGGCAAGCAAAGTGAAGCCAGAGATTAGTCTCTCTTAATGCGTACAGAAAGCGATAGCTTTCAGTAGCCAGGCATAAGACGAGCCGGCGAGAAGGCTGCATTTTAGCCTTTTTGACGGATTGGCTTATGACCCCGAGCCCCTAGGCGCTGCAGCTGGACAAGTGATACAGCTAGAAGGGAGTTATACAATGAAGGATTATTTAGTTAAGGCACTTGCCTATGATGGAAATATTCGTGCATATGCCGTTCGCACGACAGAAACGATTAGTGAAGCGCAGCGGCGTCATCAAACATGGAGGACTGCTTCTGCAGCACTTGGCCGCACGATGACCGCAGGGCTGATGATGGGGGCGATGCTTAAGGGTGATGATAATCTTACCATTAAAATAAACGGCGGCGGCCCGCTTGGTCCTATTGTTGTTGACAGTAACGCTAAAGGTGAAGTACGCGGTTATGTTACCAATCCGGAGGTTGATTTTGAATCAACAGAAAATGGGAAGCTGGATGTCCGCCGTGCGGTTGGAACAGATGGTATGTTAGCTGTTGTTAAGGATATCGGCATGCGTGACTTTTTCTCCGGTCAGGTTCCACTTGTATCTGGTGAATTAGGAGAAGATTTTACCTATTATTTTGCCACGTCGGAGCAAGTACCCTCTTCCGTGGGTGTTGGAGTTTTAGTTAACCCGGATGATACCATTTTAGCCGCAGGAGGATTTATTTTTCAATTAATGCCTGGCACGCCAGATCCTATCATTTCGAAACTCGAGGAACGGTTAAAAACGATTGAGCCTATTTCTAAATTAATTGAACGAGGTCTAACACCTGAGCAACTCCTGGAAGAATTGTTTGGAAGAGAGCATGTAAGGGTATTAGAAACGATGCCGGTTAGTTTCCAATGTAATTGCTCTAAAGAGCGCTTTGCTAATGCTATTGTTGGATTAGGTGCTGCAGAAATTACCGCTATGATTGAAGAAGATGGACAGGCCGAGGCTCACTGTCATTTCTGCAACGAAAAATACCTATTTTCCAAGGAAGAATTAGAAGAATTAAAAAAGGATACCAAATAAATGTCTTTGCTAGGGATGAAAGGGTTAGGGAAGAAGCAGCTTTGGATGGTTATTGCAGGCCTCATTATGCTTAATTGCTTAACGATTGCTTTTTTTCTAACGAGGACGAATGTGGCCGGCGGTGAGGCGCCCAATGATGAGGCAGTGGCAACCGTAGGAAAAAAATCCATATTAAGACAAGAATGGCTGAATGAACTGGAGTCCAGATATGGAAAAGTCGTTTTAAAGGAAATGATCGATCAAAAGGTTGTCGAGGAAATGGCGGCAAAATATAAAATAAAAGTTTCTGATCAAGATGTCGAGCGGGAATTTAGGATGCTGCAGACCACATATAATTCCTTCAATTCTAAAAACAATCAAAACGAGAAAAAGTGGAAGGAACAAATTCGAAATACTCTTTTATTAGAGGAACTTTTAACGAAGGACGTGAAAGTTTCGAATAAAGAATTGAAAAGCTATTATGATAAAAATAAAAACCTTTTCAATGTTCCACCTGCCTACCATTTATCGCATATTATTGTGAAAACAAAGAAAGAAGCTGAAAAGGCTGCGAAGGAGTTAGCCAATGGGTCAAGTTTTTCCACATTAGCGATGGAACGCTCCATCGAGGAGTTTTCTGCGAATGAAGGCGGAGATATTGGGTATATTAGCGAAGAAGATGAGCGATATCCGAAACAATATATTGAAACTGCTAAACAGCTAAAAAAGGGAGCCTATAGTAAACCGCTTAAGGTTAAAGAAGGATATGTCATTTTAAGGCTGGAAGGGAAAATTAACGGAAAAAAATATCCTTATAATGATGTTAAAGAGTCAATTCGCCGGCAAATTGCTCTTGAGCAAATGAAATCACCAGCTTCCGCAGCAACCTTTTGGGATGAGGCAAAGGTGGAATGGTTTTATGGCAACAATAAAAAGTCCCAGTAATAGCACAGAATAAATTTCTGTGTTTTTCTTTTTATAAAATAATCATAAAATTCCCTGTGTAAAACAATTGACAAAACAAGTATAATACTGGTAAATTCTTTATAAAACCAATAAAAATACTCGGAATAGAGAGGGGTTCCCTGATGGTTCGTGTAGCAAATTCAGTTGCCGAATTAGTCGGCCAAACACCGATTGTTAAGTTAAACAGATTAGTAGATGAAAACAGTGCAGAAGTTTATTTGAAGCTCGAATATTTTAACCCTGGCAGCAGTGTTAAGGATCGTATCGCTTTAGCAATGATAGAAGCTGCTGAAGAACAAGGTCTAATCAAACCAGGTATTGATACCATTATTGAGCCGACAAGTGGAAATACAGGCATTGGTCTAGCGATGATTGCCGCAGCAAAGGGATACAAAGCAGTATTTGTTATGCCGGAGACAATGAGCTTGGAAAGAAGAAACTTGCTTCGTGCTTACGGGGCTGAGTTAGTGTTGACACCTGGTCCAGAAGGTATGAAGGGCGCAATTGCTAAAGCAGAAGAGCTTGTCAAAGCACACGGTTATTTTCTGCCGCAGCAGTTTAAGAATGAAGCTAATCCTGAGGTCCATAGAAGAACAACCGGTAAGGAAATTGTTGAGCAAATGGATCGATTGGATGCATTTGTATCGGGAATCGGAACAGGGGGAACCATTTCAGGTGCAGGCAGTGTGCTCCGAGAAACATTCCCGGAAGTAAAGATTTATGCAGTTGAGCCGAAAGATTCTCCAGTCCTATCCGGCGGCAAACCTGGCCCGCATAAACTTCAAGGACTTGGTGCAGGATTCGTTCCTGAAACGCTTAATACTGAAATCTATAATGAAATTATTCAAGTGGGAACGGAGGAAGCATTTGAAGCTTCCCGCCGTGCCGCTAAAGAAGAAGGAATTCTTGGCGGTATTTCGTCAGGTGCAGCCATTTCCGCAGCTCTAAAGGTGGCGAAGGAACTAGGAAAAGGTAAAAAGGTGCTTGCGATTATCCCGGATAACGGCGAACGTTATTTAAGTACACCACTTTACCAATATGATGTTGAATAACAGGAATAATGGATGCTCCCGTTTAGCACTCCTCGAAAAAGCTTTTGCTTTTCCATCGTGAGCTGCTATTGCTGCCGAAGTCTTCCTTGTGGAGCTGGACAGTTTTGATATAAAAATAATGAGAGGTGTTGGCTATGGTGCCTATGCCTCTTTTTTTTGTAAACTAAATAAAGTTTCTTATATGATACAATAAGTGAAAACGAGCATAGGGGGGATATGGTTTGAAAACACCTCAAGAACAAATTCATTGTGGCCCATATACCTTGGACTTTACGAAAAAGACAATTGTAATGGGAATTTTAAATGCTACTCCAGATTCCTTTTCGGACGGCGGCAAATTTAATCAAATCGAACGTGCAATTGAACGTGCGATTGAAATGGTGGCAAATGGTGCGGATATCATTGATATCGGCGGCGAATCGACACGCCCGGGCTTTGCTGCTGTTTCTGTAGAGGAAGAGCTTGAACGGGTGATTCCGGTGATAAAAGCCATTTCCGAGCATGTACAAATCCCGATTTCAATTGATACCTATAAAGCAGAGGTGGCGAAGCAGGCCATTGAAGCAGGTGCCCATATCATTAATGATGTATGGGGCGCAAAAGCGGATAAACAAATGGGAAAGATTGCTGCTGAGTACAATGTACCAATCATCTTAATGCATAACCGTCATGACCGAAATTATCAGGTATTCTTTCGGGACGTGATGAATGATCTTTATGAAAGCATCGCCAATGTGAAAAAAGCTGGCGTAAGGGATGAAAATATTATTCTAGACCCGGGCATTGGTTTTGCAAAGGACTATCAGGAAAATCTTCTCATGATGCAAAACTTAGATAATTTGGTAAAGCTCGGCTATCCTGTCCTTTTAGGGACATCACGAAAAACGATGATTGGACAAGCTTTAAATCTCCCAGTTAATGAAAGAATGGAAGGCACAGGGGCAACCGTATGCTACGGCATTCAAAAAGGCTGTCAAATCATTCGTATTCACGATGTAAAGGAAATGAGCCGAATGGCAAAAATGATGGATGCGATGATGGGGAAGGGTGTAATGATTGGATAAAATATATGTTAATCGGATGGAGTTTTATGGATATCACGGAGTTTTCCTGGAAGAAACTCGGCTTGGTCAGCGATTTGCTGTAGACTTATCCGTTTCCGTCGATTTAAAAAAAGCCGGCGAAACGGATGAACTAGAATACTCTGTCAATTATGGAGAGCTATACGAAGTATGCAAAGAAATTGTTGAAGGGAAACCATATAAGCTAGTAGAAGCGGTTGCGGAAAAAATTGCTGCAGCCGTTCTAAAAAAATTCGCTCTTATATCCGATGTTACGGTAAAAGTAATTAAGCCGGATCCGCCAATTCCCGGCCATTACCAGTCTGTTGCAGTAGAAATAACAAGGAGTAGATAAAAGTGGAAAACACAGCATTTATTGCTCTTGGTTCTAATATCGGAAACCGTTATGATAATATAACGAGTGCAATAAAACTTTTAACAAGTCATTCAGATATTAAATTGTTAAATTACTCCTCTGTTTATGAAACAGATCCTGTAGGCTATGAGGATCAGGATTTATTTTTAAATATGGTAATTGAGATTCAGACGGTGTTAAGTGCAATGGAGTTACTAGATTTCTGTTTAAAAACAGAATTGGATCTTGGAAGGAAAAGGAAAATTAGATGGGGGCCGCGGACGATAGACCTTGACATTCTCACGTTTAACCAAGAAAATATTGAAACAGAGAAGCTTACTGTTCCGCACCCAAGGATGGTAGAGCGGGCGTTTGTCATGGCGCCGCTAGTAGAAATAAATCCTGACCATAGAATCCCCGGGGTGGAAAAACCTCTTAACTTATTGTTGAATGAACTACCAGATAAAGAAGGAGTCCGGATATGGAAGCGGAAAAATGGGGAAGACGTATTCGAGCCTATCGAAAACTAAAAGGTTATACACAGGAAAGCTTTTCGAAGGAACTAGGTGTATCGGTATCAATTTTAGGAGAGATTGAAAGAGGGAACCGCCTGCCAGCAGGTGATCTGCTTGAAAGAATCGCTCATTCTTTGAGAATAAGTATAGATGATTTAGCACCAAAAGAATAAGAAAAGCGCAGGTGACCGTTAACGGCATACGATCAGCCAGGTGCTTGAATAGGAGGTAGTTGGATGTTAAAAATTGGTGATATTGAAATAAAGAATCCAGTTGTTTTGGCACCGATGGCCGGTGTCTGTAACTCTGCATTCCGTCTAACCGTAAAGGAGTTTGGTGCAGGTTTAGTTTGCGCCGAGATGGTTAGTGATAAAGGAATTGTTTTTAAAAATGAAAAAACCATGAATATGCTCTATATAGATGAACGAGAAAAACCGTTAAGCTTGCAAATCTTTGGCGGTGAAAGGGAAACGCTTGTTGAAGCGGCAAGATTTGTTGATCAAAATACAAATGCAGATATTATTGATATTAATATGGGCTGTCCTGTACCGAAAATTACAAAATGTGATGCCGGGGCAAAATGGCTTCTAGATCCTAATAAGATCTATGAAATGGTTTCCGCGGTTGTTGCCGAGGTTGAAAAGCCTGTAACGGTAAAAATGCGCATGGGCTGGGATGAAGAGCATATTTTTGCTGTGAAAAATGCCCAAGCTGTTGAGCGTGCTGGTGGAAAAGCAATTGCTCTTCATGGACGTACCCGTGTGCAAATGTATGAAGGAAAAGCAAACTGGGATATTATCCGCGAGGTAAAGCAATCCGTAAACATTCCCATTATTGGAAATGGCGATGTTCAAACACCACAGGATGCCAAAAGAATGCTTGATGAAACCGGTGCTGATGGCGTCATGATTGGCAGAGCTGCTCTAGGTAACCCGTGGATGATTTACCGCACGGTGCAATATTTAGAAACAGGGAAGCTAATGGCAGAGCCGTCTGTTCGTGAAAAAATTGATGTATGCATCCTTCATCTTGACCGTTTGATTGCGTTGAAAAATGAAGACATCGCCGTCCGCGAAATGCGTAAGCATGCTGCATGGTATTTAAAAGGAGTACGCGGTAATGCGAGAGTTCGAAATGCCATCAATGAGTGCAATACAAGAGAACATCTTGTCACATTATTAAATGATTTGGTAATTGAGGTAGAAGAAAAGGAACAAAACCAAGCAATTGTTGGTTAAGTTTGACTTTCAAAGGCCTATTTTCTATAATATTTTTGATGACTAAAGGAAGCTGCCAGTGCAATAACTGGCAGTTTTTATTCTATATAAAAACATTTTTGATGTCTGAATTCACAAGTTTGTGTAAAATAATGTAGTATGTAAAAAATCGGCGAGTATTCATTTAGTTTTACATAAAAAAGAATGAAATGGAGTGGAATTAGCATGAGTCAGGAAGAATTAAATGACCAATTGTTGGTCAGACGTGAAAAAATGAACACCATGCGTGAAAATGGTTTAGATCCATTCGGTAAGCGTTTTGACCGTTCTCACTACAGTATGGATTTACTTGAACAATATCAAGAATTGGAAAATGAAGAGCTTGATAATAATAATATAACGGTTAGTCTAGCCGGACGGATCATGACAAAGCGCGGAAAAGGAAAAGCCGGCTTTGCCCACATCCAAGATTTAAAGGGACAAATTCAAATTTACGTCAGGCAGGATGCTATTGGGGAAGAACAGTATCAAATTTTTAATTCTGCTGACCTAGGGGATATTATTGGAGTAACGGGAAGTGTATTTAAAACTAAAACAGGTGAACTTTCTGTAAAAGTTCAGGACTTTACGTTTTTATCTAAAGCCCTACGCCCTTTACCGGATAAGTTCCATGGCCTTAAGGATGTTGAGCAGCGTTACCGTCAGCGTTATTTGGATTTAATTATGAGCCAAGAAAGTAAACAGACTTTTATAGATCGCAGCCGAATCATTCAATCAATGCGGCGCTATCTAGACAGCCAAGGATATTTGGAAGTAGAAACCCCAATGATGCATGCGATTGCAGGCGGTGCATCTGCACGCCCGTTCATAACGCATCATAACGCTCTTGATATGGAATTATACATGCGAATTGCTATCGAACTTCATTTGAAGCGGTTAATTGTCGGCGGTCTCGAAAAGGTTTATGAAATTGGCCGCGTATTTAGAAATGAGGGTGTATCTACCCGTCATAATCCGGAATTTACAATGATTGAACTTTATGAAGCCTATGCGGATTATCGCGATATCATGAGTCTTACAGAAAATTTGATTGCTCATATCGCTCAAGAAGTATTAGGTACGACAACGATTCAATACGGTGAATACGAAGTCGACCTTAAACCTGAGTGGAAAAGACTTCATATGGTCGATGCCATCAAAGAATATACCGGTGCAGACTTCTGGAAGGAAATGAGTGTTGAGGAAGCGCGTGAACTTGCAAAAGAACACGGAGTAGAAATTAATAACAATATGCTTTATGGTCATATCGTTAACGAATTCTTCGAGCAAAAGGTTGAGGAAAAATTGATTCAGCCTACATTTATTTATGGGCATCCAGTAGAGATTTCTCCGCTTGCGAAGAAAAATGACGAGGACCCAAGATTCACCGATCGCTTTGAGTTATTTATTGTGGCTCGGGAGCATGCAAATGCCTTTACGGAGCTTAACGATCCAATTGATCAAAGAGAGCGTTTTGAAGCACAGTTGAAAGAACGTGAGCAAGGGAATGATGAAGCCCATATGATGGATGAGGACTTTGTCGAAGCATTAGAGTATGGTATGCCTCCAACAGGCGGATTGGGAATCGGAATTGACCGTATAGTCATGCTGTTAACGAATTCTCCATCAATTCGTGACGTACTATTATTCCCATTAATGCGCCATCGTTAATAGTTTAAAAAAGTGCCGGTGCTGCTGGCACTTTTTTTATATTCAAGAAAGAAATATTCGAATATTTCTATTTTGATTAAATCGCAAAAAAAGAATAAAAAGCTATTGCGCCTTGCTTTGAATGGTGGTATATTAATATCTGTTGCTGCGAGACAGTAACTGATTTAAAAAAAATACAAAAAGTTGTTGACTTTAGGTTGATAACTTGGTAAGATTATAAAGTCGCTTTCGAGCGATGGTGAGACTTGTTCTTTGAAAACTAAA
>NZ_JBALPG010000063.1:0-18283 GCF_036965245.1 Neobacillus drentensis
AGAAAGTCTCTTCTCAATTTCATTTTTTTCATAACGAATACCTTTTAATATGTTTTCGATGTCACTTACATCACCGACACCAAAAAAGTCGCCATATATTTTACAGTTTTCTAAGATTCCTTTGTTCACTTCTAAGCGGACATCGATAGAACCCACCGGAAAGCGGTGAGAGTGCTGCAGATTGAACTTAGGTGATCTCCCGTAGTTCCATTCCCAGTTTTGGTAGCGCTCCTCTGATAGCTGATGAATCTTTTTCCAGTCTTCATCAGTTAACACATATTCATGTATTTCTTCTTGTCCGTCAAAGATGGATGTTAAAATTAAAGAACGGAACTCTCGAATATCAATTTTTTCTGTCAGAAACTCAGAAATATTGGCAACCCGGCTGCGAACCGATTTAATTCCTTTTGATTCAATTTTGTCCTTCTTGACCTTCAAGGCAGATACAACATGATCCATTTCTGAATTAAAAAGCAGGGTTCCATGGCTAAACATTCTCCCTTTTGTGGAAAATTGTGCGTTTCCAGAAATTTTCCTACCCTCAACTTCCAGGTCATTTCTGCCGCTTAACTCGGCGTTTACCCCTAATTTTTTCAGTGCTGCTACTACCGGCTCAGTGAATTTACGGAAATTATGAAAGCTTTCCCCATCATCCTTAGTAATAAAGCTAAAGTTTAAGTTGCCAAGATCATGGTAAACAGCTCCCCCTCCGGACAATCTGCGCACTACGTGTATACCATTACTCTCAACATATTCTGTATTGATTTCCTCAATCGTATTTTGGTTTTTTCCAATAATGATGGATGGTTCATTTATGTAAAATAATAAATAGGTTTCATTTATATCAAGATTTTTTAAAGCATACTCTTCAATCGCGAGATTTATCCGCGGGTCGGTGATGCCCTTATTATCGATAAATAACATAGTATTCTGTCCCTTCTTATAGTGAAATAGATAGAAATTCGTCTGCAAGTTTTATTATACCAGTAAATTTGCTAGATGCCTCAGTAATTAAATCCGCTAAGTTTCCGTACTGCGGCAGGTGGGTAAGAATTAATTGTTTTACATCGGCTTTATGGGCAAATTGCCCTGCCTCCACACTGTTCATATGACCCGCTGATTTACCGTTTTGATGTCCGTATAAATTGCATTCACACAGTAAAACATCGGCGCCCCGGCTGAACTCAATAAACTCTTCTTTAAAGGAGCTGTCGGCAGTATAGACTATTGTTTTACCCGCTGCCTCTATTCTCATCGCGTAGCATGGAACAGAATGGTTTGTTTTTAAAAATGAAAATTGAAATGGACCTATCGAGAGCGTACTATTTGGATCATAAGCGAACCCTTTTGTGATATTTTTATAAGTTAGTTTGACAAATTCATGTTGGTCAAATTTATGACTATATAGCGGTAATGTTGGGAATTCCTTGCTTAATAATCCTTGAATTAGTCTTGCATGCTGCAGGACACCGATATCTGCGATGTGATCAGGATGATAGTGAGAAATGATGACCGCATCCAGTTCTTCAGGCTGAATAATATTTTGCAGCTTAGAAAGAACCCCGCTTCCACAATCTATTAATAAGTGAAAACCCTCATGTTCAAGCAAATATCCAGAGCTTGCCCCATTCTGTTTTGGATATCCACCCCAAAAACCGATTACTGTGAGTTTCATGTCTAACTCCTCCATTTCTAGGACTCATATATTTAATATACTCAAAAATCGATTTGTTTTCATAATAAAACAAATAACTTGTTTTTCCCACAGGATCTGGGCACGTAGAACCTCTCTACGTTACCTTACGCTCGCTTTTTCCATGGTTCCGGGCCATAGAACAGCTATCACTTTTTCATTCCTATTTCTATCCCAAATGTGCTCCTCATTAGAGTGATTTTATTTTTCGAAACAAAAAAACCAGCCGAAAACAGGCCGGCTGGTAATAGATTTTATTCACTAACTAAAGTATTATTTTGATGTTTATATTGATGTCTATGTCTCATTGTAAAATAAGCGATTGTTCCAAGGGCGAATGCAACTAGGAAACCTAAAAGAATCGTAGCATTTTGCCACATATAGCTGAAGTCACCGCTTGAAATAACAGCCTTAAAGCCACTAACCGAATAGGTCATCGGCAATAATACATTAAAGTGCTGAAGGAAATTTGGAATTAATTCAAGCGGGAAGGTTCCGGCACTTGTTGTTAATTGGAAAATCAAAATGAGAATCGCCAGGAAACGTCCTGCATCAGAAAATACAGATACTAGCAATTGAATTAAGGCAATGAACGTCAAACTAGTAATAATTGAAAATAAAATGAACTTAGGAACACTTTGTACGTCAAGACCTAATCCAGCAAGTAGAATGACATCTACGAGTAATGCTTGGATTATACCAACACCTGCCATGATGGAAAACTTGCTAATAAACCAGTTAAATCCGCTTGATGGCATAACCGTTGTATCGCGAAGCGGGAAGACAATCGATAATAGTAGTGCACCGACAAATAAGCCTAATGAAATGAAGTATGGTGCAAAACCTGTTCCATAGTTTGGTACATGATTAATTTTTTCATTATCGAGTTTTACTGGTTCAGCCATCATATTGTAAGTTTTTTCATTTGAATGAACTTTTGAAGCATCTTTTGCCCCATCTGCAAGCTTATCTGATAATTCCTTGGCACCGTCAGAAAGCTTGGATGTTCCGTCTTTTAGTTGCCCAGAGCCATCAGCTAATTGACCCGTTCCGTCTGTAATTTGATCTGCTCCATCAGTTAACTGACTCATACCGGTAGAAAGGGTTTTTGTACCATCATTTAATTTTGATGAACCTGCATATAAATCATGGATCCCTTTTTGTAATTCCTGCTGACCGCCATTGATTTTGCCAATACCAGTAATCAATTGATCAAAATAAGGGCTTGTTTGTGCTTTAATTTTACCTTCCAAACCATTCGATGCACCGGCTAATTTTTCATCAACCCCTGATTTAAATTGATTGAAACCAGCATCTAGTTTAGGACTTAGTGAGGATAAAATTTGTTGCTGCAACTGTTCTTTCGTTGGCGCATTTTTTTGCTCATTAGCCATTATTTGTTGTACAAGAGCTGGGTCAACTTTGTTGTCAATTAGGGTTTTAGCTAATTTCTGCATTTTTTCTGTTTGTTGTGTTATCGTTTGATCAGCAATATTTGCTGCTAACATCCCTGATAACTGTGATTTAAACTGATCAATGCCGCTATTTAGTTCCCCTACACTTCCAGTCAATTCCTTTTCAATACCAGCAGCAATCCCTGCTGGAATGTCACGTTTCAATTGTTGTGCACCGGCATATGCATCTTTCGTTCCAGCAATTAGTAACGGAAGATTGGCCTCAGCTTTAGCTAACCCGTTTTTCAATTCTGTTGAACCTGCTGCTAATTCCTTTGAACCTGAATTTGCCGTTTTCATCCCATTGTTAAATTCAATAGATTTTTCAGCGAGGGTTTCAAGGCCTTTATTTAAATCATCAGAGCCCTTATTTAAGTCAATTGACCCATCACTTATCTGACCTGCACCGTCGCTTGCTTGTACTACCCCATCAGCAACCTCGGAAATTTTGTTAAACATTGTTTCAGCGTACGTTTCAGTTACATTTTCAGCAAGAACCGTTTTGATTTTTTCTACAGCTGAGCCGCCGATTTGTGCTGAAAGGAAGTTAAAGCTTTCGTTTGGAGTATAGATCAGTTCCAATTTTTTCGGCTTTTCATCCAATAATGTAGTTGCATTTTTAGAAAAGTCTTTTGGTATTTCGATCGCCATATAATATTTTTGGTCTTTTAACTTTTTATAACCTTCATTCTTGTCTACAAATTCATAACCAAAATCTTTACTTTCCTTTAAGTTAGAAACTAAATCATCACCTAGGTTTAGGTTAATCCCATCAAGTGTTGCACCCTCATCGTTATTAATTACCGCAACCGGCAGTTCGTTAAGCTTGTCATATGGATCCCAGAACGCCCACAAAAACATTCCCGCATACAAGACCGGGACAAACAATACAGCGATTATCGGAATTAAAACTTTTTTATTTTTAAATATCGTCAAAAGTTCTTCCTTTAATAGGATGTTTTTCACTGCGATGCCTCCTTTTTATTATTATTGACTATTTTGTTCATTTGGTCATTTTAATTCCAAAAATAAGGACTATCTTTTTGGACAATCCTTGACGAATGCCTTATATCTAAACAAGAAACGTTCATAAATGACCATATGAACATTTCAGTCAGTTAATACTTAAAGAGTATACATCCATTTTAATTGGTTTGCAAGTAAGAACTATCAAAAAAAAAAGAAGCTGTTATCAATGAACAGCTTCTTTTGCAGTATTTTTCACTTTTAAATAATCCAACACATTCTGGACAGCTAATTCTCCTTGGTCAATACAATCGGGAATCCCGACGCCTCCATAGGAAGCGCCTGCCAAGAATACACCTGGCAGTTCAGTTTTTACATGCTCTAGAATGGTTGCCAGCCGTTGCTTATGACCAACGGTATATTGTGGCATGGAGTTTTTCCATCTTGTTACAATAGCAAAGTCAGGATTCATGGTAATGTCCATTGTCTTTTTTAAATCGTCGAGGACAATCTTAATGATTTGATCATCTGAAAGATCAACAATCGTCTCATCACCGGCTCTTCCGACATAACAACGGAGAAGGACCTTTCCCTTCGGAGTCGAATGTTCCCATTTTTTATGTGTCCATGTACAAGCAGTAATTGAATAATCACTATTTCTTGAAACAACAAATCCGGTTCCATCAATATCATTCTTAATTGCTTCCTCAGGAAAGGCTAGTGATACTGTAGCAACAGATGTGGATGGAACGGATTTAAATGGATCAAAAAAGCTGTAGTCGGAAAACATCGCTTGTGTTCCCTGATGAGGGGTAGCGGCAATAATACAATCTGCCTTAATCGTTTCCCGATTATTTAGGTAAATTTCATATTTTTGATTTGATTTTACAATATGATCAACCCGATGGCCTTTTAAGATAGACTTCGGATCTAATTTTGCTTCAATCGCTTCGGCAAAGGATTGGAGCCCTGTTTTGAAAGATAAGAAACCTCCCTTTTTCTTGTCCTTATTATCAGGCTGTTTCGGTTGCGAAGGGGTCATTTTGTTCATACCCAAGATCAGGCTTCGGTATTTTTGTTCCACTTCATAAAATTGCGGGAAAGTAGACATGAGGCTTAATTGATCAATATCACCAGCGTATATGCCTGATAATAATGGTTCAATTAAATTTTCAACCACTTCATTACCCAACCTTCTTCTGAAAAATTGTCCTAATGATTGGTCTTTTCCGCTTTCTGAACGAGGCAGAATAAAATCAGCCGCAGCTCTTAGTTTACCAGGAATAGAAAATAGACCTGTTGTGATAAATGGTCCTATTTCCGTAGGAATTCCCATGATCGAACCACCGGGCATTGAGTGAAGTTTCTCGTTAACAAGAACATACGATTTACCCGTGGAATTAGGTACTAGTGTGTCATCCATTCCAACTTCCTTTGCAAGCCTGATCATACTTGTTTTCCTTGCTAAAAATGAATCTGGGCCTCTTTCAATCGTAAAACCGTCTCTTAAAACGGTTTGCATTTTACCGCCGAGACGATGCGATGCTTCAACAAGTTGAATCTCGATAGGCAAATTATTCTCTTGTATTGCTTTTTGAAGATAGAACGCTGACGCGAGACCAGCAATTCCTCCCCCAACAATGACAACCTTCTGTTTGTCTTTGGTCACAGACGTCACTCTCTTTCCAAGTAAATTTCTATCTCAACTTATTCCATTAATCTTTTAAGGATCACGCTTGATAAGCAATCAATGAATTCAGCCGTTGCATTAGGCATTTCCGGCCGATAGTAGCTTACTCCTAATTCATCCGTAACCGCTTTGCATTCATAATCATTATCGTATAACACCTCAAGGTGGTCGCATACAAATCCAACAGGTGTAAACACGAATGATTTGTAATGATGAGTGTTAAATAGATCCCTTATTAAGTCCTGAACATCCGGGCCAATCCAAGGCTCTGGAGTATTTCCAGCACTTTGCCAGCCAATTTCGTAATTTTCTATCCCGGCTTGTTCCGCAATTAAATCAGCCGTTTCCTGAAGCTGACTTGGGTAGGGGTCGCCAAATTGGAGGATTTTCTCAGGCAGGCTGTGTGCGGAAACAATTAAAACTGCTTGTTCCCTTTCCTCCTGAGGCATTTGATCAAAAATTTGTCTTACCTTATCAGCCCAATATCCGATAAATTTCGGTTCCTGGTACCAACTCTCAATCGTTCTAATTTTGAGCCCGCCTAGCTTTTCTGCTTCCTCCACAGCTCTGCCGTTATAGGATTGTACACTAAAGGTTGAAAAATGCGGAGCTAAAACAATACTTACTGCCTCTTTAATTCCATCTTCATGCATTTTTTTTACTGCATCTTCAATAAACGGTGCTATATGTTTTAATCCAAGATACATTTTAAATTCAATTTCATCTTGAACATGATTTAAATGTTGTTCAAGCTTTTCCGCTTGGTCAAGTGTGATTTTTGCTAATGGAGAGATTCCGCCAATTGCTTCATAACGATTACGAAGGTCTTCCATCATTTCTGGACTCGGTTTCCGGCCATGACGGATATGTGTATAATAGCCTTCTAAATCATCTAATTTATATGGGGTACCGTATGCCATTACCAACAGGCCCATTTTCTTTTTTGTCATATGTTGCACCTCATTTTTAAGTCTCTTTCGCTTTTTCATTTATGAAAAGGGGCATTACTGGCTTTGTATATCCCCTTTCAAACAACTCACTATATTGTGCCAAAAAATTGGACAGCTTACCAATTTTAACACTTACAGATGAGAACTTAGCGACTCAATTTAGATGCTGAATACTCATGTATAAAGGATGCTAATCTTTTCAATGTTTCTGGATTAACAGATGGGAATACACCATGGCCTAAATTAAAAATATAGCCGTCTTGTGTCATTCCTTGATCTAAAATGGCTTTCGCTCTTTCTTCAATCACTTCCCAAGGAGCTAACAAAATCGCTGGGTCAAGGTTACCTTGAACGGTTTTATGAATGCCCATTTCTCTCGCCTGTTGAATTGGTAAGCGCCAATCTAGACCCACAACATCAATTGGAAGCTCATTCCACTCCAACGCCAAATGGCTTGCTCCAACACCGAACATAATTAACGGCACGTTTTCTTCTTTTAATGAAGTAAAGATACGGTTCATGATTGGTTTAATGAAATAGCGATAATCCTCCACATTCAATGCTCCAACCCATGAATCAAAGATTTGAATGGCCTTTGCCCCTGCTTTTATTTGCGACTTCACGTATGTAATGATCATATCGCCTAATTTTTCCATCAAAGCAAACCAGGCCTTTGGCTCCGTGTACATGAATGCTTTTGTTTTATTGTAGTTTTTCGAAGGTCCGCCTTCAATCATATAGCTGGCAAGTGTAAACGGTGCGCCAGAAAAACCAATTAAGGGCACATTCAATTGCTCAGACGTCAATAATTTGATCGTATCCAATACAAATGGAACATCTTCTTCTGGGTGAATTTCACCTAACTTTTCAACATCTGCTAATGAACGGATTGGATTATCAATTACTGGTCCAATTCCACCCTTAATTTCAACTTGCATACCTATCGCTGGAAGTGGGGTCATGATATCTTTATATAAAATCGCTGCGTCTACGTTATATTGCTCAACTGGTAAACGCGTGACATAAGCACATAGCTCTGGCTGGTGAGTGATTTCAAATAATGAATACTTTTCTTTAATCTCTCTATACTCCGGCTGGGAACGACCCGCTTGACGCATATACCACACAGGGACATGGTCTGTTTTCTCACCTCTTGCTGCTTTTAAAAATGTTTCATTAATTGGTCTTGGCATGAATAAAGTCCACCTTTCAAAAGACATGTCTGTTTTCCATTTTAATATATTGAACATAAATTTAAAAACTTTTGAAATGAATGTTAATATACATAGACTGTCTTCACTATATCGATTAATCCTATTTGTGTATAGATTACGATACTAACTGTCAAAAAAAAGTCGTATTTACTTAAAACAAATTGTTTAAATCCCAGAAAGCATACTGGAAAATAATACGTATAGACTATTAGAAAATCAATGCTAAACAGGGGGAAATAAAAATGCATATTTATATGACAGCTGGAACGTTCGACTTTTTAAAAAGGATTGAAAGCAAATATCCCCATGAAGTAATGGTGACAATGGTTAATGAAAATGGAGCCTTATTACTTCATGAATCAATGGGAGGAACTGTATTTAAAGAACCACGCAGATATGAGGTGTTAGAATCTATCGGGGAAATCCAAAAAGAGGGCTTTGCTGTCATGAATAATATCCCTGTAAAAGATGAAGGCCGCCCATTATTTGAGCATCAATTTAAAAATCAAGCTCGAGATATTGAGAATGAACCAGGATTGATTGCTTTTAGACTGCTCCGCCCCTTATCATCCAATACGTATGTGATCCTGACAGTTTGGGAAAATGAGGCCTATCATCAAAAGTGGAAGAAATCCGATACATTTTTTGAGACTGATAAAATCAAAGGGACTAGTATAAATGCACAGCAAAATATTTTTGCAAGTGCACCCTATGTAAGTAAATATTCAATAACCAAATAAATTGTAATCACGGGAATGGAGTGTGAATACTCCATTCTTTTTTTCTATTCCCCTCTCACCACTGGATGCAATTTTCATATTCTGTATTACATCCAGCAGGGCTATTGCCCCTAAAGATAAGAAAGGAGGGAAATGAAGTGCTTATCGAGCTTACATCTCTTCATTGGATTTACGTGTCCTTTATTGTTCTTATTATCGGGTTGATGGTGATGAGAAGGGACACGACCATTGTTTGTATTATCGGGATTTTCTTGATTGCTCTTACCGCCACCGGCAATTTAAGTCATTCGATTAGCAGTATTTTCAACAGCTTTAGCTATGCGATTACAGAACTATTGTCTACTATACTCGTTATTTCTATTATCGTCGCAATGAGCCATACCTTGACCACTACCGGGATTAATGATGTCATGATCTCACCATTTAGGAAATTAATTCGCAATCCAACACTTGCCTATTGGACTATTGGGATACTGATGATGGTCATTTCTTGGTTCTTTTGGCCATCCCCTGCAGTTGCCTTGCTTGGAGCTGTTCTCCTACCAGTCGCAAATAAAGCCGGGTTACCAGCACTTGGTGTTGCCATGGCGATGAACTTGTTCGGTCACGGAATTGCTTTATCCGGTGACTTCGTTATTCAAGCAGCACCTAAACTAACAGCAGATGCTGCCGGACTTCCCATTCAAGATGTCATTGATGCCAGTATTCCGTTAGTAATTATTATGGGTCTTGTGACTACTGTTACTGCCTTCTACTTTTTAAAAAGAGACATGAAGCGGGGAATCCTTCAACCCTCTTCCACCATCATACCTGATTCTCCAACAGAAGCATCTGACCAACCTGCCCTATTATCACTCGCTCAAAAACGATTCTTTGCAATATTAGTTCCACTATTACTTGCTGCTGACGTTGGTGCGATGTCTATCCTCGATCTGGCCGGTGGTGATGCAACTGCCTTAGTTGGTGGAACCTCCATTATTATTCTTCTCTTAATCACTTTAACAAGTCATAAAAACAAAGGTCTTGAAAAAACAACACAGTATTTAATTGAAGGCTTCCAATTTGGATTTAAGGTTTTTGGCCCTGTTATTCCAATTGCGGCATTCTTTTATTTAGGTGATAGCGGTTTTACAAAAATCATCGGAGATTTTTTACCAAAAGCTTCTCATGGAATCGTCAATGATTTAGGCATCGCACTTGCTGGAGTTGTTCCATTAAGTAAAGCTGTAGGAGCTGTCACGTTAACAACTGTTGGGGCCATTACAGGTTTGGATGGTTCTGGATTCTCAGGCATATCTTTAGCCGGGTCGATTGCTAGTTTATTCGCCATCGCCATTGGTAAAGGTGCTGCCACACTGACAGCACTTGGACAAATAGCCGCGATTTGGGTTGGAGGCGGAACGCTCGTCCCATGGGCATTAATTCCTGCTGCTGCCATATGTAACGTGGATCCGTTTGAACTGGCGAGACGAAACCTTGTCCCCGTTTTTATCGGGCTAGTAGTGACGACGATTGTTGCAATATTTTTAATTTAAATAAAGGCCGAATTCTTGTCGGCCTTTTTTTATTTACCAAAAGAGTACTCTTTTCCTTCATTAGGTTAATAAACCGTAGCAATGGTAACTAAAAGAGCATAAAAGTAAAAAGAAATTCACGATAAAAATCAACATAATTGTATATAAGTGTTAAAATAGTTTGAAAATACACTCTTTAATTCGAACCAATGGGAGGGATTACATATGTTAAACAAGATTTTTTCTAAATTAGAAGGTTACTACGAAGAAATGATCTCAATTCGTCGTTACCTGCACCAGCATCCGGAATTATCGTTTCATGAATACGAAACGGCAAAATTTATTCAATCTTATTATGAAAAACTTAATATTGAAGTAGAGGGTAATGTAGGTGGTAATGGAGTGGTTGCCAATATCTATGGGAAAAAGTCTGGTAAGACGGTTGCATTACGTGCAGACTTTGACGCATTGCCCATTCAGGATGAAAAAAATGTTCCTTACAAATCATTAGTACCTGGAGTCATGCATGCATGTGGGCACGACGGTCATACTGCTACACTACTTGTCCTTGCGAAAGCATTAAATGAACTTAGTGAGGAGCTCGAAGGGACTTACGTCTTTATTCATCAACACGCAGAAGAATATGCTCCCGGCGGAGCAGCACCAATGATTGAAGATGGCTGTTTAGAGGGTGTAGATGTAATCTTCGGCACACATTTGTGGTCAAGCGAACCAACTGGAACCATCCAATTTCGAACAGGTCCAATCATGGCGGCAGCAGACCGTTTTGAAATTGAAATTCAAGGTCAAGGCGGCCACGGAGCACAACCGCATAAAACAAAGGATGCCATCGTTACAGCTTCACAACTCGTATTAAACCTTCAGCAAATCGTCAGCCGCAAAGTAAATCCAGTTGAAGCAGCTGTTGTCACTGTTGCTTCCTTTACTGCTGAAAATGCCTTCAATGTTATTGCTGACAAAGCAAAATTAGTAGGAACTGTCCGGACTTTTAATGAAGGTATAAGGCAATTTATTGAAGAAGAAATAGAACGAATCATCCACGGCACTTGCTATTCTGCAAATAGCACCTATAAGTATGATTTTGTAAGAGGTTATCCCGCTGTGATCAACCATGAAAGGGAAACAGAGTTTTTAATTAGCTGTGCAAAGGATGTTGCTGAGGTCAAAACAATTGAAGAAACCGAACCGCAAATGGGCGGTGAGGATTTTGCTTATTATTTGCAAAAAGTTCCCGGAACCTTCTTTTACACTGGAGCAAAGCCGGTTCGTGACGATGCTGGATATCCGCATCACCATCCAAAATTTGACATCGATGAAAAAGCGATGCTCATTGCCGCAAAAACACTAGGAACGGCTGCAATAAGGATTCATAAAGAATAATACAAAAGCCCCTATCTCGTTAGAGTTCAGGGGCTTTTTGGAGCAGCCTTAATCGGTAGGCATTCATCGCCGTTTCACCTAAATGTTTCAGAAGATTATTATTAGCATAGGCGCCAACAAACGCACCTATCCCCGGGACAAGCTGAAATAATTTAGCTAGATCAATATAATCACGGTACTCCTGCTGGAACTTGTGCCAATCCATTTCCACGAGTACCTGCTTGCGACTATCCCAATTCTCAATTTCAGATAAAGTTTTCTTGCGAATTTCATCACTTGAAAAAGCTAGTTGAAAAACATGGAGAATAAATAATCTTTCTTCATATTTCCTTGAATCAAATCCATAAACAGAAGCGGCTTCAAACAGAAATTTCATCTTAATTGATAAGAGTAACGGAAAATCTGCAAGACCAAGTAAAATACCTCCTGCCCCTGTCCCTGCTCCTTCGACCACCGCTGTCTTCTGATAGGCAGATATTTTTTTTCGTGCCAATTCATCTCTTTCTGCAAGTGTTAAGCCACGGGCCTGATCTTTATTCGTTGTCACCTGGGAGCCAAATAACGTTGCTTTGACCATTCCTTTAATACTTTCAGTCATGACCTCATGAACCTTATCTGGAATCCATTCGTTGATTTTCCCTTGAGCTTTTTTCGATATACGGTTCATCATTCCTGATCTTCTCTTTAATTTTCGTTTCCATTCTTCCACTTCTTCATAAACCATTAATTCATACTCGTTCAATAAGACCACCCCCTCCACAATTCATATTATGCTTAATTACGAGGAGAACGCCTAATAGTTTCAAAAAAATATCCCCTTCAACTCAAAAGGGGATTTCAAAGATTATGCTTTTAATCGATTTTTACCGTAAAAATATACAAAAATGTAGCTAAACCCAAGACCTGCGAATAAAGCAAGCAGTGAAATAAATATTTCGCCTTTAATCATAATAAATAATGCGAAAATAACGGCTTGGATCGTTAAGATAATCATTAACAGAAAATAGAATGAAGCTGTCTTATATTTTTGTGCAACCGGGTAAATATCAACCCACAGTTTGTTTTGGTGGTGATTCCATAATGGCAGCAATTGAAATCCGGTTAGATATAAAAATAAAGAACTAAGTAATATTTGCCCCAAACCAAATGAAATAAAATAGATGCCAAGCGCGCCAAGCACGGTTAAACGTAGGAATAATCCCAGATAATCAGATGAGCGCAAAAACGTTCGTGAAAACAAATATAGATAGGTCTTTTCGTGTGAAAATGGGATTCTGCTAATAAACAAATCAAGCCATTTTCTTCTTTTAACAGTGTCCTTTAATTTTGGTACATCCGTAAACATATTGGCCAATCGATAAAAGGAAGCCATTCTCTTTTCTTCGTGGTCAATTAATTGATCCCACTTTAAGCTCATTTTTTTTGTCCGAGCTAAAAAACTGTAATAATAAAAGCCCATAATCAATGCGATAATTAAAAGAAGAATAAGGTTTGCCTGTTTAAATAAAAGATAGGAAAATACTGCATTAAGAAAAAAGCGAACAACGATATCCCATCTTTGTACAGATGACTCAATGTAATAATGAATTTTCCAAGTGACAGCTAAATTCCAGCCCTTCGCAATAAGTAAAACAACGAGGAATGGGATAAATGGGCTAAAGCTATTATTATTTACATGTGCATATATCGGCATAAGTATTGCCAAAACCATTAAAAGAATATAGCCTTGAAATACAAAGCTTGCGATCCCGGAACGGAGAAAATATCCTTTCAATTTATCCTCTAGAGGCAGTAAAAATACTCTGTCAGCTTCAAGCAGAAAGTTGTAAACTGGACTGTATGTTACGAAAAATCCAATGATTACAGCTAAAAAAAGCTCAGCAGGAAAATCAGTTGAAAGTGTTTCAATCCATTTTTGATAATAAAATGCTGCTGTTCCAACTAGAAATAACAAGACGATGACAAGATGTCCATTGAAAATATAGCGTAAATATCTCCCTAAATCTTTCATGCGACCGCTGGCACGATCTTTCCACAGTTTCTTCTCATCAAACATAATTTTCTTCCTTCGTCAACTGAATATACAAATCATCTAAAGAGGCTGTTGGCATCGAGAACTGCTCTCTTAACTCAGCAAGTGTCCCTTTGGCACGTATTTTTCCTTCATGGAGAATGACAAAGCGGTCACAATATTTTTCCGCCGTGGCGAGAATATGTGTCGACATTAAGATTCCCGCACCGTTTTCTTTCATCTTTTTCATTAAATCAAGCAGAGATTGAATCCCAAGCGGATCTAGGCCAACAAAAGGTTCATCAACAATATAGAGTGATGGCTGTACGAGGAACGCACACATAATCATAACCTTCTGTTTCATCCCTTTGGAAAAATGAGCTGGAAACCAGTTTAAGCGCTTCTCCATCCGGAATTCTGACAACAGCGGAGTAATTCGCTGGTTATAAGTAGACTCGTCCAGTCCATAAGCCATGGCAGTTAATTTCAAATGCTCATCTAGCGTTAGTTCTTCATATAAGACCGGTGTTTCAGGAACAAACGTAAACAAGCGGCGATAAGCTTCTTTATTTTCTGTAAAAGAATGTCCATTAATTTTGATGGTGCCGCGATGTGGTTCCATTAATCCAATAATATGTTTAATGGTTGTACTTTTCCCCGCCCCATTCAGTCCAATAAGTCCGACTAATTCCTTCTCCCGAACTTCAAAGGATACATCCTTTAATACAGGGTTCCTTGTGTATCCCCCGACAAGATTGTCAATTGTTAATAAAGACATATGCAAACGTCCTTCCGTAGCATGATTATGGTTTTCATTTTATCAAATTCCTCTCGATAAAAATAGGAATTCAATTTATCGTAAAACTTTAAGCATATTTCTATCACTTTCGGACATCATAATAATCGAAGGGGAACAACTTACTTCGATGAAGAAATTCATCAAAACTTGAGATGAGGTGTCTACTAAAGACAATAACATTTCAAACAAGTGAGCTTCCATTCGTTTCAAATAAGGGGATGGTTGTATTGTACAATGTGTATAGTAACCATTTTGAGTTCAAATAACACCAACTGTTTATCTTAAACAATAAACGGAAAATGAGGTGTTTACCGCAGATCGCTACCCGTTTTTATAAGTTGGGAAACATATAAAAACAAATAGGGGATGGTCAGCTTGAACAATGATGTATCTTTATAAAAAACACTCTACGAAAAATGAGGTGTTTATCAAAGAACACTCCTAAATGAACGTACTTGTTGAAGCAATTCCCCTTCGAGAGGGCAGGATTCCATGCGGATCCTGCTCCTTTTTCTTGCGCGGAAAAGGGGCAGAGCGTCGTAAAAATGTATCAGTTTTCCTAATCTGAGAGACAATAAGAAATTACTTCTATTGAAAATTGGTGAAGCTAAAGCTCTGCTTAACCTCCTTTATGTGTTTGGGCGGGGCTTTGAATTAATTGTCTTTCTAAATAAATGGTAGTACCATATTAGTTTTGTGTGGTAAAATAATACAAACATTTTTTTAGAGGGGTTGTGCATCAAATGAGTGATTGTATTTTTTGTAAAATAGTAAATGGCGAAATTCCAGCAGCAAAAGTTTTTGAAAATGAGCATGTATTAGCGTTTTTAGATATTAGTCAAGTGACAAAAGGTCATACACTCGTCATTCCAAAGGTACATAAGGAGAACTTATTTGAACTAACTCCTGAAATAGCAAGAAATATTTTTGAAGTTGTCCCCTCCATTGCCAATGCGATCAAAAAAGAATTTAATCCGGCTGGTTTAAATATTATCAATAATAATGGCGAACTGGCAGGCCAGACTGTTTTTCATTTCCATATTCATCTGATTCCCCGCTATGGAAAAGGGGATGGATTGGGAGTAGTTTGGAAAAGCAACCAAAGCGATTATACCCCACAAATATTACAAGAAATGGCAGCAAATATTAATAAACAGCTTTAAGCTTGCACTCAGAGTAGTTAAGTGTCAATTTTCTGAAAATTATATCTTTATTAATTTTATAGTATTATGCTATAATGAATGTATGTTTTTCGCTGCAGGCAATCAGTGCACTGCGGGAGGAACAAATAGCTTAGGATAGCAGAGGAGAGATGAGAAATGAATACAAAGAACCTTGTAGTTTTAGCACTTTTAGCGGGAATTGGGGTAGTTTTACACACGGTAATGCCAGCGTTCCTTACCATTAAACCAGACATGATGCTGGCGATGATGTTTTTAGGAATTATTCTTATTCCAGAAATAAAAAGTGTCATGCTGTTAGCGATTGTTACCGGAGTATTATCCGGCATAACCACTAGTTTCCCTGGCGGGACAATTCCGAATATCATCGATAAACCAGTCACCGCTCTAATCTTTTTCGGTTTATTTTTAGCCTTAAAAAAATACCGAAACTCGATTATTAGCGTCGGAGTTTTAACTGGTGTCGGAACATTGGTTTCAGGCACGGTCTTTTTAGGATCAGCCTACTTCTTAGTAGGTTTACCAGGCCCATTCGCAGCAATTTTTGCGGCAGGTGTTTTACCAGCTGTTGTCCTCAATACCGTAGTAATGGTTATTTTGTATCCAGTGGCTCAATCAATTGTCAAAAGAACTAATTTGTCATCAGCTTCCGTCATTCAAAAGTAATGCACGGGATCCTTTTTAAGAAAAGAACCCCAATGGGTTCTTTTCTTAAATTACATACTACAAAGTCTACTATGCAAAGGTTGAAAGCATTATAGCAACTATCAAAGCAATTCCTCCCGCCCCGGCTAATGCAGTCGCTCTTTTCTTTAGTACTTGCTTTGGCGGATAAACACCGGGTCTTTTTAAATCAAAAAAATATTTACATGTTCCCAAAAAAAGAACAGCACTTATGATAAATAACGTCACAACTACACTCTTCATCTTTTTGTCCCCCTACTAAGTATCGTAAATTAGAACAATGGTTGTAACTATTTATATGTTATACCGTCCATTCCTATGAACAAGGTCTATTTAAAGCAGCGGGATGATAGGATTACTATTCAAAAAAAATTTATTTTTTAAATTTATTTTCAAATAGTTGTCAATATCTGGAGGTAGCAAGTAAAATGAAATTAAAACATTTTTTTTATGGATTTATAGCTGGTGGTCTTGCTGCAGGTATTAGTACGATGCTAACGGCTCCAAATTCAGGAGATGTTACCAGAGCTCGAATAAAAAAGAAGAAACAACTAGTGCTTAATCAATTACGTGAACTTAAAACAAACCTAATACAAATAAAAGATTCTGCCACCGTTGCAACGAAAGAAGGAAAAATGAATATTTTAACGTTTCTGTCTGAAGTTAAAATCTCTCTCACCCAATGGGAGAAAGAGATTTGCCCTCAACAACAAGCAATTCAAAAAGAACTTGTTGAAATGAAAGAAACAGTCCAAGAGTTAGAAAGAGAATTTTCAGAATATAGCGAATAAAATCACTTTCTTAGTTCTTTATCAAAATGTTAGGGAGGAATAGGCATTTTTAATCATAATTTCAAATTTCAATATAAAATTATCATAATTTCTAAAAATTTTGTGAATTAATATCTTTATTAATTTATACTTTATTGGCATAATGATAATAGAGAAATATAAAAGTAGGTGAAAATGGGGATGACCGAGAAACAATATTCGATGAAAGAAGCGATGATTTTTAGTCAAAGAATTACACAATTAAGTAAAGCGTTATGGAAGTCAATTGAAAAAGACTGGCAGCAATGGATTAAGCCTTATGATCTAAATATTAATGAACATCATATTCTTTGGATTGCATACCATTTGAATGGCGCCTCCATCTCGGATGTAGCCAAATTCGGTGTAATGCATGTCTCAACAGCTTTTAATTTTTCAAAAAAATTAGAAGAACGAGGTTTGTTAAAATTTTCAAAAAAAGAAAATGACAAACGGAATACCTACATTCAGCTCACCGACAAAGGGGAAGAGATTTTACTTCAATCAATGGAAACTTATGAGCCCAATGGAAATGCCGCTTTTTCTGGAGCATTGCCACTGCGGGAATTGTATGGTAAGTTTCCGGAAATTATTGAAATGATGGCGATTGTTCGCAACATTTACGGTGAAGATTTTATGGAGATTTTTGAACGTTCTTTTCATAACATTGAAAGTGAATTTGTTGAAGAAAATGGGACACTGAAAAAGGCGAAAAAGACGGAACAAGAGTTAGCATAAAAACTCTATTTTAAATATTTTTCGAACTCCTGAAAAAGAGGCTCATATAATTTCTGAAGTAAGCATGCCTTTATCACATCTTCTATCTTCATCTTTGTTGGTAAAGAGGCCGAAAATTTAGCAAAAAGCGGATGAAAGTAAACATACCCTTCCGCTTTTTGTTCGTCTAATTTCATGCTCAATTCATTACATAAATAATAGAACTTGTCTATTTCTTGCTCGGTTATCCCATATTCGATGATAAGCTTATAAAATTCAAGATTTGGGTTGTTAAGCAGCTTCACTAGCAGCTTCTGGTGATATTCAAGTAAATTTATTCTTTTCAACAGCAATTCATGTTCATTCATAACAATAGCCCTCTTTTCGAACCTTTCATTACCCTATATTCATTATTCACCATAAAAGGAGAAGGGTAAACCTTTTTATATTAGTAAAAAAT
>NZ_JBALPG010000064.1:0-176 GCF_036965245.1 Neobacillus drentensis
CAGTGTGCGAAAGTTGAGTAAATAATATAAAACTTGGAAGATAAAAATATATTAAATACTCTTCCAGAAACCCTAATCTGTTCTCCCACAATCCGGCGAATTTATTGAATTACAAATTTCTTAATGTTGCTGTAGTAAATGAGGTCATTTGTAGTATAAAGAAGGATAGATAAAGC
>NZ_JBALPG010000064.1:273-6927 GCF_036965245.1 Neobacillus drentensis
GCTTTATCTATCCTTCTTTTTCTGTCTTATATAAATTTATAAAATATCATGACTTTTAATAAAACTACTTTGCACTAATTTTATAAATAGCCCAAACCATTCCTTAAGAGGGAACAACCTCAAACAGGACAGCGATGCCAATTCCACCGCCGCTTCCGATGGCGGCAAGGACATATTTTATCTCACTTCTCCTTTGAACCTCGTAGAAAAGTCTTGTGACTAGCATAGCGCCGGATGCTCCGTATGGGTGTCCGATAGTTAATGCCCCTCCGTTTACGTTTAGCTTTTCATAGGGAATCGAAAGTTCCTTCGCACAGGCGACGATTTTTGAGGCAAAGGCTTCATTGATTTCAATTAAACCAATGTCTTCCATCGACAGCTTGTTTCTTTGCAATACGGCTAGGATTGCAGGAATGGGTGCTGCTCCTGGATAGAATGGATGGACACCCGCAACCTCACTGTCAACAAAGCGAAGAACAGGCTGAAAGCCCAGACGATAAGCGGTTTCCTCCTCCATCACAAGGGCAGCTGCAGCACCGTCATGAATAGCGCAGCTGTTTGCTGCTGTAACGGTGCCGTGTTCTTTAGAGACAATTGGCTTTGCCCGCTTTATTAATGCCTCCATGTTTCTCTTTTTAAAAAATTCTTCATCTTGGTCCCAACCGGCAACTGGAATAATCTCCTCCGTAAAAAATCCTTTTTCAAACGCAGCCCAGCTTCGTTCATAGCTTAGAAGAGCAAATTCATCTTGTTGCCATTTACTAATTCCGTATGTTTGGGCGACATATTCTGCAGCCTCTACCATCTCAGGGTCTCCAATGTTATCGGGGGCGAAACGGGCACGCTTTTGAAAAGGAGAGGTGCTAGTACTCTCAATCCCTCCGGCGATATAGCACAGCCCCGCACCACCCTGAATAAAATAGCATGCCAATCGAATCGCTTCGAGGCCTGCGCTGCATTGGCGATCGAGCATTAATCCAGGTACAGAAAGTGGCAGCCCTGCTTCTAAAGCTGATAACCGTCCGATGTTTCCTCCCGGTCCCGTCACATTTCCTAAGATTACATCTGCTACTTTTTCTTCGATTCCAGCTGCCAGCTGGCGGAGAACAGGAGCGGCTAGTTCATGTGGCTGTAGATTTTGAAGCATACCATTCTTTTTACCAATCGGCGTTCGGTTTGCTTGGACGATTACGGCTCTTTTAATGGTTCGTCACCTTGCTTTCGATGAAATCTTTTACTTGCGGACCGGCAATTTTGCCGCTGGTTGTATATGGCATTTCCTCGATGAAAAACCATTGGCGAGGGATTTTATAGGAAGATAAATGCAGTCTGCAAAATCGTTTTAGCTCGATTTTGGAAGCAGTTCCTTTCACGACCGCCGCGGCAATCTGGCCCCAATATGGATCGTTAATGCCGATGACTGCTACTTCTTCGACATTGGGGTGGGTACTGATTACTTTTTCAATTTCTTCAGGGAAAATATTGATCGCTCCGTATAAGATCATATTCTTTTCCCGGCCTGAGAGATAGAGAAAACCATCTTCATCTAAATATCCCATATCGTCGACCGTTATCCAGCCATATTCGTCCTGAATAGTATGGATTCTCCGATGACCGGTATGTTCACTCACTTCATTTGTATCTAAATATCCTAGAAAAACCATCCTACTTTTCACGAAAATTTTCCCAGGTTCATTCGGTTGAGCAAGCTCAGAGTTAGAACGGCGAATTTCAATTTCTACTTGATGACAGGGCCTGCCAACTGATCCTGGTTTCCGGATATTATCCTTGTCAGTTAACACCGTAACAAAGCTTAATTCACTCGCCCCATAGAATTCATACATCGAAAAACGAGGAAACATCCGCTGGATCTGCTGCTTGGAATGCTCCTCCCACTTTGCCCCGGAGGATAGAATCTTAATCGGTTTATCAATGCTCCTGCCCTCAGTAAGAAAGGCAGAAATCATGGTCGGCACAACATAAACAGCGGTGATAGACTGTGATTCGATTAATGATAGGGTCTTGGCAGGAGAGAATTTTTCGAGAAGATAGAGGCTCCCTCCTAAATATAAGGTGCTAATGGCTCCAAACAAGAAATGAGAATGAATGAGCGCACCGGGAATGACGACATGATCGGCTTCGTTCATCTGAAAATCAATTCGGCTGCAGTCAAAGCTCTCCACCCATGAGTTGTGTGAGCGAATAAACGCTTTCGGCAGCCCGGTTGTGCCCGAGGTAAATCCCATATAAAATGGAAGATTTCCCTCTACTACCGTACTTCTTTTTATGAAAGCCTGTTGGATTTCCTGAAGAACATCTTCCCATAACAGGACGGCCGGATGAAGGTGCTTGACTTTTGGATACAGCTCCCTTGTTGTAACGAAAATGGAAGGTTTAGAAAGTGTTAATCGGGATTGCAGTTCTGCTTCCGTCCATTTCAAATCGAAGAGGACTGAGGTCCATCCAGCAGTAGCAGCGCCAGTGAAAAGCAGAAGGAAGGGGATTCCGTTTGGCAGCAAAATTCCCAATGTTTGATTAGAAAGCGTAAACGAGTCGAGCCAATTGGCAGTCTGGTTAACCCGATTAGACCACATACGATAACTAATTTTTTCGGTTGCCGTTTCAATCGCGATTTTTTCTGGAAAAAGTTCAGCATATTTTTTGTATGTTTCCGTAATGGCAGCCATTTGAATCCCCTCACTTAATATGAATCTCAAATTATAAAAAGTTTAAACCAAAAGCCGTTGATAAAAAAGAGACACATTAAAGTGCCTCTACTTTTTTATGCACGTTCCGCCTAATAACAGGGGATTTCAATAGCCTGCTAACAAGGAAGGATGCAATGATTGCTTTGATAATGTCTCCAGGAACGTAAGCTAGACTTGTTAGAATTGCCTTTTTTAAAGGAATATGCAAAATAAAAGCCTGTACAGGAATTCCAATTAAATAGAGCAAAAATATACCTACTGTCAGGTTGATGAGTAATATATTGCGAAATTTGAATTTACTAAAACGCGATATTAAGTAACCAACACAAAAAGCGGTAAGAGGGTAGGCGAATAAATATCCTGCACTCGGTCCAACAAATACAGCTGGGCCGCCGCGGCCACCTGATAAAAGTGGTGCTCCTGCAGCCACAACCAATAAGAAAACCGTCATGCTCAAGGCACCGAGTCTCCCACCTAACACCCCACCGGCGAGAAGAACACCTAATGTCTGGATGGTAATCGGTACAGGTGTGAATGAAAGCATGATGGGCGGTACAAAACCTAATACTCCCATAAAAGCCGCAAGTAAAGCAACATATGTAATGTCTAAAATCTTCATGGTTCATCTCCCAATGCATAAATATAATTACGAATTTTATTTTATAAGGGAGACACATGAATTGTCAACTAAATTTAAATTTTGGTTAACAATTGAAAATATAGCTCGAATGCCTTATTCCAAGCTAAAAACATTTATTTAATAATAATCCTTCTATTTTTTATAACCACAAGATAGAAACTAATGTAATGGACATTACTCTTCCCTTAATTACAAATAAGAGGAATGGATTTCTAACCCATTCCCCTTTCCAATCTTACTTCACCTGATAATACTCACAATACCAATCCGCAAACTTCTGCAAACCATCCTTAATTGAAGTCTTTGGCTTAAATCCTACCGCCTGCTCTAGCAATTCTGTCGAAGCGTATGTGGCAGGTACATCCCCTGGCTTTATTGGTTCAAATACCTTTTCAAAAAGCACATCCCGCCCTATAGCTTTACTCAAACATTTCTCCAATGTTTCAATAAATACCATTAGTTTTTCAGGGTTACTGTTACCAATGTTAAAAACCTTATGAGGTACATTATTCTCCCCAACAGAAGGGTTGCTAAGAAGTCGCTCGATCCCTTCCACGATGTCATCAACATAGGTGAAATCGCGATATAGGTCGTTTTCAAAATCGCCATTATTAAAAATCTTGATTGGCTCACCGCCAAAATACTTATTAGCGAATCCGAAGTATGCCATATCTGGTCTTCCCATAGGACCATAAACAGTGAAGAATCGAAGTCCAGTCGCTGGTATCTTGTAAAGATGGCTATAGGTGTGAGCCATCAATTCATTGGATTTCTTAGTGGCCGCATAAAGAGAAACAGGATTATCTACCATATCTGTTTCTGAGAAGGGCACTTTTTTGTTTGCCCCATAGACAGAGCTGGATGATGCATAAACAAGATGATCCACTGGATTATATCTGCAAGCTTCAAGGATGTTAAAAAAGCCAATGACATTACTTTGAATATATACATCTGGATTCTCTATCGAATAACGTACACCTGCTTGGGCAGCCAAATTCACCACAATGTTAGGTTTGTACTCTTCAAATATACTATTAATCAAACCCTTGTCTGAAATGTCACCCTTAACAAAAGTAAACTTTTCAAACGGTTCGAGTTTCTCTAAACGAGCAAACTTAAGATTTATATCATAGTAGTCATTTATATTATCAATACCGATAACACGGCAGCCCTGCTCAAGCAGCTTCTTAGATAAAAAGTATCCAATGAAACCTGCTGCTCCGGTAATCAAATAGGTTTTGCTTTTATCTAGTGGTTTGAAGTCTTGCTTCATTTGAGTCGATCTCCTTTGCATTCGGTTTAGAAAGTCTTGCACAAATGCTTCTTCCAATGGAGTGATACTCAACTCCAGTTTCCCTCATACCTTGCAACTCATATATATTCCGTCCATCATATACCAACGGAGTTCTCATCCATTTCTTATACTCATCTGGTTTCACAGCTTTAATTTCGTCCCACTCGGTAAAGATAAAGCAGACATTGGCACCGTCTAATGCATTTTTAACATCATCGACGTATGTGATACTTCCATTGCTAATTTTTCCTTCTGGATATCTACGTTTAAAGTTATCCGCTCCAACCGGATCAAAGGCAAAAATATCTGCGCCATGATCCAACAATAATGGTACATTATCAAGTGATGGAGCTTCCCTTAAGTCATCAGTTCCAGGCTTGAATGTCAATCCAAGTACCGCTACTTTCAGGCCATTAAAGGTAATTAACCTTTTACTTGCCTTCCTATATAACATCGTCTTTTGTTCCGTATTTACATCAATGGCAGCCTTTACTGTTTTAAGCTCATACCCATGTTGTTCCGCTAGATACTTCAGTGCCTTAGTATCCTTTGGAAAGCAGCTGCCCCCATAACCAATCCCTGCATTTAAAAACTTACTTCCAATCCGCTCATCAAAGCTCATACCCAGAGCGACATCTTGAATATCAGCACCTACTAGTTCACAAAGGTTAGCAATATCATTCATGTAAGATATTTTAAGAGCGAGGAAATCATTAGAAGCATATTTAATCATCTCTGCTGATCTTCTACTAACAGAAACAATTGGAATATTAAATGGCTCATAAATCTTCATAAGCATTTCTTCTGCCCATTTACTTTCAGTTCCAATGATAATCCTTTCGGCATGTAACGTATCTCGAACAGCTGTACCTTGTGCCAAGAATTCTGGGTTGGATGCAACTTCTACCCTTATTTCTTTACCGTCATTTCCGGTATATTTCTCACCGTCATACGGAAGGAAGTCATATATAAACTGCTCCACCTTGTCATTTGTCCCAACAGGAACAGTTGACTTTACAACGATTAAGCAATCCTTTTCGATTGTTTCAGCTATTTGTCTTGCAACTGTAGCAATATATGAAAGATTAGCTGAGCCATCAGGCTGTTCCGGCGTCCCTACACCTATGAAAATAGCGTCTGCTTCTTTGTAGGCCCGAGTATAATCTGTAGTATAGTTTAATCTCCCAGCGGCGAAATTCTTTTGCATGAGTTCCTCAAGGCCGGCCTCATAGATTGGGGAAATTCCTTGTTCCATCATACTTACTTTATTCTCGTCGATATCAACACAGGTTACTTGATGCCCGACTTCTGCAAAACATACACCTGCCACCAAGCCGACATAACCTGTCCCTGCCACAGCTATTTTATACATTTTCACGCTTCCTTTGCTCGTGTTTAAAATAAACGGTATCAAAAAAGTAGCTATCGCCTTCAATTTCTCATACTAAAATTAAAATACTTCAACGTCGTAATAACGTACATCCTTTATTTTCGCTTGTACTATAGTAACATAGTCTTTAAAGTTTTATTTAACAATAGACCCCCTTTTTCCATAAGAGGAATAAATTTGTTCATTTCTGAAATCTACTCAGCCAAACGACATTCTCGACAAACATTCGAAAAAACCTCGCAAGCAGAGGAACGGTTTTTATTTTTTAAAAATGAACCCTTCTAATATGTTCGTCCAAATCGGTCTCTGATGATAGATTTGCTTCCTGCCTGAGCCATTACCCCATTGGAATCAAGATCACACGAGACCCCGACCTGCTTCAGTCAACTGTTGTAACCCTTTATCTTCTATAACGTGTTGAATCAAAGCTTGATTTACTAGGAGACTCATCCCGAACGGATGAAGGAGCGAACATAAAAAAGAGAAACCAGCTTGAAGTATCTCTAAGCTGGTTTCCTATCCTATTCCTCAATTAAATAAACTACCCCCTAATGTATGAATACGGGGCTCATTCGGACAGGGAATGGCTAAAAAAGCTTGGTCCTGTCTGAATACAGGGCTC
>NZ_JBALPG010000065.1:0-592 GCF_036965245.1 Neobacillus drentensis
AAGGGGATCCAAAAACTATAAATATTCTCGTGGTGTGCTAATTCTTGAAAATGTCCTTGAATATTTATCTGCCCATATCTATTAAAACTAAGGTCAATTTTTAAAATATTTTCTGATTCTGAAAAAATGGCATTTCCTTTTAATTCGTCATAAAATTTCTGCAACTGAACAAAGAACTCGTATACTTGTCCAGTTGAAAACCATAGTTCGGCATCTTTGACGTAATAATTGCCACTTTTAATTTCAATTTTCCCTTTAACATCATAGCCACCCAAATAACTTGTATCATTAGGAAAACCATTAACTTCAGTAAATTCAATTCTTATAAATCCCTGTTTACCAGCAACTTTAAACTCATTCACTTTAATCAGCTCTTTCCATTCAGAACACTAAATTAAGGATACCAAAATCACCCAAAACTTAACAGTTCTTCTTGAACTCCCTTTATTTAAAAAGAAAAAGCTACCAAATTGGCAGCTGGACCTTCAACTCTTGCACCCGTTAGCCATCCATGAAGCGCAAAAATCAGCGCTTCACCACAGAGAATGAAAATGGTTTTAAACCGTCAATACTGATTCTACGGCTGGGAGAG
>NZ_JBALPG010000065.1:630-3875 GCF_036965245.1 Neobacillus drentensis
TGAACTATGGTGCGTTAGAGCCCATCCGTTAGTCTGACTCCACCGACCACGGTGCACCACTGACTGTCGCTCCCTTACGGGAAGCACACATGGTAGATTAATCCTATTCTGGTTGTTGCACCAGCCTCTAATTATAATGATCGCCGTAGAAAGGATGTTTTCAATGGATATAGTCATTGAAAGAGCATGCGGTATGGATGTCCATAAGGACAATATTACTGCCTGTATTTTGACACCTGAAGGAAAGGAGATTCAAACGTTCTCTACTAAAACTGTATTTCTATTACAGTTGGTTGACTGGATTAAACAACATAATTGTACCCATGTCGCCATGGAAAGCACGAGTGTTTATTGGAAGCCGATTGTGAATTTACTTGAAGCTGAGGATATTAAGTTTTTAGTTGTGAATGCCCAACATATGAAGGCTGTTCCAGGACGAAAAACAGATGTGAAGGATGCAGAATGGATCGCCAAACTTCTTCGCCATGGACTACTTAAAGCCAGTTATATCCCTGACCGAAATCAACGTGAATTGCGTGAACTCGTTCGATATCGTCGAAGTATTATTGAGGAGCGTGCCAGACAACATAATCGAATCCAAAAAGTGTTAGAAGGCGCGAATATTAAGTTGGGATCTGTGGTTTCAGATGTGTTGGGTGTTTCAGCACGAGATATGCTTGATGCCATTGCCGATGGTGAAGAGGACCCTGAAAAACTAGCAAACTTCGCTCGACGCAGCATGAAGAAGAAGAAAGAAGAACTGGAACTCGCCCTAAAAGGCTATATCAATTCACATCAACGCCTCATGTTAAAAACCATTTTAGGTCATATTGATTTTCTTACTGAGCAAATCGAGATGCTTGATAAGGAAGTTGCGGACAGAGTCAGCTCTTATCAAGAGGATATATCACGATTGGATTCGATTCCTGGTATAGCGACTAGAATGGCTGAGCAAATTCTATCCGAAATTGGGACTGATGTGAAGAAACAATTCCCCACTGCAGCTCATATGTGTTCTTGGGCAGGATTAGTTCCTGGGCAAAATGAAAGTGCTGGAAAAAGAAAATCAGCCAAAACTAAAAAAGGAAATAAGTATTTAAGATCGGCGTTAACAGAAGCAGCTCATTCAGTAAGAGGATCCAAAAACTATCTCGGAGCACTGTATAGACGTACAGCATCCCGAAAGGGTAAGAAACGTGCTGGTATTGTAGTCGCTCACGCAATCTTACGTATCTCTTATTATCTCTTAACCCGAAAAGAAATGTATGTAGACTTAGGCGAAGACTACTTTGATAAACAGAGACAACAATCTATCGTTCGCCATTCACTGAGACGACTTGAAAGTTTAGGATACACCGTTACGTTAGAAGAACCTAAAGCATCTTGATCCAGTCACTTTCTAAACCATAGATCAATGAATTTGGCGCTCTCCCCTTTTTTTTAAAAATGAATGAGCTGCGTCCTCTTTAGTATTGCCTTTTTTCACTGAGTTAAAGAAGTTAATTTTCATGGTAGTTTAATTAGTTTAATAGGATTGGTTCTCTTGATATGCATTCTTTACCCGTTCCATTTGATCAAGGTGGTCGCGGACATGTTGCACTCTAAATTCCAGCAATTGCTTAAATGTGAACCGCACCTGATCGACATACACCCCCACTCGCTTGCTTTGTTCACTAGTTAGATGGTCCAGAATAGGCTGCATACTGGAACGTAGCAATTTGAAAAGAAGCAAATGCTGTTCACGGTCCACCAGATCATATCCCAAGTTATTAGCCCATGCGTCTTGGTCAAATGAAATCAGAATCGGCTCATCCTCCGCCAAGACTTTTTTTAGCCTAGATGTGGACGAGATCTCGGAATCCGTTACATGTATGAGGATTTGATGAATGCTCCATTTTTCCGGTGCGGGCTTGTAACGAAGCTCATCCTCGGTTAATCCTTCGATGGCTTCCCGAAGCAATGTGTATCCTAAGGCGTACTCCTTAATTAACTCCTCCAATTCAATACCTCCTATTTTCAAGTAGTGCTTATTAAAATACCAATAAATATAAATTCTTGTTTTTGGGTAAGAATCCTTTTATTTTTTCTTCAACGTTAGAGTTGAAGAAGAAAATTAGTATTTCAAACCAATCGGAATAATTACTCTTGTAGTTGATTTAAAATTAGTTTCAATACATCGTTTTGTGACATATCATTAGTCAAAATCATTTCTCCATCCACGCCAAGATAATCGTTTGGCTTCCACCAGGCACGCAAAGAATCTTCTCCGAATTCCATCTTTTTCGAACTAGAGTTGTGGCGTATGACTGTTTCCTCAAAGGATAAATCAAAATAATAAGTATATGTCTTATGGTTAAAGAACTGGATTAAGTTATTCAGCATTTGACCATAACGATTTTTATACAAGATTCCTTCCACAATAACAAATTCACATTTATCTTTACCGTATTCTGCGATTTGGCGAATCAAATCAATTGAAAGGTTTCCTTCTCTATCGTTAACCTTCAACATTTCACGGCGAACGGTGTCCTGAGAAACCAAGAGCGTTCCATTCCCCAAATGATTTTGAAGATTTTTTGCAGTCGTTGTTTTTCCACTCCCAGAGTTTCCTCGTATGATAATTAGCTTAGATTCCATATTCTCCACCTACGCATCCAAATTACCTTCTATTTATAATCTACCATTGGTAATAACAACATTTTCTTACATTTAATGCATTCGATATAGAATTTAATTATTCCTTCTTCCACTCCCTTTAGCGAGCATTCGTAAGAAAAAGCTATTAAACTGAGGGAGTGGAACAAGGAAAAGGGCTACCGCAGCAACCCAATCTTGAACTATTGCAGCCATATAGTTTAAGTACAAAGGTAATTTAATTCCTAATTATGTCATTAAAGAAATACAATCCAAATCCCAATACATAAATAAGAATGAATATCGTCCACTTTGTATAATACCAGCCCTTTATTCTTTCAATAACCAACCAGAAAAAGAAGATTGTAAAAACACATATCCCCAATGAAGTCCATATATTCCGATATTCGATAGGAAGTAATTCAGCTAATACATAAAAACTCCCTATGAAATATAAAGCGATTGGGGGCTCTTTCCTTTTATATTTTTCAGTCCTTTTTTCGAGTACTTTCATTACCTTTGAACACCTCAAACGTCATATGATTAACCTATAATTCTGCATTTTGAGTAAGGAATCCTTCTTCCACTAACCTGCCCGTTAGCCATCCATG
>NZ_JBALPG010000065.1:4089-11921 GCF_036965245.1 Neobacillus drentensis
TCATGGTAGTTTAAGTGAAGGTTTTCACAATATCTTCAACCATAATAATTTTCTTCAAATATGTTATTCGAGAATATGGCCCGATTGTGGAACAGAAAAAATCCTGAATATTAACACAGGATTTTTAATCAAATTTTATAATAAATTATCAATCTTTATTTTAAATAATCAAACTTTGTTTTAAATGATCAATCTACCCTTAGATGATGAAAATTGAGATATATTAGTTTCCTCCTTAAGACGAATCAAATTTACGACTTAGGTCGAACGAATTCCTTCAAAAGCGTTTAATACTAATTGTTGCACATAGGGTTCGTGCAACGTTTCACCTGTCACAAGCAAACGATAGAAAATCGGTCCGTAAATTAAATCAATGCATATGTCAATGTCGAGACTTTTTTTCAATTCCCCGCGTTGAACCCCTTTCTCCAAAAGACTCCTTGCTTCAAGTCGGCGGGGACGGAAATATCGAGCACGATAGGCCTCTGCCAATCCTGAATCAAACTGTCCTTCTCCTAATAACTGCGTAATAATGGTCCCCTCCCGACTGGTCAAAAACCGGGTTAAATTTGTGGCGTGAATTAGAATATCATTATATGCCGAACCCGTATCAGGCACGGGCAATCTTTCCGAGGCGGCATAAAGGAAACCATCCATCACCACAGCAGCCTTGTTTGGCCACCATTTATAAATCGTGGCTTTGCTAACTTGGGCACAATCAGCAATTTTATCAACTGTGACAGCTTGAAAGCCATTTTCCAACAATAATTCATAAGACGCGGAAAGGATTGACTTTTGCGCTTCTACATTACGCGGCCTGCCTCTTTTACCATTCATCGTAATAATCACCTTTCTTCCGAAAACAATAAACTATACGTTCAGTATATCAATTATATACAAATAAAGAAAGTTGAAGTCACCTATTTACAAAACTAAACGTTCAGTATATTATATTGTTATTCGATTTATATACTATACGTTCAGTATTTAGAAGGAAGGAAGACTTAACATGAGGAGTAATCCGCATGACATTGTAATTGTCGAGAACTAATGAAGTTACTGACTGTAGATCATTATATTTTTTATAAGGAGTTGTTCAAAATGACTGATTTAAAAAAACAAACAATCGAGAAAAGCATCCCTACGTGGTTAACCATACTTCTGGCTACCGCATGTGGTATCATTGTAGCTAATCTTTACTATGCGCAGCCCTTGGTTGGGGTAATCAGCTCATCAATCGGGCTGTCACCAAACAGCTCTGGCTTCATAGTCACGTTAACACAGATCGGTTACGTAGTCGGCTTGCTGTTTATCGTGCCTATGGGAGATATTGTTGAAAATCGAAAGCTAATTGTAGTATCTTTACTATTCACAGCAGTTGCTCTTGCAATTACTGCAGTGTCGAAACAAGCTATGCTGTTCTTAGTCGCTTCGTTTATAATCGGTTTTGGTTCGGTCGCTACGCAAGTACTCGTACCTTTTGCGTCATATCTTGCATCCGAATCTTCACGCGGTCGTGTTGTCGGCAATGTCATGAGCGGTTTGTTACTTGGAATCATGCTCTCTCGTCCTTTGTCGAGCTTGATAGCTGACTTTTTTGGCTGGCATGCCGTATTCGCTTTGTCTGCAACAGCTGTTATTATTTTGGCTATCGTACTTTCGAAGGTGTTACCTACAAGAAAGCCTTCAACGGACACACGCTATGCAGCTCTACTCGGTTCTATGTGGCACTTGCTGCGAACAACACCGATATTACGCCGTCGGGCTGCATATCATGCATGTGTGTTTGCGTCTTTTAGCTTATTTTGGACAACAGTTCCACAACTGTTATCTAGCCCTGCCTTTCATTTTTCTCAGAAAGGTATTGCGTTGTTCGCGCTTGTTGGTGTCGCGGGGGCGTTAGCTGCGCCCCTGGCAGGACGAATAGCCGACCGCGGTTTGACTAGACCCGCAACAGGAATAGCACTCCTTACTGTCGTCTTTTCTCTTTTATTACCGCTTATTGTCCAAACTAGCTCACCCATCGGAATAGCTGTTCTCGTCGTTTCATCGCTACTATTGGACGCCGGGGTATCCGCAAATCTTGTACTCGGACAACGCGCGCTTTTCTCGCTGAATCCGGAAATTCGTAGTCGTCTAAATGGGCTTTTCATGGCTATTTTCTTTTTTGGTGGTGCAATTGGATCCGCAATTGGGGGATGGGCATACGCCGTGGGAGGATGGAGTACTACATTATGGATTGGAATAGCTTTCCCAGTAGTTGCCATACTTTATTTTGCCACAGAGAAGAAGTAGTTCTATGATAGTCTTCTTTTTGTGGTGTATTAGCAGTCAGGAGAGAGGCCTGGCTGCTTTTTTGCTATTAAATAAGTTTCAGTTACTTAACATAAGTTAGCTATGGTTATATATTATATATGTATCATTCATATACAAAACAATAAAATTATCATTATTTTAAAGCTTTCTAAACTAATCTCCCTTTAGTAAATAAGCGTTCCTGCTTATTACAGAAACGTCCCCAAAAGTTGAAGAAATTCAAATGAGAATGTTTAAACAACTTTATTATATTTTAAACGGCTTTATTGTAAATTAAACAACTTTAATATCTCTGCACACACATCCGTTTTTCCGATACGATTACTTGTACCTTTTTCTTCAATAAGTCCATAAAACTCCTACTAATCTTTATTAAAAGTTCTTGTTCAAGTCTTGCACCCGTTAGTTCAACAAGATTTTATCGATATATCAATCTTATTTTTTAGACATCCTTTTAAAAAATAAGTAAGACAATGAGAAAATAACCATGTATAATGCCCAACCAATAAAAGTATCACCTCTCCTGACTGCTAATACATCACTTAAAGAGGCCGGTTTACTATTAATGACTGAATCGTTATTTGCAAGTGGATTTTCAGTTATTGTTGGGTTAGAACCTTTGACTCACAATTTCATAATTGGAGGTACTCTTACTTTTTGTGGCTTGCTGATAATGCAGATTGATATTACCAAGTTCAGCCTTTATCCAAGCAGAAGTCGAAATAGACCAATAGAATAACTATTATAAGTTATAAAGAAAGACCAATGGCATATCTCTATTGGTCTTTTGTTCTCTAATCGTTTAAAGAATAACGCAGCTTCATTTGTGTAGTTCCTAAATCTACCATGTCTCCTAAGAGCTTTTTCGCATTTTTTAGTGAAATTTCGGCCATCTGCTCATTAATTGCTTCTAAATAGGCAAGTACATCTTTCCGATTGGTAGCTTCTTGGTCTGCTTTTATCTGGATTGCACGGCAAGCAGCGACAGTATTTTGTTCGAAACTAGCTTCAAGATCGCTGTATAAATCATAATTAGCGTCACCGATAAGCGCCATTGTTCGACTTAACCAATAAATAGTATTGGGGTCAAAAGTTTCCGTTGTGTTACGGTAACATGCAGGTGTGTTGGAAACATTCGCATAAAAAGGTATCACAGAGTTGAAAGTATTAGGACCAAAAGCTAGCCAATGGACTCCTACGATTTCTGTCGGCACGTCATTTCGAATTTGCAAAATATGTGTTTCTAGGTTTCGATTGATTCCAATTGGACGATATAAATTCTTTTCAGTCTCATTACCGTTTCCATAGGGATCAAATTGAGTGTTTTGAAAATGTGAACTTAATGCCCACTTGAAGTCTTCTACAGAAATTTTGCGGTTCGCATGACAAATAAAAGGTAAGTCATGATCTGTAGGAGATTTTTCGATCTCTGGATTGAAGTGTTTTTGGACGTACCAAGCTCTAGGGTTATTGTATCGAGTGTCTTTAATTGTAGCACTGCCAAAAATGTGTCGTAAGTTCACTCCATCAAAATTAGGATTTAAATGGAATTTTTCGATAAGCTCAGGTAAATCGTCAGAATATAGAGTTTCAGTAGAATCAAAGTCAAAATGATCAATATTAAAACGATTTGGGGCGATAACATAAGCATCATCTGGTATTCGTATCGCTGCCCAATGGTGACCTCCGATAGTTTCTAAATACCATATTTCATCACTGTCAGCAAAGGCAACACCATTTGGCTCATAAGCGCCATATTTTTCCAATAACTTTCCCAAACGAATTACACCGTCTTTAGCCGAGTGAATATATGGTAAAACAATAGTCAGAATGTCAGCTTCTCCGATGCCGCTTTTTTCTAACGGATCAATTCCCAAAATACGAGCATTCGTAGTAATAGTTTCAGTAGCAGTCATTGCGACGTTAATACTATTGATTCCAGCGCCTGCCCAAATACCGTAGGCGTCGTCAGCATCTGGAGTTGACGTGTAACGTAGCGGATTGTCAGGTAACGGAATCTCTACTCCACTTACAACTGAATGGAAGACTTTCGGTTGGTCTTCTGGATTAATTACAATAAATTTTTGTGGGTATAATGATTCACTCCCATCTTCATTTCTTGCAATTAGGGTAGAACCATCGATAGATGCTTTTTTTCCAACCAAGATCGTAGTACATGAACCAATTTTTCTTTTCATTTACATCAACCCCCTTTCTTTTTCCTTATTTTAAAGTAAATTTTAGATTATAGCGAGCTTACATATTTCTTAAAAGGAATAAATGTTTTATTTGATTTCAAGCCTTTTGTGTCTTTTGTTTTGCTCAAACTTTATTCTAAAATTTTTTGTCAGAAACTTGTTAATTGTTTACCAATGACACAATTTTACCTTGTTTAAGCAAACAAACCTCAAATTTATTTAAGAACAGCTACTTGCAAAATCCCTTATCCAAATTCACTAATCCAGTCCCTTCCCTACATTTTTTTATCCATATTATAACAAAAAAATCATAATACTTGTTTCACTAACCTCCCGTTACTTCAATAAGAAAAGCCGCCTAAACGGCAGCTAGATCTTCAACTATTGCACCCTATAGTTTAAGTAGAAACCTTCACAATCTTTTCTACACTTTAACATAATCCATTCCCTTAAATATGAGGGTTCCAGAATCTGGATTATTAAGAAAAGAAGCCTTCTTATTAGAGAAAAGCGCCCTTTAATAGAACAACTGTATTTTAATGATTTTAGGTAAACCATCTTTATCGTTTGACAAAGGCTAAATTTGCCATTATCATCAACTCAAACATATTTATGGGGAGAGGTAAAGATGAAAATTTATGTTGATGCAGATGCTTGTCCGGTAAAAGATATCATTATCTCTGAGGGTACGAATGCTGAAATTCCTGTTATCCTTGTTACTAGCTTTTCTCATTTTTCTAATGCGGAACAACCATCAGGAGTGGAAATCATTTATGTTGATTCTGGAGCAGATGCTGCGGATTATCGGATTATGAAGTTAGCAGAAAAAGGAGATATAATCGTTACGCAAGATTATGGTCTTGCTTCGCTAGGTTTAGCAAAAGGGTGTGCGGTACTTCACCATAATGGGTCTAGCTATACAAATGAAAACATTGACCTATTATTACAAACACGTTATTTGAGTGCAATGGCTCGAAAAAGCGGAAAGCGTACAAAGGGGCCAAAACCATTTACATCAGAAGATAGGGAGAAATTTAAGGGGCTTTTTAAAAGAGCGATTTCACATTAAAAAAGAACCGTTCATTTTTAAGAAAAACCTAGAAAAATTAATTGTGACAAATATTAAAATAACCTGCCCCGTTAGCTGAAAAAACAAAAAAGCGAACTCCTTTAAAGGAGCTCGCACACGTTGGGTCTTTAAATAATTGTATTTATTCAGCATTCGCTATATTTCGGATAAGTGACTTTAACTATTGCTCGTGGGGTCATTTTCAACATCCGTTTTTTTTGTACCTTTACTTATATAAGGTTTTGCACTCTTTTTTTTGTTTGCACTAGCTTGCCAACGATTCCAACCCTTCTTGTCTGTTCCTCTCCCGGTTCCACCTTTTCCTTTAGCTTTACTCATAAAATCACCCCATTATTATTCTAGGTTGAGTTACCTATCTGGTTAGTTTTAGTCATTTTACTCGGTTATTAACCAAGCATATTGCAATAAATAACATCCTTCCAGTCACCCATATTATTGTGTAGAGACAATAAACTAATATCGACTTCACGGAATTTCCTTTTTTCACTAAACTCCCTTTTATTGAAGAAGAAAAGGGTTTTACTCTTTATTAAAGTAAAGCACCCTATAGTTTAATAACCTGATTTACTGATTATATCTTCAATTCTTCATATTTAACTACATAGATATAGTTTTTGTTGCAACTGTTTGTTGAAATGCCTGATCATGCTCAACAATAACCATTGTGGGATTAAATCTTTGAATAAGCTCTTCAATCTGCATGCGCGAATAAATATCAATAAAATTTAACGGTTCATCCCAAATATATAAATGAGCTTTTTCACATAAACTTTTGGCTATAAGCAGCTTTTTCTTTTGTCCACCAGAATAATGAGATATATCTTTCTCAAATTGAATTCGGTCAAAATCCATTTTACGTAGGATGGATTTAAATAACGTTTCATCAATCTCATGCTCTTCAATAAAGTCCGATAACAGTCCCTTTAAATGAGAAGTATCTTGTTGGACATAGGAAATGATAAGGCCTGAACCTAAATTCATTGAGCCTGTATGCTGTATCGGATTTCCTTGAATTAGTTTTAGGATACTACTTTTTCCGCTTCCATTCTTTCCATCAAGTACAATTCGGTCACCTTGTTCAACTGTAAAGCTTATTGGCTTATTCACTATTTGGTCATCGTACTTAACAGACACATCAGCCAAAACAATCAATTCAATTGACTGAAATTCCAATGGTTCTAATTTTAATGACTCGTTTTTTTCCACATTTTTTAGCAGTCCTGACTTTTCCTCAATAGCTTTTTGTTGCCTTGATTCAAGGTTCTTTGCTCTCTTCATCATCTTTGCCGCTTTATGTCCTACAAAACCCTTGTCCAGCTTAGAACCCGAATTCGTTGTCCCATTTTTGGAAGCTTCCACTTGATTAGACCAACCTGCTGAACGCTTTGAAGACTGTTTTAATCTCCCTATGTCTTTTTGTAGACGCTGATTTGTTGCCTCTTCGTTTTCCTGCTGTCTATCAAAATTTAACTTCCAAGAAGAAAAGTTACCACTTTGAACTTCAATATTTGCTCTATTTATAGATAAGATATGGTCAACGCATCCATCTAAAAAGATTCTGTCATGTGAAATTAAAATAAACCCTTTTTTCTTCCTTAGATAATCAGAGACCATCTTTCGTGCATCAGTGTCTAGATGATTGGTTGGCTCATCAATTAATAGAAATTGACCCTCATTCAAAAAAAGTGCAGCAAGCAACACCTTTGTTTGTTCTCCATTTGATAATGTTTTAAATGGTCGGTACATGACCTCGACATCAACATTTAGATAAGATATTTCACGAAGATATTCCCAATCCTCTGCTTGAGGGCAAATTTCTTCAAAGATTTCATAAGTATACTTGTTTTTATCCGAAACTGGATAAGGGAAATAATTAAATTCTACCGAAGAAATTATTTTCCCACTATACTCATAATTTCCAAATAATAAATTAAAGAATGTTGTTTTACCTCGTCCATTTCTACCGATAAATCCAAGTTTCCAATCCGTATCTATTTGAAAGTTCACACCTTCAAAAATATTGTCAAAGCTACCTGGATAAGCAAAAGTTAAGTCTTGAACTTGTATCATTGACATGATAATTCCTCCTTTGTATATCAATACTTTTTACTTTTTATACAAAGTCGGCACATCCATCTACACTCAATTTCTCCGTATAAGTTTGATGGATATTAACGACTTATACGGAGTATTACATGCGTAACAATAGTGTCTGAATTGCTCATTTC
>NZ_JBALPG010000066.1:0-27318 GCF_036965245.1 Neobacillus drentensis
AAGACATACATAATTGCTATACATACATCTTTTAAAACAAAATAAAAACAACCTACAATCAGTAGCTTGTTCATTTTCTATATCCTCTGATTCTTTTCTCTAATAAACTTCATGACTATTTTTGGTTAAATAACCATGAACAAAAAAGCCTTTGAACAAGTTTGTTTACATAGCGAAAATACTATGGATCCCGAACCTGCCCAAAGGCTTTAATTTGTCGAATACCTCAGACTCCTTGTTGAGTCGAAAATTATTATATGTAAAGTATATCAAATTCATTTTCATAAATAAATATTTTATAACCAATATCACTTATTAATTAATATTTTTGATTCTCCTCTTTGCTCGTATGAGACTACTTTTACTAATCCCTGTAAATTCCTCTACTTGCTTATATGAATGGGATTCTAATAAAGTCAATGCATGCGAAATCTGCTTCTTGCTAAACTTTCTAGGTCTTCCTTCTCTAAAGTCTTCTTTTTGTTTCGCAATCGCTTTCCCCTCTTGTGTCCGTTCAACGATCATGTCCCTTTCAAATTCAGCAAAAGCACTCATAATATTAAATATTAAACGTCCTGTTGGCGTGTCTTCCACTAAGCCCATATTTAAAATATGTACTTTAACCCCTTTTTCAAAAAGTATCTTAATAGTTTTTATAGCATCAACTGTAGATCGAGCAAACCGATCTAATTTTGTAACGACTAGTATATCGCCAGGTTGCAAGACAGTTAAAATTTCTTGAAACTTTGGACGTTCAGCTTTTGTTCCAGTAAATTTCTCCGAAAATACTTTTTCACAACCCTCGTTTTTAAGTGCTCGAAGTTGTGTTTCTAAATCTTGGTTAAGTGTACTGACCCTTGCATATCCGTATTTAATAGAATTCCTCTCCTTATTTTTGGTTATATGTTTTGATACCATTATATATATTGATCTTATCACCTATCAAAAAAAGCGTCAAAACTTTTAAGTTATGACTCCAAATTGAAATTTTGAAAGAGGTCACGTAAAAAAACATTTCAGCGGATTTTCAGAGACATTGTTGTAAAGACCCAATTTACTCAAAATGTCCTGTTACAATGCTCTGTTGACCTTTGTCGAACGATAATTGAAATAATCATGTACACAAACAAAGAAAGCTCCCACAACGAGTGAGAGCTGTTCAAACATAGTCGTTGATATATTCACGACCATATTAGTGGATTTGTTTCACGAAATATATTAATCCAAGCGAGGACAGTTGGTTTAATAATATTCTGGAAACTTGTTAGAAATAGGAGTGTGAGGGAACCTAACTAGGAACCTATCGAGGAACTTAGTAAAAGGAACCTAGTACGAGCCAGACAATATGACACGACTGACTTTTCAAAACTTGTTAGAAATAGTATGTTAGAAAGCTTACTATTTTTGTAATTTCCTCAAAAACTCTATTACTGTTCTCATTTCAGTTGGTGTTATATGCCTTTCTTCCAATTCTTCAATTAGCTCAAGCCATTCCTCACTTATTCCCTTTGATTGAACCCCAAAGAAATAACTAATAGGAACCTCATAAGTTCTGATAACTGTTCTAATAATTCAAGTGTAGGTTTTCGTACTCCTCGTTCAATCTTGGAAAGATTGGAATAGTTGAAATGTACTTTCTCTCCTATTTCTTCAAGAGTGAGACCGTGCCTTTCTCGTAATTTTTTAATCCTGTTACCAATGTCCATTATTTCACCTCATTTCACTATTTAATTAAACAAACTAAGTCAGAACTCCTCTTAACAGTTAATTCAATCGTTGTGATACTTTGGCAAAAGAAAAAGCTCCCTTGTCGGAGAGCTTGTCGGTTATTTCTTTGACTTGTAAGCTTCAATAAGAAACACAATATTGGTTGCACATAAGTGTAAGGCATAAGCTACTGTATATCTCGGTAGCGGAACGGTTTTTTCTCCTTGACCGTGGGCATGTTTATTTCTCAACACAGGTTGACCCATTAAAGAGTTCTCAAGGTACTCTGGTATCACTTCGTTTTTAATTAGAATCTTTATCAATGGGTTTGCTGTCTCTTTACCAGTTAGCTTGATTTTCATTTTAGAGCATATGGACTTCAATACACTTTCAAAAGCCTTTCCAGCTTCTACTATTGCTTCTTTATCTCTGCCTTTCTTAAAGTGTTCATGAGCGTTCATGAACTCCTGTGAAGCTACTTCAAAGCCTTCTCCGAACATTAGGTTAACAGCTGGCTCAACAGCTTCTCGATAAATATAATCAGAGTCTACACGGACTATTTTTCCATTAAGATACTGATAACCAATTCCGTGTTCTTGAAACCTTTTATTCAGTTCTTCAATAGCGTCGTCTGGAGGTTGAGTTATCCCATTATTCACCCAATTCCAATGGTCTTCCCTTATTTCCGTGTCAATAATTCCGAAAGAGAGTTCAATAATATCGAGTACTCTTTCAACTGACTTTTCATCTTGTAAAAAAGCAAAACATTTCTCAATAGAAGTGTGTCCATGTGAACTCAAACTAACTACTCCATATTCTTTGCATAAAGATTTATGTATGTTGTCCCAAGGATTGTTTGAAGAACTGGTTCTATATAAATTCCTACCTGTCGCAACCCTTACGTGACCTATTGCGTCTCTCCAAATATGTTGTATTTGTATTCTTAATGGTTGAGGTATTTCGTTATATTTAAAAATTTCCTTTTGTTTATCCTTGTTTCTTTTAGAAAAAATATCAATAATTCCCAATGCTAGTCCCCTCACCTTTTTTAGTTCCATCATACCATTTAATTGCAATATTCACCATAAAATGACAACTATTAGGAAGTAGAAAAGACCCTCATATTGAGAGCCTCACTTGTCTTATATTCCCTTCAATGGACTGTAGAAATTGTGTTGCTTTCTTATATCAACGTCAGTCATTTGAATATATTTACGAGTCATTTCCATAGTAGTATGACCCAGTATCTTCTGAAGTGAGAAAGGGTCTCCACCATTCATGATATATAACAATGCTCCAATATGTCGGAGAATATGCGGTCTCACAGCTTTCTTTACACCAGAGAGGTCAGCAACCTCATGAAGTCGTGTCCTCCATGTGTTTGAAACCATTTCACGTCCGTCATATGTTAGGAATAACAGTTCCTCACCAAAGTCCTCGGACTCTGTCATGTATTCTTTTAATAGCTTTGCGGTCTTCTTGGAAATGGGAACTGTTCTTCCTTTCCTCGTTTTAGTATTAGGAGCTTCCAACTTGATTGTCCCTTCCTTGAGGTCAACATTTGAGCGTTTAATTGAAAGAAGCTCTGATATTCTCACCATTGTGTCTAGCAAGACCATGACCATGACTTTGTCTCGGAATCCTACATATGTAGTCGTATCAAATGCGTTCAGCAAGGACTTTATTTCAACTACTGTAAGAGCTTCAATTTTATCCTCCTCGGTCTTAACCAGCTTCAGCTTCTCATGAATAGGAGTATCAATATGTTCTTCAAGATAACACCAACGTAAGAAAGCTCTCATTGTACGAATATTGACCGTATAAGGAGCAAGTTCCCTCTCATGAGCCATATAGTGAAAATATTTCAAAAACAGCTCTGGAACCATTTGTTCCTTTGGAATATCGCCCTTTAGGTAATCAATGAACCAACGGAAATGAAGCTCATATTCTTCCAGAGTTCGAGGAGCAAGACCTTCAGCTCGTTTGTACCACATGAACTTTTCGTATAATTCACCCATTGAAAATTCTTCCCTAACCGCTCGTTTATCCGTTGCTGTTCTACCATGTTTTCTCATACAAAAAACCTCCAAATATAGTAAATTAGAGGTTCTGGACGCACAAAGTTTCGAGAATCAGTTCCACACAGTCTCGTTTGAAATTGCTAAAAGACTGTGTGTGTTTCGACCTCTAAACCGCATTGTATCAACGTTTGTATGTATAAAACTCACTTTTAGTTTTGAAGACTGTGGAGAACACCAGCCCCCCATTCAGCTTCAAATTTCCCAGTAATATCAAGGGGTCTCGGTAATCTCTTGATGGTTTTTTAGACCAATGTCCAATTAACTGTGCTTCAGCCATCGAAGACTTTTATCACCTTTAGCATTTTCACTGATTCGTACAATATCATATCCAGAAATCCGATTATTAAATTTCTTAATTATTACATAGCAAAATTATGTAAACAATCATAATTTCAAATAGGTAATCCTCCTCAGATTCTGGTCCGGGTAATGCAATTTCTGTAAATCCCCAGCCATTGTTTTTAACCACTATGAAAATACCAATAGGAAATCCTTATGTGTTAAAGCGTAATTAACTATATATCCATCCATTTAAAAGGTAACATCCATGTCAATAATCTCTTAAAAATGATAAGAACAGTTTTGACAGTTGATTGTTTAGAGATACATCCTATTCAATTTGAAGGTTTTTTGTTAAAATATTACCATAAAATCAAAAGCTCTTTTTTTAAGATAGTGGGTTAATTTTCTCAGGTAGATATCGAAATAACTGAGGAGTTGAGTTAATTGATGAAAAATTTACTAGCAAAAAGGCATTCAAGAAAAGGTCAGTGTATTGTAGAAGGCTGCAATGGTCATATAAAGGCTCGGCAACTTTGTGGTATGCATTATATGAGAATGAGAAGAAGAAAGGTAAAGAACGTTGATGCGGTTTCAGACTTAATAGTGAATTGCTTAGCTGTTGGGTGCAGCAATACTCATTTTGCTCATGGCTATTGTGAAGATCATGACAAAATATATATGAAATTCGGGTATCCACACATACCTAAAGTAATAAAACAATGCGGAGTTGCTAACTGTACCAATATTCACTTTAAAAACGGGCTTTGTGAAAACCACTACAATCAATGGAAGGATAATCTAAATAAACATCAACTTTTAGGTCAAATAGAAAATAAAAAGCTTACTGTTCAATATAATTAAGCTATTTGTGTAAACGAGAACATTATTTCAGGCTCCTTTTTTCATTNNCCTTTTTTCATTAATCCGGTGGAAAATCTTAAGTATTGTTATTATTCCATTTTATTTCAGAATGTGCAAAATCTTATTTAAATTTTTCGGGTGGAAAATAACGGAAATAAAATCCCTCCAAAGGGTATCAATTGGGATATAATGTTGTATTTTTTATCGGACTTTATACACATCTTGAGTAGTGCAAAGATTGCATCTTAATCCGGATAATAGGGTCAGTCCCTCACCATTATAAAGCTCAAGTTCATTTGAGTACTAGTACCCATAAAAGTCTGACCCTTGGATGATCCATAAATTTTACTTAAGAGAACGTATAATTCAATCTCTCTTTACTACATAGGGGATTGTCCCCTTCTCTATCACCTTCACCTCTCTCTTAAAACATCCCGCTATAGCTGGAAACCTCACGAATTCCTTCCTCATGTCCCGAAACGAAATCACCTCTTTGCCTCTAGAAAGCTGGAAATCTAGTGAATATTCGTGACAGTTCAATGGGGTTTGATGAAAGGTTTTGGTATAGAATTGGATTGCCTCTTGCTCGCTGGCTGCAAAGATAAAGATAAAATCCTTCTGGTTCATTTTCAGAGAGTAGATTCCAATCTTATGAATGCCTAACACATTTTTTTGAATCAATTCTGCTACTTTCTGATGATCCGCTTGTTCAAAGTCTATTTTAGAAATGTTGTCATTTAATGAAATTTTCCGCTCAGCTAGTAAATGGTAGAGATAATGGGCCAATGAGGACTCTTCATAGATTAAACTATCCCGGTAAAGTTCTTCCACAATCATGTGATAGCACCTCGATATTCGATTTATTTATTACCCGTTGGCTTCGTTCTTATTGGGTAAATGGAAGGTTATTCAAGGGTAAGACTCTGTTCCTTTTGATCCTCAATTGTTCCTGTATGCTCGTTGTACTTCACTGCGATGGTTCCAATTGGACCATTTCGGTTTTTCGAGACAATGATTTCAAGGGAACGTTCCTCGGAATCCTTGTCATAATAAGCTTCCCGGTACAGGAACAAAATCACATCGGCATCCTGTTCCACACTGCCCGATTCCCGAATATCAGACATCATGGGCCGTTTATTGGCCCTTGATTCCACCGATCGATTGAGCTGAGCCAAACAAATGACAGGGCAATCAAAATCCTTTGCCATTGTTTTGAGGGACTTGGATATTTCCGTTACTTGTAAATGGGAATTCCCTCCATAGAATTGACTTGAGTGGATCAGGGTTAAGTAATCAATAAAAAGGATCGGTTTCTTGTGTGGAAATTGACTCATTAACTTTCTCGTTTTCGCTCTCATTTCGGAAATTGTTTGTCCAGCCCCGTCAAATATTTGCATATCGGTTTCATTTAGATCACCTATCACATCGGACCATTTATTCTTTTGACTTTGACTTAACATTCTTTTCGGATCCCGCATTTTTACCCGGTTAAAGCCCCCTGTCGAAGCAATTAATCGAGAGGTTATTAGCTTTTCAGGCATTTCTAAGGAAAATACAAGTGGCAAATATCCAGCCCAACCCGACATTTTTGCAAAATGAAGCATCACATCGGTTTTTCCCATTGATGGTCTTGCCGCTAGAATCGTCACTTCCCCGCCTTGAAAGCCTCCTGTCACTTCATCGAGCTTTTTGATCCCCGTTGTTACACTCTTAAGAAGTAGTTGATCTTCCCAAGGTGCCTCATAAATATTGGACAACGCTTGTTGTAAGGACGTGTGATCCTCCATCTTCATTTGGTTAATTTTATCCAACTCGGCTATAACTTTCGCAATTTCCCAATCATTCATGGCTGCAACCGTTAAGATGTTTCTCTTTTCCCGTTCCTTCCATAGTTCAAGAATGAGCTTCTCCGTTCCGTCAAATTTCTCAAGATCCGCATACGATAACAGCTCCGAAAGGTAAGACATTCCACCTAATGATTCGAGGTCGGGTAAGGTGGTCAATGTGATCAAATCAATATTCTTACCTGCTCGATTTAACTCGACCATTCTTCGCATGATTTCTTTATGCCGTGTACTTTCTAGCTGTCCAGGTTGAACCACGGTATCCTTGAGTAAGTATTCCGCCTTCATCAAACTTCCTAAGAACGCTCTTTCAACCATACTCATCACTCTTCACCTCGCGTAAGATCGAGTTCAAAGCTTCTGGGAATGTCTCTTCCGGCAGTTGATTGTCTAGTCTTTGGTACAGGCTTTTGGTTCTCCTGATATGAATCAATTTCTTCTACGGTCAGTAACGATTCGTTTTCCCAGTTCTTCAGAATCCCGACAATATAGTTCAGCTTTCGCTTGTTATTCGCACACGCAATATTCATCGCTTTTAAAATCAACTCTTTTGGCTGTACAAATCTAGAATCATCTAACCAAGTTAACAACTGCTGTTTCGCATTCACGTTCGTAAAACCAAATCCATTCGCGTCCCAAAACTCAACAATTTCCTTAACCTCTTCTGTTTTTTGATTACTTTGTAATGGATTCTCTATCTCTGGGTGACTCTCATGATTTGGATGAAAACCTTTTTGTTGTCGTTTTTGTTTTTCATTTTGTTTTTCTTTTTGTCCACCTATCGTATGACGAGGCAGTAACGTATCGTCCAATTCTTCACATTCGGTTTTATATGTATCATTTTCATCTTGCTCTCTACCATCCTTGTCAAAACACAGCTCTTCTTGTTCGCAAAAAGATTGATAGAGGCTGCGAATTTCCTGTTTTTGAATGGATTCAGAAACATATTGAATAAGCGAGTGATCTTCGACCTCTTTTAGTTCGGAAACAATACAATCCATCACTGGTTTCCCGCCTGCATTCAGGTTATATTTCCCCCAGTTTTTAATCGCGAGTTCTCTTGTTTCAGGGTTGTAACGAATCACTTTGTGATGCAGGGTGAATCGCTCCATTAGCGAATGAACACTCTCAATCGAATAACCCAAATCAAAAGCCATCTGTTTTTTCGTAAGTCGATAGATTCCTATTTGAGTCGTTTGTGGATTCGTAAGTAGATAGAGGTAAAAATACTTATCCTCCGGGGTCATCTCCTCTGAAACAACCGGATTCTTCCAAAAATCCGTACGCACCATTCTGTACTTTGCCATCCTCAACCAATTCCTTTCATCTACTAAAATTCACTTCATAGTCGATATATGGATAAAGCGGGAAAAAGGATAAGTGGTTTTCATAAATATGTGAATATTTAATGACATGTAATAACTTGGTACCCTCACACTCCTGGTTAGTTAAAAAAATCCAGTATGATGTACTCTTTTTCCCCAAACAAAAAACACTCACAAACATTAAAAAAAAACATTTGTGAATGTTTCGTATTGGTAACCGAGCTCCATTATTTCTTGCTTTTTTCCTACCTTCATCTTTTAATTCCATTTTGTTTTTTCCTTTTATTTTCGTATCCACTTCCTTGTTCATATGGCACTCTCTTTTGAACGTTTTACTATTTTTGCACTATCCCTGTCTCTCGTCGCTTACTAGAATTACCATGTAGAGGATATTCATGGTTTTTTCCTAACGAAAATGACCAGAGGATCGTCCCTCTGGTTATTTTCAAACAACCTTTCACTTCCTGCTTCTGATTCCAAATGTTGTACTCGCGCAGAAAAACAGATGCACATACTTCTACATCCATGGGGTGTACTTCGAGGATTTTTAATTGATTCAATATGGATGAACCTTTGAAAACGGAAAGAGTCATTTTATATTGGAATTTCAACTCTCGTGTTCTTTTCCGCATCATTTCTACTGCATTTGCTGGGATATCCCGATAAAGCTCTGCTTTCCGAGCGATTTCTTCATTGAAAAATTGTTTTGTCATATGGACAAGTGCTTCGTTTTTTAAAATGTAAATTCCAATCCTCAACAAGGCATCCTCTAGCATGAACTCTATTGTTGGGATCCATTTTGGTAAAGCTCTCCATACACTCTGTCATTTAAAGCCAAGTTTCTGTAACCGTATGGCTGCCTGATTTGAATCATAAACACAATGGCCACCCTCTGCTATTTTTACACGAATATGTTCATGGTTAGCATTAGTAAACCATTTGCCTCCTCTCCTATTCAAAAAGAGGCATAAAATGGGACTTTAGAGTTTTCCGTTTTTGTGTTGACTTACATATGATAATGTACCGATGACTTCAATTGGAAAGGAGGAGTTCATGTTGAGTGAGGAAAAGAATGGGGAATCAAGTAAAAAAGGTAAGTCCCTATGGAAACCGCTTTTGGCAGCACCTGCTTTATTTTTTCTTGCCCCATTAGGGATCGGTTTGTATTTAACTCATCCATTCCCGGCAAAAACGACAAAAAATCCAGGGGAATATGGTCTTGCATTCGAAGAGATTGAATTTTTCAGCCGAAAAGACCAAGTAAAACTGTCTGGCTGGTGGATTCCAGCAGTTTCAAAGAAAAGCAAGAAAACGGTCATCACGGCACACGGTTATATGAATGAACGTGCCATGGAAAGGATTGAAGGACTGCAACTCATTAAAGTTCTATCAGAACAAGGCTATAATGGACTGATGTTTGATTTTCGCAATGCAGGTAAATCGAAGGGAAAAACCACGGGGATCGGATATTTTGAAAGACACGATTTGTATTCAGCGATTGATTATGCGATTCAGGAAAAACATCAGGAAAAAGTTGCTCTCCTTGGCTGGAGTATGGGAGCTGCTACTGCGCTTATTGCCGGATGCGAACACCCTGCTGTTTCCGCCATTATTGCCGACAGTCCCTTTTGTGATTTAGAACCTTTTCTAAAAGAAAATCTTTCACATTGGACCAAGCTACCCAAACGGCCCTTTACACCGATTGTTTATCATTCCATGCGTAAGCTCCTCAAAATTGACCCCACTGAAGTTTCACCCATCAATCATGTGAAAAATACGAAAGGAAAATCCTTCTTCATCATCCATAGTAAGACAGATAAAGCTATTCCTTATGCCGAGAGCGAAAAATTATTTCAATCGATCTCATCCGATAACCAAAAAGAATTGTGGCTGACGAAAGATTGTGAACACATTCATTCGTATCGTTTGCATAAAAATGAGTATACACGCCGTGTACTCAGGTTCCTAAATAAGTACTTAAAGCTTGACTAAAACCATTTACTTCCAGACCTTGTATTCCCTCTATTTAGAATTAATAAGGACAAAGAATCTTCTTTCAAATTGCTCGAAAACCTTCGCATGAAGCGGCAATATATTATGTTTAATCACTGTTAAACTTGACTTTTGATTTCCGCTTCAGGTGCTTCATTTCCGCTATAACTATTACTCGATATCCTTGACAGAAAGTGTTCCTATTACTCTATTTGAACACTTTCTCCCGGTCAGTTTGGGGCCACGGGTTCCAATAAACCCGATTTTTTGTGAATAAATAAAAACACAAACATAAATCTTCTGGTCAAACTCCATGTTACCAATCCGTCAAAAAATAAACATAAAAAATACCGAACATACGATACTGCATGTTCGGTCTAATCATAGGTATAATTTTATTGAGAATGCTACCTAAAGTGCGCTGTCACTCTCCCACGGGTAGTGAGAGCGCACCATTTTACCTAATAAGATCTAAAAAGGAACAGATTGTCAAAATGCCTTTATCAAAGTTTTCCAAGTTAAAATGTTCATTCGGTGCATGAAGATTTTCATCTGGTAAAGCGAATCCCATTAAGACAACAGGTGCATTTAGGGAATGGTTGAAATCCGATACAATCGGAATCGAACCGCCTTCTCGTTTGTAAACAGGTGCTTTCCCATATATATTTTGATACGCTTCGGCTGCTTTTTGGATCATAGGACTATCGATTGGGGTTAAAAATGGATTCCCCGTGTCGCCAAGAGTCACATTTATTGTGCATCCTTTTGGTGCATGTTCTTCTAGATGTCTTGATCAATTGCTGAATCTACGCATGTAAAACCCTTCAAACTCCGCAAGGTATTTTTTTCAGTTGGAAATAATAGTTCGAAAATTAAGATCGATGCTGTCCCCCGCTGCGCTAACGCTTTGGGTAAAAGGGTCAGTCCCCCGCCAATCAGTTAAATAGTAAAGAGATTTTGAACAGGTGCGTCAATGCAATAATCTCCAGACCTTTTAGGAATAGTTATAAAAATAGAAACGCCTTTCCCAAATACTCGAAAATAGATTATACTTGATTAACTAATATGTAATTAATGGAGGGAATTCCTTTGACTGAGTGTAATCAAGCAGGAGAACCAAAAAAGAAAATCAGCCTACAAGAGGCCATGGAGCAGCAGCTTGCGAACAAAAAGAGCCAGAATTCGGGTGGTAAAGGGAAGACGAATGCCGATCTTTCAACTAAAAAAATGAGAAGCCAGCAAACCAAGAAACCAAGCAATACCCGCAGAAAAATGGGTGTTTAATGGACGGCCAAAATCGAAAAGATGTAATACCAGGGCTGATGGTTGATATTGTATTAAAAGCCGATCAAAAAACGGGAAATCTCATACGAGGCATTGTTAAAGATATTCTTACCAAATCAAGCACCCATCCTCATGGAATCAAAGTCAGGCTAACGGATGGAAAGATAGGACGTGTTCAAAAAATTCATGCTGAATAAAAGAAGTGGGAGGCATTCACCTTTTTATATAGAAAACGAGCCTGAATAATTAGGCTCGTTTGAAAAAATTTTAAAAAAAAACGCTTTCCAATAAACGGATAGCATTCAGACTATTCCAAGATTGATGGACCGGCTTGTTAAGCCCTTTTATTTCTTTATTAACATAAAAATAGCATCGCAGTCTGAGCATAGATCCTCGATGCTTCGACTAATTCTGCAACATCAATATATTCATTGATTTGGTGGGGAATATGACGGTCACCCGCTCCTGTCGTGACAATAGGAATCCCCGCCAGATGAAGGAATGTTCCGTCTGTGGCACCAGGTACGCCATTATAAATTGGGTCCTTTCCGGTAACTGAACGAAATGATTCCACACTAGCCCTGACAATCGGATCATCCAAACTCGTTTCTGTCCACGGCCGGCTTTCAATCACTTCTAGGGAAGCCTTAAAATCTGGATCCTTGGAACCTAAACGCGCTAAAATATTCTCCATGTCAACCCGTAACTGGTCGTGGTTCTGTCCAGGAACTGTACGAATATCAAGGGTACTATAACATTGGTCAGGAATGACATTGATTTGCGGCTCACCCTTTTCGGGTCCTAAAATAATCGTCGGTGTAATGCTCGGCCAACCTAAATATTGGTGTTTACCGACTCGCTGCTTCTCTTGCTCCTCGAGTGCCATTAGTTCACAAATAATTTGCGCCATTCTTGTATTGGGATTGATTCCGGCCAATGGCATGGCACCATGAGCCATTTTTCCGTAAGCACGGATTACTGCTCTCATCGCCCCTTTTTGCGTGATGCAAATTTGATTTTCCTCCGGTTCGCAGATGATGGCACCGTCCACACCTTGTGCCCAGCCACGTTTAATGAAATGCTTTATGCCAATCATCATGCCTTCCTCATCGCAGGGGACACACAAAATTATTTTTCCATTCCATTTCACGTTACTTCTTTTAATAGCATGGACCGCTGCAATCGCGGCTGATAGATTTCCTTTCGTATCGTTCGTTCCTCTGCCAAACATTCTGCCGCCCTCAATGGCGGCCCCAAAAGGATCATAGCTCCAGGCATCCCAGTCCCCCTCTGTCACAACATCGGTATGCCCCTCAAATAGAATCGTTTTCCCTGGTCTGCCCGAATCAAGAATACCAATCACATTCGGCCGCCCCTTTACAACTTCTTCGATGTAAACCTCAAGCCCTAGGCCCTTTAGGTAATCATATACATACTGTGCCGCTCTGCTTTCATTTGCCTTCGGGTCTAGCGGGCGGTACACACTAGGAATCCGAACGAGTGCTTGAGTTAAATTTACAACTTCCTGATCATCCACATAATTAAATACAGCCAACTATAACCCTCCGTTTTATTTATTCTTTGGTAAATCTTTATGGGCGATAATTCCTCCAACACTATCAGCGGATTTAACCGCATTGATGACCGCCCTCTCCATGACCTTTGCTGCCAGCCCGCCAATGACATCTACAGGGACTTTTTCCCCTCCTGTGGCAACAGCAAAAATGGTGTCCCCATCAAACATGGTATGAGATGGAAAAATCGTTCTTGCATACCCATCCTGAGCCATTTGTGCTACCTTCGTTGCCTCTACCTTCGTTAAATCAGCATTCACCGCAACAACTCCAATGGTAGTATTCGACCCAGCAGGAATGGCAGGTCGATAGTTTTGTTCGAGAAGCTTCATACTATCAAGAATAATCCCCTCTTTATACGGCCCTGCTAATATTTCCCCCGTGGAAGGTTCGCGGACATCCCCGGCTGGATTGACGGCAACAATCGCTCCAATCACAACACCATTTTCTAAGCGGAGCGATGCACTTCCGAGACCGCCCTTCATACAGAAGCCGAGACCGGCTAATTTACCAGCAGTAGCTCCACAGCCTGCCCCATAATTTCCAGTGCTAAACTTCTCCGTTTTAGCAGCTTTTGCTGCTTTATAACCCATCTGTTTATCAGGCCGCACCTTTGGGTTACCGAAAGGAAGGTCGAACAATACAGCTGCAGGGACAATTGGCACCTTGGCCACACCCACATCCAAGCCGATATCTTCTTCCTCTAAAAATTGCATTATACCGGATGCGGCATCCAAACCAAACGCACTTCCGCCGCTTAAACAGATGGCATGCACTTTATCTACTAGATTAACCGGATTCAAAAGGTCAGTTTCCCGGGTTCCGGGAGCGGACCCTCTAACGTCCACTCCCGCAACTGCACCACTTTCAAAAAGGATTGCTGTACAACCGGTCAATGCCTGTTGATCTTCTTTATTGCCTACTTTTACTCCTGGTACATCCGTGATTTGATCATGCATTTCTTACACATCCTTAGAAATCTTTGATTTTTGAGCTTTGCCAATCTGTTTCCAAGCTAATACAACGGCTAAAGTCACAATCGTACCTACAATGGCTTCAGGGATTCCGTTTGTTATTCCGACTGTCCAGGCTACTCCTGGGGTTAAATAATGGCGGATGACAGCCATTGTTAACACAAGTACAGTATTTGCCAATGTCCCGATAAATGCGGCAGCTCCAACAGCAAAGTATTCACTTTTGCGGCGGAATCCAGCATATATAAGCCATGCCACCACGCCGATGAAAAGCCGTGGTAAAATGGCAACTAATGGATCCTTAAAGAGAGGGACCGTTGCGTTTAGGAAGGAAGAAATCCCGAAAATGGCTCCAACAATTAAGCCAACAACCGGTCCCTGCATAATGCCTCCAATAATTGCGGGAATGTGCATGATGGTCGCATTCCCTGCTGCTGTTGGAACAGGAATATAGCCCAACCGTGTTACCCCTAAAAGAATCGCTATCGCCCCCAGCACACCAGCAATGACAATATCGCGAACTGTTAATCCCTTTTTCATATAATTTCTCCCCTTTTGTTTTTAGTTTTTTAACATTAAAAAGGAAATGGATAAAAAAGTAGTAGTAATGAGAATAAAAATCCAACCAATAATACAAGATAATCCTTCGCTAATGCTCTATATACTGAGTAGGAACTCCTGTCTCCCCCTGGTGTATAGCAACGACATTCCATTGCTAGAATCAAATCCTCAGCCCTTGACAATGCGATATTAAATAAAGGAATAATGATTGGAAACATCTCTTTTGTTCGTTGAATGATTCTCCACCAGCCGCCGGTACCAAAGTCGGCTCCCCTTGAGGCTTGTGCTTTCATCATTTTTTCCATCTCGATTGCGAAGGTTGGAACGAATCGGATCGCAATCGTTGTAATCAGCGAAATTTCGTGGACTGGAAAATTAATTTTCTTTAACGGACTCAGTAGGCTTTGTATGGAATGTGTTAATTCTGTGGTGGAGGTAGATAAGGTAAGAACACTGCTTAAGAAGATAATTTCAATAAATCGAACAGCTGAAACAACAACCAATCGAATACTTTCACTGGTGATTAAGATAAAGCCATAATTCACATACACTTTGCCATCAGAAAAGAGCTGTCCTTGAAAAAGCAGCTGCAAAATCGCTAAGATGACAATAAAAGGAATGGCTGGTTTCACACCTGATAACCCGTAGCTAATTGGGATTTTGGATGCCCAGAATAAAAAGAGAGATAAGACTAAACCAATGGCATTTCCGATATAACTGGTATTGAAGGCAATCGCCACAACGAGAATAACAAAAGCAAGAAGTTTGATTCTTGGGTCTAATCGGTGAATAAACGAACCCGTTGGTACGTACTGACCAATTGTAATACTACGGGATATTTCAAATTCGCTGGACATGCTCAGAACCCTCCTTCGTGCCGGCAAGAACCTTAATAATTTCGTCCGCTGCTTCAGTGATGGAAAAGGCATCCGTATTTACTTGATACCCAAGATCGGTTAATCGATAAAGAACCTGTACCGTTTCGGGGGTCCCAACTTGATAACGGTGCAGTTTTTCTTTATCGGTAAAAATTTCTTTCGGGGTGCCTGTTAACACGTCCGTTCCACCTGCCATCACATAGACACGGTCAGCTAGAAATGCGACTTCCTCCATATTGTGTGACACAAAAACGACAGTTAACTTTTCTTCCTTGTTTAAGCGTTTAATTTTTTCAAGCAATTCATTCCTTGACCTTGGGTCCAGACCCGAGGTCGGTTCATCAAGAACTAAAATCTTTGGTTTTAATGCAAGGATTCCTGCTAAGGCAACCTTCCGTTTCTGTCCGCCGCTTAAAGCAAAGGTCTGTCTGTCCTTCATTTCCTCAAAATCTAAACCAACAACAGACATCGCCCATTTAACACGCTCCCTCACCTCCTTTAATTGCAGACCTAATTTGAATGGCCCATAGGCAATATCATCACCAATAATTTTTTCAAAGATTTGATCCTCCGGGTTTTGAAAAACAAGTCCCACTTTCTGCCTCAGCGTTTTCAATTCCACCTTTTTCTTTGATAAATCTTCCCCATCAATGATGACTTTTCCGGATTCCGGACGCATCAGTCCATTAAAGTGCTGGATTAAGGTCGACTTTCCCGACCCAGTATGGCCAATAATGGCAATGCATTCCCCTTCTTCTACGTACAGGCTGGCTCCTTTTAAGGCTACATGCTCCATCGGGGTTCCTTTCATATACGTATGTGATAGGTTTTCTACTTGGATGATTGGTCTGCTCGGCATTATACCACCTCCTCTTTGGAGAATTTCTCCACTTCATCAATTAACTCATTTTCCTGAATTAAGTCCTTTGAAAAATCAGTAAATTGGCTGTGAATCAACTCGGCCATTTGGCTTACAGAAGGCACTTCTAATTGAAGATTCTCTAATTCCTGCTTATGTTTAAAAATTTCACGCGGCGAGTCGTCCATGACAATTTGCCCACCCTCGATGACAATAATCCGGTCAGCTTCCGCTGCTTCCGACATGTGGTGGGTAACCGTAACAATCGTCATGCCCACATTGTTCATATTCCTCATAACCTGAAGAACCTCTTTTCGGCCAAAACTGTCGAGCATACTTGTTGCTTCATCAAAAACAATGCAATCCGGCTGCATAGCCAGCACACCGGCAATTGCGACCCTCTGCTTCTGTCCTCCGGATAGATGATGTGGCGGCCTGTGACGAAACTGGGACATTTTGACAACATTTAAAGCATCATCAACTCTTTTTTTCATTTCTTCTCTTGACACACCAATATTTTCCAGACCAAATGCTACATCTTCCTCAACAATAGTTGCAACAATTTGGTTATCTGGATGTTGAAAGACCGTACCAACAGATTGACGAATTTCCCGTTTCTTTTTGATGTCCTTCGTGTTATGGCCGTGAACCCAGACCTCCCCATTGTCAGGGGTTAAAATCCCGTTAAGGTGTTTGGATAAGGTAGATTTTCCTGAACCATTGTGACCAATGATCGCCACATATTCTCCAGGGAAGATTGAAAAGGAGATATTCCTAAGAACGGATACTTTCGTTTTTTCATTAATTTTGTAGGAAAACGATACATTTTCTAAGCGAATAATTGGCTCCATTTTATTCTCCTCTCTAAAGTTTTGTTTTAAATCCCACGTCCTCCATCGATATTTAGAACCTCTCCTGTCACAATCTTCGCTAGATCAGAGGCTAAATAAAGTGCACCTTGGGCGATATCTTCGGGTTGTATTAATGCACCTAATGGTACACTATCTTGAAAGATTTTTTTCATTCCATCTTCTTTTTGAGCCTCATCCCCTACAAGGAATTTCCCAATCATAGGTGTATCGGCCGGGCCGGGATTGATGGCATTGACTCTAATTTTAAAAGGAGCTAACTCAATCGCTAATGCTTTGGTCAGCATGATGGCTGCTCCTTTTGATGCACAATACGCGTTTAATCCGGGTCTCGCCCTAATACCAGCAATGGAAGCAATATTGACAATACTGCCACTTTTTTGTTGCTTCATAATCGGAACAGCATACTTAGAAGTTAAAAAAATGGATTTTGTATTCACGTTCATAATTAAATCCCATTGTTCTAAGGTTAGTTCTTCAATAGCTGTAAAGGATTGAGGAACCCCGGCACAGTTAATGACAATATCCAACCCGTCATAGGCTTCCACTGTTTGATTAACAAGATTCGCTACTTCTAAATCACTTGTTACATCTGCTTGAATAGCTTGCACCCGATTTAAACCGGTTGAGCTTGCGGCTGCTTTTGCAGACTCATGATTTAAATCAGCAAACGTCACACTTGCCCCTTCCTTAGCGAAAGCCTGAGCAATCGCTTTCCCCATTCCCGAACCTGCTCCTGTTACAATGGCTGTTTTTCCGTTTAATAGACTCATAGATTCGTCACCCCCATGAATTTACGCTTGAATACACTATTTTTAACTCCAACTTTACATTTTCGGGCTAAGACTTAGTTGAACCATTTTTGAAACGATTGCATCGCCCATTTCAGTGGTCGTGGACATGCCTCCCATGTCAGGTGTTCTTATTTTTCCATCCACCAATACCCCTTCAATGGAATCTAGGATTAATTTCCCAACATTATGGAGCTCGAGATGGTCCATCATGAGACTGACGCTCCAAATCGAGGCGATTGGATTGGCAATACCTTTTCCTGCAATATCAGGAGCAGAACCATGTATTGGTTCAAACATAGAGGGGTAGATGCGCTCTGGATTGATGTTTCCAGATGGGGCCAACCCTAATCCTCCCACGATCGCTGCACCTAAATCGGTTAAAATATCACCAAATAAATTACTTCCCACCACCACATCCAATGTTTCCGGTCTGGAAATAAAGTAAGCAGCTAGAGCATCAATATGATAGAGTTGCGTTTTTATATCCGGATAACTATTGCCTATTTCTTTTACGATTTCGTCCCAAAAAGGCATGGTAAAGTTGATCGCATTTGATTTTGTTGCCACAGTAAGGTTCTTCTTCGCTCTTTTTTCGGCAAATGAAAAAGCATAATTTAATATTCTTTCAGAACCGTATCTTGAAATTATGTTATTTTGCACTGCCAGTTCATAGGGGGTTCCCTCATGTACTCGTCCGCCCATATTGGAATACTCCCCTTCGGTATTTTCCCTAATGACAACAAAGTCAAGGTCTTCGTGGGTTTTATACCTTAGCGGACTTTCGATCCCTTGAAGGAGTTTAATAGGCCTCAAATTCACATACTGTTGAAATTTCCGGCGAATGGGCAGGATTAGCTCCCAAACCGATATGTGATCAGGTACGGACTTTGCCCCAACCGCACCAAATAAAATAACGTCAAAATCTTTTAATATCTCTAACCCATTCTCGGGCATCATTCTTTCATTTCGAAGATAATAATCACACCCCCAATCATAAGATTCACGAGAAAAAGTGATTCCGCCGTGTATCTCTTCTGCTTTTTTTAATACCTTTACCGCCTCATTTATCACTTCCGGGCCAATCCCATCCCCAGGAATTAATGCAATGGAAAAGTGCTGCAAAACGATCACTCCTTTCATTTAAATTTCTTTGAAACTACTTTTAATCCGCACTTTTTATTTTGATCGCAATATTTTTTAATTGCGTATAATTTTGTAACGCTTCTACTCCTTTTTCACGGCCAATTCCGCTTTTTTTATATCCACCAAAAGGAAGCTCCACTCCGCCGGCTGCACCATAGTCATTGATAAAGACCTGGCCGCTTTTTACTTTGCCAGCTATTCTGTGCGCCCGTGATAGGTTATTTGTCCAAATCCCTGTGACGAGACCATAGGGGGTTCCATTTGCTAACTTAATAGCTTCTTCTTCGGTTTCAAATTCAAATACAGTCAATACGGGACCAAAAACTTCTTCTTGAGCAATTTCACTAGATGGAGAAACGTTTTCAATTATGGTTGGTTCAAAATAATAACCTTCTTCAGCGCCTTCCACACTTGCTTGCTTTCCGCCAATGATGACACGTGCACCTTGCTTTGTGGCTCTTTCAACCATCGCTAGTATCCGATCAAATTGTCTTTTTGAGATAATTGGACCCAGCTCGCAGTCATTTACCCCGGGGCCAATTTTAATCCTTTTCATTCTCTCGAATAATCTCTCAATCATTTCATCCTTAATTTTGGAGTGAACTAACAACCTGGAACCAGCTGAACAAGTTTGACCTGCATTTTGAATAATCGAACGAGTAACCCATGTTACCGTTTCTTCTAGATCAGAGTCAGGAAAAACAATATGTGGTGACTTCCCTCCCAGCTCCAGTGTTACAGGAACAATATTTTTAGCCGCAGAAATCATAACACTTGTACCCGTGCTAACTGACCCAGTAAAAGTGATATGATTTACATCAGGGTGATTCACCAGTGCTTCTCCTGCTTCTGAACCATATCCTGTTACAACATGAAGAGCACCTTTCAGGACTTCTATCTCAGAAAATATTTCGGCTAACTTTAATGCCGACAGTGGGGTATCTTCAGCAGGTTTCACTACCACTGTATTTCCAACCGCAATGGCCGCCGCCACACCCCTTGATGTGATTTGAAGTGGATAATTCCAAGGGATAATCTGCGCACAAACCCCCATAGGTTCACGAATCGTGTAGTCAATAACATTGGGCGCTACTGGGATTGTTTCTCCAAACATTTTATCTGCAACACCTGCATAGTACTCAAAATAGCGCGCACTACTTTCTACATCACTTCTTGCCTGTGAAAGTGGCTTCCCTGTGTCCAAAGTCTCAATCATGGCCAGTTCATCAAATCTTTCTCGCACTTTTCGTGCTACTTCATAAAGTGCATTTCCTCTAATACTTGGTTTTAATGATTGCCATTCACTTGATTCAAATACATTTTTTGCAGTTGCTACAGCTAGATCTACATCTTCCCTTTTTCCCCTGGGAACTCTGCCAATAATTTCATGATTGGCAGGATTGTACGATGACAAAAACTCTCCTGTAACGGACGTCACCCATTCACCATTAATATACATTCGCTCCATTGTTAACCTCCATTTAACCAAGGCTATGATTCTTTTACTTTTTCGATAAAGTCTCATACTTTCCTATAAAAAGAACCATTCAATTAATATAAGTATGTATTTGCAATTTTTGTGCCATGGCCTAATTTTTAGAAAAGTCGGAAATATCAAATAAAAACAGGAATAAAAAATCCCTGTTTTAAAAGCGCTGTTTTAAACTGCAACATTGTATTGCAATTTGAAACATCATAATTCATATTCTTTCCAACAATATCGGATAAGATAAGAGTATGCGCTGCACCAGTATCAATAACAGCTTGTCTATTATTTTCGTTTTCTCTTTTTAGGAAATGGCCATTTCTCCCTCGAGCACATTATTACACCCATTTGCAAAGCAGAAATTTTCCCTTTTTCAATCATAATTTTTCTCCTTTTTTCTTCAAAACTTCTATCTTATCTCAAGTATCAAAACTAGAAACTCAACTAAAAAATAATAGGAAAGGGTCTTCTCCTTTTTATGTCGTGAATGATTTTTTCTTAAACTTCTTCCGTATGATCGCAATGAGTAGGAGCAGCATTGGAATGAATGTCATGATAGTTGGTATATAAAAAGGAATAATGGTTCCTAAAAATTTGCTCATTTCTTGTTCATTCGGAGACACCCATATACTGAATATAGTTACCAAAAAACCAAGTGGAAGTGTGAGTGGCCGATAGTCTGAAAGACGAAGCCATTGGGCTGTTCCTAGAACAAATGCATAATAAAATACTGCAATTTTAATGAATATGCCCAACACCCAAAAAGAAATTACAAAAGATTCAAGATGTTCAAAAAAACTGGCCAAGCCAATGTATCGGAAAGCAGTAAATACTGGATAGCTATAGGCACTTACTGTCCCTCCAAACAAAAAAATGTTAACAATATTGGTGAAAACTAAGATAAACATGGAAAAAATCACGGCGGCCATACCCGATTTTCCCCCTTTTTCATGATCTGTTAAAAAAGGAAGAAGCATCGAGATGAGGAAAATTTCACTGAACCAAGCTTGCGGTACAACTGCTCCCAGGAGAGATGGCATTATCCCATGTTCCATAATGGGGAAAATATTCTCTATTTTAAAGTCCTGTAAGAGTAGGAAAAAAAGCAAGGGTGGAAGCATAAATAGCGGAACTAATAATTGAGCTGCTCTTCCTAGGACTTCTACCCCGCCATGTATAGCGAAAGCACAGACAAGAACCAAGCTGCCAATAACTATGGTCATCGGAGTTTTAGGGAGAAAGGAACCAATTACGAAATCTGCATACTCCCTGCAAATAATGCCACATACATGCAAAAAAAAGAACAAATAGACAAGTCCAATCGCTTTTCCTGGAAGACGACCGATGATATGACCACTGTACTGGATGACTGTTTCCTTTGGAAAGTACTTATGTAAACGGTATGCGATAAAGGTTGTAAAAAATCCATTAAGGGATGCCAAAATAGGTGATATCCATAGATCACGGCCTGCGAACTTGCCTGTAATAGCTGGAACAACGAGAACAGCAGTTGCAATGATCGTTGGTACAATTAAAAGTGCCATCTGAAAGGATGAAATTTTTCCTTTTTCAATCATTTTTTTATCTCCTTCTTTTTACTAACATCCCAGCTATTTCTCGAGCATCTTACCTAGCGGTTTGAAAAGCTTGTCAATCATCTGCGTGGGTCCTGGCATATCAGGAAAGAAAAGAAGGAGGATGGCAAGTAGCCATCCCATTGCTACTATAGTTACAAAGGCGGCTTTCTCCTTTTTCTGATGCCGGTCCATTTTTGGCCATTCGAATAAGGCCATAAGAATCACGCATAAGGTGATTCCTGCTATCGTTAACCATTTCATTTCTCTTTTACCTCTTCTTCCTTCAAGCCTGCAGGTGTAGTTGACAAACCAGGACGTCGAACGCGTGTTTTAATATTAATCTTTACTTCTACCTTTGGAAGAACCTCATCCCAATGATTTTTCACTTTTTCCCATTCTTTAGGGTATTTACGGTGAAATGCATCCGCAAAACCGAACGCATCCACATTCATTCTTTGCTTCACTTGTATTAAGGACAAGTTAAGGCGTTGTTTTATGTCTTTTTCTAAGCCTTTTTCTACCCTCTTCGTAATAATTGGACTCATAACATCGAGATTGCTTGCATTTTGTACAATCGTACCTTCCAAAGTAACTTTAGCCAGGATCTTCCAATTCCCGTTTTTGATAGTAGGGATAAGTTTTGTTGTAGCTCGAATGGGATCCAAGGTAATCGTCTCGCCCTTTTTGGGAGCTGTTGTAACCGAAGTCACCTCTATTTCATTTCGGAACCATATCAATCCTCTGGTTACTTTCGTATCAATTTGACCAATCATTCTATCTCTTTTAAAAATGGCTGTTCCGATTATATTTGCAATTGTCTCCTCTTGTTTTTGTCCATGCGTTGGCGGCAGTTTTTGAATCAAAGGGAGAAGAGCTATCCCTGTATCACCTGTTACCATTTGTTCAAAATCTTTTACGGTAGTTTTTACCCCAATTTGCAACTCGGTTAGCTTCCGAAGAGCTTCTCCCTCATATCGCTCTAAAGGGGTTTGTAATTCTAGAATTTTTTCTGCATCTCCATCACTGACAAATAAATAAGCACGTTCTCGGGGTTCAGGATGGCGAAGTAAAAAGTCAATCTGCTTACGAACGCCTCCCGATTTAGTAAGCTTCCTTCCAATAATGTATATTTTACAATGTCCCCAGAAGATTTTACGTGGGAATTTTGTCTGGAGCTTTGATGCAGCATCTGCCATATTTTCACCAACAGCTGATCTTGTCAAAACCATAGGTCCTGCTCCCCCTCCCCCACCTCCTCCACCCATTGCCTGTCCACTGCTCACTGCACGAGGAATCAAGATTTGCAAGGAAAGTTTGATATTTTCTCCTTTTTCTTTGTCAATGGCGGCCCCTAACACCAGCGCCATATCATTTACTTCCTTTCTGTCCCAGCATCCGGTAAGTAGAAAGCTAGCAGAGAGAAAGAGAAGAATGGTAAATATTTTTATGATGTTTCGAACTACAAAGAGATTCATTTTCATTCACTTCTTTCTCATCCTATTCCTTTCCTTTGCTTGGTTCCGGTTTTTGCCCAGATGATTGTCGGGTTGGGTTGAATTCGCCAGTTAAATGGGGCCGGGTATTCATTTTCCACCATGGGGCCCGAATCAAGGTATCTTTTAATTCACGATCTTTCAGCGGGGCGATAGGTGAAAGATATGGCACCCCGAAAGAACGTAGTGTACATAAGTGGACGACGATTGTAATCACACCAAGCATAATCCCAAGCAACCCTAGCGAGCCGGCAAGCAACATAATAGGAAAGCGAAGCATTCTTAGCGAGATTCCTTGCGAATAATGCGGCACCATAAAAGATGCAATACCGGTAATGGCAACAACAATGATCATCGGAGCAGAAATCAGCCCGGCTTGAACGGCAGCTTGACCGATAACCAATGCACCGACAATGCTAACTGCAGCTCCGACCTGTTTTGGAAGGCGAACACCTGCTTCACGTAATGCTTCAAATGTTATCTCCATCATCAATGCTTCCACAAGTGCCGGAAAAGGAACCGATTCCCGTGAAGAGGCCACACTAATCAGCAAATTCGTTGGCACCATTTCCTGATGGTAGGTTAGAACCGCTACATAGAGAGAAGGCAAAACGAGAGAAAACACCATAAAAACAAATCGCAGTATACGGATGACTGAACTAATCAGGTAACGCTGATAATAATCTTCAGGTGACTGAAGTAAGGAAAAAAAGGTAATAGGGGCAACTAAGACAAAAGGAGTTCCATCTACTAGAATCACCACACGTCCCTCTAAGAGATTCGCAGCGGCTACATCCGGCCGTTCCGTATTAATGAGTTGAGGAAAAGGCGAATAAGAACTGTCTTCAATTAGTTCCTCGATATACCCACTTTCCAAAACACTATCTATCTCGATCAGCTGTAAACGATTTTTAACCTCTTCTATGAGGGTTTGATTTGTAATTCCTTCTATATATGCAATTACAACATGAGTATTGGTATAGCGGCCGATTTTCATCGATTGCATCTTGAGAGCAGGACTTTTGATCTTTCGACGAAGAAGGGAGGTATTGATTGCTAATGTTTCCACAAAACCTTCCCGTGGTCCCCGTACAACACTCTCTGCCTGTGGTTCTTCAATCGAACGTTTTTCCCATTTACATAACCCCATGGAGAGTCCCCAATCATTTTGCTGCACTAAAAGTACTGGGTCGCCAATCGAGATATGTTCTATACACTCTACAAATGTCTTAATTTCTTTCGTCTTTGAAATATGTAATTTTTTCTCTAACATTTCACGTGAACCATGAACTCTTCCATCTGTTTCCCCCATTAGAGGACTGAGTACATGATCATCGATCTCTTCAATATTGGATAATCCATCGATATAAATAAGTACGGCTTTTGTTTGTCCGCCAATTAAAAACGTTTTGAAAATCACATCATAGCAATCCTGATACATAGAGTTGAGAACCAGTATGTTTTCATCTAGGTCAGAAGAAAGCGAATCTTCTTGCCCAGCAACTTGCGGTTTTTGAGAATAAAGAAATTTTTCCTTAAGGAACTTTTTTCGTCTGTTTCGAAACAACAAAACCAGCCTCTTCCTATTATTCAAAATCGTTTGGAAAATCATGTTAAAATCAATATTTAAATTGTGATGTATTCGTCCAAATTATTCTAATTACTGATAACTTATTCAACCTTCTAAAAAATAAAAACAGGAATAGAAAATCCCTGTTTTAAAAATGCTGTTTTAAACTGCAACATTGTATGGCAATTTGAAACATCATAATTCATATTCTTTAATTTTTCTCCAAAGCGTTGACCGGTCGATTCCGAGTGATTGTGCCGCTAGCTTTTTATTGTTTTCAAATTTTTCTAATGTAGTGAGGATAAGTTCTTTTTCCTTATTTTTTATACTTTGTTTATTTAGAGCTTCTTTTGAAAAACTCCTTCTTCTTATTTTTTCAGAAAGAAATTTTGCCCCCTGAAGCCTTAAACTGGTACTCTCTTCAAGGACGATCAACCGTTCAATGCTATTTCTTAATTCCCGAACATTCCCAGGCCAGTCATACTTTTGGAATAAGCAAATTAATTCCTTTTCAACGTTGATGATTTTATTTTTTCTTTTTTCATTAAACTCATTTAAAAAATTCTCTACCAATTTAGGTATATCCGCTAATCGCTCACGGAGAGGCGGCAATTCCAGGGCTAGTACATTCAGACGATAATATAAGTCAGATCGGAATTGTTTGTTTTCGACCTCCTCCTCTAAATTTCGATTCGTTGCGGTAATAATTCGAACATCCACCGGTATGATTCGTTCCCCGCCAACACGCCTAATTGTTCTTTCCTGAAGTACCCTTAATAAAAGTGCTTGAATTCGTAAAGGTATCTCACCAATTTCATCCAAAAACAGCGTGCCTCCATGTGCAAGTTCAAATAAGCCTGGCTTTCCATCTTTTAGTGCGCCTGTAAATGTACCTTTTTCGTATCCAAATATTTCACTTTCCAGAAGATTTTCTGGCAGTACGGCACAATTCACAGCTACAAATGGACCAAGTGATCGATGACTTGCGGAATGAATACCTTGAGCAAATAATTCTTTACCTGTTCCAGACTCACCGGTTATTAAAACAGTAGATTCCGTTTCAGCAAATTTCCTTGCTAATTCTTTTGCCTCCATTATTTCCTGGGTTTCCCCAATAATATCACTTAATCGATACTTGGCCTCTAAGCCATTTTGATGAATTTTTTTTCGTAGTTGTAATTCTACTTTTTGAATATCTGTAATTTCTTTAAAATTTGAAACGGCTCCGACAATTTTTCCTTTGACGATAACAGGAGATCGATTAATAACAATTTGACGACCTCCCACAGTTGCAATCTCGCCCCTTTCCATCTTCCCAGCTTTCAAAACTCGTAACATATCAGATTGTGGGATGAACTCTTCGATGTTTCGTCCCTTCATATCCTCTTCAACACCTAAGATCGTTTTTGCATGTTCATTAACCAATCTAATATTTCCGGTTCTGTCAATAGCAACAACTCCATCATGCGTTGAATTGACTATTGCATCTACTTGATATCTTTCTTTTAAAATTTCCTCAATTAAGTTCACTAATGATCCTGCTATCTGTAAAAAAGGAATCACAGAAGTGAAATCAGGCTTAACAAAATGTAAATTTTTAATACGTGGGTTTGGTAATATGCCTTTCATCCATATTGGGGCTAGATAAACATTATTTTGCATAAGTATAGTAGATTGTTTTTCTGTCAAAAAGGAGATATGAATCTCTTCATTTGCAACATGTTCCGCGTATTCTTTTCGCAGCCACTCAATTTCTTCATTTGATGTTATATAAGAATACTTACTTTGTTTTGGGCTTTGAAACAATAGCCTTATAGACTTTTTTATATCTCCAATAGTTATGGGAATTGGAATAATAGGAAAAGAAAGACCCTCTAATTCTTTTTGAAAAATTGCCGGTGTCATAATAACCATCGGATTCATGATTTGATCTAGTATTGAATTAATCGAATAAAAACTAGCGGTTTGGTATCCCAAATCTTTAAATAAATTTTTAATTTGTTCTTCGTATAAATCATTCATTTTAAAAAGAGCTATCATCGTATCACCCCTGAAGAAAGTTATGTAAATAAAATTGGCTTATGAAGAAATTTGTTATTTTTTGTATTTTTTAAAATAATCTATTTTTATATTAAAATTCTATCTTTAAACTTTCAAGTGATAC
>NZ_JBALPG010000067.1:0-26248 GCF_036965245.1 Neobacillus drentensis
AAGTAATAGAGAGGGTGAATGCCTCTGCGTACTCTTTTTAGAATTCTGATACTTTCAGTCGTTTTTTTAACAATTGGTTTTTATGTTAGCATAAATGAAAAAAATAATAGTAATATTTTGATTAAAGAAGATCATTCCTTAGAAATGAAACAAACTTTACCTCAGGGCCCTAATAATCAGACAGAAAATAAAACATCCTTAGAAAAACCAAAAGAAGGTTTAGCTTTATTGATTGGACAAAATGTTACTGTGTTAGAAAAGGAATTGGGAGCCCCCGAAAGAATTGATGAATCGATGTATGGCTATCAATGGTATATTTATAATCAGAATTATAACCGGTACTTACAGGTTGGTGTCGAAAATAATCAGGTCGTGACAATTTTTGCGATTGGTGAAACTCTAGATGTTTCTCCGTTTGAAATCGGTCAGCCGGTAGAGGAAATCTTTAATACGCAATTTTTTGATACAAATTTTAATTTAGAAGTAAACGGAAACTCCTACCGATTTGAACTGAATGATACCGATTTGAATATTCGTCCAATGGTTAAAATAGGGGATATTTATGTCCAACTCTATATCGATAAGTTTACTGGCAACCTATCAAGTGTCCGCTTCCTGAGTGCAGAAACACTAATTAAACAACGTCCTTACGAACTTGTTTATCGTGGAGATTTGATTAATGCAGATGAACCTAATGAGGATGCATGGAAATTGATTGAAAAAGGTATGGCTCAGCAGATTTTTGATATCACTAATGTCTTACGAGTTAAGAATAAATTAAAACCGTTAATCTGGGATGAGATGACAGCTGAAGCTGCTTACGGGCATAGTAAGGATATGGCTGAAAATAATGATTTTTCCCATACGTCTAAGAAATATGGCGACCTGACTAATCGATTAAAAACAGCAGAAGTAGCCTACCTTGCTGCAGGTGAAAATATTGCAGCAAATTATACTGATGGCCCAGCTGTTGTGGTGGGGTGGCTAAATAGTAAGGGGCACAGAGAAACGTTATTAAATAAAGATTATACTCATCTTGGTGTCGGGGTATATCAAAAATATTATACTCAAAATTTTATCCAAAAAACAGAACAATAAATAATAGGGAACAACTCTTGATGTCAGATTTAGATAATAAGAAAAAAAGGTGATTACAGTATCACCTTTTTTCAATTTCATAATGACTAAATAAAAATTTGCTTCCGTCCCAGCTTCCGTACGCACGAATAACCTCACCAACAGTAAAAGTATTTATTTTCACGTTTTTAGAAACAGGATTCACCTTTTTCGCGGTGATTAATCGTGATGCTGTTTGAAGCTTTAGTGTTTGTACATACATGTATCGGTGGTAATAAAAGCGCTGCTTTTCTTCCACAATACTCTTAATTTCTCCAGTTATTACAGCCTCTTGCCGAACATTTTTAGCAGCAAGCCATTTAACGTCCTGTTCTTTCATCTCTTTTCTTGTTAGCCAAAAAAAGTATAAACAAATAATTGGGATCACAATGGCGGTAACCATTTTGATTAAACGCCCCCATTTATTATTTTTTTATGATAAAAAAAGTTCCTGTCGCATAAGCGATTTTTTTTCCGTCACTACGGAATGCTTCGCCAGATATAACCATTGTTTTGCTGCCTTTATGAACAATATCTGCTTTACAGCGAAGTGTTTCTCCGATTCCTGGAGCGATATAATGAATATTAAGCTGATTTGTTACAGCTCCAAATCCCTCTGGAAGCAGTTGATTGGCCAAGACACCCATGGCCGTATCGAGAACTGTAGCGGTGATCCCGCCGTGAACAATATCTAGATTATTATTAATAATGGGAGTAATAGGAATGGTAATTTCGCAGGAATTTTGGTCAAAATTTCTTTCCATATGAAGAATTCCATCAATAAAAGTGCTCCTGTTTCGCTTAATCTTTCTTTGGACGCCATCTAATAGGCTGGCAATGGCCTGTAAGTCTGTTTCTGACCCAGTTTCAAGACATGATTCTAATAATTGACGCAATTCGTCTTTCATAATTATACCTCTTTCATTACGTGTTCTGTTGACATCTTACCACTTAGAAGCATAATAATAAAATATTTCATACTGATTTGATTTTTCACATTTCGTTTTTTACTACATATTGTATTATTGTCGATCAATATGGGCAGAGGTGAGAAAAATGACGCAAAAAAAATTGCATCCTTCCGTGCTCAAATTCAAAGAATTTGTAAAAGATAATCCGAAAATCATCAAAGAGGTTCGGAATGGGAAGGCAACCTTACAAGAATTATATGAGGATTGGTACTTATTAGGGGAAGAGGATAAACGCTGGGACGACATCGGTTCTGAAAATGATTCAGAATCTGAAACAAATAACGAGTCCAAGGGGGATTGGATGTCTAATATTATGGGTATGGTCAAAAAAATAGATCCAAATCAAATGCAAAATCATATTAATAACTTAAGTCAAGCATTAGGAGCGATTCAGGGCGTTATTTCACAATTTCAAGGTGGTAATGCTGCTTCAGGATCGATCAAGCCACAAGAAGGCCCAAAACATCCTTTTTCATTTCGAAAAGACTAACGGAAAGGAACATTAAACAATGCGAAGAGAGGTACTAGACTATTTAGAACGTCAGAAGGATCTAAAGCAATTTGTTCGAGAACAGCCGCTATGGTATCGGAAACTGACAAGAAATCCTGAAGATTTACAGTCGCTTGAAATAGCGTCGTTACACCATTATAAAAAGACAATACCTGATCAGATAGAAAAATTTTCCAATAATGTCCAAATGGCCTCTATGATGTACAATATGTTTCAGGCAATGAAAACACAAAGTTAACTAAGGACCACATAAAAAAATATGTGGCCCTTTTTTTGCTTATAAGGAATAAGACTAAAAAAGTAAAAGGAGGCGAACAATACCTACATAAAGGAGTGATAAGGTTGAAGAGAATCGTACCATTTATTATACTTCTATTCCTACTGGCAGGGATCATAATTGGATGTCAGAAGGATTTGCCAAAACCTGGAATGAAACCAAAAATCGTTTCAATGGATCAGTTAAGTTATTATCATGCCGAAATTGTCCCTGTTTATAATCAAAATTTAAAGGAAATTCCATCATTGTTTGTACAGCACGAAATAAAAGGAAATCAAATTCTAGTGGAATGCATTGTTAATGGTGTTAGCTTCCGAGAATCAGATCATGCAAAACAAAAAATAGGAAAAATGATTGTTTGGGTTGATGGAAAAAAGAATTCAGAAGTGACATCTGCTGCGTTTATTATTAAAGGTCTTTCTCCTGGAGTGCATAAAATGAAGCTTGAAGTAGTGAAGCTAAATAATGAGTCATATGGATTAACAAAAGAATTTATTGTAAATATCCCTAGGTAGAAGGATTTTTTCGCTTTCTCCAAGCTTTCATGTTAAAATTGCATTGGAGGTGGGCTGCAGTGCTTGCTACTAGTGAGAGAATTGAATTATTGGAATATGCTGAAGGCATAGCTAAGATGGTATTAGAATCTGACATTGCTGAACAATACCAAATTTGTTTATATAAAATGCAAAATAACAGGGAAACACAGCGGAAAATATCTCAATTTGTCAGCTTAAAGGAACTTTATGAAGAAGTTCAACGCTTTGGGAAATACCATCCGGATTATAAAAGAGTCATGATGCAAATCCGCGAATATAAACGGGAAATGGATTTGGACCCATTGGTAGCGGATTTCAAGTTGGCGGAGAATGATTTGCAAAGTCTCTTAGATCAAATCAGCATGCTAATTGGTGGTGCGGTATCAAAACATATAAAGGTCCCTACTGGGAACCCGTTTTTTGATAATGGTCATGGCTGTGGCAGTGGCGGCAGCTGCGGATGCAGCTGATGAAAAATTTGAATTGAAAAAGAACGTTTTAATGTGCTAGACTGATGAAAAATGATGGTTTTGTTGAAGGGGAAAAAAGTATGTTTGTTCAAAGACAAGGATTAGTTGTTTGGCTTTACTCTTTAAAACAAGCTAAAATGCTAAGGCGCTTCGGAAATGTTCATTACGTATCAAAAAAGCTGAAATATGTCGTTTTGTATTGTAATCAAGAAGAAGTAGAGGGAATCATGGAAAAGTTAAATTCTTTTTCATTTGTCAAGAAAGTAGAACCTTCGTATAAGCCATTTTTAAGAATGGAGTATGAAAATTCAGCTCCGGATAAAGCGAAGGAATATGATTATAAGATGGGAATATAAAAAGGTGAGGGTAATGAACCCTCACCTTTTATTGTAGCGGTAAAATATAGTGATTTAATCGTAAAATCCCAATTAAGTGCTGATAAAATAGTTCCTTTTCAGTAAAAATGGAAGATGGCTTTACGGAAAGCTCATGTATTTGTTTACCAAGTGAATGAGCTGTTTGAGCAAATAGGTTAAATCTTTTATTTGGCATTATATTTGGATTAGGAATACCTTCACGACAAATATAAAGAGGTTGGAACTTTCCAGGTGTTGTTGGCTTTAAGACAACAACTAAGGAGGTCACATCCTTTGTCTCAATCTTAGTATGAAGAGCTATCATATGCTGCAGACGGTGCTGATTAGCCTTTGCGAGTTCAACTAGCTCATAAACATCTGAATATCCTTCTCCTAGTTCAATAAAGCGTTGTATCAATTAAAACTCTCCTTTAAAATACATTGATTCACCCCTACCTTATCACTTATTTACTATTTAATAAATAGGCTCTGTTAAACTTGTCTGTTGATTTCCGCTTCAGGCACTCGCTTCTCGCGGGCGGTCTGGGACCCGCTTTTCCCGCATGACAATGAATAAGCTTCCTAGAATAATCACCGCACGAAGGAAATGCGTTAGCATTTTCGAGGAGTCTCGCGCCTTACGCTCCAATCAACAGAATGGCAAAATAAACAATGAGCTTTTATATAGCCAATAAATAAAAAAAACCCTGCAGAAAATTCTGCAGGGTCCTTCCACATCCTAAAAAAGGATAGAAGGCAAAGGGAGAGGAGAAACCGGAGGAAGAACTTATGGGGAAACGTAAGTCTTCTCCGCGGTTGGCAACAACATCCTCGAATTGATGTTGTTAATTACATTATTTCCACAACCTAAAAGCTTATACGTCTATTTTATATTTTTTCCATTTTAACGGTATTTTGCTGAACACTATTAAATAGAAGAAAAGATATTCCTAACAGATTGTCTACTTTTATTAAATTATGATAGGATGTATAAAGAAAAATTATTTACAACAAAAATGTGGTGATATGTTCGTGAGAGTGGTTTCAGGTATTTGTAAGGGGAGATCTCTTAAAGCTGTTCCAGGAAGTACGACTCGTCCAACGACGGATAAAGTAAAGGAAGCTATTTTTAATATGATTGGCCCTTATTTTGAAGGGGGAATAGGTTTAGATCTTTTCGCAGGCAGTGGCGGATTAGGCTTAGAAGCACTTAGCAGAGGATTGGAGAAGGTTATTTTTATTGACCGAGAGCCAAAGGCCATCCAAGTAATTCATGAAAATATTAAAGCCTGCAAATTTGAGGAGAATACCGAGGTTTATCGTAATGATGCAGATAGAGCGTTAAGGGCACTAATAAAAAGAGAAATCTGTTTTGATTACATATTTTTAGACCCGCCCTACAAAAAACAACAGCTTGTCAGTTTAATGGAAAAAATGGATAAGCAAGACATTGTAAGTTCAGATGGAATTGTTGTTTGTGAACATAGCTTTGATGTTGAATTACCAGAAAAGGTAGGGAGATTTACAGAAATTAAACATGAACAGTATGGGATGATTGCTGTAACAATATATTCAAGAAATAGTGGAGAATAAGGAGGAGTTAATTTGGCTGGAATAGCCGTTTGTCCAGGGAGCTTTGATCCAATTACATATGGCCATTTAGATATCATTAGAAGAGGTGCCAAAGTATTTGATATGGTCTATGTGAGCGTTATGAACAATTCTACGAAGAATCCATTATTCAGCGTCGAGGAGCGAATTAATCTTATTGAAGCTGTAACAAAAGATCTTCCAAATGTAAAGGTAGATGAACATTCAGGTTTACTAGTTGATTACGCTAAAGCTGTCAATGCGAGTGCCATCATACGTGGCTTGCGGGCAGTATCAGACTTTGAGTATGAAATGCAAATTACCTCGATGAACAGGGTATTAAATGAAGATATTGAAACCTTTTTTATCATGACAAATAGCCAATATTCCTTTTTAAGCTCAAGTATTGTGAAAGAAGTTGCTAAGTATAACGGGGATATTTCAACCCTTGTTCCACCTATTGTTGAAAAAGAATTACACAAAAAGTTTAAGCGATGAAAGAGCCAGGCAATTGCCTAGCTCTTTTTTAACCGAGTAAACAATATAATGATGTAAACAAACAGTGAGAAAATAGTAATGAGCGGTCCAACCTCAATCATTCGTTGGTAAAAATGATTTGCCCATGAACCCTCTTCAAAAAAACCAACTGGCAATGCATTTGAAGGCTGCTCTTTACTATTAAAGTGTACATAAATGGGGTTCCACAGAATTAATGCAAAAAAGCTGGCGAAAAAACCGTGAACGATTCTTGCAATAAAGAAGGGCTGAAATCTAATATCTGTTTGTGCTAAGATACTGGCCACCTGTGCTTGGACACTAAATCCGCTAAAAGCTAGGATAAAACTTGTTATCATTGCTTTTTGTAAAAGAGTGGCGTCTTGAACCTGACTGGTTAATTGGCTGCCTAAAGTGATTTCAAATAATCCAGAAATAAATGGAATACTTAACATTCCAGGAATTGATAAGGCTGAAAGCAGCACCTCAACTGATTTAGCCAATGTCGCAGTAATATGTAAATGATACAGCAATTTGTTAATCACCGAGAATAAAATAATGAAGCCGCCAACCATTAACAGGGTTTGAATCGATGAATTAACAGCATCTCCTAAGAGTTTCCCGATTGGCCGATTGTCTCTTAATCTTGTTTGATGTAAGGCAGATAAGGCCGCTCTAATTTTGAATTTTTTTCTTTTTTCACTGGCACCGTCAGGTGATTCATTTCCATAAAAACGCATAATAATGCCAACACAAATATTCCCTAAATAATGGGCGAGTGCAAGGATTACCCCTAATTGTGCATTATAGAAAAAGCCTACTGATACTGCACCAAAGATAAACAGTGGATTAGAGGAATTAGTAAAAGAAACGAGCCTTTCTGCCTCGATTTGTGTTAATTGGCCTTCTTGGCGTAATCTTGCAGTAAATTTGGCCCCTGCCGGGAAACCTGAGGCCATGCCCATTGCCCAAACAAACCCCCCTACACCTGGAACTTTAAAAAGTGGTCTCATGAGAGGTTCTAACAGAACGCCAATGAACTTGACAACCCCAAAACCTATCAACATTTCAGAGACAATAAAAAAAGGTAACAAAGAAGGAAAAACGATTTCCCACCACATATTAAGGCCGCGGATTGACGCTTCAAATGATTCTTGTGGATAGGAAATAAGCGAAGCTGCTAAAATCGTGACGGAAACGGATAATAAAATTGTTTTTAACTTTGACCGAAACAATGAAGGGACCTCCTTCCAAGCGAATTGCTCAAATTGTGCAAATCAATATTATCAATGCTAAAATAGAAATTATGCCAATAGGGATTTTCATTTATTATTGTCTAGCTGCAGCGTCTAGGGGCTCTTTGGTCTAAGCCAATCACTTAAGGAAGGTAGAGAAAACCTTCAATAAGTGCTCGTCTTATGCTTGGCTATATAAAGCAATGCTTTATGTACGCATTAAGGCCGACTAAGCACTTATCTGTGCTAAGTCACCCTAAATCACCCCTAGGCAATGTGCTTACGCTTTTCTACTTGTCCTCATATAACACAAATATACTCATAGAACGTTAATTTAGACCATAAGATTGAACGAGATTTTTATTCGTTGATAATAGGAGGTCAGCTAATATGGAGCACCCAAAAATAGGCTTGGCCCTAGGTTCAGGTGGTGCACGCGGGTTTGCTCATTTAGGAGTCATAATGGCATTGACAGAAGCGGGAATTCCGATTCATCTGATTGCAGGCAGCAGTATGGGGGCACTTGTAGCAAGTTTTTATGGGGCAGGTATCGAATTGGATCGGTTATATAAATTATCAACCGCTTTTAAAAGGAAATACTTTTTAGATTTTACCGTCCCAAAAATGGGTCTGATTTCAGGAAAGAAAATTAAAAATTTCATCAAGGTTTTTACCCATGGGAAAAACATTGAGGAGCTATCACTGCCGATTAGCATCGTGGCAACTGATTTAATGACAGGTGAAAAAGTTGTTTTTCAAAAAGGACCTGTTGCTGAAGCTGTACGTGCAAGCATCTCAATTCCCGGAATTTTTGTACCGGAAAAATATAATGGAAGAATTTTAGTAGATGGCGGGGTAACAGATCGTGTTCCCGTTTCGGTTGCCAAAGAAATGGGGGCGGATATTGTCATTGCAGTTGATGTTTCAAGAGTGAAACGGAACGCTGAAATAACCACCATTTACGATGTCATAATGCAGAGTATTGACATTATGCAAACCGAAATCATCAACAACAGGGAAACATCTGCTGATGTTATGATCCGGCCCTCTGTTGAAATGTTTAGCTCACGAGCATTCACACATCATGAAGAGATTATCAATATCGGGAAGGAAGAAACAAAAAATCATTTACAGCAAATTGTAACCGTTATTGAACAGTGGAAGGGGAAACATTAGCGATGCGCAAAAAAATTTATATAGGATCCTTACTATTGATAGCTTTTATTCTAATCGGCGGAATGTATTATTCCTTGCCATACTATGTATCAAAACCGGGCATGGCAAAAGAACTTGGACCAATCATAACGGTTGAAGACGGCTATAAGGATGAAGGAAACTTTATGCTTACAACAGTTAGAATGGGAAGAGCTAATATTTATTCCTATTTGGAAGCAAAGCTCCGAAAATATGAAGAAATTTATCCTTTGGAAATGATTTTATACAAAAAGGAAACAGAGGAAGAGTATAATGCAAGACAACTTCATCTGATGGAAGGTTCAAAACTAAATGCGATAGAGGTTGCCTACCGTAAAGCAGGCTTGCCTGTAGATTATAAATATAAAGGCATCTATGTTGTCCAGGTTGTTCCAGGAATGCCGGCAGAAGGTAAACTTCAACCAGGTGACCGAATTTTTAAAGTAGATGGGCATCAGTTCCCATCATCGGAAAAATTTATTGAATATGTTGGCAAAAAACATGCTGGAGACAATGTCACATTAACCTATTTAAGAAATAAAAAAACAAACACAGTCACCTTAAGTCTTAAGCCGTTTAAAGAGGATTCCACAAAAATTGGGATTGGAATATCACTAGTGGACGATAAGGAAATTATTGTTGATCCAAATGTAAAGGTTAAGACGGATGAAATTGGTGGTCCATCTGCTGGATTTATGTTTTCTTTGGAAATTTATAACCAGTTAACGAGTGAAGATTTAACGAAAGGATACCAAATAGCCGGTACAGGCACAATTGACGAGGAAGGGAATGTTGGTCCAATCGGCGGGATTGAACAAAAAATTGTCGCAGCTGACAAGGCAGGTGCAGAAATCTTTTTAGCTCCAAATGAAAAAGGGGCAAAGAATTCAAATTATCAGGATGCATTAAAAACAGCCCGCGATATTCATACAAAAATGAAAATCATTCCAATCGATACATTCGATGAAGCAGTGCAATATTTAGAAAAGCTGCCAGAGAAGTAAAGAAAACTCGCCGATTGGCAAGGCATTAGACTAAGACAGAGTGCAGTTGCAGTTATACCCGATAAGAATGCTTGCTTTCCTATCGGCTAAAAAAAGATGGTGCGTTTCGCATCATCTTTTTTACTCTATAAATATGGGTGGCTGCTTAAATTCCTGCCTGATCATATCATTTTTTACTTGATTAGGGAGACCAAGGGAATAGACTCGTGCTGCTTTTACATCAAGGAGAATTTCAGGATCCTTACAAGAAGAAAGCTTAGAAACGAGGGGAAGGCTAAAATCCTTTTTCCTCTTATTCAGATATTCTTTTCCTCTGCTCGTCATTCCTAATAGTCTTATATAAGAAGCATTTTCCGAGTGGATTGTCATTTCTATTTTTTTTGTATTTGTTAAAATATGAACGCACAATCGTTGCAGTCTCGTCCATGTATACCTTTTGGTTTTCACTTTCTGCATGAATTCTTGAAAGCTGCCTGCCTCCAACGCCGCAGCCAGTAATCTGTTCTCGAGTCCTTCTTCCATCTCATAGATTTCTCTTAACTCGTGAGGATGGCAATGGAGAAGACGAAATTGCAGATAGCTCCAATAATTTTCCCATTGGTGAAAAATTTGATAATGGTGAAGATATTCTTTTAACAATTGCTTGGTTGGTTCAGGTACATATTGGTCAATTTCCTTTTTGCCATTCTCGTTTGAGAAAATCGCTTTTCGGATACTCGTCGCACTTGCAATCGTATCAGAGGCGAAATGTTCATCGTGGTAGTCGGCATTTTTTCGCGGCACAGTCAATGGTCTAATCTTGCTCTTTTGCTTGTTAACTGCTTTTATGTATTCAAGCCCAAGAATGTTATTCGGTTTCGCTAAATCCAAATAATTTTCTGAATCTGACAATTGCTGAAAAGCAAGAGATACAGCTTTTGGATAACTAGCACCCGTATTCATGAATTGATGAATATTTTCCTCAAATGGTTGTTGCTGCTCTCTTAAGAACTTAATTGTTTGATAAAAATCAGAAATATCGCCGCTTTCACTCCCGAAACAAACCGATTCGCAGCAGGCAGCATCTAGAATTGACACGGCTCCATTTGCAAAGGTCTCCGCCTTCTGAACCGCGAAGCGGTAGGGAAGTTCAAAGACGAGATCGACTCCATTTAGCAACGCCATTTTTGTACGATACCATTTAGAAACAAGTGCAGGTTCCCCTCTCTGCAAAAAATTCCCGCTCATGACGGCAATGACAACATCAGCATGTGCAGCTTCCTTCGCAGCTTTTAAATGGAAGGCATGCCCATTGTGAAAAGGGTTATATTCGACAATTACGCCAACAGCATTCATTTACAATCTCCTTATTAAAATTTACTAACATTATAGCAAAATTCTAAGGAAATCAATCAAATATTATGATAAGATGTTGTAGATGTTTGTAAAAGGCTAATCTGGATACACTATAATGGAAAAACTTTTCTAAGTGAATTCTAGTTAGTAAAAAAACACCTGACGAGGTGTAAAGAAAAAACATTGACAAAAATATTATCGAAGGCTATAATTACCTTTGTTGCCTTGGGGTGATTCAATTGAAATGGACATTAAGTCAATTACAAAAATATCGAAACAAGGATTTTATGATTGATGAGACGATTCGTGTGGATGAGATTAAACAAGACGATCCCACCATTCGAGAAGTTTCTCCCATGCATATTACAGGCCGGGGAGATATTGATTCAACGAAAGTGACGTTCCATGTAAAAATCGAAGGTCATTTAATCCTTCCTTGTTCTCGTACTTTAGTGGATGTAAAACTTCCAATTAATGTCGAAACAACTGAAACTTTCCTCTTACAAGGTTCAGTTTATGAAACTGAAGAGGAAGTATATCAAGTAAAAGGCGATGTGATTGATGTAATGCCAATCATTCGAGAGATTCTTTTACTTGAGGTTCCAATGCAAGTGTTTTGCGAGGATGTCGAGTCTGAAGAAGCTGCCCCTCAATCTGGTAAGGATTGGGAAGTTATTCATGAAGAAGATCAATCGAAAAAGATTGATCCGAGACTAGCGGGACTTGCAAAGTTTTTTGACGAAAACAAATCTTCTTCCGAATCATAATCGGCAAATCTAAGAAGCAAAGTGAAGAACCAGCATTCCTGGCCTTCATTACTTTCTTAATACTCTTTAAGGAGGTGGGAAGAATGGCTGTACCTTTTAGAAGAACTTCTAAAACTGCAAAAAGAAAGCGTCGTACTCATTTTAAACTAAACGTACCTGGTATGGTAAGTTGCCCAAACTGTGGTGAAATGAAACTTGCTCACCGCGTATGTAAAGCTTGCGGAACATACAAAGGAAAAGACGTTGTTAACGACTAATTTCCGTTAGGATAGAAAGCACAAGGGTGGCTTAGCCCTTGTGCTTTTGTCGTTTCTATACATACTTATGGTCCCTGGAAAGTCCCTAACTATTGAAAAAAATTGATATGAAAGGACGAGATAAATTGTCATACACCATCGAAAAAAGAGAGAAGGGCTATTTATTATTTTCGATAACCAGAATCGAAAAAAGAAATGCCATTAATTATGAAGTGATGAAGGGGCTAAGAGAGGCAGTAAAAAGAGCTTCTGAACCAGATATTAAGGCACTTGTTATTACCGGGGAAGGTTCCCAAGCCTTTTGTTCTGGAGGTGATTTATCCGTTTTCCACCTTCTTCATACTAAGGAGGAAGCCTATCCTATGCTTTCGATGATGGCTAATATTCTTTATTCGCTCCTTACCTTACCAATTCCGACCATTGCTCTCATAAACGGAACAGTAGTTGGGGGCGGTTGTGAACTTGCGGCTGCATGTGATTTTCGTTTGGCGCGAAAAGGGATAAAAGCAGGGTTTGTTCAGGGAAAGCAGGCAATCACCACGGGTTGGGGCGGTGGTTCCATCCTAGCAGAAAAACTACCAGCAGCGAGTGCGATGAAGCTTTTGATGGAAGCAGAGTTACAAACAGCCGAAGAATTAAAAAATGTTGGCTTTTTCAATGTCCTTTTTGAAAATGATCCCCTTGAGGTATGTGAGACATTCATTGAAAAGATGGTAACTACTGATATAAGTGTTCTCAGTTCCTATAAAAGAGTGTGGACTAGAAAGTGGGAGGAAACCAAGCTGCGCGAAAGAATAGAGGAAGAGGTTAAAAATTGCTCGTTGCTTTGGGAAAGTGATGCCCATCATGAATATGTAAATTCTTTTATGAGGAAAAGTGGCGGAACACCGCAAAAATAGATCAGAAAGCTCCTATCGGTGTGGAAAATAATCAATTTTCTCTTCCAATTAAGAGAAGCTCAGGCTTCCTCGCTTCCTTTATTTTGTTAGATTGGTTCTTTGGATGAATAGCAGCTCCATAGTCGATGGAGGTGACGCTGTTTCACAAGTTTTGTGAGGAAAAAACTGTGAATAAAGATTAAAAGACAACTCTTGTTTAAGTCTATCTTTTCTAGTAGATGCATATGTATTATAAAAACACTAGGAGGGATGAACTGATGTCACCAACCAGACAAGATGCATGGTCCCAAGATGAAGATTTGTTGCTTGCTGAAGTTGTATTGAGGCATATCCGTGAAGGCGGAACGCAACTGCAGGCATTTGAGGAGGTTGGCAAACAGCTTTCGAGAACTTCAGCAGCCTGTGGTTTCCGCTGGAACTCATATGTACGTAAGCAATATACGTCAGGAATAGAACTTGCTAAGAAGCAACGTAAGGAGTTAAAGAAACAAGACGATCCTGCTGAGAGGGAGGCTATTCAAGAGCCGGCTAAAGTAGCCGCTGTACAGTCGTCACCCGGTTGTGAACAAGGCGGTACCATCACATTCCCAGCCGTAATGCACTTTTTAGAAGGACTCCAACAGCAAGTAGAAGTCTCATCTAGTTTTGAAGAGGACAGGATGAAAACCTCTGAAAAAATTAAAGAATTGGAAAAGAAGGCTTACTATTTGGCGGCTGAAAATGAAAGACTGTCAAAAAATTTAAAGGCAATAGAAGAAGATTACCGTTCTTTAATTGAAATTATGGAAAGAGCTCGAAAGATGGTCGTTCTTCAAGATGAGGACAGACAACAAAAAGTAAAATTTCAAATGGATAAAAACGGAAATCTGGAAAGAGTGGAAAAATAGTAAAAAAGCGGACACTTTTGTCCGCTTTTTAAATTATTGTTGCTGTGGCTCTACACCATCTGGATACCAGACAAGTGGGTTTTCTCCACGGTCACGCTCCATATCGTAATCAACATTGGTAAACCCCATGTATTCCCAAAAATTTCTTGATTGTACTCTTGGGTTTGTCTTAATTGGAAGTCCAAAGCTTTTAGCAAATTCTACAAGAGCTTTACCAAAGCCCTTACCTTGATATCCTGGCAGTACTTCGAGTTTCCATAATTCTAAATAGTTTTGTGGTGGATAGAAATAGCGATCAAATTTAGCGTCAATTTGATATAAACTCATTCGTGCTACTAGTTTGTCCCCGAAATATATACCGTAAAAAGGTGATTCACCATCATTATCAATCATATTTGCTTCGAGGTCTTCAAGCATGGATAACTCTTGAATCCCATATTCTTTAAATTTTTTAAATTCTTCTAGTGTTTTAAAATTTACTTTTAATTTTTCCACTTTTGCCACCATAGTTAAACCTCCTAAAAAATGATAACCTTATAATCTTGTATGTAATCAATTAGTCTTGAAAACACACAATGAAATAATTTTTGCATTATTCAAATGAATTACTATCATTATATAACAAAAGTACAAAAAATTCTTCAAATAACTTCAGGAAGCGTTTTCAAAATTTGCAGGAAATTCCGAGAATGATGTAGAAACTTAATAGTGATGGAACAAAAGGGATATGAAAGGGGAAAAAATGTGCAAAAAATTTTAATTGCCAATCGAGGAGAAATTGCCCTTCGGATTATTAGAACCTGTCATGAGATGGGGATTGAAACGATTGCTATTTATTCCGAAGCAGATAAAGAAATGCCTTATGTAAAAGCCGCTACAAAGGCTGTTTGCGTAGGGGAATCTCCAGTTAACAAATCCTATTTACAAAGTGATAAAATTTTGGAAATCGCAAAAAGTGAAAAAGTGGATGCCATCCACCCAGGATATGGCTTTTTATCTGAAAATGCCGCATTTGCCAATAAGGTCATTAATGAAGGAATAATTTTTATCGGACCCAAGCCTGAAACAATTGAGTTAATGGGAGATAAGATTGTTTCACGCCAAACAATGGAGAAGGCCGGTGTTCCAGTTGTCCCTGGAAGTGGAGATGGATTAAAGACCATTGAGGATGCTATGAGTCTTGCTGAGTCCATCGGGTACCCTGTAATGCTTAAAGCAAGTGGCGGAGGCGGGGGAATTGGAATGGTGCTTTGTGAAACTGAACAAGCGCTCGTTAATTCTTATGAGTCGACTAAATCGAGAGCGATGGCCTATTTTGGTTCAAATGAAGTTTTTATTGAAAAATATATTGCTGATAGCCGACATGTTGAAGTTCAAGTGTTTGGAGATCACACTGGAAACATCGTCCATTTGTTTGAACGGGATTGTTCCATTCAAAGAAGGCATCAAAAGGTAATCGAAGAATCACCATCACCTTTTCTGTCTGAAAAAGTCCGGCAAAAAATGTTTGAAACAGCGGTAAAAGCTGCTCTTGCTGTTGAATATTCGAACGCAGGTACGATTGAATTTATTGTCGATGAAAATGAAAACTTTTATTTTCTTGAAATGAACACACGACTCCAAGTGGAGCACCCTGTAACAGAAATGATTGCAGGGCTTGATTTAGTCAAATGGCAAATTCTCGTGGCTCAAGGTGAGAAATTACCTTTGTCACAATCTGAGATTATATCTTCAGGTACCGCCATCGAATTTCGTCTTTATGCTGAAGACCCTGTCCGCTTTTTACCATCACCGGGAAAAATCACTACACTAAAATGGAGTCAAAAAGAGGGAGTGAGAATTGATTCAGGATATGAAGAAGGCGGAACGGTGACACCATTTTATGATCCGATGATTGCCAAATGTATTTTTTATGGTCAGACAAGGAAAGAAACATTAATGGCTGCAGAAAACTTTTTTAAAGAGATAAAAATTGAAGGAATTAAAACAAATGCACCGCTATTCTTAAATGTTTTAGCAAATGATGACTTCCAAAATGGGGCGTACACAACAAATTTCTTAACAAAAAAACTAGTGAAATAAGGAGAAGGATAACATGAAAGAAATCACCGCATCAATGGCAGGAACAGTATTAAATATTTTTGCAGAACCGGGAGACCAAGTAAACCTTGGGCAGGAGGTTTTAATGTTAGAATCAATGAAAATGGAAATTCCAATCGAAAGCGGAACCGAGGGTGTTGTCCATAAAGTAAATGTCAGCATTGGAGATTTTGTAAATGAAGGCGATGTCTTGATCATTCTAGAATAGGATTTCATATACGAGGGGGAGCATTATGGCGACAACTAATACCTTAAATGACCAATTGAATGAAAATAGGAAAAGAATTGAAGCTGGTGGTCATCCAAAATATCATGAAAAACTTAAAGAACAAAAAAAATTGTTTGTTCGTGACCGGTTAACGTTATTATTTGATGAGGGAAAATATGAAGAGGATGGAAAATTCGCCAATTTCCAAGCTGGTGATCTCCCTGCAGATGGTGTAGTTACTGCTATCGGTAAAATTAATGGGCAGACTGTATGTGTCATGGCTAATGATTCGACGATTAAAGCTGGTTCTTGGGGTGCGCGTACAGTTGAAAAAATTATTCGTATTCAAGAAACGGCAGAAAAATTAAAGGTTCCATTATTCTATCTTGTCGATTCTGCCGGTGCGAGAATCACTGACCAAATAGAGATGTTTCCAAATCGCAGAGGAGCAGGGAAAATCTTTTATAACCAAGTGAAGCTTTCCGGGATGATTCCGCAAGTTTGTATTTTGTTTGGACCTTCAGCTGCTGGTGGTGCATACATTCCGGCATTTTGCGATATTGTCATTATGGTCGATCAAAATGCATCTATGTATTTAGGCTCACCACGAATGGCAGAAAAGGTAATCGGTGAAAAGGTAACACTTGAGGAAATGGGCGGTGCCCGTATGCACTGTACGATAAGCGGCTGCGGCGATGTTCTGGCTTACAGTGAGGAAGAAGCAATTGAATCAGCCAAAAAATATATTAGCTATTTTCCTGCGAGCTTTAAAGAAAAAACAAAGATGTTAAATGGAGTGGCAGCAAAAGAAGGCCGTGATCTGGAAGCGATTATTCCGGAAAACCAAAATGCACCATTTGATATGGTTGAGTGCATTGATCGTCTAGTTGATAATGGTAGTTTTTATGAAATAAAAAAATTGTTTGCACCAGAATTAATAACTGGATTAGCTAGAATTGATGGGAGTGCTGTCGGTATTATTGCCAATCAGCCGAAAGTAAAAGGCGGCGTTTTATTTGTTGATTCTGCGGATAAAGCAGCAAAATTCATCCAGCTTTGCGATGCCTTCCATATTCCATTATTGTTCTTAGCAGACGTTCCTGGTTTTATGATTGGAACAAAAGTTGAACGGGCCGGAATTATTCGTCATGGTGCAAAATTGATTGCGGCTATGAGCTCAGCAACCGTACCGAAAATATCGGTCATTGTTAGAAAAGCTTATGGTGCTGGCCTTTATGCGATGGCGGGTCCTGCGTTTGAACCTGATTGCTGCATTGCTTTGCCAACTGCCCAAATTGCGGTAATGGGTCCGGAAGCAGCAGTAAACGCTGTTTACTCCAATAAGATTAATGAAATTGACGATCCAAAAGAAAAAATTGCTTATGTACAAGGAAAGCATAAAGAATATAAAGAGCATATCGACATTTATAAGCTGGCGTCAGAGCTCATTGTCGATGAAATAGTGGCCCCTTCTGAATTAAGAGATGTGCTTATCCAGCGCTTTGCATACTACGAAACAAAAGAATTAACATTTAGTGTCCGGAAGCATCCAGTGTATCCAGTCTAAAAATCATCCCCTTTTCGATCTTTGTCGAAAAGGGTGTTTTTTTAAAATCATACTAACAAACTAAAGACAGCATTTGATAAAATAACTGATATAGATAGGAAAGCGTAGGCGCCTTGATCAGCCCCGACAGGCATAAGACGAACCGCGAGGAGGCAGTTTTCCAGCCACCACAGCGGGGCGGCTTATGACCCGAGGTGCTAGGCTGGAGCTGGAATACGACTTAAATGAGGGGTTATTATGAAGGTTGGAATTATCGGAGCAGGGTCGATTGGGCTATTATTTGCTGCCTACATTAGCAAGGTATCTGATGTAGCCATATATACAAGAACACAGGAGCAGGCTGCTGAGATAAACAAAAATGGAATCTTGTTGCGAAAAGGGACGGAAGAAAGTATAGCCTTAGTCAAAGCCCTGCCAATTTCGGAATGGCAAGGAACAGAAGAGTTAACGATTATAGCAGTTAAACAATATCAGCTTCCAGCAATTATTGAGAAACTAAATCATCTATCGGTCATTCCTGAGTGCTTATTATTTTTACAAAATGGGATGGGGCATTTAAAGCTTCTTAAAGGTATTAAGGCAAACAATCTATATATAGGGTCTGTTGAACACGGTGCCTTGAAGGAAAATTCATTTAATGTGAGCCATAATGGTGAAGGGGTAACAAATGTCGCAGCTTTTCAAGGTGAAACAGCATCATTGCAATATTTGGCAGAGGCTGTTGTCTTAGATTTCCCAATTGTTTTTCAAAAGGATTTTTACGATATGCTCATAAAAAAATTGATTGTCAATGCAGTTATTAATCCATTGACCGCTATCCTTTACGTGAAAAATGGAGAATTGATTGAGAATCGGTGCTATTTTAAAGTCGTAAAAAATCTCTTTGCAGAAATTTCTTTTATTTTAAATCTAGAAAATCCGGATGAATATTTACAGCTGGTTGTTGATATTTGTAAAAAAACAGCAAACAATCGATCCTCAATGTTAAAAGATATTGAAGCGAATAGGTTGACGGAAGTTGATGCAATCTTAGGGTTTTTACTTGAAGAAGCAAAAAGACAGGATAAGAAAGCTATACAAATAGAGAGTATTTATTACTTGATAAAAGGAAAAGAATCACATCAGGAGGAAGTTTTATGAGTACCTTTCTCTCTTCAATTTTAACTGTTTTTTTTACATTGCCGTTTCTAGGTTCTATTCTTGTCTTTTTCATTATAAAATTAATTACTAAAAAATTCCGTAAATCGCTCCATAAGGCAGTGGATTATACAACTTTTTTATATATCATTTCTGTTCATTTTTTAATCGTTACCATATGGGGAAAATCGTTTTTTTGGTTAATAATGCTAATAATGATTTTCATTGCCATGGTGTTTGTATTTGTTCATTGGAAGGTAAAAGAAGAAATTGTGATAAAAAAGGTGGTCAAAGGGTTTTGGCGTTTTAATTTTATCGTATTTTTTCTAGCTTATATGACCTTAACTTTGTACGGAATTATTCATGGTGCTTTAAGTTTTACCTTTTCAACATAAATTTTGAAGCAAAGATTTTTTCATTATCGGTGGGTAGTGGTATACTCTTAAAGAATGAATCTGGGTATTAGAAAGGAAGTACACGAATGGAGATTTTAAATCTCTCACTACCAGCAACCAATCGGTTTGCATCGAATTATTTGGAACAATCTGCTGCTATCCAGCCTTTTTTTCATTATCGTTTTAATGATTTACACGAAGATACGAAAAGAATAGCTGAATTAAACAACAGACCGTTTCCCCGCATGGAGGTTGCTGCACATATTGAGGGCTTTATGGAGCAATATCCATCTTCAGAAGCTGTAAAGAAGTCGATAAATAAACTGAAAAAAAATAATAGCCTTGTGGTTATTGGTGGTCAACAGGCAGGGATCCTGACAGGACCTCTTTATTCTATACATAAAGTCATTTCAATTATAAAATTAGCGGAACAAAAAGAAAGACAGCTGGGAGTTCCTGTAATACCTGTTTTTTGGATTGCTGGAGAGGACCACGATTACCAAGAAGTGAATCACGTGTTTGTACCTGTTAAAGATAGGATAGATAAATGGACCTATCCGGAAAAAGTTCACCAAAAGAAAATGGTTTCCGATATCCAGTTGAACAAAGACATTTGTCTGTCATGGGTAGAGAATCTAATTAAGAATTTTGGAGAAACAGAAAATACGAATAGTCTTTTAGAATTTGCTGAAGCTATTATTTCAAAGTCAACAACTTTTGTTGATTTCTTTGCTTACATTGTAATGGAACTTTTCAAGGATTATGGGCTTTTAATTGTAGATTCTGGGAACAGGGATTTTCGCATGCTACAAAAAGAATTTTTCAGAGAACAGATTGTTCACCATGATGCCATAACCTTCTCGTTATTAGAACAACAAAAGCAAATAGAGCAAGAGGGTTTTCCAATTACCATTGAAGCAAGCGAGAAAGCAGCAAATCTTTTCTATTATGATCAAAGGGTAAATGAACGAATTTTGTTAGAATATAATTGTGAAATCGGTCGTTTCGTGGGAAAAAGTGGTGCCATTGCCTTTACTAAAGAAGAATTATTGGAGTTAGTCGATGATAACCCTACAAAATTAAGTAATAATGTGGTGACACGACCGCTCATGCAGGAATGGCTTTTCCCAACAATTGCCTTTATTGCAGGGCCAGGTGAAATTTCCTACTGGGCAGAGCTTAAGCTTGTATTTGAGCATTTTAATATAAAAATGCCGCCCATTGTCCCGCGCTTAAATATAACATTCTTAGATCGTTCAATTGAAACGGATGTTTCAGAATTAAATTTGAATCTCACAGATGTTTTAAGCAATGGAACAGAAAAGGAAAGAGAAAAATTTTTAGCCGCCATTAAAGATAAAGAATTAGCAGAGTTATTTTCAAATACCATCGAACAGTTATTAAAGCAGTATGAGCTTATTGAGGCTAAAACAGAACAACTTGACAGTGCTCTCTTACCAATGCTGAGGAAAAATGAAAAATATTTACTGAAAGAGATTGGATTTATGCAATCAAAACTAGAAGAAGCAGGAAAGTTGAAACACGATGTTTTGTTAAAAAAATATGCTCGTGTGGAACTTGCTTTACGGCCTGATGGTTTTCCACAAGAAAGAGTTTGGAATGTATTTTATTATTTAAATCAATTTGGTTTGACCTTTATGAATAAATTAATGGCGGGGACTTATGAATTTGATGGCCGCCATAAAGTTTTGAAAGTATAAAAAACTTCACCTCGATGTGAAGTTTTTTTTTGCGCCGAAAAAGCGAATCACTTTCACCAGTCAGATTGAGAATATACATTTTACAAGACGATTTTAGTGATCCCTAGGATCTACTCCCATCGCCAATATTATGTTGGTGTACTGCTCGTAATAAAATTTTTTTGTACATGGGTTAAAGATTGAGACTCATGCTGGTTTTTTTCCAAAAAATTCAATGTTAAAAAAGGATTTTAAAGAAATTAGGGCGAATAGTTAAGAAATAGGTGGTGAAAAGTGGGGGAATGTGGTACATTTTTTATAGAAAGTGGGGGTAACGGGTATGTTCATGGGTGAATACCATCACAGCATCGATAATAAAGGCCGCCTAATTGTGCCTTCCAAATTCCGTGATGAACTTGGCGACATGTTTATTATTACACGTGGATTGGATCAATGTTTGTTTGGATACCCAGTTTCAGAGTGGGGGCTTATTGAAGAGAAGCTAAAAGGCCTGCCACTGACCAAAAAAGATGCCCGTGCTTTTACCAGATTCTTCTTTTCTGGAGCAACAGAAAGTGAACTTGATAAGCAAGGAAGAATTAATATTCCTTCACCACTATTGCAATATGCAAAATTGGATAAAGAATGCGTAATTTTAGGTGTTTCTAATCGAATTGAAATTTGGAGTAAACAGATTTGGGAGGACTATTTTACTCAGTCTGAAGATTCTTTTGCGGAAATTGCAGAAAATATGATTGGCTTTGATATATAATGGATAAGTTATATTAATATATTTTCTGTAATAAATGTTCGATTGGAAAAGGTGGTACAAACATGTTTGAACATACAACTGTGTTATTAAATGAAGCTGTTGAAGGATTAAATATTAAGTCAGATGGTATTTACGTCGATTGTACCCTGGGCGGTGCGGGACATAGTTCCCTTATTCTTACAAAACTTGGTGCAGGTGGTAAACTGTATGCATTTGACCAGGACGAAACAGCGATTGCTAATGCAAAAGAAAAATTATCCGAATACGGAGATCGATTAGTTATTATTAAAAGCAATTTCTTGCATTTAAAGGAAGAACTTGAAAAGCGTGGGATTTATAAAGTGGATGGTGTTCTTTATGACTTGGGTGTATCCTCACCACAGTTGGATACTCCTGAAAGAGGCTTTAGCTACCATCATGATGCACCGCTGGACATGAGAATGGACAATGAAGCGGACATTTCTGCTTATGATGTCATTAATCATTGGGCATATGAAGACTTAGTCCGGATCTTTTTTCGCTATGGAGAGGAGAAATTCTCTAAACAAGTAGCCAGAAAAATAGAAGCTGCGAGAGCAGTAAAACCAGTTGAAACAACAGCTGAACTCGTTGAGTTAATTAAAGAAGCTATTCCTGCACCCGCTAGAAGAAAGGGTGGACATCCCGCCAAACGAATTTTTCAAGCCGTCAGAATAGCTGTAAATGATGAATTAGCTGTATTTGAACAATCATTGGAGCAAGCAATTGACTTGTTAAATCCAATGGGGAGAATAAGTGTCATCACTTTCCATTCTCTAGAGGACAGAATTTGTAAGGCTGCCTTTAAGAAAGCAAGTGAGACCCCAAATTTACCTCCAGGTTTACCAATCATTCCAGATGAGTATAAACCCATTTTAAAGTTTGTCTCTCGTAAACCCATTCTTCCGTCTGAAGAAGAATTAGAACAAAACAATCGTGCACGATCTGCAAAGCTTCGCATTGCAGAAAAACTATAAGAAAAGCTCCAGCCCTTAAGTGCTGGAGCTGGACAAGAAAAAACAATCTGGAGGGGAAACGGTTGAGTAATCTTGCCAGGAAATATTTCGAACAGCAACAAACAGAACAAAAAGTCCAAAACAAAAATCAAGTAAAAATAAAAAAATCGTGGCTCACTCCAGGGGAAAAAATAATTGGAATCGTATTTACGGGTGTGGTATGTTTTGGAGCAGTACACCTTATTTCTAATCAATCAAAAATATATGAAGTAAACAAGGACATACAAAAAGTTGAAGTAAAGGTTAATGAACAACAAAAAGTAAATAGAGACTTACAGGTCCAAGTTAGCGAATTAAGTTCATACGAACGGATTTTTAAAAAGGCTAAGGATATGGGTCTTTTTATAAACGAAAATGACGTCAAGGTTGTGCAGAAGAGATGAACAAAAAACAGCCATATATGAATGTGGGAGCAGCGATATTGTTTGTGATATTCGGTCTGCTCTTTTTTGTCTTGATATGCAGGTATTTTTCGATTCAAATTACGGGAGAAGTCAGTGGGCAGCCACTTGCCGCGAAGGCCCAGCAAAAATATAGCAGGGAGGGGACTCTTCAAGCGACAAGGGGTGCCATCTTTGATCGGAATGGTGAGGTAATTGCTGAGGATACAGCTTCCTATAAACTTATTGCGATTTTGGACAAAAAGATGACAACCAATCCTAAAAAACCGCAGCATGTTAAAGATCCCCGGAAAACTGCACAAGAACTCGCTAAGTACATAAAAATGGATGAATCCAAGATTTATAGTATTTTAACTAATGGGATTAAGAAGGGCAGGTTCCAGGTTGAATTTGGCAAGGCGGGAAAAGATATAACGTATGAAGTAAAGAAAAAAATAGAAGCCTTAGAGCTTCCGGGGATTACATTTTCCCGTGATTCGAAACGGTTCTATCCAAATGGAATCTTTGCTTCTCATTTAGTTGGCTATGCAGAGCAAATTGAACAAAAGGATGGAACCTATAAATCTGTAGGAAAAATGGGGATCGAGAAATCTTTAAATGAAGAGTTAACAGGAAAAAATGGCAAGATTAATTATGAGAGCGATTTGTGGGGCTATATCCTTCCTGATGGAAAGGAAAAAATTACTCCGGCACAGAATGGAAATAATGTTTATTTGACAATTGATCAAAAGATCCAAACCTTTTTGGAAGACGCCATGGATAATGTAGCGAAGCAATATAAACCGAAAAAAATTATCGGAGTTGTTGCTGACCCGAAAACAGGGGAAATCCTGGCAATGGGTCAGCGCCCGTCGTTCCAGCCGAAAACCAAAGAAGGAATTGATAAAAGCTGGCATAATGAAGCGATTGAAACATCGTTTGAACCAGGATCAACGATGAAAATTTTCACTCTTGCCGCTGCTATACAAGAAAAAGTATTTGACCCAAATGAATTCTATCAATCCGGGTCCTATCAGGTTACAGATAAATCTCAAGTTATCCATGATCATAATGGATCTGGTTGGGGACCGATTACTTATCTTGAAGGAGTTCAACGCTCTTCGAATGTAGCGTTCGCTAAAATTGCCAACGAAAAATTAGGTTTTGATACATTCAGAGAATATTTAACAAAGTTTGGTTTTGATAAACCGACGGGGATCGAACTTCCGGATGAAACTTCAGGGAAAATTCAATTTACTTATCCGATTGAAAAAGTCACTACTGCCTATGGACAGGGAACAGCAATTACGCCAATTCAACAAATTCAAGCGGCTACAGCAATCGCTAATGATGGGAAAATGTTAAAGCCGCAAGTAGTTAAAGAGATTGTTAATCATGATACAGGTGAAACGATAAAGAAAGTATCTCCAGAAGTGGTGTCAACTCCGATATCGGCAGAAACTGCTAAACAAGTGCGTGACATTCTGGAAACGGTTGTCACCTCGCCTAAAGGTACTGGAGGACGTTACAAGATTGATGGTTATAGTGTAGCGGGTAAAACAGGTACTGCTAATATCCCTGGACCTAATGGAAAATATTTATCAGGGGTTAATAATTATATGTTCTCCTTTTTAGGGATGGCGCCAAGGGACGATCCTAAATTAATCGTTTATGTTGCAGTTCAGCAGCCTGAGCTTGAAGGTAGTGATGCAGGTCAAGGAGCTATTCCTGTCTCGGCAATTTTTAATCCTGTGATGAAAAATAGTCTGCATTATTTAAATATCCAGCCATCCGAGCTTGAAAAAGCTGAGGTTAACAAACTATCAAATCTTAAGGGACAAGCGACAGAGGAAGCTGTCAAGAATCTAAAAGAAAAGGGTTTTGAAACTGTCGTCCTCGGCAGCGGATCCAAAGTTGTTGGGCAGCTTCCAAAGGCCGGGACAACCGTTTTGGAGGGTGAGAAGGTAATAATTCAAACAGATGGTGAACTTACTGCTCCAGATATGACAGGTTGGTCACTTCGAGATGTAATGAAAATAGCTAATATTGCTGGATTAAAATTAAATTCTAAGGGAAAAGGCTATGTAACTCAGCAAAGTATTCCACCAAACTCTATTTTACACAGTGGTGATTTCCTTATTGTCGATTTAAAAACCCCTGAAGAACAATGGAGTAATGAATCTGGACAAACCGAGGAAAATAAAGAAGAGAAGGTGCAAGATTAACTGTTGATCCCGCTTTTTTAAGCGGGATTCAGATTGTCGAGAAAGGGTATTTTTCTCGGCAATTTTTTATTCTGTCAAAATCTAAATACCAAATTTATTGATTGTCCCTGCGAATGGGCCTGTTGATTTCCGCGGGGAGGTCCTGTAGCCTGCGGGGTTCTCCAGTGACCTCCGCTCCAATCGACTAAGATATGGAACAGAATCATGAACATTGCCAGGTGTAACATAAACGTTCGTAATTATATTAAAAACTTCATATCTGTAGTTCGGTGGTCAAGATAACAGAACATTTCCTGTTTGTTTTCACGGGACATAAATCCACATTCAGGGTCCGTTGTACTAACTCGAATTTCTTTAGTCTCCTTCACTCCCTCCCTTTCTTTTAACGGTTTTTTTCCATGATTAATTCTATCCTCTTCTACTGCCTTGTTTAGGTCATCAAAATATTCCCGAGTATCTACTTCCACCTCTTGTTTTGTAAATTTGTGTATATTTGCGTTTGCCTTTAAGTGTGTAGAATCCGTAAATAAAACACGTCCGCCAACCATCTTATGATTCATTGCTAGAAGAACATTTTCATCAAAAATCTCCCGAAAAATATTTGTATCCTTAAAACGGTGTTGACGATTCCAGCTAATCGTAGAGTGATGAGGTACTGGGTCGTTGAATTTCAGACTTAAAAACCAGCGGTAGGCGACGTTTGTTTTAATTTCCCTTTCTACTTGACGTTCAGAACGAAGGCCGTATATATATAGTCAATAAACATCATCTTATAAAGAATAAGAGGATCAGTAGGGCGTCCATTATCATCGCTGTAATAAGGACGGACT
>NZ_JBALPG010000068.1:0-528 GCF_036965245.1 Neobacillus drentensis
ATTTAAAGGGAAATATTTTTTTTCGAAGTGGAAAACTGAAAAATTTTTGGTCAACAAACTCTACCTCGCTTAAAGGAAGAACATTTACTGAATTAGAGGAAATTTCATTCTTTGGAGATCCCATTTTACAATTATTAAATAGAGAGTTACACTCTCTTCAATTAAAGGCTTGGAATGGCAGTACTATTCTAATATCCGTGTTCATATCAAAATGTAATAGTGAAGATTTAATGTTATGGGGATTAAAAAGTATTTCCGATAATTTAATGGATTCAATTGAAATAATCGATGAGTCGGATACAAAACACACTCCTTCAATGGTCGTCCATAGTCAAAAAATGAAAGATGTACTTAACACAATAGAAATGGTTTCAAAAGTTTCAACAACAGTTCTTTTATTAGGGGAATCTGGTGTAGGAAAAGAAATGATTGCTAAAACGATTCATCAATTAGGAAATAGAATGTCCAAACCTTTTATTGCAGTTAACTGTGGTGCAATTCCGGGAAATTTATTAGAAAGTGAATTAT
>NZ_JBALPG010000068.1:559-39148 GCF_036965245.1 Neobacillus drentensis
AGTGAATTATTTGGTTATGTCGGTGGAGCATTTAGTGGTGCAAACAAAAATGGTGCTCCCGGAAAATTTGAACTAGCAAATGAGGGGATTATTTTCCTCGATGAAATTGCAGAATTGCCACTGAACTTGCAGGTAAAGTTACTTCGAATTTTACAGGAAAAAGAAGTCACCCCTTTAGGTAGTTCAAAACGGATTCATATTGATGTCCAAATTATAGCTGCAACGAATCAATCATTAGAAAAAATGGTCATAGATGGACGATTCAGAGAAGACTTATATTATCGTTTAAATGTAGTACCAATTGAAATCCCTTCGTTACGGGAAAGAGTAGAAGAGATCCCGTACTTAATCTATCACTTCATAGCAAAGTATAATACTTTATATAATAGAGACATCAATATTTTACCAGATGCTATTGATTTATTGTGTATTTACGATTGGCCGGGAAATGTTCGGCAGTTAGAGAATACGATTGAAAGAATAGTTGTGACCAGTAGAGAATTGAACGTAGACTCAAGCTTAGTTTACAAATACATTCCGTGGAAAAAGGATGTTATCAAGGAACCTCCTATTATTGATCACATTATGCCGCTACAAGAAGCAGTTGATATGATTGAAGAACAATTAATTAAAATGGCTATAGATAAATATAAATCGGTTAAACTTGCAGCAAAAGTACTTGATATTAGTCAACCTACAATGAGTAGAAAATATAAAAAAATTCGTGAGAAAATTCAACACGAAACTCTCTCTCCTTCAAATAAAAGAAACATACTGGAGCAACATCTAAATAAACAATTACGATCAATGGCTATTGTTACATCCGCTGTCATTCATCCAGAAGAAATCTCTGAATTAGTAAATTATCGTGTTTCACTATCCAACCCAACTTTTAACAAGGTTCAGAAAAAATTAACGAAAATACGAGAACAAGAAGGAATCATTGAGTGGGTCTACATTTTTAAAGCTTTAGATAATAATAAAATGCTGACTATTGTTGCCGATGAAGATTTTGTGATTCCAGCTGGAAATTTATATGAAGGTCCTCCTGAAATGATGGAAGTAGCATTTGAGGCAATGAATGGAAAAGCAGGAGTAACCCCTTTATATAAAGATATTTACGGAGAATGGAAAACGAGTTTTGCTCCCTTAATGGATCATAACGGAAAAGTTTTGGCCATTATTGGGCTTGATCATAGTAGATCTTATATCGAAACAGAGTTAAAGAAAATAGAGAATATGTTAAAAGTGTAGAAGCAAATAATGCTAGTGTTGTATAGAGAAAAGAAAAGGCTTGGAGAAACTCCGAGCCTTTTCTGACATGGTGAATTAGTACGCTATCAGACAAAATTCGACTGACATAATGTTCTATAATGAGAATTGTATAGAAATAACCATGGTGCATCATCTAATTTTTTTAGTAAGGAGAGATATAGTGACTCAGTTATCAGAAATACAGGTCATTGCTCAGCAAGTAGCAGAGGCAATTTCTGCGGCATTAAAAATTGAGACGGAAATCGTTGATGAGACAATGACGGTTGTTGCTGGAACAGGGAAATTGAAAAGCAGAATTAATACAAAAGAAGAGGGGGGCGAGAAAGAAGCAGGATTTTTATACGGGAGAGTCCTGACCAACAATCGGGAATATGTTATAGAAAACGCACGAATGGATCTCACCTATGACCCTTCTGTTTTACAGGGTGAAACAGAAGAGATTGCAGAGATTTGTTGTCCGATTCGATTCGAAGGGAGAGCAATCGGGGTAATCGGATTAATTGCACTTAATCAAGAGCAGCATTTGAATTTAATTGAACAACAGGATCAAATGTTGAAATTTCTATATCGTATGGCTGAATTGCTAGCTTCAAAGATTTCAGAAATGGCGATGATGAAACAATGGAAAGTTATGACGGAGAAATTACAAACCATCATTGAATCGATTCATGAAGGAATTATCGCAATCGATGAGCGTGGAATACTAACACACTGTAATCACACAGCTGAATTACTATTAAAGAGTTCAAAAGACAATCTAATTGGACAACCTCTAGAAAACATTTTACCAGGGACACCCATGTTGAATGTATTGAAGACAGGGACAGGATATGTCGAAAAAGAAGAGATGTACCCTTTAAATAACGACCAAATGCATTTTATCGTAACAGCCAAACCAATTAAATTAATGGATAAGGTCAGTGGCGTCGTCTCCTCCTTTCGAGGTATTTCCGATGCAAGGAGGTTGGTTTACTCACTAACAAACCATCATGATTTTTTCTTCCTATCAGAAATAAAGGGGGAAAGTGATCGCTTAAAAATAGTAAAGGAACAGGCACGACATGTTGCAAATAGTGATTCGAATATTTTAATAACTGGTGAAAGCGGTACGGGAAAAGGATTATTCGCTCGAGCCATTCACTTTTCAAGCAATCGTAAGTCTGGTCCATTTATTTCTGTCAATTGTGGGGCAATTCCTGAATCGTTGCTAGAAAGTGAGTTGTTCGGTTATACGAAAGGGGCGTTTACCGGTGCAAATCGGAATGGGAAAATAGGTAAATTTGAAATGGCAGATAACGGTACCATCTTGCTGGATGAGATTGGAGATATGCCATTACATCTTCAAGTGAAGTTATTACATGTGATTCAAAATAAAGAAATCGAACGAGTCGGAAGTGTAAGTCCTATTCCTGTCAATATCAGAGTGATTGCTGCGACGAACAAAAATCTAGAGGAAATGGTAGCTGAACGAACCTTTCGCTCTGATTTGTTTTTTCGCTTAAATGTTATTCCGCTTCAAATTCCTCCTCTCAGAGAACGAAAATCAGACATTCCAATCTTAATGGAACACTTCTTGAAAGAACATATGCAAAAGCTGGGTAAAATGATCCATTCTTTTTCACCTGAGGTTGTAGACATTTTTAAAAATTATCATTGGCCAGGTAATGTGCGTGAACTGGAAAATGCAGTTGAATATGCAGTTAATATGGCGAATGAGAAAGAAATTCATCCAGAAAACATTCCTAGACGCATGATTCAAACTGAAAGGAAAAATATGGGGTCATCAACATTAAAAGAACGACTTCTTTATCATGAAGGCGAAATTATAAGAGAGATGTTAACTCGGTATGGCAGTACAGTTGAAGATAAAAAACGAATTGCTGCTGAATTAAATATTAGTTTGGCAACGCTTTATAGAAAAATAGAAGAAAATAGGTTTCTCAATTTTGAGAAAAATTTCTGAAAATTGAGAACTTTATACAAGCAAACTTCTAATAACACTATTGGGAAGTAACAGTACTGAAAAAGACATTATTTTCTCATTTTTGAGAAATGACAAGCAGGAGTTTTTGATACAAACAGTATTATAGCGCATTTTTCAATTTGGCATGGTAATTGCATTAATAGTAAGTGAAAGAGATCAGAAGAACGGTGATCCTCATTCCTCATTAATGTTGACAATCATGAATCCATGGATATTAGAGGCATTTAAAAAATATTAAAAGGTGGTAATACGCATGGAAGTTAAAACTGTGTCAAACCAAATTGAGATTGATCATTTAGTGGAATTAGATCGAAAACATTTTTTGCATCCTACAACCATGCCGAAGGCTCATGCAGAACAAGGTCCAAAAATTATTTTTTCAGAAGGAAAAGGAATCTACGTTAAAGATGTATATGGTGATACATATATTGACGGGGTATCAATGCTATGGAATGTGAATTTAGGACATGGCCAACAAGAATTGGCCGAAGCAGCAAAAAATCAAATGGCAAAATTGGCGTTCAACTCAAATTTTATCAGCTATTCCAATGAACCTGCTATTCGTCTAGCAGAGAAGTTAGTTTCCATTGCACCAGGAGATTTACATTCTGTCTTTTATACCTCGGGCGGATCAGAATCGAATGATACAGCCATAAAATTATCGAGGTTTTACTGGCAAATAAAGGGTAAGCCCGAGAAGCGGAAAATAATAGCCTTAGAGAATGGATATCACGGCGTAACAATTGCTGCCCAAACAGCAACAGCAATTCCAAATTTCCATACATTTGCTAATTCGGCGATATCAGAGGTTTTTCATGCGAAGCCACACCTGACAAACTGTGAAATGGGAGACAAGAATGACCCGAATTATAACGGATGTATCAGGGATATTGTTGAACGTGAAGGGGCCGATACCGTTGCTGCAATCATTCTAGAACCTGTGCAGGGGTCAGGTGGAGTACATATTCCGCCTAATGGGTATATTCAAGCAGTTCGAGATCTTTGTGATGAATTTGGGATCCTTTTCCTTGCGGATGAAGTTATTTGCGGGTTTGGCCGGACAGGTAAGATGTTTGGCGTTGATAATTGGGACATTGTTCCGGATTTATTGTGCTTTGCTAAAGGGGTATCAAGCGGCTATTCCCAATTAGGCGGTGTTCTTCTTCGCGAGGAAATTCATCAAACGATTACTCAATATGAAGGACTATTAAGCCATGGTTTCACATATAGCGGGCATGCGACATCGTGTGCAGTAGCCTTAAAAACGATTGAAATTATCGAAAAAGAAAATCTTGTAGAGCATACCAAAAATATGGAACTAGAATTGAAAAAAGGATTCGAATTTTTAAAGAAAAATCACAAGATTGTGACCAAAGATCGAGCTATTGGCCTTCTATCTGCTTTTGAATTGTATGAAGATCCAGATTCAGATAAGCCGTTTGATATATCGGTCCAGGCAGCATCGAAGGTGGGAGAGGAGTGCTTTAAACGCAAGCTTCTTATTCGGCCAATCCGGGTCGCAGAAGGGAAGAATATCATTGCTGTTGCACCTCCGCTTGTTATTCAAAAAGAAGAAGTGGAAGAGATTATTAATATACTAGACGTTTCACTCACGACTTTTACAAAAAAATGGTGCTAAGTTTCGGCTGAAAAATACAATCCAAAGTTGAGTGGGAAACGGAAAATTAGACAGATAAATTGCCAAAATAGATGGGGAAATTCCTCAAAGTGATGGGTAAAGAAAAAAATAAGTAACCTCAAACCGTGCCAAGCTATCAAATGCTTAGAAAGTGTGGTTAGCGATGATAAAAAAGTTGATTCTTCAAGGTTCCGCTAAAGAAATTGGAAGGCAGCATGGATCGCAGGCGAGTGAACAAGTAATGCAAAGCTTAGAAACATATGAAAAACTTTTTTATGGATACAAAAAGTTAACATGGAAACAAGCTAGAGAGGTTGCATTACGACATGTAAATGCTATAGAGAAACTCGATCACCAGTTAATAGAGGAAATGGAAGGAGTGGCCGAAGGTGCAGGGGTTGATTTTGAAGATATCTTAGCCCTTAATGCCAGGAGTGAGATTGCATTGGCCGATTATCAGGACAGCAATTTTTCGGATGGCTGTACAGCAATCGCCATTACATCACCACTTATTGAAGATACCATTATCGGGCAAAACTGGGATTGGAAAGCACAGCAAAAAAACAGTCTATTATTATTGGAGATTCATAAATCATCAAAGCCCATTGTAAAAATGGTGACCGAAGGAGGGATGATTGGAAAAATTGGCTTTAATTCAAATGGGGTGGGTGTTTGTTTTAATGCCTTATTAACAAACAAAAGTAGTGACACTATACCCATTCACATTGGGCTGAGGGCAGTGTTGGATTCCTATTCTTTATCTGAAGCTATTTCTAAAATAAAGGGGGGAAATATTGCAGCTGCAGCCAGCTATTTAATTGGATACGATGACCAAAAAGGAAATGGAACAGCCGTTAATGTCGAGGTTTCCCCAGTTGGAATAGATTTGGTTGGAGAAAATGACGGGAGATTGGTTCACACGAATCATCTTCTCTCTCATTCTTTAAAAAAGAAGGGTTTAACCGACATGAATGAGTTTATATTCGAAGATTCTATGCTGCGAAAAAAACGTGCAGAGCAACTAATCAGCAGGAAAATAATGAACAAGGAACCTCTTAATATGGAGGCATTTAAAGAGTGGTTTTCCGACCAATTTAATGCACCAAATTCGATCAATCACTTTGAAAATGAGTTTGTGCCAGAGCATAGGCGTATGGAAACCGTATTCTCCATCATTATGAATCTATCGAAAAAGAAAATGCTGCTTTGCATTGGAAAGCCATCTGAGTCGTATTATGAAGAAGTTTAATAGCGGGAGGTAATGTGATGTTGTATATAAATGGGGAATGGAGACATTCCCTTTCTGGGAATACGCTCGAAATTTATAATCCTGCTACTGGTGAAAAAATTTCTGATGTAGCTTATTGTGGTAAAGAAGAAACTAGAGAAGCGATTGAAAAAGCGCACGTTGCATTTCAAACTTGGAAGCAAACAACTGGTCAGGAGAGGGGACAATTATTAAAGAAAGTTGCTGATTTAATCAGAGAAAATGGGGAAGAAATCGCACAAACCATCACGAAGGAGATGGGAAAACCCATTACAGAAGCAAGGCGCGAGATTATCAGTGGTTCCAATTATGTGGAGTGGTTTGCTGAAGAAGCAAAGAGGATTTATGGAGAAACCATTCCTGCTCCACAAATTGATAAACATTTAATGCTGGTTCAACAACCAATTGGGGTAGTAGGAGCGATTACACCGTGGAATTATCCATTATCAATGGTAACTAGAAAGATAGCACCGGCATTAGCGGCGGGCTGTACGGTGGTTCTAAAGCCTGCCCCGTCCACTCCATTAACGGCGATAAAAGTATTCGAATGCTTTCATAAAGCTGGCTTGCCTAAGGGAGTTGTCAATTTAGTTATCGGTCCTGCAGAAGAAATTGGTGCTGAATTAACGAGTAATCCGCTCGTTCGTAAAATTACCTTTACCGGGTCAACAAAGGTTGGGAAAAAACTGATACGAGATTCAGCGGACACAGTAAAAAAAATTTCAATGGAACTCGGAGGCCATGCGCCGTTTATCGTGTTTGAAGATGCAAATATGGATGCTGCTGTTGAAGGAGCAATCAGTACAAAATTTGTGAATAATGGCCAAACATGTATTTGTACAAATCGTATTTATGTGGCAGAGGAAATAGCAGAGGAATTTGGGGAAAAGGTTGCAGCGAAAGCTTTACAATTAATCGTCGGGAATGGCCTAAATGAAAGCACTCAAGTAGGCCCTCTTATAAATGAACAGGCTTTAAAAAAGGTCGAAAGTCATGTGATAGATGCTATTGAACATAATGGAGAAATTCTTTGTGGCGGGGAAAGGATGAAATTTTCAAATCTAAATGGTTGTTTTTATAAACCAACAGTCATTAATCATGCGAATGACAGGATGAAAATTGCAAAGGAAGAAACCTTTGGCCCAGTAGTACCCATTTTTACTTTCAAAAGTGAAGGAGAAGTGATTGAAAAAGCAAATAATACAAACTATGGGCTTGCAGCGTATTGCTATACAAGTGATTTAGGGAGAGGGTTACGAATGATGCGTGAACTAGACTATGGAATTGTTGGCATAAATGACCCGGCCCCAATTGTTACTCAATCTCCTTTTGGAGGTCTCAAGGAAAGCGGAATTGGAAAAGAAGGAGGAAAACAAGGTATTCAAGAGTATCTTGAAAAGAAGTTTGTTTCGATCCTTATTGAATAGTTCTTCTACAAAGTGAGTGAGGAGGATATGTTATGAGTAATGAAAATAGAAATTTAGAGTTTAAGGAGGAGCAGATAGTAAACAAGACAGATTTAATCATACGTAATAGTCGCCCGGAGGACGCAGAACGAATAGCTGAACTTGCACGAAAATGTTTTGATCCTCCTGAAATAGCTTTTACAAAAGAAAATTTTTTAAGTCAAATTGAACATTTTCCGAAAGGACAATTTTGTGTTGAATTTAATGGTGAAATCATCGGTTCATGCTCAAGTGTAATCGTGAATATTGAAGAATATCCTAAGTATCATACGTTGGCTGAGATATCAGACAATGGTAATATCAGGAACCACAACCCTAATGGAAAAAACCTATACGGAATAGATGTAATTGTACATCCAAAATTTCGAGGATTGAAAATTGGTAAGAGTTTTTATAATGCTCGAAGAAAATTATGTGAAAATCTCGGCTTACATTCTATTATGTTTGGCGGAAGAATTCCAAACTATCATAAATATGCTGACAAAATGACATCCGATGATTATGTGGGAAAAGTAATGCAGAATAAAATATTTGATCCTGTATTAACATTTCAATTAAAAAATGGATTTCTATATAAATATATCTTACCTAATTATATTTCTACGGACCATGAATCCATGTATTTTGCGACTTTTATGGAATGGGTAAATAGAAATTAATTAAAGACTTCCGTTTTTCAAGTAAGGTTGTTAACAAAAAAATGAAATCGCTTTCATCGACAATTAAAGGAGAGATGGTAAGGTTGGAGAATGTTACTCTTAAACGGTCACTTGGAATGTGGGCAATCGTTGGACTAGGATTAGGTTATATGACCCCTACTGTTGTCTTTGATACCTTTGGAATTGTGTCTAAAGAAACGAATGGTTTAGTTCCACTTGCGTACATTACTGCTTTGATTGTTATGGCGTTAACAGCAATAAGTTACGGGAAGATGGTCAAGGTATTCCCTAGCGCAGGGTCGGCTTATACCTATACTAGAGAGACCATGAACCCACATCTCGGATTTCTAGTCGGCTGGACAGCTTTACTGGATTATTTATTGCTGCCGATGGTGAATGCACTGATTATCCGTATTTATATGGTTGCCCTATTCCCTGAAGTCCCTGCTTGGGTATGGGTAGTGGTGTATGTGGCCATCGTCACAGCCTTTAATGTTTGGAGTATGCGGAATACATCCAATTTGAATGCGATACTCGTTATATTCGGAACGGTCTTAATTGGGGCCTTTGTTGTCCTTGCCATTATTAAGCTCACGCAAGGTATGGGACAGGGAACGGTTTTTACCATGGAACCACTATTCCATTCCAATTTCCAGCTTGGTCATATTTTAACAGGGGCAACAGTGGTCTGCTTTTCCTTTATTGGGTTTGATGCAGTTACCATGTATGCCGAAGAAGCCAGTAACGAAAAAACTTTACCTAGAGCAATTATGTTGACAGTCCTTCTTGGCGGGGCTATCTTTTTCATTGGTGCTTATTTCTCACAAGCTTTATTTCCGGATAATTCGAAATTCACTGTTGTTGACGACCCATTACCTGAAATCGGCTACTATATAGGCGGTACATTATTCAAACTGCTATTTGTAGCCGGGGGGTTTGCTGCTACTGCCGCTTCAGGCCTTGCCTCACATGCCAGCGTTTCAAGACTCTTGTACGTTATGGGGCGAAACGGTGTACTGCCTAGAAAGTTATTCGGCTATGTTCATCCAAAATTCCGGACGCCTGTCTTTAATGTCATCTTAGTAGGACTAGTTTCTCTCCTTGCCATTTCTCCCAGCTTAGAATTAATCTCCGCTGTCATCAACTTTGGAGCGTTAACTGCTTTTACATTTGTGAATTTATCAGTAATCGCCTATTTCATTTTCCGGCAAAAAAGATATAAAACGAAAAAAGATATTTTCTCCTATCTAATTATGCCAATCTTAGGAGCTGGTTCGACAGGGATCCTGTGGTATAACCTTCATGCTGATGCACTGATCGGAGGAATTGTATGGGTAGGAATTGGATGTTTCTATATGCTATTCCAAACTAAATTACTTAGACGAAATATTACTGTCTTGGATTATGAAGCAGAGCAAAAAATATAAGGTAACGGGAGGAACTCATTATTTGGTTCCTCTTTTTTTCACTACTCAAATCTTCCTAATGTTAACCTTACATAAAAGAAAACTGCAAACCTTCTAATAAAAGAGATTTGCAGTCAGTGTCGGTAACAATAAACAAAATGTTGGAGGTGGGGAAAGCTATTTAATATTAACAGCCAACATTAATTTTACCAGTTGAATCACTCTGTTTTAAGGCATGAACATATTTTCTATACGCTTGGGGAGTCATGTTCATTTTTGCACAAAATACTCTGTTAAAATATGAAGGGTCTGAGAAGCCGCATTCATATGAAATCCGGTAAGCTTGATAATTGGTTATTTCCAACAATCTGCAGGCATATTCCATTCTCAGTTGATTAATATAATCAGTAAAAGCGACACCCTTCTCCTTTTTAAAAACATGGCTAAAGTATTTGGGATTCACAAACACCTTTGATGCAACCATTTCCAAAGTCAATTTTTCCCTGAAATGCTCTTTAATATATTTTATGGATTCTTCGATAAAGTAATGTCGATCTTCCGTTGTTTCTAGGCTCAATTCCATCGGCTTTTCCTCAACTAGTACTGTATCGTTTGATAACGTTTTCAACATTTTGTTAAATATTTCTTTGAACAAAATAGGTTTAACGGGCTTTAAAAGATATTCGAAAACTTTAAGACTAATCGCTTTTTGTGCATATGAAAACTCTGAGTAGGCAGTCAAAATCGTAATACATGAGTTAGGCAAAAATTTTCTGATTTCCTCAATGGCAGTCAGCCCGTCTATTTCGGTAATCATCAAATCCATTAAAATGATATTGGGCCGATACTGTTTTGCAAGTTGAATAGCCTGAGCTCCGCTCTCACAAGTTAACAGCTTATCGTCCGGATGAAGCTCATCTCGCACAAGCAATGTAAGGAACTCACGTTCAATTATTTCATCTTCGACAATCAAGACAACGTTCATCGCTAGCACCTTCCTATCGGTTGAGTGGGAATTTTAATGGTAACCGTACTTCCGCTGTAGTCAGATTTTACGATTTCCAATCCGTAACATTCCCCATAATATCTTTTTAAACGTTGGTTAGTACTCCGAAACCCTAGACCTGTATTATTTTCATCATTTTGTATCTTAGCTAATACTTCCTTTGGAAAACCATTCCCATTATCTGCAATCGAAATAATAATTACCTTATTAGCTTCTTCTGCGTAAATACTAATTTTGCCTCCGTCACGCTTTGGAGTAATGCCGTGAATAAGTGCATTTTCAACAATAGGTTGAATCACCATGTTAGGGATTCTATAGGACTTAATTTTTTCTGGGACATCAATGTTATATTCCAAACGGTTTTTAAATCGTGCCTTTTGTATGTATAGATATTTCTCAATGTTATCTATTTCAGAAGCAATGGTATGCAGCTTATCTTCCTGCTTTAAATTGTATCGTAACAAATCAGACAGGCAGTAGATCAGTTCCTCGGTTGTGTGGGAATGCTCAAAATATGCAATGCGAGCAATGCAATTCAATGTATTGAACAAGAAATGCGGATTGATGACCAGCGACATGTTCTTCGCTTCTAAATCGATAATCTTTTTTTCAAGCATTTCCTTTTCAATCGACAACCTTGCTACATCGGAATTAGCATGACTAACACTTTCCGACAAGTCAATCGAAATATTCTTAGCAATGTGGCTGCATAATTGTTCATGTATTTTAATTTTATTAGGTTCGACAGTTTTCAGTGAGGAGATTGATTTAGCAATAAACTCTAATTCTGTGTTTTTCTCATTTTTAAGTGACTGAATATCAATCATATATTTTTGATATTCGGTATCTTGTGAATATACCTGCATACCTGCTATATATCCTAGAGTCTCATCCTGCACCTTAATAGGCAAAAGGATGTTTTCGAGACCATATCTGCAAACAAAGCTGCCCTCATCGCCTGATTTAAACCGGCAACTGTAGTCGGGGCATACCTGGTCTCCACGTTCTCGGCATATATGGGTGCAAAAATCGGGTGAGGGGATTAACTCTAGCAAAATCTGTCCATTAGTATCTACCAAAAACAAGGAAATATCTGATAAGGATAAAATTCCGCTATAGCGGGCATATATATTAGAAGCTATTAATTTATTTAGAGAATTATCGGTTGTCTTCATTATAGTTCACCTCCCGGCTAGCAGTTAATATTAAGAATAAGTAAGGGCTAGTAAGAACCATCCTTTCATATTATAGCAAAAGAAAAGTAGCATTTTTAAAGCTTATTGTGAAGATTCCATCTCATTTTTGAGCTTAGCCATTGCTAATTTAGAGCAAAAATAAACCTCCCTATTGAAAAATCAATTGGGAGGTTATGAATTAACTTACTTTTTCAAAAAAAATATTATACTTAATCAATAACACTTTTGATAAATTCGTATCAAATCTTCCTTTGAAGGCTGCTTTGGGTTAGTTGGGGTACACCGATCTTGCACAGCGGTTTCACTCATTTGTTCTAGTGCTTTTTCAAACTCGATTTGATCCACACCAAGGGCCCTTATATTCTCTTCGACTCCTAGTGCTTTTATCAGTTTCTTTATAGCCAACATGAAATTAACGGTTCCTTCACGACGTGTCCTGGCTGGAAGATCCAGAATCTTTGCCAGTTTTGAGTATCTCTCGGCAGCATAACTGCTGGCACTTCCACTTAGCTCGGCATTATATTCGATAACCGCAAGAAGCAAAAGCGCATTCGAGCGACCGTGTGAAATGTGGAATGTCCCCCCTAAAGCATGTGCAAGGCTATGATTGATGCCAAGACCCGCATTTGTAAAGGCCATTCCTGCTATACAGGAAGCATTTAGGACTCGATCCCTTGCTTGGTCATTCTTTGTGTCCTTGTAAAGCGACTCAAGGTTTTCAAATATAAGTTTAATTGCTTTTTCTGCTAGAGCATCGGTAAAGTCGGTTGCTTTTGTTGAAACATAGGCCTCAATGGCATGAACCAAAACATCTATCCCTGTATCTGCTGCCACACGTTGAGGAACATGTTGAATACAGGTAGAGTCAAGTATCGCTATATCTGGTGAAATCAATTCATCAATAATGACTACTTTTTCACCTTCGGAGGTAATCACAGAAAAGTCGGTTACTTCTGAGCCTGTTCCACTAGTAGAGGGGATTGCGATAAAGAGTGGTTTTTTTATTTCTAATCCTTCTATGCTTTCAAACTTTCGCATGAAATAAAGGATGCCTTTAGCTGTATCAATGGCAGAGCCTCCGCCAATTGCAACGAGAACATCTGCACCACTATTTCTGTAAAGCTTCAGCCCATCTGCAATTAAACCTACATCCGGATCAGGGCGCACCCCTGTAAAAACAGTTGAGCTAATTCCCGCTTCATTTAGGTGATCAACCACCTCTTGAAGATATCCCAGAGATTCCATGATAGAGTCCGACACAATAAATGCTCTATTTCCGCTAATCTTCCTTAAAGACTTTAGGGATTGATTGTTAAAATAGACCTTGGTTTTAAGCAAAAATGTTTCTTCTATGATAGTTCCCTCCTATTGTACTTACTCTTTTTTTAGATTTATTGCATTTCCACTGTTGGTTATCTTTACTAAGATGATTAATAATGCTCATATGATAGCATATTATATGATTAATATCTTGAAGATTCGCTATAAGGATATAGCATTATCTATCCTATTGAAATTAGACATTGCACATAATCTTTTTTCTTGAACAATCGTTATATTGACGGTTAACAAGGGCTGTAAAGACATGGAAACATTGCATTGAATCTGGTAAATAATATTGCTATAATTTGAATGTTTAAATCAGCTTTTTGACGGTTCGAACTGTTTCGTCGATCCGTTGTTTGTATTCTCTTAATTAATAAATAGACTTTAATGTGCATTGGTGGGATTAGTTATGAAAATGGAAGAAATAGTTCAAGAAAAGCTTCGTCTCTTATTTAATGATGACAGCATTATATTCGATAAATCACGTTTTGCAGGCGGGCTCACCAATTACAACTACATTATGAACATTAAGGGAACTGAATATGTAATTCGGCAGCCGGGTGGAATGACCAATCAGATCATCGACCGAAAAATTGAAAAGGTTAACAATAAGCTCGCCTCAGAGCTTGGCTTGAATTCTGAGGTTGTTTATTTTGATGAAATTAGCGGAATTAAAATTAGTGCATACATTAAAAATAGTAAAAACGTGGCACTTGCTGACCCATGCAGTCAGGCAAACTTGAGAGCTGTATCAAGTTTGATGAAAAAAATTCACTCAAGCCCAGTTCGTTTTCCTAATTCCTTTGATTGGCACAAGGAATTACAAAAGTATGAAGAGATAGTGAGAGAGCTTAACGGCGATTTTTTCTTTGACTATGCTGACTTAAAAAATAAGCTGCTAGAATTTGCTCATAAAAATATTACTTATACAAATTCTTGTCCTTGTCATAATGATACAGTGCCTGAAAACTTCTTGGTTAACGACAATGGCAGAGCTTTTCTGATAGACTGGGAATACTCAGGAATGAACGATCCAAGCTGGGATGTGGCTGCGTATATTCTTGAATCAAAACTGACTGAGGAATCCATTGAATATCTTCTTTTGGAATACTATGGCCGAATACCGGCTACTGTAGAAGTATTAAAGATAAAATCATTTATTTTAGCACAAGATTTGCTTTGGACGGTATGGGCACTGATTAGACATTATAATGGTGACGATTTCCTCGACTACTGTGTCTATAGATATGAACGCTTTCGAAAAAATGTCAGGGCACTCACTTTTTCATCAGATTGTTCAATTGCCGATATGGTAAAAGTCTAGATAACTAATTTAATATTTTTTAATGACTAGATAAACGCTTTGAGAAATCAAGGCGTTTTTTTTGTCCTGGAATAGAAAATATCGAGTTAAATGCTTCTAATAAATCCTATAAATCCAATTGAAAATATAAGTAAGGTAGCAGTAATGGAAAAAAAGTAACGATTGTACAATAACAGCAAAAAACTGAAGGATTTTCTACAGTAAATTAATCCTGTAATGCCATAATAAAATTCCTTGTTCAGTTATGATTAAGCTGTTCTAGAAAATTGAAATGCCAAAAATAATGTTTTACCAAGTAAAGATAAATTATTAAGGTAATCAAGATCGGATAAAGCTCAGCAAGAAATTACCTTTATAAGTTTATATTTATTGTAAATATTTTAAAAAATTTAATAGAAAGGGAGTTGTGTCTATGAAAGAAGTGACAGGAGCAGCTAATGCTGCTGCAGTTACAGCAAAGAATAAGTTAGCATCACAATTTTTTAAAAAGGGTATCTTAATCGCTTTATTTTCAGGTCTAATGTATGGATTCTACTCTGCATTCCTGACATTAGGTATGTCGAAGGGGGTTTGGGCTGACTGGTATGGTGCCAACACAGCTGCTTTATCCGCCTTTGTTATTACTTATTTACTCGGTGCGCTTGGAAGCGCTGTCAATGATACATGCAGCGCGGGATGGGCATTGTTGAATATTGGTATAAAAAGTAAAATGAGAGATTTCTTTAGAACGCTTAATACCAAACCAGGTCGTGTGATGATTTTAGCAGCACTTGTAGGAGGTCCTATTTCAAGTACAGCTTATGTGGTTGGTCTCCAAATGGCTGGTTCTATTGTTATTCCTATTACAGCTCTTTGTCCGGCAATTGGTGCAATTTTAGGAAGAATTTTATTTAAGCAGCAATTAACCAAACGGATGATGCTGGGGATAGCGATTTGTGTAACTGCAAGTTTTATGATTGGCAGCACAAGTATTAGCGGTGATGCACCAGAAGGTATGTTTTTAGGTATTTGTATTGCCTTTATTGCAGCTCTTGGCTGGGGCTTTGAAGGCTGTGTAGCTGGTTACGGTACATCCATGATTGACTATGAGATCGGCATTACGATTCGTCAAAGCATCTCAGGCCTTTCAAATCTTATTATTCTCCTTCCCATTTTTGGAATGTTGTCAGGCGATGTTTCAATTTCAACTGACCTTGCAATTCAGGCATTTACAAGTGGTCCTGCCATGATTTGGATTGCTATAGCTGGTTTTTGTGCCTTTATTTCATATATGAGCTGGTATAGGGGGAACAGTATGTGTGGTGCCGCTCTAGGTATGGCTTGTAATGGTACCTACTCTTTCTGGGGACCATTCTGCTGCTGGATCGTACTTGGAGTTTTCGCCGGTATGAAGGGTTGGGCATTACCTCCTATCGTTTGGATTGCAGCTGTATTGATGGTTTTTGGTATCTTGGTTATTGCAATGAATCCACTGGATTTATTCAGAAAAAAAGGCAATCAAGAGCCAATGGATCAAAAGAAAGTAGGCTAATAAAGGAGGGGCATTTATGAAACCGCTTAACTACGCTATTCTAAAACACTTCACAAAAGTGGATGAGGCATGTGCAGAAGAAGTCATAGAGTCCTTAAGAGGAGAATATGGCAAATTTAAAGCGCTTAATAAAAAAGCTGTCATTTCAGCGTTAATGACAGCAGAAGCGAACGGACTTCTTGAAGAAACAAGATTCGAATTAGACCAAGCTGGTGAATTAAGAATTTACTATCATGCACACGAAGAAGGCGCAGATACCATTAATAAATACATAAAAGACTAATCTGAGGATTTTATTAAATACTATGAGTTCAAAAATAAATGTTATTTCCAGCAGGGGGGATAAGATGAGGTATCGAGGAGATGAGGCTTTAGGTCTTGTTGAAACAGTTGGTATGGTCCCGGCGATAGAGGCAGCAGATAAAATGTTAAAGGCAGCAAATGTGGAGCTAGTATCATACGAAAACGTAGGATCCACTTTAGTTACGATTATGGTAAAGGGGGATGTTGCCGCTGTAAGAGCATCAGTTGAAGCAGGCGCTGAAGCTGCTGCCGCAATCGGTAAATTAACAGCACATAATGTTATGCCGCGCCCAATTAAAAGTGTCGGTGACATTGTTTCTATATATGACATTGATAAATAAAAAAAGTTAAAGGACTAACTAATATGAGTAATTATGAAGCGTTAGGCTTAATAGAAACATTTGGTATAGTGTATGTCTTAGAGGCAGCAGATGCCATGTGCAAAGCAGCAGATGTCGAGTTAGTTGGTTTTGAGAACGTAGCTTCAGGATATATTTCTGTGTTAGTTCGCGGTGATGTTGGGGCTTGTAGAACAGCTGTAAGCACAGGCGTAAAAGCTGTAGAAGATATGGGTTCTCAGGTTTACAGTTCTGTTGTAATCGCAAGACCGCATGCCGATATTGAAAAAATTATTGCGCGTTATTCAATCGAAAACTTGCTTGGTTAATGTGCGGTTGGAATGAAAAGGAGAGTTAGAAATGAATATTATTGATAATGATTTGCTCTCCATCCAAGAAGCTCGAATTCTTGTGGAAAATGCACGCGAAGCACAAAAAAAGCTAGCAGCCTTTCCGCAGAAAAAACTGGATGAGATTGTTGAACGCATGGTAGAAGAGATAGACAAGCATGCACGTGAACTTGCCATGATGTCCAGTGATGAAACGGATTATGGAAAATGGCAGGATAAATATGTTAAGAACAAGTTCATTAATAGATACCTGATTAACAGATTAAGAGGAATGACTTATGTAGGGATTATAACCGATGATGTACAAAGCAAGACAATGGATATCGGTGTCCCAATCGGTGTCATTATTGCTCTATGTCCTGCGACCAGCCCAGTTTCTACTACTATTTATAAGGCATTAATAGCAATAAAGTCCGGCAATGCGATCATCTTTTCACCACATCCTAGAGCGAAAAATACAATGGGTAAGACACTAGACATTTTGATCCGCGCTGCTGAGGGATATGGGTTACCAGAAGGAGCCCTTTCCTACTTGCATAAGGTTACGCCTAGTGGAACATCTCAATTAATGAATCATGCCGCCACCTCCTTGATTATGAATACAGGTGTTCCTAGTATGCTAAAAGCAACACAAATGTCAGGAAAGCCTGTAATTTATGGGGGAAATGGCAATGGCCCTGCTTTTATTGAACGTACAGCTGACATCAAACAGGCGGTACAGGATATTATTGCAAGTAAAACATTTGATTACGGAGTTGTATCTGCAGCGGAACAAGCTGTTGTAGTAGATCGATGTATAGCCACAGAAGTAAAGAGAGAGTTTCAGAATAATGGAGCTTATTTTATGACAGAAGAGGAATCACAAAAACTAGGGTCTCTCTTTTTCCGGTCGGACGGAAGGGCGAATACAGAAATGGTTGGTAAATCGGCACAGCAATTGGCTAAGCAAGCTGGTTTTAATGTGCCAGATAGTGTGCTGGTCCTGATATCAGAGCAAAAATACGTTTCCGATTCTAATCCATATTCGAAAGAAAAGCTTTGTCCTGTTTTGGCCTATTACATAGAAGACGATTGGATGAATGCTTGTGAAAAGTGTATTGAATTGTTAATTAGTGAGCGGAACGGTCATACTCTTGTCATTCATTCAACTGATGAAGCAGTAATTCGCCAGTTTGCCTTAAAAAAACCCGTAGGCAGAGTACTTGTTAATACCCCAGCAACTTTTGGAAGTATGGGTGCGACAACGAATCTATTCCCTGCAATGACTCTTGGCAGTGGATCTGCAGGTGTAGGGATTACTACCGATAATGTTTCACCAATGAATCTAATCTATATCCGCAAGGTTGGATACGGTGTCCGAAAGACAGAAGAGATTAGAAATGGAGTGTTATCAGAGGAAGCGCTTTCGGTTGACGAAGCGGCACAGTCTACTGCATATAAGGTAGAAGACATTGAACTGCTGAAGTCTATTTTGAAAAATGCTATCGAAGGACATTGATAGTTATATAGATTCGGCTAAAGCCATGTAAGTTATATCAATTCTCATATAAGTATCTAAAAATAAACTGAATGAGAGGTAAGAAATTTGGATATTCGTGATTTTTCAAAAAAATTAGCAGAAGCAACCAAAACCATGTCTCCTGAGGAACGAGCAGGGTTAATTAAGTTATTTGAAGGCGTTACAACCAATATGGCAAAAGAAGACGAAAGCGATTTTACGAAAGAATTTAGTCATCATGACGGGGTTCCAGAGGGAATGACTGAACGCCAAAAGAGGTTAAAAGAAAACTATATGAAGCACGTTCCTTCAATTACAACCCATCGTGCTAGAGCGATAACAAAGATCGCGAAGGAAAATCCCGGCATGCCTAAGATTATGTTACGGGCTAAATGTTTCCGTTATTGCTGTGAGACAGCACCATTGGTCATTCAGGATGATGAGCTAATTGTTGGAGCACCAAACGGAGCCCCTCGCGCTGGAGCGTTTTCCCCGGATATTGCTTGGAGATGGATGGTTGACGAAATCGATACAATTGGAACTCGTTCTCAGGACCCATTTTATATCTCTGAAGAAGATAAAAGGATTATGCGTGAAGACCTGTTCCCATTCTGGGAAGGTAAGTCAGTTGATGAATATTGTGAAGATCAATACCGGGAAGCTGGTCTCTGGACACTTTCTGGCGAATCCTTTGTTTCTGATTGTTCGTACCATGCCTTAAATGGCGGCGGTGACTCCAATCCGGGCTATGATGTCATCCTGATGAAAAAAGGCATGTTGGATATTCAACAAGAGGCAAAGGATCATTTGGAAAAACTGGATTATCAAAATCCAGAAGACATTGAAAAGATCTATTTCTATAAATCTATTATTGATACAACAGAAGGCGTAATGATTTATGCCAAGCGTTTATCTGAATACGCAGCAGAATTAGCTGCAAAGGAAAAGAATCCAAAACGTAAGGCAGAATTAGAAAAGATTTCCGAGGTGAATGCTTGGGTGCCTGCCCATAAGCCGCGTACTTTTTGGGAAGCGATTCAATCCGTTTGGACGATTGAATCACTGCTAGTGGTGGAAGAGAATCAGACAGGTATGTCAATCGGTCGTGTGGACCAGTATATGTATCCATTCTATAAGGCAGACAAAGAATCAGGCAGAATGACTGACTTTGAAGCATTTGAATTGGCTGGTTGTATGCTGATTAAAATGTCGGAAATGATGTGGATTACAAGTGAAGGTGGTTCTAAGTTTTTTGCAGGGTATCAGCCATTTGTCAATATGTGTGTTGGCGGTGTGACACGGGACGGCCGCGATGCAACCAATGACCTCACCTACCTACTTATGGATGCGGTTCGTCATGTTAAGATTTATCAGCCGTCATTGGCCACTCGGATCCATAACAAATCACCGCAGAAATATTTGAAAAAAATAGTGGATGTTATTCGCTCTGGTATGGGATTCCCTGCATGTCATTTTGATGATGCACATATAAAGATGATGCTGTCAAAAGGTGTTTCGATCGAAGATGCACGAGACTATTGCTTAATGGGCTGTGTTGAACCTCAAAAGTCTGGTCGTCTTTATCAGTGGACTTCTACTGCTTATACCCAATGGCCTATCTGCATAGAATTGGTTCTAAACCATGGTGTTCCGCTTTGGTTTGGTAAGCAAGTCACTCCAGACATGGGAGATTTGAGCCAATATAAAACTTATGAGGATTTTGAAAACGCTGTTAATGAGCAAATTAAATATATTACAAAGTGGTCAAGCGTAGCTACCGTTATCTCTCAGCGGATTCACAGAGAAATGGCTCCCAAGCCTCTCATGTCTATCATGTACGAGGGCTGCATGGAAAGCGGTAAAGATGTTTCTGCAGGCGGGGCTATGTACAACTTTGGCCCAGGTGTTATCTGGTCTGGTTTAGCTACCTATGCAGACTCAATGGCTGCAATCAAGAAATTAGTATTTGACGAGAAGAAGTATACCCTAGAACAGCTTAATGAAGCATTAAAGGCTGACTTTAGTGGCTATGAACAGATTAGAACTGACTGCCTGAATGCTCCTAAGTATGGTAACGATGATGATTATGCTGATTTAATTGCTTCAGATGTGATTAATTTTACAGAGAGGGATCACCGTAAATACAAGACACTTTATTCTGTTTTAAGTCATGGCACATTGTCCATTTCGAACAACACTCCGTTTGGACAATTAACAGGAGCATCTGCAAATGGTCGTCGGGCCTGGTTACCATTGTCTGATGGTATCAGCCCGTCTCAAGGGGCTGATGTAAAAGGCCCGACCGCTATTATCAAGTCTATTTCAAAGATGGCTGTTGATAGTATGAACATTGGTATGGTTCATAACTTTAAGCTTATGGCTGGCCTGCTCGATACGCCTGAAGGGGAAGAAGGTATTATTACCCTTTTACGTACTGCTTCTGTACTAGGCAATGGAGAGATGCAGTTCAATTATCTTGATAATAAAACATTGATCGAAGCACAGAAACATCCTGAGCAGTATCGTGATTTAATTGTTCGGGTAGCAGGTTACAGTGCATTCTTTGTTGAGCTATGTAAGGACGTTCAAGACGAAATTATCAGCAGAACGATGCTGACAAAAATATAAGTCTCAATTTAAATCAACTATCTGCTGCATGTAATAAGCTGTGCTTTAGGACAAGCAGCAGAATCATTAAAATTATTACGCTGAATCACACAGGAGATTGAACAGTATGGGCAATCCAAAAGAAGGAATAATCGAGAGAAAAGCATTTATTTCCAACATACAGAAATATAATATGTTCGATGGACCGGGTGTAAGAACAATTGTGTTTTTTAAAGGATGCCCATTACGTTGTAAGTGGTGTGCAAATCCTGAAGGACTCGAACGAAAATATCAAGTAATGTTTAAAAGAAGCGCATGTACAGATTGTGGTTCCTGTGTTTCTGTCTGCCCGGTTGGTATCCACAGTATTTTAAAAGAAACCTCAAAACATGAAGTATCGCGTAACATTGATTGTACTGGCTGCCGTAAGTGTTCTGATATTTGTCCGGAGTCGGCATTATCAATTGTTGGTGGTATGAAAACTATTTCTGAGCTTTTTGAGATAGTGGAAGAGGATAGATTGTTTTATGAAATGTCTGGCGGCGGCATTACGTTAGGCGGCGGCGAAGTATTAATGCAGCCTGAGGCTGCAGCGAATCTGCTGATGGTTTGTAAGCAAGAGGGGATTAATACGGCAATTGAAACAAGCGGCTATGCAAAACTAGAATCTGTTCTCAGAGTTGGGGAGTTTGTGGATTTGTTTCTTTATGATATCAAACACATTAATTCGGAGCGTCACTTTGAACTAACAGGAGTTCGTAATGAATTGATATTAAACAACCTAAAGGAGCTTCTTACCCGCAGATATAACGTGAAGATTAGGATGCCTTTATTAAAAGGAATCAATGATAGCCAGGAGGCAATTGAAGGAGTTATTCAGTTTTTACTGCCATTCCGTGACTATAAAAACTTTAAAGGAATTGATTTACTGCCGTACCATAAGTTCGGTGTAAATAAGTACAACCAGTTAGGAAAAGAATATCCGCTGACAGGGGATCCAAGCTTGAATAGTGAGGAAATGAAAAGGATTGAGAATTGGTTTAAGGAATATGACTTCCCAGTTATGGTTATCAATCACTGACATTAAGTTTAGAAAAGAAAATAGATTGAAAGGTAATTATTATGGGAGCATTTAATGAAAAAGCGATAGAGCGTATCATACAAGAATCGGTACCTGGAAAACAAGTTACGATTGCACATGTGATTGCTTCACCAATGCCGGATATCTATGAACGGTTAGGAATAGACGAAAAAGGAGCAATTGGGATTCTAACCTTAACACCATACGAAACCTCCATTATTGCTGCTGATATTGCGACAAAGACGGCAGATGTAGAAATTGGATTTCTTGATCGTTTTACAGGATCGGTAGTGATTAGCGGTGATGTCCAAAGTGTCGTAACCGCACTGGAAGCAGTAAATGAAACATTAAATAAAATGCTGGGTTTTGTGACAACCCCAATTACACGAACATGAGAAAGAAACGAATCATGGTGATTGGGCCAACAAATTGTGGAAAGACCACTCTGGTCAATGCATTAAATGATGATGACAGACCGATAAGAAAGACACAAAACATTATTTACGGAAAAAACACCATCGATGTTCCAGGTTCTTATATAGAAAACACCTGGATGTACAAATATTTAATTTCAGCAGTACAGGATGCATCACATGTATTGATTCTAGTGGATCAATCAAACTGCAAGGATGTGTATTCACCTGGTTTTGCCAAGGTCTTTAGATGTCCTGTAATTGGAGTCATTACAAAAAGTGATTTAATGCCAGAAAATGAGGACCTATGTATCCGACAACTGAGGCTGATTGGAGTGGCAGATCCTTACTATAAAGTAAGTGTTCCAAGTGGTAAAGGCATAGATCCTTTAAAAGAGATTTTATTCGTATAGATAATGAGGGAGGAAAATGAAGTTTATTACCGAGGGTGATTTGCGGGATTTATATAAAAAAGAACCTTTTACTGCTTATAATTTGGAATCAGATGCAAGACTTACACCTGGAGCACGCCAGTTTCTTACCGATCGCGGGATTAACATGCTTAATGATGCTTTTGGTATAAGCACCATGAAAAAAAAGAAATCGGCTGAATTACCTGAGAGTAAGAATAATTGGAAAAAGTTGAGGCTCTACAGCATGCTGAAATCTATAGATGCTTTGTTTCTTCTAACTGTAGAAGAACTGTTGAGCAGAGATGTTTGTTTGGCACAAATTACGCTTAAACTAAATAGACAATTTTCTTGTATAAAAAATTCATTGAAGAACAATGGTACTGTCGAAAATTTATCTTGCAGTGAATGCACAGGGATAAATGAGAATAATTTTTCTGATACTCTAGAAGATTGTTTTGAAATAACAGATTTTCACATGCAGCTTGAAAAAGGTAGAGAAATACTCATTTTACATAGGCTTCGCAGCGCACTTCAGGAAGTAGAGCCGGTTTTGCGAGAACTCTGCTGCAGCAGTGAAGAAGAGAAAAAGCTGTTCGAAGAAATTGTTTACAAGGTTAATCAGATTATTAATAGCCTTTCTCAATTAATTTGTTCAGCGGTTGGAGGGGAAAAATGTCAAAGGAAAGGTTAACTTTTCAATACTGTGATCAACTTGTAAGGGATTTTGAAAAGGTAATAGAACATCCTATTGTGAGTAAATCTTCTATTTACTACACAGGAGTTGATTTAGGTACGGCATGTGTCGTTCTAGCCGTTTTGGATGAAAATTTACAGCCAGTGGCGGGTGCTTATCGTTATGCTGATGTTGTTCGTGATGGTATGGTAGTCGATTATATTGGTGCGGTTAATATTGTTAGAGATTTAAAGAAAGAGCTTGAGAAGAAATTGGGAGCTGAATTAATCTATGCAGCGGCTGCAATTCCTCCTGGAACAGATGCGTTGGATTCAGGTGCCGTAAAAAATGTTGTCCAGGCTGCCGGGTTTGAACTGACCTACTTACTTGATGAGCCCACTGCGGCAAATGAAGTCCTCAAAATGGAGAACGGAGCAGTAATAGATATAGGTGGAGGTACGACAGGTATTTCAATTCTGAAGGATGGAAAAGTTGTTTATGTTGTAGATGAGCCTACAGGTGGTACTCACTTTTCATTGGTGATTTCTGGTGCTTATAAAATACCTTTTGCAGAAGCAGAAAAATATAAGCGTGATGCCAGGAACCATAAAGAATTGCTGCCTGTATTAAGACCCGTGGTAGAAAAGATTTCTTCTATTATTCTCCAGCATATAAAGGGGTTTGACATTAAAGAAATATCTTTGGTCGGTGGAACCTGCTGCTTAGACGGTATCGAAGAAATAATCGAAAGGAAGACAGGTATATTCACTCATAAGCCGAAGAATCCAATGTTTGTCACCCCACTAGGAATAGCACTTAGCTGCAGGAATCAAGGCAAAGAATAGGCAGGGCGTAGATATGGAGTTTCGAATAATTAAATCCCCTTCAGAGGGTACGATCGATATCTTAATGCGGCGAATTGGAACAGGTATCACTAAAAAAATGGATTGTATTGATGCTGTTGGTCTGGTACAGGGCAGAATGATTGAAATGATTTTTGCAGCAGATATTGCTGAAAAGGCAGTGGGTGTCACGGTAGCGGATGTTAGAGGCAGTTGTCCTCAAAATATGATTTTAATTGCTATCTTTGGGGATACCTCATCTGTTGAAGCAGCAATGCATGAGATTAAACGCAAGTCGGAGGAAGGTATATTTAAATGATAACCGCAAAACTGATTGATACAGTATGGGCAACAAGAAAAGCAGACTCACTTAACGGATTAAAGTTTATGCTGGCAGAAGTGATCGGGGGCAGCAATGAGGGTCAGCGCCTGGTTGTTGTAGATATTATCAGTGCTGGTATCGGAGACAGGGTTATTGTCACCACTGGCTCATCGGCTCGCAAAATGCTTGGCGATGATGCTATTCCGGTTGACGCAGTTGTTGTCGGTATCATTGATGAAGATTGTAAGTTTAATTGATGTGGGTGATGGAAATTGAGTCTTCTAGATTTGGTAAAAGAAGCCGGCATAGTCGGAGCAGGAGGGGCTGGATTCCCTACTCATGTAAAACTGGCAGCTAAGGCAGATTATATCCTTCTTAACGGTGCTGAATGTGAACCACTATTAAGAGTGGATCAGCAATTGATGGAGCTATTTCCTGATGAAATCATTAAAGGTTTTGAAGCAGCAGGCAGGCTTGTAGGCGCAAGTAAAGCACTGATAGGAATTAAGAGAAAACATAAAGATGTAGTTTCTATTTTGAAAAATCGGATCGATGCGCTCCAGTTTGATAGTTTCGTAGAGGTTAAAGAGCTAGAGGACTTTTATCCTGCCGGTGATGAACAGGTTTTGGTGTACGAACTGACGGGTAGAGTGGTTCCGGAGGCAGGGATTCCCATTCAGGTTGGCTGCGTAGTGATAAATTCAGAAACAGCGTTAAATATTTATCGAGCTTCCTTAAATATGCCTGTCACGGAAAAATATATCACTGTTGCTGGCGATATACCTAAGCGCTTGACCGTAAAGGTTCCAGTGGGAACACCTATAATCGAGGTGTTAAAGCTCAGCGGTATTGAGAATTTTGCTGAATATGCCGTAATTGATGGCGGTCCAATGATGGGGCCTGTCATGAGTGGGTTAGATGGATATGTTACGAAGAAAACAAAAGGGTTAGTTATTTTAAAAAGGCAGCATTACCTGATTAAAAGAAAAACCCTTAGCCCGGAACAGGCAAGGAGAGTGAATAGAACCTCCTGCGAGCAGTGCCGGATGTGTACTGACATGTGTCCTCGTTACTTGCTTGGTCATAGCATGCAGCCACATAAGATGATGAGAGTTTTGAACTATAGTTTGGAAAATGTGGAAGACCAAAAGATTACCTATCTATGCAGCCAGTGTAATTTGTGTGAGTTGTTCTCATGTCCAATTGGACTATATCCTAAGGCTGCAAACATCAACATAAAACAGAAATTAGCTGAAAAAGGTATTCGATATCATTCGGAGGAGACAGAATTTCATGCTCGGAAAAGCCGTAAATACCGATTGGTTCCTAGTAGGCGTCTGATAGCTAGATTGGGTCTATATAATTTCGATAAACCGGCTCCAATGACAAATATTTCCCTGGAACCAGAGGTGGTATATATAACAAAAAGCCAGCATGTTGGTGCTCCTGCTATTCCAGTTGTTTCTGTGGGTGATCACGTCAGCGCTGGACAGTTGATTGGAAAAATACCTGAAAATAGTTTAGGGGCTGCAATACATGCCAGCATTTCTGGAACGGTAGTGGAAATCGGAAATTCTTTTATAGCAGTAAGGAGGGACTGATATGTCGAACGCAATAGGAATGGTTGAATTTACAAGTATTGCTCGTGGTTACTACGCGGCAGATCAGATGGTAAAGATTTCGGATGTAGAAATAGTCACAGCAGGTTCCTCCTGCCCTGGGAAGTTTATTGCCATTGTTCATGGTGACGTTGCAGCCGTTCAGGATTCAGTAAAGATAGGTGAACGGATGGCTGAAGAATACTTTGTGGATTCTATTATTATACCAAATGTAAGTCCAGAGGTATTTCCCGCCATTACAGGCTCAACCACTCCTGATAGCATTCAGGCGTTGGGAATATTGGAATCTTTTTCAATGGCAACTATGATTTTAGCAGCGGATGCCATTCTTAAGACGGCCAATGTTCAAGCTTTAGAGCTCCGTTTGGGAAATGGAATAGGCGGAAAGGCGTACTTTACCTTTACTGGTGATGTGGCTGCAGTTCAAACGAGTATTGAAGCGGGAAAGGCAATAGCAGAAGAAAAAGGTTTGTTTGTAAATGCAGAGGTAATCCCATCGCCGTCCGATAAACTGATACCATGTCTATTCTAAAAATCTTAACCATTACTGAAAGGAGGTGAGGATATGAAGAATTTGATTTGCGAGAAAGATGTTGAGGATATGGATAAGCAAGGGAAGAAAGTATTTTATATTGATAGAAATACAATTATTACCCCAGCAGCTAAGGATGCGGCTAAAGTTTGTGGCATGGAGTTTTCGTTAGAGGAGCAGATATCTGAAAAAAAATCCCCTGAGCCAGTAATAGCCAGCGGTGGTGAGATCGACAGTAATGTGATCTATGCGGTCCTTAAGGCAATGGTGGATAAAGGACTTTTAAAAGGAATGTTTGATAACGTTCATGTGCCTCCATATCTTGATGAACGCGATAGTGGAGGATTAAAACTAGTTCGCGGTAATTCAGTTAAGTTTGATGTGTTTGATACAGGTAATCCAAATAATAAAGTGTTCTATCAAGAATTGATTAGCAAAGATGATGCCTCGATGAGCGCTGGATTTTTAACAATAGAAAAATCTAGTTTTGAATGGGAATTGTGTTATGAGGAAATAGATTATGTAATAGAAGGTACTTTGACAATAACCATTAATGGAAAAACCTTTACTGCATATCCTGGAGATGTTCTCTATGTTCCGTCAGGCTCTAAGGTAGTTTGGGGTTCTCCTGACAAGGCGAAAGTATTTTATACTACATATCCAGCCAACTGGTCTGACATGATGCCTAGTTAAGGAGTGGTAAAATGCAAGCACTAGGGTTAATTGAAACAAGAGGACTTACTGTAGCGATTGAAAGTGCAGATGCCATGCTTAAGGCGGCAGAGGTTACCCTTATCGAAAAGACTTACGTAGGGGGAGGTCTTGTTTCAATCGCTGTTACCGGTGAGGTATCTGCTGTAATAGCAGCTGTAGAAGCTGGTGCAGGAGCAGTGAGACAAATAAATAGTGCATTACTGATTTCTCAACATGTGATTCCCCGCCCTGATAAGGAGCTGGAAGGGTTGATTGTATCAGTGAACCAGCTTGGAAATTCGGATTTGCCAACAACTGATTCGATTAAAGTTGAACCAGAAGAGGAAGCTGTAGTTGGGGATATAATTGTTGAAGAAAAAAACACAATCTCATTGGATATGAGTGTAGAAGAAATAGAAAAAAAGACGATTGATTATATTGTTCTTGAATACGGTTTACAAGAAGCCTTAGAGTTTCTCGGCAGCCTAAAAGTGACGAAGCTTCGAAATTTAGCACGTGAATATAAGGAGATAGGAATATCTGGAAGAGTGATTTCGAAGGCAGATAAGAAAAAGTTGCTTGCTGAGTTAACTCAATACTATAACCACTTTAATAATAAATTACTTGATTAATAGAATAGGAAAAGGAAAGGGGGAATCAGCTAATGGAGAATTTTGATTATGACTTAAGGTCTATACAAGCAGTAAGAGATCTTGCGAAATTAGGGAAAAGTGCGGCAGATCAAATTGCTGAATATACGGAAGAGCAAATTGATAGGATTTTACGCAATATGGTAAAAATCGCTAAAGAAGATGCTGTCCTTCTTGCTAAAATGGCAGTCGAAGAAACTGGTTTTGGAAAAGTGGAGGACAAGACATATAAAAATCATTTAGCTTCGACTATTTTGTATGAATCTATTAAGGATATTAAGACTATTGGTGTGATTCGAGAAGATGAAGCAGAGAAAGTAATGGATATTGCGGAACCGGTTGGTTTGATTATGGGGATTATCCCTTCAACCAATCCAACCTCAACCGCTATTTATAAATCAATGATTGCCATTAAGTCACGGAATGCGATTGTATTCTCTCCGCATCCATCTGCAGCCAAATGTACATTGAAGGCCGCAGAACTAATGAATAAGGCTGCCGAAGAAGCCGGTGCTCCTGCAAACATTATTGGATGCATTTCATTGCCTACCATGAATGCAACAAATGAGCTGATGAAAAACAAAGAAGTCAAAATGATCATTGCAACTGGCGGACCTGGTCTGGTTAAGGCCTCCTATAGTGCAGGTAAGCCTGCTTTGGGTGTTGGTGCCGGTAACTGTCCGACCTATATTGAGAAAACAGCCAATGTTAAGCAAGCTGTTACCAATATTTTAGCCAGTAAGACCTTTGATTATGGAACCATTTGTGCTTCGGAGCAATCTATCATTGCAGAAGAAAGTAATCGAGATGAGGTAGTGGCTGAGCTCAAAAAGCAGGGCGGCTATTTTATGAGTCTGGAAGAAACGACAAAGGTCTGTAGATTATTGTTTAAGAATGGTCATGCCATGAATGCTAAGTTTGTTGGAAGATCACCACAGGTGATCGCAGCTGCTGCAGGATTTTCTATTCCGGATGAAACCAAGGTTTTAATAGGTGAACAGCAGGGCGTCGGACCTGAATATCCGCTATCATATGAAAAGCTGACAACCGTACTTGCTTTTTATACAGTAAAGGATTGGCAAGAAGCATGTGAACTTTGTATTAAGTTATTACAAAACGGCATTGGCCATAGCATGAGCATTCATACAGAGGATAGAGATATCGTACTGAAGTTTGCCAAGAAACCAGCAGCAAGGATATTAGTTAATACTGGGAGCACACAAGGAGGTACCGGAGCAAGTACTGGACTGATGCCTTCCTTTACACTGGGATGCGGAACATGGGGCGGAAGCTCGGTTTCTGAAAATGTCAGCCCGATACACTTGATAAATATTAAGAGAGTTGCTTACGGATTGAAGGATTGCAGTACATTAGCTTCTGCTGACCCAACATTCAACTATCCTGAACTTTCAGTTAACCACTGTAAAGATCAAATTTGTGCTAGTGGAAATACTTCTTCTTCAAATACTTCAAAGTTCAACGACTCTAATAATGAGCAGCTTTTAAAGCTAATCAATGAGTTAGTGTATGCAATGAAGAGGGGGTAGGCCTAATTGGACAAGCATGAAGCGGTACTGAAACTTTTGATGGAGGCTTTGCAGACTAATCTCACTCCAACAGAAGCGCAAGAGGATACATATGAAATACCTGTCGGAGTTTCTAATCGGCATATTCATTTATCCAAAGAAGATTTAAACAGCCTGTTTGGAGATGGCTATCAAATGGCCAAGTTAAAAGACTTGTCGCAGCCTGGACAGTATGCATGTAAGGAAACGGTAACGATTTGCGGTCCTAAAGGAGCGATTGAAAAGGTTAGAATCCTTGGCCCGGTTCGCAGTAAAACACAGGTAGAAATTCTTGAAGGGGATTGCTATAAGCTTGGTGTGGTAACAGAGCCAAGACTTTCAGGTGATTTACAGGGAACACCGGGAATAACCATAATTGGTCCTAAAGGTTCTGTTCAAACTAAGGAAGGCCTGATTGTTGCACAAAGGCATATACACATGAACCCTGAAGATGCCAAGAATCTAGGTGTTCATGATGGACAGGTCGTGTCTATTGAAATTAACGGACCACGCGGCGGCATTTTCCATAATGTTGCTGTAAGGGCAAATGACGCATCCGCGCTTGAGTGCCATATCGATATAGATGAAGCAAACGCAATGAATGTCAATTCATTAACAAAAATTAGATTAATAAAATAAAACCTTTGGAGGTATGAAAAATGAAATACGATGCATTAGGAATGATCGAAACTAAAGGTCTAGTAGGAGCAGTTGAAGCTGCCGATGCAATGGTGAAAGCAGCAAATGTTAACTTGGTCGGTAAAGAACATGTTGGCGGCGGATTGGTAACTGTAATGGTAAGAGGTGACGTAGGTGCAGTAAAAGCAGCCACTGATGCTGGAGCAGCTGCAGCTCAACGGGTTGGCGAACTAATCTCTGTTCATGTTATCCCACGTCCACACGCTGAAGTTGAAAGTATTCTTCCACAAGTAAGGGTAGTAAAAGAACCTGTAACGGTGTGATTTACACTAAACGTTCAAGGATAAACTGCTGCTGATTAGTTATTGGTAAAAAGTAAAACCTAGGTGGAAAGTAAATTCACAAATAAAAATTTTAGAGGTGTGAAAAATGAAATACGATGCATTAGGAATGATTGAGACAAAAGGTTTAGTAGGATCTATTGAGGCTGCCGATGCAATGCTGAAAGCAGCAAATGTCTACATGGTTGGTAAAGAACTTGTTGGCGGGGGTCTGGTAACAGTAATGGTAAGAGGTGACGTAGGTGCTGTAAAGGCAGCAACTGACGCTGGAGCAGCTGCTGCTCAGCGTGTCGGCGAACTGATTTCAGTTCATGTCATCCCACGTCCACATGCTGAAGTTGAAGGGGTTCTTCCAACATTTGGGTTAGAAAAGAATCTGTAAATAAATAGCTTCGAAATAACTTTTTAGAGAATGGCAGAGGAGAAACCTTTGCCGTTCTTTCATTAATGTCGAAGTGCCATTGAAAGCAGTTATCACTTTTTTATACAATTATAATAAGCTGTACCGATTCCTTATTGAATTAGTACAGCTTAATTTTAATCCTCATTTATTGCTTTAAGAATGCTTACAATCACTCTACAGTTATTTTTGGTATATTCTCCTAATATTTCTTCATATCACCCTTTGGCCAAAAACAGCCTATGATTGCTCCAAATAAAGCGGGTATAATCCAGCCGAGACCAATGTCGTAAAGTGGCAGATAATCCATGTAGAATGCTTTAATAGAATCGAATAATGGGACGGTTGCAGAAGGTAAGTTTGCGACTAATGTGCTGTAGCCGTCGAAAAAACTTACAAAGAATGATAGCAACATGGAAGCTGCATAAACGCTATGTTTATTACTAAATAGTGGTGAGCAAAGCGTTAATAGAATAAGTACAATTGCTAGCGGATATAGTAACATTAATACCGGCACCGCAAATTGAATAATATTGTTTAAGCCGAAGTTTGCGATAGTAAATGAAACGAAAGAGAGTATTAATACAAACCATCTATAACTAATTTTAGGAAATAAATTATGGAAAAATTCACTACAAGATGTAATAAGTCCAATACTTGTTTTTAGACAAGCAAGTACAATAATTATTGCCAGTAAAATCGTTCCGAATGATCCAAAGTAGTGCTGAGCAACTGCTGCAAAAATCTGGCCGCCATTATCAAATGTTCCTATAGCTGATACGCTCGATGACCCCATGTAAGTAATGAGTCCGTAAATTAGCATCATTAAAGCCATCGCGAAAATACCTGATTTCCATGTTGCTTTGGCTATTTCCTTTGTGTTAGTAATGCCTTGTCTCTTAATGGCATTGATGACAACAATACCAAATGCGAGTGATGCTAGGGCATCCATTGTATTATAGCCCTCTTTAAAACCTGTTATGAAAGGTAGCTTAATATAGTCCCCTGAAGGTTCTCCGAAATGACCCATTGGCTTGACTATGGCAGTTACGATTAAAACAAACAGAAAGACTAGAAACGCCGGTGTTAAATATTTTCCAATATAGTCCATAACTTTTGCAGGATGAAGTGAGAAATAGTAAACAATTGCAAAGAATACGAAGCTAAAGAGCCCGAGCCATAAGTTAGAGTATTCTGGATTTATATACGGTTCAAAACCAACTACAAAGGGTACCGTTGCTGTCCGTGGAATGGCGAAAAATGGTCCAATTGTTAAGTAAAGAGCCATTGCAAAGACTAAACCAAAAAACGGATGTACTTTATTGGCTAAATCACGAAGTCCGTTACTTCCGGAAAGACCAATCGCTAATATTCCTAAAAAGGGCAGGCCAATAGCTGTTACTAAAAATCCAATTAATGCTGGCCAAAAGTTTGTTCCAGCAAGTTGTCCTAATTGGATAGGAAAAATCAAATTTCCCGCACCGAAGTACATTCCGAAAAGCATTGTTCCGATGATTACATAAGTAGAAAACGATATTTTTTGCTGCATCTAAATTGCTCCTTCTAGTTGTAATAATCTCGATTGAAAGTCATTTTCTTCTTTTTCTCTTTTTTTATAGAAGTTATTACTCTAACAACTATAAAAAATTGACATAAACATACTCACTATAAATACTTATTAATAACAAGTCAATTGCAATTTTAAGTATTTTTAAAATTTGGCAGGAGAGTCTTAAGATTAGTATATGCATTGTCATCGCGAAACCGCTGTCTTTATTAAAACATGTTGACTGGATACCGATCAAAAAGATGAAATAGACTTTATTATATATTTGGTTCTTAAAAAAATCCTCTTTTAATATTGATAGTAAACTAACTCGTCCAAAGGACAATTTCCCACCTTTATAAAGTATTTTTTAAATCAAGTGAATTCAAAGAGTAAATCAACAATATATTATAACAATACCAATTACCTAATCATTAGGAAGCTTTTACTATTTCTAAAAACACAATTGTACCTGTAGGGTCCATGTAAGTCTTCACGTTGTCTATCTTTTCCTTTGGTAACTTTTCAACTAAGCGAAGAATTTGACTTTCATCTCTATATACCGGCCACCAATCGCAGCATACCTCTAAGTATCCACATAAAAGATGAGTGGGGTGAAAACCTGTTAGAATAAACGCTCCACCTGGTTTTAAATAATTGAAAAGATTTTGGATAAGCTCTTCAGCTGTAGTATCCTTTACATTGTTAAGAAGACCGTTAGACCAAATAAAGTTGAATGGTTGAAATGCTTTTAGAATTTTCGTGAAATTCATAAAAGTGATATGGTGTGTTTTTATGCCTCTAAGCCCAAATTCTTTATTGATACGAAACAGGGCATCTTCATCCCAATCCAAAGCATGTATTGAACTTAAAAATAACTGGGAATCAAACTTTTTATTTGGAATTTCACGTAGATTGCCGGAGGGAATAGATAAGAAATGGGAATTCTTCTTATGGCATAATACGTAATCTATTTTTCTCTCGATCATATTACGAGCATTACGGATTCCTATACAGCTAGAGAGGGACATGAGGCTATTAAATAGATTCTTACCACGAGCGGTTTCATATCCTGTAAACGGAGTTTGAACCAATCCATCAACTGAATAAATAAAATCCATTAGAACGGAGTCACCGTTGTCTTTTGATTTGAAAAGCGCATGTTGTGTAAAAGGTTCTTGAATAATAAAATCTCGGAGGGGATGATCGAGATACATATCTTTAATAAATCGAACCCAATCGTTATGGGAGGTCCTTTCTCGCAGAAGATTTAATCCCTGACAAAATTGTATAAAGGTTAAGACATCATCCTGTTGGGAATAAAATTGATTTAAAGTATGATCAAGAATTAATGAGGGATTGTAGTTTGTCATAAGTCTCAACTCCCTTTTAAGAAATGGATGATATCACTATATAGGAAAAAATAGGATTTGTGTAGGTCCTTAAGTATACTTGAAGTATATCTTATCAATTCATTACTTACTGGAGGTTATGATGAGTAGCTTTGGTGAAGAGATTCGAAGATTAGAAGAAAGTTTTTTTGTCGGGCGAAAAATGGAATTGATTATCTTCCGTAATTTCGTATACAACAAAGAAAATAAAGAACGTATCCTAAATATCAGTGGCACAGGAGGAATTGGTAAAAGCTCTTTGCTCGATCAGTTTCGGCGAATTTGCGACCAAGAGGGAATTCCTTTTTTTCTCTTGGATTGCTTAGATTTTACCAAGACTCCGCAAGGATTTGCCTTACGATTGCTCGCTATGTTAAATACACAAGTCCCAGAGGAATGGAGTGAGAGCAAGTTATTAGAGGAAGCGGTGAGACAACTCAATAAACGAGCTCAAACTGGTCGTTTAGTTTTTGCTATAGATACCTATGAAGAAATGAACGAGCTTGATGATTGGTTACGACATTCCTTTTTAGTTGAATTATCCATTAATATATTGATTGTTTTGTCTGGCCGCTTTCCCTTAAAAGGGGGCTGGGTGTTGTCACCGGCTTGGAGAAGATTCGTTAAATTTATGCCATTGTCACCATTTGACTATGAAACATGCAAGCAGTATACATCTATATTTGGGGACTATAATGATAGCTTTGTAAGAAAGTCATATTTTATCACTAAGGGGCACCCTCTTACGTTATCCCTTTTCATGGGCTTAAATGAATTGGATGGATTGAAGGGGGAACAAGAACCAGAATTTCTAATGTGGAATGAAACCTTTAAAGAAATTGCTGGACAGTGGCTGCGTGAAATCACTGATTCTACATTAATGGAGTTGTTGGAAGCTGTAACAATGGTCCGTGTATTTAACCATGAAATTCTCGAGAATATTCTTGGAAAAGAGATAAGCAACGAGGAGTTTGAAAATCTCATCCATCTCTCCTTTGTTCGAAAAAGTGAACGTGGGTGGTATTTGCATCAGGTTCTCCGAAAAGCTCTCTATCAGGATTTCAGACTTAAAAAGCCTAATATTTATAATCAGCTCTGGCAGCGAAGCGTTAAATACCACTACGGTCTTTTTTCCTCTCGACATCATTCTATAGAAGAAAGAAATCTTTTCCTTTTAGATTTTATCTATATTGTAGGGGATCCTGGTTTTCGGGCCATGTTTTATGATGATGCGATTGATCAAACCTATTATATTGAAACGGTTAACAAGGATAATTTACAGGAAGCAGAACAGTATTTTAAGGATGTCCTTTCAAATCATCAAGATTATATCCAAGAGATGTACGATCCAGTAACAAATGAAAGACATATATATAATATTCCGAAAGCTGTAAATGAAAAATGGTTTACTTCGATTAAACTTTCCGAAGTGATTCTACTGGGAAGTGAAGTCGTCAGGTTACTTAAAAATGAAAAGCACGAAGCGGTGGGTATTTTTGTATACATTCCCATTCATAGAGGTTCTCTTCAGTTTCTGCAACAAAACCAGATTACTCAGTCTTATTTCCGCACCCTTTCTAAACAGGAGAGGGATAAGTTGAATGTACCACCAGAGTCACCGGCAGGGTGGTTTCAATATTTGATCGATTTTTCAAAGGATGGCAGTTCAGCGGCCAGATTCATGTTCTTTCAAACATATCTTTCCTACTATTTGAAAGGCGGAATAATGGTGTACACTGCTCCGATGAAATATAACCAGGAAGCAGTCAAAGGGGTAGGTTATGTTGAAATACCTGGAACTACCCATTTTGGTTTTGGTCTTCAATTTCCTGCACCGGTATTTGTGCTCGATTTTAGAGAGGATAAAGAGATGAAGAAGTTTGTTGAGAATCTTTATCAGTCAACGGAAGACAATAATGAAGCTTCATCTCTTGATGCAATATTATCAGGACTAACTCCCCGTGAACGCGAAATAGCCCTTTTAACAAGAACTTGTTCGTCTAATCTAGAAATAGCCAAGAAGCTTTACTTATCAGAAATCACTGTAAAAAAGAATCTTAGTCGTATTTATGAGAAACTTGACCTAAAGGGCAAAACAGAATTGGTCAAAAAATTAATGAGCTAATTAATCCATTATTAACACTTTAGACTAAAGGTCTTCAGTGTTTTTATTTTTTGATACCAAAATATACGCTTGAATATACCTCCGTATAATTACCGTCTTCCTTTTTCGTCTCTATAATGAAACTATACTACGAACAAGGAGTGAAGTAAGGCAAGGTGATCGAAAGCTTTTTAAATAAAACAAAACCAAAGGAGAGTTGAACATGTTTAATCGTTTTGATCTGTATGCTCCAGTCCACAAGGGGATTCGCTTAGCATTAAGTGGTTTATGCCATCAGGCAGGTTCGGTTGATAGTTCTGATGACGAGGGAGTGAAATCATTTGTCGAGGAATTTAGGCGGGTAGCAATTATTCTAGAAGCCCATTCGAGAGATGAGGATGCAAATATTAATGAATCATATGAAAAATTTGCACCTGAGACATTGCATCAATTGGAGGATGAACACGGTGCATTAGAACATTATCTTGAGCAGCTTATTGAACTAGTGGATCAGTTACAATTGAAAGAACAAAATCCAATAGAGCATCAAAAGATCTGGTGGCATATTGGTAAAGATCTGAACAGTTTTACAGCAGATTACTTTATCCACCTTCAAAGCGAAGAGGGACCAGGCATGAAGGCATTATGGGAGAATCTGACGGATGACCAATTGAAGGTCATCTCAATAAATATTCGTTCCTCTATTCCACCACAAACAATGTCGATATTTATGCACTATATGATACCAGCGATCAGTCATCAGGAGCGATTAGAGATGTTTAGCGATATGAAAAGATTTGCACCTAAAGAAGCGTACGAAGGTATGTTAGGTTTAGCGAAGTCTCGGTTGGATCAAAAAAGCTGGGCACAGCTGCAAACAGCACTAGAAGAAATCAATCCGGAAGAGGTTAAGTGATAAGTATGAATATTCTTGTTATCGGAGGTACAGGTACTGTAGGCAGTCAGCTGGTTTCGGAGCTTTTAAATCGCAAAGCATCCGTCCGTATCCTTACTAGAGATCAAAGCAAAAATCAGCATAAGAATATGAACTTGGAATGGATCCAAGGGGATTTGGAGGTACCTGAAAGCCTAGAGAGGACATTTGATCAATTGGATGCAGCGTTTCTCTTAACCGGTTTGGCTAAGACAGAAACAATCCAAGGAGTAACAGCTGTTAAGGCTGCTAGAAAAGCTGGTGTACCCAAAATTGTATACTTATCTGCTCCTATGAATGAAAATATGTTACACATCCCTCATATAAGAAGTAAAATCAGGATTGAAGAGGAGATTAAGAGGTCGGGCATGGATTATACGATATTACGACCGAATAATTTCTTTCAGAATGATTACTTGTTTCATGATGCAATACTTCAGGATAGGATATATCCTCAACCGCTCGGTTCAGTTGGATTGAATCGAGTCGATGTAGAAGATATCGCCTATGCAGCGGCAAATGCACTCCTTCTCAACGGATATGAGGGAAAGGAATATCCTATTTATGGATCCGAAGTATTAACAGGGGAAGCAATCGCCGAAACTTACAGTCGTATAACTGGGACTACGGTTCGTTATATTGGAGATAATCTGGATGAATGGTATCAACATGCTATTACAATGATGCCAGAATGGCTTGCTCAAGATTTTCGTGTTATGTATGAATGTTTCCAAAATTTTGGCTGTCTGGGAACAGACCAAGACTTCATACTCCAAAAGCAATTGCTACAACGTGAGCCCAAATCATTTGAAGTTTTCGTAGCAGAAACCGTTTCACGTTGGAAAAATGAATGAATTTCTTAAATTTTTGACTTATAATCATGAAGAATTTTGCGGACCTTTTTTCTACAAAACAAAAAAAGGGGTTTACTTTCAGGGTGCTTTACTTAAATAGTGTTGCTATGTTGTCTCAAGTAGGATTAGACCGTATTTAAGATAAGGGATGGTCTTTCCAAAAAGTGTGGCTGTTTGGAAGATGAGTCTCATATGAAAGAAATTAATATATAGAGTAATAATCGAATACTCTGGATAGGTTCCAGAGTAATTCAGAGTGTAGACAAAAGGCAAACGAATGGTCCAATCGTTTGCTTTTTGTCTTTTTTAGTTTATTAAGTTCTTTAATCGGACTTCTTAATGGATCACGATTCATGTGTGGTTTTTCTTTTATTACTAATTACCTTTTGATAGGTAATCAAA
>NZ_JBALPG010000069.1:0-12843 GCF_036965245.1 Neobacillus drentensis
GATGTTTGCCCTCTTTTTTACTCATAACACCTACGTAGAGACCTTCTACGCGTACTTGCAAAAAGGCATTAAAAAAGGCACGAATTTCTTCGCACCTTCCTGAGTTAATGTCCGTTGCCTTTTTCTTTATTCTTATGTTTCTTATCCCACTTTTCTTTTTGTTTGTTCCATTTTTCTTCCCACTTTTGCACTTCATTGTTAAATTTCTCTTGAAAATTATTGCGATTCTTTTCTTCTTCTTCCTTTTTTCTCTGTTCAATTAGTGTAGAAATATGGGTTACCTGAAAGCTTTGGTTTGGTGAATTTTTTAAAGCTTCCTTCATGACTTCTCGGAAAATAACCGATGCCCCTGTTCCGCTAGTGGGCGTTATATAATGCTCAACATCGGTTTTATCATAGCCAACCCAAATCGATCCTACTAACTGCGGTGTATAGCCTACAAACCATTGATCCTTCAAACCGTTGATCCCTTTAATTGGAACCTGTGTAGACCCTGTTTTCCCCGCCGTTTCCCGGCCTGGTATTTGTGCCGGTTTTCCTGTTCCTTGCTCTACAACACCAAGAAGCATTGTTGTCATATCGTCGGTCACAGCTTTTGTCGTTACCCGCTCTTTTTGGACCTTCCACTCAGCTACGACATTGCCATTGGAATCAACTATTTTTTTGATCGCATGTGCTTTGATTCTAACACCGTTATTAGGAAAAACTGAATAAGCTTCTGCCATGTTCAAAGGTGAAACGCCCTTATGCAAGCCGCCAAGAGCCATTGATAAATTATGATCTTCTTTGTCTAATGAAATACCAAAACGGTTAATCGAATCTACCCCTTTTTCAATTCCTAATTCATTTAGGAGCCACACCGCTGAAACATTTTTTGATTCCTTTACTGCTTCATACATTGGTACTTCTCCTGCATATTGATGGTCATAATTGCTAGGTTGATAATTCCCAAACTTTATTGGCTCATCTTTTAACATATCTGTGATTTTCCAGCCCTCTTCAAGTGCCGGAGTATAGACAGCTATAGGTTTAAATGAAGATCCTGGCTGGGCTTTTAATTGGGAGGCACGATTATAGCCCCTAAAGGTATGCTCTCCTCTTCCACCGACAAGAGCCCTAATCCCGCCTGATTTTGGATCCAGTAAAACACCACCGCTTTGCACAAGACGGTCATTTCCTTTTGGAAATAATGCATCATTTTGATAGGTTTGCTCCATCGCCGATTGCATAGTCGGATCAAGCTCTGTATATATTTGGTAGCCTCCAGTCAATAATTCATCCTGTGTAAACCCATATTGATTAATGGCTTCATCTAATACTTGATCGACATAGTATGGATATTTCCCGCGGAACGGGTCGCCTCCTTTATCATTCAAAACCACTTTTTCCTGTTTCGCTTTTTCATATTGCTGGCTGGATATAAATCCTTGCTGTTTCATTAGGGCTAACACAAGATTTCGTCTTTCTGTTGCCTTTTCCATATGTTCATAAGGGTTAAGAGCAGAAGGCGCCTTTATTAGCCCCGCAAGTAATGCTGATTCGCTTATGGACAGGTCTTTAACCTCTTTTGCAAAATATTTGCTGGCCGCTTGTTTAATACCATATGCACCATTTCCAAAATAAATTTGGTTCAAATACATTTGCAGGATTTCCTCTTTCGTGTATTCCCGTTCAACAGCTATGGCTAAAAATACTTCCTGCATTTTTCTTTTTAGCGTTTTTTCAGAAGTTAGAATCGTATTTTTCGTTAATTGCTGTGTAATCGTACTGCCGCCCTCGACCATCTCGCCTGCCTTTAGGTCACGGAAGAGAGCTCTAGACATACCTATTAAATCAACGCCATTATGCCGGTAAAATCGATGATCCTCAACGGCAATGACGGCATTTTTCATTGAATCTGGTACTTCCTCAATTGGCACTCCTTCATTTTTATTGGCTGATACCTTACTTGCCACGTTCCCGCTTACATCATAAAAAACGGTGGGCTGGGGCAGTTCATTTTTCAGTTCTGATATATCTGCATCCTTAGAAAAATAATATAGAAGTCCAAAAAAGCTTAGGATTATTATTAACACCAATAATACGATTACTTGGAGAAAATGCCACTTTTTCCAGTTTTTTAAAATTCCATTCATTTTACCTTTAAACACCAATTCGATGACATCCTTTATCTGTAATCTCTATAACAGGTATACTTTTCGATTATCAATGCGTTTTTATGACGGTTCAGTATAGATCGCATTAAAAAAGATGGGGCCAGAGTCCTCATCTTTACATGTCTTTATTGGTTATTTCTTTGAAGCGCTGTTTTGAAAGCTTTTCATCAAAGCTGCTAAAGATGCGGTAATTTCTGTCATCTAATATCCGAAAATGTTTACTTAAAATATTTTGCTGAAGAATAAACCCATTTTTTTGTGATAATACTCGCCACCAAATGCGGCCGCCCAGTGTTTTTGTTTTCCGAAGATCGATTCCATCGAGGGCAACCGTTTCTAGCACCTCAAGGGGTTCGTTTCCAAATAAAAATTGTACTGTTTCCGTTTCGCGAAAAAGCGCACAAATCGAAACAACTGTAGGCCAGTTTGCCAGAACTCTTCCTTTTTCAATTTGCACAAGTGTTTTCTTTGATACACCAATAATATCTGCCATTTTATCCTGCGTATACCCTGCTTCGGTCCGTATTAGACGAAGCTTTTCAGAAACCTGCATGATAATTTCATCCCTGGTCATGTTAAGCCCTTCCTTCAATTGCATCTAGTGTAATTTTACACAAGTTTCCTATATCAATCAAATGATATGAAAAAACTGCTATCAGCTATCGATAGCAGTCTTTTTACTATTTATTTTACATTGGGCGGCAGGCCGCACTGACTTGAACATGAACTTTTTAAATCACATGCGGCGCATTTTCCCTTTTTCGATTTATTAATAAACTTCACTAATGCAAAGCTGGCGTATCCAAAAATCGCTACACCAATGATAACACTGGCAATCATTTGCTCCACCTCTTTTTAAAATTAAACCAGTCCAAACAGCTTTCCGCCTTGGTAAATAATTAAGGATAGTACATAGGCAATCGCAAATGCATAAATCATTGAAAAAGCCGTCCATTTTTTGGATCCAGTTTCTTTATAAATTGTCGCCGCAGTTGCTAAACACGGAATATACAAAAGGATAAACACCATGAAACTATAAGCAGAAAGCGGGGTATAGAAATCAGCCAGTAATCCCTGCAGGCTCGCATCATTTGGAACAAAATAAATAATATTCATAGTTGAGATTATAGCTTCTTTAGCAAGGAATCCAGTAATTAATGAAGCAGATGCCTGCCAAGTACCAAAACCAATTGGATCAAAAATTGGTGCAATAACATTTCCAATCGCTGCTAAATAACTATGATCCATATCTACTTTTAATCCATTAGGACCAGCATAAGATAACAGCCAGATAAAGACGGAACCGGCAAAAATAAAGGTACCTGCCTTTCTAATGAACCCCTTCCCTTTGTCCCATGTGCTTCTCCATAATGACTGGAACTGAGGAAGCCTGTAAGGAGGCAGCTCGATAACAAATAAAGATGTTTCTGATTTTAATAAAGTAGTAGAAAAGATTTTTGCTAAGATTAATGCTACAACGATACCTAATACATAAAGGCTAAGGACCACAAATGCCTTATGGCCTGCAAAAAAAGCTCCTACAAATAATGCATAAACGGGCAAGCGGGCTGAACAAGACATTAACGGTGTCAGGAGAATCGTTAAAAGCCTCTCCCTCGGAGTTTCAATCGTTCTAGCAGCCATGATTCCAGGTACATTACAACCAAAACCGATCATCATCGGAATAAAAGCCTTACCATTTAATCCTACCGATTCCATAATCCTGTCCATTACCAAGGCAACACGTGCCATATATCCGGAGTCCTCTAATAATGAAATAAAGAAGAAAAGGATAAAGATTTGCGGTACAAACACAAGAACTCCGCCAACCCCTGCTATCAATCCATCATTAATTAGGGAATGAATAAAATCTGATGCATTGATGGCTGTTAAAACTTTTTCAAATCCAACTGTTACAGGACCTGTTAAAAAGGCATCTAAAGCATCTGATAATGGCGTTCCAAGCCAATCAAATGTAAGCATAAACATCAAATACATTAACAGCAAAAAGATTGGCATACCAAGAAACCGATTTGTTACAATGCTGTCGATTTTTTCAGACAGCGGAATAACTGAGTTACTTTTTTTCGCTACTTCTGCGACGATTTCCTCAATGACTTCTTTTCTTTTTAAATAAATAAAGTTTGCTAATGATTTAATGTCATTTTGTTGCAACAGTTTAGATTCTAAGTTTGCCATAATGGCTTGTAATTTTTTTGAATCAGCAATACTATTAACATAGTTTTTAACATATTCATTTCCTTCAATATATTGAATTGCAAGAAAGCGTGCGGAGTGATCGGTTTTCCCCAACACCTCACCGGTCAATGCTATAATAGCTTCCTCAACCTCTTTTCCATAATAAACGAGGTTCTTTTTCGCCGGACGAGTTGATTCCGTTGCGATAACATCGACTAGCTTGTCACAACCTTTTCCGCTCCTTGCCACGACGGGAACAACAGGGACACCAAGGGCATTGGAAAGCTTCGAAGCATCTATGTGAATCCCACGCTTATTCGCCACATCAATCATATTAAGACCGATTAAGGCGGGCTTCTCAAATTCAAGCAATTGAAGAGTCAAATGTAAATTCCGTTCTAATTGCGATGCATCTAATATATTTAACAAGCGATCAACAGACTCATTTAAAAAGAAGGAGGTTACAACACCTTCATCCTTTGAAAGTGGATTAAGTGTGTATACACCAGGTAAATCAATTAAATGACCGATATTATTTTTGAATACGCCAACTTTCTTTTCAACTGTAACACCGCTCCAGTTACCAACATACTCATAGGAACCTGTTAGATTATTAAACAATGAAGTTTTCCCGGTATTCGGGTTTCCAATAAGAGCGATTTCCATTATATTCTCTCCACTTCAATCTGAACTGCTTCTTTGCGACGAATTCCAACACATTGTCCGCATGATTCAATCATAATCGGGCCGCCAAACGGCATGACGCATTTTACACACACTTCTGACCCTTCGGTAATACCTAAATCAAGCAAACGTCTTTGTACCAGGTGACCAACATGAGAAATGTCAATGATCTTTCCCTTATCTCCTGCTTTTAAAGAACCAAACATGTATATCACCCTATCTATGTTAATTGAGAATGATTATCTTTCTATATTGACATTTTAACACTTTTTTTATGGAAAAGGCATACTAATTTTGTGACAAAAGTTCGAAAAAAAAAAAGAAAGGTGATCTTCCTTTCTTTTTCCATCGATATTAATATTCTTGTAAAAAACTTTTCTTTGGCATTGCACCAATCACAAGGATGATGATTATCGCACTGATTATAAAGCTTGGGAGCATATACGTTCCATTATATATGAGCGAGTAAATGGTTACCGGCTGGCCCTTAGGCGCATATTCACCGAAGAACACAATCCCAGAAACTACATGACATAGATAGCGAAGAAAACTTCCCAAAAAAGCACCTACTACTGTATATATCATCCATTTACCTTTTTTCCCTTCAGCAAGGGATTTTTGGATTTGACCAACAAAAATGCCTGCGAAGCCAACGACTGTAAAGGCGATAAAATAATCAATGATACCTTGAACAATGGTATAAATTTGTGCGAAGCCAAGAATAAATTGTAATAATCCAAGTAAAAAACCTGTTAATAGTCCTCCCTTTATTCCCCAGCGGTATGCCATAAGGAAAATTGGCACCATAGCGATAGAAATGGATCCACCCTGCGGCCAAAATCTTGCCATTAAGAATCCCGATAATAAGTCCAGTAAATAGGCAAGTGCAGTAAAAACCGCAATTTCCGTTAAAAATAGTGTGTTACTTCTCTTCTTGTTCATTCTTCTTCCCCCTATTTATGTTTGGATCCGTTTGATATCTTCCTAAAAGCAACATGGTGCCAAAAAGAAAAGCGGAAGCGCCTTGAACAGGGGCGACAGGCATAAGAAAAGCCGGCGAGAAGGCTGCAGTTTAGCCTTCTTGACGGATTGGCTTATGACCCCGAGCCCCTAGGCACTGCAGCTAGACAACAATAAAAGCGGTAGCGCCTTGAACAGGGGCTTATGCCCCAAGGCCCATAGGAGCTGCAGCACTTGGAATTCTATTTCTTATCTTCAAAACAAAAAAGCAATGCACGACGAAAAGGATTGTCTGCATTGCTTTAATATCCGGCAAACCACATCCCTACGCTAGCGTTAACTAACAGGTTCATAGGGTCAGAACTCGAACGTTCACTCTCAGCCGCCTATAGCAGCTCCCCCTGTGGAAGTATTCAATTGTTTCCATAAAAAATATACTATTGATTTATTGTTTTTACAAGGAAATCATTACACTCATGTTGTAATCCTGTCATATTCTAGTTAAATCATCCTAGATAGTCATATTTTTTAACAAAAATCATATTGGGAAAAATATTTATCTTTTATTTTAAAAAGGATTTTTGCCGTCATCAGCGAATTATCATGGTAATCAGTTTTGTTAATACCATAGGGGGAAACAAAATGTTTACGGGAGAACAAACGGATTTAATCGATTTTTTCAATCAAAACAAAGAAAAATTGGTAAAAGAATGGGAAAATGCTATTGTGATTAATCTTGATGACCCCTTCAAAATGAAAATTCGTGATAACGGGGAAGCATTATTAAATGTGTTACTTACTATGCATTTAAGATCTAACCAAGAACTGTTAGATATTATTGAAAAAATTGCGATAGAGGTGTCAGAAGAAAGGGTATTGGCCGATATTAACATTGGTGATTTTGTCTATAATGTCAATCTTGGCAGAACGATTTTATACAGTTATTTAAGTAAAACAGGAATCTCATGGTCAGAAATGCAGAAATCAATAAATCTGATTAATTTTTGCTTTGATAAATTTTTATATTTTGCCGTGTCCCATTTTTCAGAAGCAAAAAATAAAATTATTGAAGAAAAGACAATGTTCATTGATTCGACACACCAGGATCGTTTGACACTTCTCGGACAAATGACCTCAAGTTTTATTCATGAATTTAGAAACCCGCTTACATCTATTCAAGGGTTTATTCAATTACTTAAAGCTGATTTTCCAAATATGAGGTATTTAGATATCATTTCATGTGAATTAGAACAGCTTAATTTTCGAATATCCCAGTTCTTATTACTTTCCAAAAAAGAATTAATTGGGAAGGAGAAGGTTCAATTCGGGTTAAATAAACTTATTGATGAAGTATTAAACTTCCTTTATCCAAGTATTCTTGACGGTAAAGTAAAAATCAAAAAAGATTTAAGTGAAGATTTTAGCTTGAATGGCTATGCTGATGAAATCAGGCAGGTTTTTATAAATATCATATTTAATGCGATTGATGTTCTGAATCATCATGAGACTCCTACTCCCACCATTGAGATTAACAGCTGTTTGGAAAATAACCGGCAAATTAAAATCAGTATTTCCAATAATGGCCCAGTGATCCCGGCAGAATTACGAAAAACAATTTTCGAACCTTTTTTCACGACTAAAAAACTTGGAACAGGTCTTGGATTATTTGTATGTAAAGAAATCATTGAAAAACATAAAGGAAATTTAACCTGTGATTCTTCGATGGATAAAACCACTTTTTCAATTTACTTACCTGTTGCCTTAACACCTGCAGGTCAGGATGAAACAATTTTATAAGCATAACGCCAAATCCCACTTTTAATAAAGCAGGGATTTTTTTATTTGTTTGATCTCCCGACATTGCCCTTTCATGCATATGATATACAAAAATTTTTTTTCGGGAGAATTGGCCTATGTTTACATTAAAAGTTGACCATGAAATCGAACTTCAATTGTTTCAAACACATCATGCCATAAAGCTGTATAAACTTGTAGAGGAAAATCGTGAACATTTGCGCGAATGGATGCCATGGGTGGATAATATGACAACCCTTTATCATTTTGAGTCCATTATTCCGATGTGGCTCACGCAATTTGCTGAAAATAGCGGAATGAACGTTGGTATTGTTTATAAAGGTGAACTCGTTGGCTCGTTGGGATTAAATCAAATAGATTGGTACAACAGCATGGCAAGTATCGGTTATTATCTCGCTAAAAATGCAGAAGGCCATGGTATTATCACTCGGTCTGTTCATGCCTTTATTAATTATGCCTTTTTCCAATTAGGATTAAACCGTATAGAAATTCGCTGTGGTGTGAAAAACAAAAAAAGCCGAGCGATTCCTGAACGGCTTGGTTTTATGAAAGAGGGAAAACTTAGGGACGGAGAACATTTAAATGGCCATTTTCATGATCTAATCGTTTATAGCATGCTTGCACGTGATTGGAATTCCTTGCACATTTAAAAATATACTTAATGTCGTCAGTTTGACGGCTTTTTTTTTGCCGATAGGAAAGCATAAGTGCACTAAGGGAAGCTTTACAGTTCAAAAGCTATGTTTTTCGATGACTACGCATCATGAACCGCCTAAAGGGGTTCCCCAATCGGCAAATTTTCTTATCTATTTTCCACGTTTTTTCTAATTAACACTTTTTTTGAAATAATATTATGACAATCTTATGTAAAGTTGGAAATAATAAAAGTATATAGAGTTAATAGTAAGTGAGGTGGCATACCCCACTATTTGTAGGGTGACCGATGATTTGGATGAATGTGATTATAATAGCTGTTCTTATTGCCTTTACTGCTTTTTTTGTTGCTTCAGAATTTGCCATTGTAAGGGTAAGAACAACTCGAATAGACCAATTAGTATCCGAAGGTAACAAAAAGGCTGAAGCTGCGAGAAAGGTGATCTCTAATTTAGATGGATACCTTTCGGCCACACAAGTAGGCATCACCATTACTTCTTTAATTTTAGGATGGCGGGGCGAGTCTACAGTCCGGAAACTTTTGGAGCCAATCTTTTCATGGATTCAATTACCGTTATCTATAGAGCCCATTATTTCGACGGTTCTAGCGTTTGCGATTATTACTTTCTTCAATGTAGTAATCGGTGAATTAGCACCGAAAACATTTGCGATCCAAAAGGCTGAAGAAATTATTATGTTAGTTGCCCAGCCTTTGATATTATTTTATAAACTTTTATATCCGTTCATTTGGATTCTTAATCGTTCAGCTCGATACATAACAGGGCTATTCGGAATTAAACCAGCTTCAGAACAAGAACTTGTCATGTCCGAGGAAGAATTGCGTATGCTCCTATCCCACAGTTATGAGAGCGGTGAAATAAATCAATCTGAGTACAAGTATGTAAATAAAATATTCGAGTTTGATGATCGAATTGCAAAAGAAATCATGGTGCCGAGAACTGAAGTCATTACACTATCCAAAGAGGCTGCGATGAATGAAATTATCGAAACAGTTAGACAGGAAAAGTATACAAGGTATCCAATAATTGATGGTGATAAAGACAATATTTTAGGAATTGTCAATATAAAGGAAGTTTTAACGGATTGTATCCAGCAAAAATGTTTAGGTGAAAAACCACTTATTCCATATTTAAAGCCAGTTATTCGTGTGATTGAAACCATACCGATTAAAGAACTTTTACTGAAGCTGCAAAAAAACCGTTCACATTTGGCAGTTTTATCCGATGAATATGGCGGTACTGCGGGAATCGTAACGGTCGAAGACATTCTTGAAGAAATTGTCGGGGAAATTCGGGATGAGTTTGATATTGACGAACTCCCTTTAATTCAGAAAAAGGGAAATGGAAATTTTATTTTGGATGGAAAAGTCCTGATCAGCGAAGTAAATGATCTCCTGGGCACTACTCTTGAAGAGGAAGATGTAGACACGATTGGCGGCTGGTTTTTAACGCAAAAGTTTGATGTCCAAAAAGATGATGTCATTGAAAAGGACGGATATACTTTTCAAATTAAGGAAATTGAAGGTCATCATATTATGTATATTGAGGTAAAGAAAACTAGCTGATTGGCGAGCCGTTAGGCGAAGACAGAAGCTTAGTTGCACTTATGCCTGATGGGAAAGTTTACTTTCCCATCGGCTAAAAAAGGAAGCAACGTCTCCTGATTAGGGGACGTTATTTATAAAGTTAAATTTTTGTAATATTTTGATTTCGATATTCATATTTGCTGTGAATTTCCATAAAATATTGATATCAACTAATATCCCAACCAGAACGTTTGACTGTACGGTTTAAATTCATTATAATTATTGTTAATTTTATATATTGTTGAGGTGGTATGATGGGGCTGTCTATCGAATTGGTGAATTAGCAGAAATAGCAATGGTTTCTAAACGAACGATTGACTATTATACGTCTATAGGGTTATTGAAGGCAGAACGCTCTAAGTCAAATTACCGCATTTATTCGGATGAATCATTAGAGGACTTAAAATTTATAGAAGAATGTAAGAGTCTGCACTTTCCATTAGACGAGATTAAAAGAAAACTAGAAATGCGTAAAGAAAAAAACATTCGTGCATCAGAAGTGGAAAAACATGTAAGTTCCGTAACACAGCTTATGAAACAACTTAATAGTGACTTGTTTGATCTTATACCAATTCTTGAAAAATTGGATGACGAACAAAAAAAGAAGCTAACGAACAATCTAAGCATACTCCGGACAGCACTAGTGAAATCCCTTTTGAATGTAACGAGTTAATTTTTTTAAAAAACTGGGAGGTGACTCCTTAGCCGTCAAAAAACGGATAAGGGAACTTATTTGGACATATTTAACTTGGTTATTATAGCCATTTTAATTGCCTTAACTGCTTTTTTTGTAACTTCAGAATTTGCTATTGTTAAAATTAGAAGTTCAAGAATTGATCAGTTAATTGAGGAAGGAAATTCGAATGCTGTTTCAGCAAAAAGAGTTATATCAAACTTGGATGAATATCTGTCTGCCTGTCAATTAGGTATTACAATAACTGCCTTAGGTTTAGGTTGGATTGGGGAATCGACAATTGAGCACATGCTTGGCCCTCTTTTTCATGAACTAAACATTCCTAAGAGCGCATCGCAAATATTATCAGTTGGAATTGCGTTTGCAACCATTACATTTTTACATGTTGTGGTTGGAGAACTAGCACCTAAAACACTGGCCATCCAAAAGGCTGAACTGATCACTTTGATTGTCTCACGTCCGCTGATTCTATTTTATAAAATCATGTACCCTTTTATTTGGGTTCTAAATGGGTCAGCACGGGTTGTAACTAGCATATTTGGGCTAAAGCCCGTTTCCGAAAACGAAATAGCCCATACGGAGGAAGAGCTTCGAATTATCCTTTCTGAAAGCTATAAAAGTGGTGAAATTAATCAATCGGAGTTTAAGTATGTAAATAAAATTTTTGAATTTGATAACCGGATTGCAAAAGAAATCATGGTTCCAAGAACCGAAATGGTTTCGTTGTCAAAGGATGATTCATTAGAAACCTTTCTTCAGGTTTTACGCGAAGAAAAGTTCACAAGGTACCCTGTCATTGATGGCGATAAAGACCATATTATTGGTCTAGTCAATATCAAGGAGCTTATGACCGATTTAATTGGCAATGAAAATCTATCATCTCACACATTAGAAAGTTATACTCGCCCAATAATTAGAGTAATAGAAACCATTCCAATCCATGATTTATTAGTTAAAATGCAAAAAGACCGTGTGCATATGGCAATTTTAATGGACGAATACGGCGGAACATCGGGACTTGTTACGGTTGAAGATATCCTTGAAGAAATTGTTGGAGAGATTCGTGATGAATTTGATATGGATGAAATTCCAGAAATCCGCAAAATTAAGGATAACCATTATATTATTGACTCAAAGGTTTTAGTAAGTGAGATCAATGATTTATTGGGTGTTGAAATTAATGATGAAGATGTAGATACAATCGGCGGCTGGATTCTAACCGAAAATTACGAGGCTAAAGAAGGCGACATCATTCTTCACGATTCTTATACCTTTAAAATCCTTGATATGGAAGAACATCATATTAAATATATTGAAGTAACAAAAAATATTCATAATGAAGAAACCAACATCCCACAGATAGCCCTATCTAAATCAGAAGTCCTTTCATAAGTATTTTTCTTTCATTTAAAAATAGACCGATTCACTCGGTCTATTTTTTATAAAAAAAAACTGTATAATTTCATACAGTCTCCATTTTAAGTTATTTTGTTTTTAAAATGATTATATCCTCTTCTGCTTTTGCTAATTTCACTAAATGAGAATCGAGGCGGCGGTGGATATGCTGAATTTCACTGCTCTGTTTTTCCTCAATACGCTGAAGTGAATCTTTAATATCAGATAAATCAATTTGGTTTACTTCAACCCTATGTTCAATGCTGTCCATCTTCTCTAAGCTCGATAGCCTTTTTTCAATGTTTTCCAATGTGGCATTAAATGTACTGACTAAGCTCTTAATATCTTGTATCTTTTCAGTTAGCTTTTCAAATTGTTTTTCCATTTTTTCGAAAACTCCTTGTCGTATTTTTTTCTTTTATTTTATCACCGTTTTATCATAAACATGTTACAAAAACAGCAACAATAACGGTTAAAATCCAATTAAAAAGATTCCAATAGAGCATTCAGAAAAAATGATTTGCTTTTTTTATTAAACGTTTTTCCATTCATTGTTGATTTATTGGAAATATGTGAACAATTCAAAGCTAAAAAATGAACATTTTTTTAAATCATTGCGGTTAGGTGAAGATTGTGAAAAATGTCACATGCAAAATTCTTGAAAAGATATAATCTTTCAA
>NZ_JBALPG010000070.1:0-1394 GCF_036965245.1 Neobacillus drentensis
ATTCTAAAGGAATAACCATCTAAATCTATCCGGTCATCTTTTTTTACATCGAATTTCTTAGAAAGAAACCAACCGCCAATTGTGTCTAAATCCTTATTCAAAATAGATGTCCCTAAAAGGTCGTTAACGGTTTCAATTAGAACCTTCCCACTCACAATATAATGCTGATCGTTAATTTTACGGACATCTGGAATTTCATCCGTATCGAATTCATCTCGGATATCTCCAACAATTTCTTCGATGATATCTTCAACTGTAATAAGACCAGAAGTACCTCCAAATTCATCCAAAAGGATGGCCATTTGGGTTCTTTCTTTTTGCATTTTCAGTAGTAAATTTTGAATTGGTATGGTTTCAATCACGCTAATTACCGGTTTAATATAAGGTGTAATCGACCTATTTTTTATCGAATCATGTGATATTTTGGTGGTTAAGATATCCTTGATGTTCAGGATTCCAATTATGTTATCTTTATCACCGTTAATGACAGGATATCGTGTATATTTTTGTTCTTTAATTAACGAAAGTATATCTTCAGGATGATCTTCGATAGAGATACTTACTATTTCAGTCCTAGGTACCATAATTTCTTTGGCAATCCGATTATTAAAATCAAAAACATTATTCACATAGGTTAATTCCGATTCATTAATTTCCCCGCTTTGATAACTTTCAGTAAGAATTATCCTCAACTCTTCTTCTGAATGGGCCAATTCGTTTTCGGTGGCTGGTTTTAGCCCGAATAACCCGGTGATCTTTCTGGAGGAAGTATTAAGAAGCCAGATGAAGGGGTAAAACAATTTATAAAACCAAATCATCGGCTTTGCAAAAATAAGTGTAATTGTTTCTGCCTTTTGAATTGCAAAGGATTTAGGTGCTAATTCTCCGACAACTACATTGATAAATGTCACGAGAACAAAGGCAATGACGATAGATAATATATGACTGACTGAACTATTTAAATGAACAAAATTAAATAGAGGCAGCAATAGTTTTGATACAGTTGGTTCTCCCAGTACGCCTAAGCCCAGAGCAGTAACGGTAATTCCAAGCTGACAGGCTGATAAATATTCATCTAAGTGCGTAACCACATGCTTGGCAGCATTTGCTCCCCTTCTTCCTTCTTTAATCAGTTGATCGATACGTGTGCCTCTTACTTTTACGATTGCAAATTCTACCGCTACAAAAAATGCAGTTAATGCAATAAAGATGGCAATGATGATCAGGTTAACTATGTCCAAATGGTTGGCCTTAACACAATAAGGCCTACACCCCCAGTCGTAATATTCATTTAATATTAATTTAGTAATCTACTAAATTGTTTTGTTTGAACATGAACTATAGTTCAATTATTACATAAAACTATTAAGAATGTCAAAAAACATGAACTATAG
>NZ_JBALPG010000070.1:1424-10227 GCF_036965245.1 Neobacillus drentensis
TGATAACAGGAATCAATTTCCAAAATAGGTAGTAAATATTAATTTGTCGTGAGGCACATAATTTTTTGTGCCTCATTTTTGAGCTTAAGAAAGTTATTTAAAGTTGGCAGAAGGCGAATAGTGTGATAGTATAATTTGTGGAATATTCAGTTAATTCGGTTTTGCTGACTGAACCTAAATAGTAGCATAGAAGGAGACGAGTCTAGTATGAGAAAAGTGAGTGTAGAGAGTAAAGGTTATTTTGGAGAGTTTGGCGGCAGTTTTATTCCTGAGGACTTGCAGATTGTGATGAATAAGCTGGAGGAACAGTTTTTTAAGTATAAAGATGACCCGGAATTCATTGAAGAACTAAACTACTATCTTAAGGAATATATCGGTAGAGAAAACCCGTTAACGTTTGCTGAAAACTTAACGAAGCAAATTGACGGGGCCAAAATTTATCTGAAAAGAGAGGATTTAAACCATACCGGTGCGCACAAAATTAATAATGCGATTGGGCAAATTTTATTAGCCAAAAGAATGGGAACGAAGCGGATCATTGCGGAAACGGGAGCTGGTCAGCATGGTGTCGCCACAGCGACAGCATGTGCCATGTTTGGAATGGAATGTATTATATACATGGGTAAACTAGACACCGAGCGCCAAGCACTTAACGTTTTTCGAATGGAATTATTAGGCGCAAAAGTTGTTCCTGTTGAAAAAGGGCAGGGGCGCCTAAAGGATGCTGTTGATGAAGCATTAGGCGACCTGGTACAAAATTATAAAGATACTTTTTATTTATTAGGTTCTGCTGTAGGGCCGCACCCATATCCTACAATGGTCAAACATTTCCAGTCGATTATTAGTGAAGAATCGAAGCGTCAGATCATTGAAAAAGAAGGAAAACTACCAATTGCCGTGATTGCCTGTGCAGGAGGAGGCAGTAATGCGATTGGGGCATTTGCCCATTATATTGATGAACCAAATGTTCGCTTAATTGGAGTTGAACCAGCAGAGGCACCAACCTTAACTGAAGGGGTTCCAGCTGTAATCCATGGTTTTAAATGTTTAACATTGCTGGATGAAAAAGGCGAGCCGAAGCCAACATATTCCATCGCTGCAGGGTTGGATTATCCAGGTGTGGGGCCAGAACACAGTTATTTGAAAGCCAGCGGAAGAGCCGAATATGTGACAATCACTGGACAAGAGGCGTTGGCGGCATTTCAAATGCTTAGTAAAACAGAAGGTATTATTCCGGCATTGGAAAGTTCCCATGCAATTGCCTATGCAATTAAGCTGGCAAAGGAATTGCCTGCTGACGATGTGCTGATTGTAAACCTTTCGGGCCGCGGTGATAAAGATGTCGAGCAAGTTTTTAATATGCTAAAAAAATAATAGAGACAGTGAAGGGCGAGCGATTAAACGACACGCCCTTCTTATATTTAATCTGCATTTGAATCAAAAAAAATTAGATGGCAGGTAATCCGAAGATTTAGCTTTCAGCGGCCGACAGGGTTTCACGTTCGAATACCTTTGGAACAACAAGCAGTGAGGAGATCTAACTAACCTACCGCTCGTGACAAAAATGTATTTGTTACTAGCGGTTTTTTTATATTTCAATTGGTGCTGAAGTGAATTTTTTATGAGATAACGGAATATATTTAACCATACTTAGTGACTGGATTTTGAATAAAAGGGGAGTCATATGTATTGGACAAGGGTTAGATTTTACAGTAACTTTACCAGAGCAGTAGATATGTCTTTTATTAAGCGGAGTTGCTTTATTTTTTGCGGAGCATTGCTAGTCGCTATTTCCTTACAATTATTTTTGGTGAAAAATTATGTGATTGACGGTGGGATCATTGGAATTAGTATTATACTCTCACATATCACACATCAGGAAGTAGGTTTGTTTTTATTACTATTGAATACACCTTTTTTCATTCTTGCTTATTCTTACCTTGGAAGAAGGTTTCTCATGCTTAGCCTTTTTGCAATCCTTGTTCTGTCAATGGGAACGTTTCTGCTTGAACCGATTCCAGTCATAACCAATAACCCGATTTTAGTAATAATCCTTGGGGGATTCTGTTTAGGTTTAGGTGTTGGGATCACGATTCGGTTTGGAGCCTGTTTGGATGGGACCGAAGTGTTGGCCATCTTGTTTAGTAAACGGTCCCCTTTTTCTATTGGACAATATGTTCTATTATTTAATTTATTCATTTTCGGGTGTTCGATTTTCATATTTGGTTTATACGAAGCAATCTACTCATTAGCAACCTTTTTCGTAGCGTATAAGACTATTGATTTTTCTATACAGGTTCACTGAATATTTGTATATAAATGTGTAGTCAATGAGGAGGATGGAGGGCCCTCCTCTTTAGGATGCCATTTTGTGCTTATTTAAAAAGCTGCGGAGTACTTTGTTAAAAGCATCTTTAGCCTCGAGCTTAGCAATGTGGCCGGTATTCCTGAAGATGACAAACTCCGAATGGGGAATTTTTTTATGCATTAATAATTGAACCCAAACAGGGATAACAGAATCATATTGTCCGCCAATTATTAAGGTAGGAACATTAATTTTAGGAAGTAGACGTAGATTATTTACTTTAAGGCAGTCCTCCATTGCCTTGAAATAGAATTCACTATTCGGCTTGTAAAACTGATAAAAGTTTTCGAAATTTTCTTTTGTCCAAGAGTAAAGGCAAACCTTGGCCGCTGTTTCTCTTAGAACATCAGGGGATTTATTTTCGGAATATGCCTTGCGAGATTTTAAAAACAACTTCCCTAGTTGTTTTGGAGCATAATGTAAAGTGCTGACAAGCATTAATGATCGGCAAATTTCGGGAGCTTGGCGATAAATTTCTTGCACCACCATTCCACCCATCGACAAGCCGCAAATGTGTGCGCTATTAATCCCCAGTCCTTTTAATAGAGAAATGACGTCGTGGGCAAAGTTTTTAATTGAGATCTCACCAGGTGATTGATACTCACCATGTCCACGTAAATCAGGAATAATCAAATCAAACTGATCAGCAAATTCAAACTGATTTGCCCAGCCCTCTTTTACTTCTCCAAGACCATGAATAAAAACTAATGGGTCACCCATGCCAAATCGCAAATAAGGAATACCGGAGCAAACGGTAAAAAATTCTCCCAATTTTGATTCCTCCTTTTGTTTTTATAAACTATGTTGCAAATATGTGAATGGTTTAATCATTTAATAATTTCTAACTAAACTATAATATAGGAGCACCAAGATATTTATTCCCTAATATATGTAAGTTACATAAACAATTTAAGCCAACGGAAGGGGATTCACCTGGAATAAAAATTTTTATATAAAAAAAATTCAAGTTGCTTATTCTAAACATTCTTATAAAAAACTTAAGGATAAAGGATTCTGTTAGTACCTGGTATTAATTTTTGATACTAAACATGACATTTATCATGGTTTGGACATGACAACCATTACTTTTTTGTAATGATTTCTTTCTCTATACTTTGAGATAACAAAGAAGAGGAAGGGAAATCAAACTATGACAAACGAAAAACAAAAAGTTTTGCGTAAGCAAGTTGCTCCATATGAAAAGTCAAATACAAAAGCCAGTGTATGGCAGGTTATTAATACAATCGTACCTTTTATTATTTTATGGTTTCTTGCCTACAAAAGTCTGTCAATTTCATATTTTCTTACCTTGGCGATTGCAGTAGTTGCCGCAGGATTTATGGTGCGTACATTTATCATTTTCCATGATTGCTGTCACCATTCCTTCTTTAAAAATCGGAAAGCAAATAAGATCCTCGGAACCATAACTGGAATTTTAACGGTATTTCCATATAGTCAATGGGCACACGATCATTCCGTCCATCACGCGACAAGCAGTAACCTCGATAAGCGCGGGACAGGAGATATTTGGATGCTTACGGTTGATGAATATTCTTCTGCATCATTTTGGGCTCGTTTAGGGTATCGCTTGTATCGTAATCCATTTGTTATGTTTATTCTAGGTCCTATTTATGTATTCGTTATCAAAAATCGCTTTAACAGAAAAGGCGCGAGGCTTAAGGAACGCCTCAATACCTATTTAACCAATGTTTCATTAATTTCATTGACAGGTTTACTTTGCTGGTCAATTGGCTGGGAATCATTCCTGTTGGTAGAGGGTCCAATCTTCTTAATCGCAGGCTCTGCTGGGATTTGGCTCTTTTATGTGCAGCATACTTTTGAAGATTCTTATTTTGAAGAAGATAAGGATTGGGAATATGTGAAGGCAGCGGTAGAAGGAAGTTCATACTATAAACTGCCGAAAGTTCTGCAATGGATGACTGGTAATATTGGCTATCATCATGTTCACCATTTAAGCCCAAGAGTTCCAAATTATAAGCTTGAGGAGGCCCATGATAATACACCTCCATTGCAAAATGTACCGACTATTACATTAGGTACAAGCTTGAGTTCATTGAAATTCCATCTCTGGGATGAGGAAAGCAAAAAGTTTGTTCGGTTTAAAGATGTAAGAATTTTAGCTAAAATAGAGAATTTAATTGGAAAAAATGAAGGCACAGTGAGGTAAAATAGAAGAGTATCGTAGTTCATTCGAAAAAGAGGTTTCGTTCATGATTAAAAGGTATTTTACATTCCAAAAAAATAATGGTATTGCACCATATATTTGGACAATTCTTTGCATACTACCTTTTTACTTTATCTTCCAATCGCCTTCCACTATTGAAATTGTTGTGGGGATATTACTTACCTTGGTGTTCTTTATCCTCTACCGGATTGCATTTATTTCAAAAGGGTGGCCGGTGTATCTATGGACATTGATCCTAATTGGAATCTCAATCACAGCATCCAGCCTTTTCAGTTATGTATATTTCGCCTTTTTCTTAGCCTATTTTATTGGAAATATTAAAGACCGTATTCCCTTTTTTACCTTGTATTTTATTCATTTAATCAGTACCTCTGTATCAATCAACTATAACATTGTCATGCATGAGAAATTATTTTTACAACAGCTGCCCTTTGTAATCATTATTTGGATCAGTGTCATCCTGCTTCCGTTTAGCATTCATAATCGGAACGAGCGGGGACAGCTAGAAGAAAAGCTGGAGGATGCAAACAAAAGGATTTCTGAGCTGGTCAAAATTGAGGAGCGGAATAGAATAGCTCGAGACCTTCATGATACACTTGGGCAAAAACTTTCATTGATTGGTTTGAAGTCAGATTTGGCGCGGAAATTGATTGTGAAGGATCCAGAGCAGGCGCGGCATGAATTAAAAGATGTTCAGCAAACAGCAAGGACAGCGTTAAGTGAAGTTAGAAAAATGGTCTCTTCGATGCGCGGTATTCGATTAAAGGATGAAGTTCTTCGGGTTAAACAAATGATTAAAGCGGCACAAATTAATTTTGTAAGTAAAGGTAACTTCACCTTGGCAAATGTTTCACTGTTAACTGAGAATATTTTAAGCATGTGTCTGAAAGAGGCTGTAAACAATGTAGTGAAACATAGTGATGCTAAAACTTGTTTCATTTCGATCGAGCAATCGTGGAAGGAAACAGTTTTGACGATTCGTGATGACGGTGTTTTTAAGGGTCAAACAGGTATCTTAGCAGAGGGTCATGGATTGATTGGCATGAAAGAACGGCTGGAATTTATTAATGGCAGTCTTGAACTCTTGACAAAAGATGGAACAACTTTAATGATAAGAGTACCTAATGATGTCAAACCCTTGGATGAGGAGGACGAAAAATGATTAGAATCGTTATTGCTGAAGACCAGCAAATGCTTTTAGGAGCCTTTGGTTCGCTGCTTAATTTAGAAGATGATATGGAAGTTGTCGGGAAGGCCTCAAATGGAGAAGAGGCCGTAGCACTAGTAAAGAAATTTCAGCCTGATATCTGCATTATGGATATTGAAATGCCCGGAAAAAGCGGCCTTGAGGCAGCCGAAGAGCTTAAAGGTCTTGGCTGTAAAGTAATCATTTTGACAACTTTCGCCCGAACAGGTTATTTTCAGCGTGCGGTAAAGGCTGGTGTGAGCGGGTATTTGTTGAAGGATAGTCCAAGTGAAGAGCTGGCGAGTTCCATTAGAAGCGTGATGGCTGGAAGACGAATTTATGCCCCGGAATTAATGGATGATGTGTACGGTGAAGAAAATCCGCTAACTGACCGGGAAAAAGAAGTTCTAGAGCTTGTTGCGGACGGAAAGAACACGAAAGAAATTGCCGAAGAGCTTAGCATCAAAACTGGGACAGTCCGGAACTACATTTCCATTATTTTAGACAAACTCGAAGTAAAAAATCGGATCGAAGCAATTACACAATCAAAAGAAAAGGGATGGTTTAAATAAGGAGGTTTTATANNTATAAAACCTCCTTATTTATTTTAGAAGTGCAAAACAGTTTTATTTTTCCGAAAAGTATAATATTATTTTTTATTAAGATGAAATGATGGTGATATCGGATATCGTCGGGCTGCTCATAAAAATTAGAAAGGAATTGATCCACTTAATGGGAGAACCTTTAAATACAGTTTTAAATAGTGAGGGAATCTCTCGCTCAAAAAGGCTATGGATGGCTGCTGTATTGGGTACGTTATCAGGGTTCGGGCCTTTATCCATTGATATGTATTTGCCGGCGCTTCCTGAACTGGCAGTAGATTTTCATGCAAGTCAGTCACTTGTTCAGCTAAGTTTAACCTTTTTCTTGCTTGGTTTATCTTCTGGACAGCTTTTGGCAGGACCGATAAGTGATATTCGCGGCCGCCGTTTGCCGCTCCTGATTGGATTGTTAACTTATTTTGTTGTTTCACTTTTGTGCATATTTAGTCCTTCTATTTGGACCTTAATTGGATTACGGTTCGTTCAGGGGTTAGCAGGTTCTGCTGGGATTGTCATTTCAAGGGCAGTCGTCCGCGATTTATATTCTGGACCAGAATTAACAAAATTCTTCGCGCTCCTTGCCTTAGTAAATGGGGTTGCCCCAATATTTGCACCAGTTGTGGGTGCTCAGCTGTTGAAAATAGTTCCTTGGCAAGGTGTGTTTTTTGTATTAAGTATTGTGGGGTTAGTTATGTTTTTTGTCGTCCTCTTCGGTTTACCAGAGACCCTTCAGGATGAAAGAAGATCAGCGGGAGGAATAAAAAATACATTTATTACCTTTCGAAACCTTGTTTTAGACCGCAGCTTCATCGGGTATGCCCTTGCACAAGGACTTGTTTTTGCCTCCATGTTTGCCTATATATCTGGTTCGCCATTCGTTGTGCAAAATATTTATGGCGGTTCCCCCCAGATGTTTAGTCTTATTTTTGCCATCAATGGGATCGGTATTATGATAGCCAGTCAAACGACAGGCAGATTGGCTGGAAGAGTAAGGGAGTCCATGCTTTTTGTCTTTGGTTTGGGTACATCCTTAATTGGTGGAATTGTGTTACTTGTTCTGCTGTATTTACATGCAGGCTTATTATTTATTTTGGTGCCATTATTTTTTGTGGTTTCGAGTGTTGGGGTAGTTAGTACATCGGGATTTTCGCTTGCAATGGAAAAGCAAGGAAAAAATGCAGGGAGTGCCTCAGCTCTCTTAGGGGTATTATCGCTTGCCATGGGTGCACTCGTAGCTCCGCTAGTTGGTATGGGAGGAGAAGACACTGCTATACCAATGGGGCTTGTTATTTTATGTGCTGGAGTTGGTGCGGTTATTTCTTACATTTGTCTTGTTCCAAGAAGAAAATAATTTTCAAACGGGAGCCGAATTCATTATTAATCGGCCGCCGTTTGAAGTTTTCCTAAAAAACTTTTGATATATTCATACACTTCGATTGGCCGTTCTTCTGGAAGAGCATGGCCAGTTTCTTTTAACACGATTAGTTCAGAGTTGGATAAATCTCTGTTCAGTTGCTCTCCTATTTTAAGTGGCATCGACTTATCATGATCACCCCAAATTAATAAGCACGGGGTTTTGATTTGTTTAAGAACTTCGACAGGAAGGTCTCCCTCGCGGTCACGAATCATTCTTGTAAGTGCCACGAAAATTTCATCTTCTAAAAAGGGCTGCAAATAACCATTAATCATTTCTTCATTAATAATGGAGTGATTGTAAAGTGCATCTTGGAGATTTTTCTTCACCCCTGTTCGAGCAAACCAATATTTTACGAATTTATGGAAATATGGAATATAGCTGGAAATGATTAATGGGAATTTAGAGCGTTTCAGATAGGCTGAGCTGCACAGAAGAATAGCTTTGTCGGCAAGCTCTGGCATCATGTGCAGAATATTAAGAACGATTTGTCCACCCATAGAATGTCCTATAAAGGTCATATTTTTTAAACCTAAAGATTCTGTCAGTTTGATAACGGTGTGGGCGAGGTTTTTATAGGAATACACATATTGATTGCATTTTGCACTTTTTCCGAATGGGGGAAGATCAACGGATAGTACTTGATACTCCTTTTTCAATAGTGAAATTAAATGGCGAAAGGTGAAGGTGGAAGAAAGAAAACCATGTAATAAAACAAAAGTTTTTTCTGAAGATTGATGTGGATAAAATTCATAATAAACATTAATGTTATTTATTGCCTGATAGCCGGTGTATACAGCCTGTTCCATACACTCTTCCTCCTAATCCTGTAAATTAATAGTTGAAATTAATATTCCCTAATTTTCAATCCATACACGAAAATATATATTGATGAGAGACCAATGGAAAAGAAGGTATTGATTTATTAATTTTTTGAAAATTAGTACAATAGACTGCAAATCTGATAATATAAAATTAAATTGTTATTTGGTGAAATGTCCACCGAAGGAGGACAAAATGAGCCAAAACC
>NZ_JBALPG010000070.1:10268-70037 GCF_036965245.1 Neobacillus drentensis
TTGATTTCCATGGAAAAGAAATTACTTAATTCACCACAACATTCGGATGAGTATACAGATGCTGCAGTTGCTGAGATGTTCCTAAACAATGCCCTGCTTGAATTTAGAAGGGAGAAAATCTGTAAGGAAATCGACCAAACATTACAGGATGGGAACAAGGAATTATTCCTTAAACTAACTGAGGAATTAAAGAAAATTTCGTAAGTCAATTACTAAGAAACCTACTTCTACTAAAAAAGAATCCCCAATCCATAGGACTGGGGATTCTTGGCCGTTTCAGCTGAAAGAGGAAAATAAAGAAAACGCAAGAAGAAAATTAGAAAATCCATATTTTAACCAATGGTTTTAGGCACCATTACATGCTAATTGTCATAAAGTGTTGCTTTTATCTACGATATTTTTAGGCAGTTAGTGTAGAAGGAGTGGTTTAGTTGAAAGAAAAAATTCTCGGAGAAATTAAACGAATTGAAGAACAATATGAAGTGAAGGTTTGTTATGCAGTAGAGTCCGGGAGCAGGGCGTGGGGTTTTCCTTCCAAGGACAGTGATTATGATGTCAGATTTATTTATGTTCATAAAAAAAATTGGTATTTGTCGATTGACCAAAAACGAGATGTCATCGAGCTTCCAATTAATGAACTCCTCGATATTAATGGCTGGGACTTGCGCAAAGCACTAAGACTTTTCAAAAAGTCAAATCCCCCATTAATGGAATGGCTTCATTCGGGAATTGTTTATTATCAAGCATATACTCTAGTGGACAAAATGAAGGCAATTCAAGAGAAAGTATTTTTACCGCAATCTGCACTATATCATTATTTAAATATGGCGAAAGGGAATTTTCGTGATTATCTCCATCGGGATCAAGTGAAAATTAAGAAATACTTTTATGTCCTACGCCCAATTTTAGCATGTATCTGGATTGAAAAGCATAATACCGTTCCCCCGATTGAATTTCAAATTTTGGTTGAAGAACTCCTCGATGAGGGACAACTTAAGCATGAAATCCTTACATTGTTAGAAAGGAAAATTAGAGGTGATGAGTTAAACCTCGAACCAAAGGTCACTGTTATTAATGACTTTATAGAAAGAGAAATTAATCGCTTAGAGGAATACACTAAGGCATTGAAAGTTTCGAAAGAAGATATCACACCAATATTGGATCAATTGTTCAGAGAAGTTCTAGAAGAAGTTTGGACAGAATATTAATCTTTAAAAGCCGTTTGGGAACCCCAAGCGGTTTTTTATGTTTATTTGTCCTAAGGCAAGAAAACAGAAATTATGATTTTCTAAATTTTTTTTTGTTTACATAAAAGGAATCTACTGGTAATTTGGATAAAATCCTGTAAGAAAATCTTCGCAGGATGTTAAGGCTTGTTGTTATTTTTATGTTTAAAAATGTGAAAGTTCAACAAATATTCACAGGTTATTCATATAGTCATATTGTTAATGTTGTTAATGTGAATTAAACTTAACCTCATGGGAAAAGGTATTTTGGATGAAGAGGGGATGAATATGTTACCGATTGAACGGAGGCAGCAGTTGTTAAAATGGTTAAGAGAAGAGGGATCTTTAGCAATTACTGAGATTAGCAGACGGTTAAATGTTTCAGAAATGACGGTGTATAGGGATATTAAGCCATTATTAGACGAAAAAGAAATTATCAAAACTTCTGGGGGTATCTCGTTAGCACCTATTTCAAAGATGTCTTCAACTACTTGTACTTATTGCTTAAAGGAATTAAATAGCCGTCACCCCGTTCAAATTATTACCAATGATTTAAAAGTGGAGCAATTATGTTGTCCACATTGTGGTTTATTAAGGTACAAGGATATCGAAAAAGATGTTTCACAAATTATCTGCCGAGATTTTCTTCAGAATTCTACTATTAGTGCTAAAATGGCCTATTATCTAATGGGCACCGATTTCAATTTGAATTGCTGCCAGCCGCAAGTATTAACCTTTGAATCTATAAAGCAAGCGGAACAATTTCAGAAGGGCTTTGGCGGAGTTGTGATCCGCTTTGAAGAGGCAATGGATGAAATTCAAAAAAGAATGAATGGAGCTGGAGGATGTTCTTGTAAAAAATAAAAAATTCTACCCTTTAGGGGAGTGATTGATTGAATGTAAAAATGAAATTCAGCATGTTCATGGTTCTTTTTACTCTTTTCCTATTTTTATTTCCGTCTATTTTTTCGGCTCATGCTTATATTAAAAAGTCGACTCCTTTAGAAAATGAGACTGTTGAAAAGTCACCAAACGAGGTAATGATTCAATTTGATGAATCGATCCAGCCGGCATTTAATTCGATAAAGGTTTTTGATTCGGAAGGGAACAGGGTCGATAAAAAAAATGGGAGGGTTGATCCAAAACAACCATCAATTCTAAAGAGCGGATTGAAGGAGAACCTACCAGATGGTAAGTACCGAATAAAATGGAAGGTTGTTTCAAGTGACGGCCATCCTGTTGAGGGAGTCATCCCCTTTCAAATTGGAACTGAAGATCAAGGGACAGCTGTAATACATAAAGAAACAAAAGGCTATACCCCGAAAGCGGATCTTATTATCATCCGTTGGCTGCAATATCTCAGTAATGCCTGCTTTGTTGGGATCCTGTTTTTTTACTTGGTTGTTTTGCCAAAAGGATTTCGACAAAATGGTGTAGCCGATAAGATTTTCTATAGATTGTTATGTACGAGTTTTGTACTCTTATTCCTTAGTATCCTGTTAAATTTGCCATTACAAACAACGATTGAATCTGGTTTCCCATGGAGTGAAGTGTTTAGCTTTCAATTATTTGAAAATATTTTAAAAAACACGACATTTGGTCAAACATGGATTTACCAGGCTGCAATCCTTTTGGCGCTTGCCCTAATAACTTTCTTTATCCAGATGGCTAAGAGCACAAAAAGGGTCATTCTATGGGCCTGTTTTGGTTTAGGTACAGCATTACTACTGACAAAGGCGATAACAAGCCACGCTGCAGCCCAAACTAACCAATTTTTAACGATATCAATGGATTTTCTTCATTTGCTTGCTGCTTCGATTTGGATAGGTAGTTTAATTGGCTTTACAGCGCTATTACCATGGCGGAAAAGCGCAGAAATGAAGCAAGATTATTTACAAATGTTAAAACGTTTTTCAAAATGGGGCATCATCCTTGTTATTCTGTTAACTTTCACTGGAGTGTTTGGCAGTCTATTATATCTTCCAAACCTTTCATCCCTTGTTCAAACGAACTATGGAAAGGTGTTAACTGGTAAAGTTATATTGTTCCTGTTAATGATCATACTTGCTGCAGTAAATTTTATGAACGGAAAAAGAAAAAAGGAAAGGGGACTAGCAGCTACATTATGGGGCGAACTTTCCATTGGTGTGATCATCCTAATACTTTCAGTTGTTCTAACCAATTTACCAACAGCAATGCAATCTCCAGGACCATTTAAGGAATCAAATGTAGTAAATCAAGGCAATCAAGTGACATTAAGAGTAACCCCTAATATAATTGGAGAAAATTTATTTGAAGTTACGCTAAAAGACCAGCAAGGGAAGCCAATAAATGATATTGAGCAATTAAACTTAACCTTCACCATGCTTGACATGGATATGGGAAAAGAAACAGTTAATCTAAATAAAGTTTCCGAAGGCAAGTATGAAGTAAAGGGTTTGCATTTCATAATGACAGGAGACTGGAACGTACATGTTCACGTTTTGACAAAGTCTTTAGAAAGTATCGATACCGATTTTAGCGTATTAGTTGGAAGCCAATAAAGTGAAACTTCAATTAGTGGTTTTTTAAATCCCCTACAGTCAGTCTTGTAAGGGGTTCCTACTGCCCGTTAATGCAGGATAAAAAAACATTCGAGGAGAATCCCAATGAAAAAAATAATGTTAAATATTTCAAAAATAATTATTCCAGCAGTTATGAGTCTATTTTTCTTTTCAACTGCTGCCAGTGCGCATGTGACAGTAATCCCAAAAACATCCGCAACCGGTGCCTGGGAAACATATACGTTAAAGGTTCCTGTTGAAAAAGATGTGGCAACGACAAAAGTTACCGTTAAAGTTCCCGATGGAGTAGAGATTATGTCCTATCAACCAGTTCCTGGTTGGGAGTATTCTGTAGAAAAAGAAGCAAATGGAAATGTAAAAACCTTTACATTTGAAGCAACTGGGGAGGGAATCCAAGTCGGGCAATTTCAACAATTTGTGTTTGTAGCAAAAAATCCTGATAAGGCAACAAAAGCTGCATGGGATGCATTTCAGTATTACAAAGATGGCAGTATCGTAGAGTGGACTGGCGATGAAGGTTCTGATTCTCCGCATTCCATAACGGATATTGTGACGGCAACCTCGACCGATCATCATGATACTACAGTGACAGAACATGCTGAAAAAACAGATAAGGTGCAAACAACTAAGGCTGAGAAAGAGGATGAAACATCAGATTATCTTCCACTTATTTTATCTAGTGCAGCAGCATTACTCTCTCTTGCAGCACTTATTCTCGCATTACGTAAAAAATAACCAAATCCCGATTCTGAAAACAGGAGAAGCCTTGTGCATCTCCTGTTTTTTTATAGATAAGATAATTCGACTTTGAGATTTATCCAGCACAAGCACCTCTATACGGGTGCTTGTGCTTTTATAATAAGTTTTACTTATGTCTAGTTATAAAAATCTTGTTATTATCCTTATTGATATTCTTATTTCTAAGGTTGGTGTAAACAATATTTTTCTGATATTTGTGCTTATCATCTTTGTATGCTTTTTTACCTTAAAAGAGTTACAGAAAGTTCACGTACCAAAATTAGCCTAACTGTATCCATTATTTGATGGTCTTTTTTTGTATAGAAGGAAAAAATATTAAATTTTTCCTCATATTTACTCCCAATCTAATAAAATTAAAACTATAATAAGATAAACAGTTAATTATAAATCAGGAAAAAATAGGTTTTTGTTGTTGGCAAATTACATTAAGCAATAATCTAGGCCCCAGGTCTTAGACGAAAATAAAACTTGAGATTGTTCCCTATTTATGCTTTGCCAATTAGACTTATTTATAGGGAAGATCAGCTTTCGTAAGAAATTTACTTTCTCCTCCCAAAACTGAGCTTTACAGGAGGTTTTTATAATGAATAGAAAAATATACGTACTTCTAACAGACACTGGCACTATTTTTACAAAAATAATCAAGCTATTTACAAAGAAACCCCATAACCATGCTTCCATTGTGATTGATGACCACTTTAACAAGGTTTATAGTTTTGGCAGAAGAAATCCGAGGAATCCTTTTGTAGCAGGATTCGTACAGGAGAACATTCGCGGTGGTTTATTTAGGAATGCTGATTGTGCCATTTATTGTGTTACCATCACTGAAAAACAATTTCAAAAGATCATCGCAAAAATAAGGGAAATGGAAGAACATAAGAATAAATACAGATACAATCTCATCGGGTTGATTGCTGTGATGCTAAACTTGGAAATTAATAGAGAGAATGCCTACTTTTGCTCCCACTTTGTAGCAGCTCTCTTAGAAGAATCAGGTATTCCAATAAAAAGACAAAAACCTCTTTCCCTAGTAACACCTCAGGATATAAAGGAATCGGCATCTCTTGAATTAATATACGAAGGGAAGCTGTCATCCTATGTTCAAAATTATTACCACGAATATTGTACTGATAGAGTGAAAGTAATTTAGAGTTAATATTAGGGGGAACTATGTGGGGAATAAGATACTTTACTACTTAGATCATTTACGAGTGGTGTTAACTGACTTTGTAGTCCAAGCTTATATTTACATAAAGTTTATCTATCTCTTTTATTAAAATTCCTCATTGTCGGTGTGACGGAACCCCCAATTGGATTTGTCGAATTGGGGGGGGAAAAGGTCATATCAAAATAAGCCCTCTCAATAGTTGAGGGCCTTCTAATGATTATAAAGCGATTCCTTCTTGTGTCTGGCTTTTTTTCTTTTTGAAGTTTCCACTAATCCCTTAAATACCTTTAAAGAGCTGTGAAAAACGGGACTTTGTATAAACGTATAAAGGAAAGTGGCGATAAACACCGGGCCGCCTAATAAAAACCCAATGATTAAGACGAGGCTTTCAACTATCATACGCGCTTGGCTTACCGATAACCTAGTTTTATCAGAGATAGAAAGCATAAAGCCATCTCGTGGTCCGGCACCTATCCCTGCTGCCACATACATTCCACCGCCGATTCCTGTAATAATAACGCCAGAAAGGAGAATAAGATAATCAAGCCATGTATTCGTTGCCTTTGGAAGAATATCTAACCAGAGAAAAAAGTCCATGATGGGCCCAATACAAAGGGCATTTAAAATAGTACCTATGCTAATATAGCTTGGGGCAACAAACAAGGAAATGATGATTAGGACGAGCCCACATACCACACCCCATGTTCCAATGGTTAAACCAAAATGCTGATAAAGTGCCACATTTAGAACTTCCCATGGATGCAGCCCAATATATTTAACTTTAACGGCGACGGCATTGCCCAGCCCAAAAAAGGTTAACCCCAAAAAGAATAAAAAATACTGAAAGAGTTTCAACTCCAGTAACCCCCATTGACCCTGTTAATTTTTCTGAATATTAAAACCTATCTCCATATCTTAAATTGCGTTGTTCTTTTTTTCAATAGTAAATTTGAATTATGGTCAGATATGATAAAACTTTAAATGGACTTAGCCTAAAAGGGTCGATCATTTTATCCATTTTCTTCAGCAATTATGTTAAAGAAGATATGTTTCTTCTACAAACCAATGATTTAGCATATAGTTAAAAAAAGACCTTCAAACCTCGAAGGTCTTTTACTTTGACAATGAAAGAGGGATACAACAATGCCAAGTGAAATACAACATGTAGAGGTAGATATCCCGATTGAGGTGATTTGGGACTTTATTAGGGACGAAAATAATTGGGCGCCGCTTGTCCCAGGTTATATTCAACATGAAAAAATAAATGACCGGCAAATCAGCTGGGAATTTAAGAGCGACCTTGGAATTATAAAAAAAAAGGTCACACTTTTAATTGATATTAAGGAGTGGAATGAGCCAAGTAAGGTATGCTTTGAATTAAAACGCAAGAACGAAAAGTATATTGGTGAAGGGTATTTTGAAGCTAGAGCACTTAATAAAAATAGAACTCGGGTGTCGGGCTTTCTAGAAATCAATGCAACAGGTCCAATAGGGACGTTAGCAAATTCGCTTTTTAAAAAAGCAATCCAAATAACGGATGAAGAAGTGGCTATAGCTATCTCTTCAAAGTTGGATGAGTTTAAAAATAAATAAAAATTCAAAGCTGCAACCCTAGTTAAACCGAGGGTTGCGTTTTTTTTCTATTATTATGAAAAATTATATCTGTTGTCGTATCAACAGCGATGATACCGAAAATATATGTATTGGTATATGACAGAACGGAATAACATAGCAACTTAAAACAATTTTGCAGATGAAAACCAGTCGCTTTGTAGGTTTTTTATTTTTTTTTTCAGTATTAAGTGATAAAGTAAGTTAAATACTGCACAAGATGCGTTAAGATATGTTATATTTATATATAAAAATTTAGCGAATCTTTTGAATTTTAGGAAGGTGATTAATTTGGTAGCAGAATTGAAAGTGAATGACAGCAGTCTTCCATTGCGTCGGGATGTAAAATTACTTGGTAAAATGCTAGGAGAAATCCTTGTTAATCATGGTGGCGAAGAACTTTTTGAAAAAGTTGAAAAAATAAGACTAATGTGCAAAACACTTAGGACTCAATTTGACCAAGAGATATATAATGCCTTAAAAGACGAGATTGCCGGCTTAAGCTCGCCAATGCGGAAACAAGTCATTAGGGCATTTTCAATGTACTTCCATTTGATCAATGCGGCAGAGCAGAACCACCGAATTCGGAGGCGCAGACAGTATCGGCTTCAAGACGACAACATCGTTCAACCAGCCTCGATTGAGAGTGCAATTTTAAAACTTAAAGAAAACGAGATTAATGACGAGATTATTCAAAATGCACTGAATACTTTGTCGCTTGAACTAGTCATAACCGCCCATCCTACTGAGGCGACAAAACGCTCGATCCTTGATATTCAGCAGCGAATTGCAGCTTTATTAAAACAACTCGATCATCCGTTACTTTCGAATAGAGAGCAAAAAAAGCTAGAAGAGAGCTTGTTTAACGAAGTTGCTATATTATGGCAAACAGATGAATTGCGTGAGCATAAGCCAACCGTTTTAGATGAGGTTCGTAATGGATTGTATTATTTTGATCAGACTCTTTTTGAGGTGCTTCCTGAAATTCATCAGGAGGTTGCAGAGTGTCTTGAAAAATATTATTCGAACACTTCTTGGGAGGTTCCAAATTTCCTTCGTTTTGGCTCATGGATTGGCGGTGACCGAGATGGAAACCCAAATGTTACCCACGAAGTAACGTGGGAGACATTAGAAAGACAGCGAAGGCTTGTCTTAAAAAAGTATAAAAATGTTTTAGTTGATTTAATGAAACGGTATAGCCATTCTACGAAAAGAGTTAAGGTCAGTGATGAGCTTCTGACATTCCTTAGGGAAAAAGAGGATTTATTTTTAACGGAAGAGAAAAAATGGCCTATAAAAACTGAAGCATACCGTCGTGTTTTTGCACTTATTATTGAAAGAATACGGCAAGTCGGTAAATCAGACTTAGGTTATCAGGCAGCGGATGAATTTTTAGCCGATCTATTCATGATTAACAACAGCTTAAAACAGCATCATCCAGCGGCACATGAATTAGAAATTATTCAAAAGCTGATCCGGCAAGTTCAGTTGTTTGGCTTTCATTTAGCTACACTTGATATCCGAAACCATAGCGGTGAGCATGAGGCAGCCATTACAGAAATTTTGCGCAAAGTCCGGATTACTGAAAATTATGCAACGCTTTCTGAAGAGGAAAAGGTGAAAATATTACAAAATATCCTCATGGATCCGCGCCCGCTTCTTTTATTAAATGAAGATTATTCAGCTGAAACACAGGAAATGATTAAAGTGTTCCAAATGATTAAAGCTGCTCATGAGGAGTTTGGAAAGCGATCGATTAGTGTTTACCTTGTCAGCATGACAAAATCACCGAGTGACTTGTTAGAGGTTTTGGTTTTAGCAAAAGAAGCAGGTATCTACCGACTCCATGCAGATGGAGCGTTAGAAAGTCATTTACATGTGGCACCCTTACTGGAGACAATTGATGATTTATCGGCAGGTCCAGCCATCATGGAAACTCTTTTCAAAATGCCTGTTTACCGGAATCATTTGCAAATCATGGGTAACCACCAGGAAATAATGCTTGGGTACTCAGATGGCAGCAAAGACGGTGGAACGTTAACGGCCAACTGGAAGCTGTATAAAGCGCAAATTGAAATTCATGACATGGCAAAAAGGTATCAGATAGGCCTTAAATTTTTCCATGGACGAGGGGGCTCGTTAGGACGAGGCGGCGGTCCACTAAATAAAAGTATCCTTTCTCAACCGGCGGAAACAATTGGAGATGGTGTCAAAATTACCGAACAGGGTGAGGTTTTATCTTCACGGTACCTGCTAGAGGATATTGCTTATCGAAGTTTGGAACAGGCGACCTCCACCTTACTTCTTGCTGCAGCAAATGTCTCCAATGAAGCTGAGCGAGGGCATTTACGTAAACAGGTATGGGAAGAAGCCATTGAGGAAATTTCTAGTTTCGCCCTTACTAAATACCAATTACTTGTTTTCGGAGATCCTGATTTTCTCACCTATTTTAATGAAGCTACACCATTAAAAGAACTTGGCGATCTTAACATCGGTTCAAGGCCGATGAGCCGTAAAAATAGAGGAAGATTTGAGGACTTAAGGGCCATTCCATGGGTGTTTGCTTGGACACAAAGCCGCCAGCTGCTTCCTGCATGGTATGCTGCAGGTACTGGTTTAGACAGCTATGCGGCAAAAAGTGAGCAAAATTTTCAGCTTCTACAGCAAATGTATGAAAAGTGGCCGTTCTTTCAATCAACCATAGATAATCTTCACATGGCTTTGATGAAGGCTGATATTACAACGGCGAAAGAATATTTATTGCTGGTTGAAGATAAAACAATTGCCGAAAGGATCTTTGCCAATATTCTTGAAGAGTATGAAAAAACAAAAGCAATTCTTCTCAAAATTACCGGTGATAAAGAGTTGCTCGATCACACTCCAAACATTAAAGATTCAGTATACAGGCGAAATCCATACGTGGATCCGTTAAACTTTTTACAGGTGGATCTTATTAAAGAATTACGGAAACAGGATGGGGCGAATGAAGAACTCTTAACGGAAGTTCTCCTCACCATTAGTGGTATTTCTGCAGGATTACGGAATACTGGTTGATATAGTACTAAAAAGCGATAAACTCTTACAAAAGAGATTTATCGCTTTTTTTTATAAAATTGACAGCGTTCGATGTTGACTAGCTTAACCTACAATGGTTTATGTGAATTTCGAACTTTTTGTGAATTATTAATAAATGAATGGCTATTCATTCATTTTTAAGCAAAGTTCGACATTATTCGATTTAACCAACATGATATATTTTAGCAAGTAGATAAATAAAGGAGTGAATTTAAAAAGGTTATCACTGCTGGAAGAAGTCTAATTCGTATTAATATGCGAAAGATTATTGATTCTGGAGGGGATTATTAATGGCTATAAAAGAAAAAGTGGTGCAAGAAAAGCATTTAGTTCCAGCGATGATTGACGCGTTAGCCAATAACGCTGAAAAGGCACTTGGAGATTTTCGCTGCTTCAATCAAGATATGGTTGACGAAATTGTGAAGCAGATGGCTCTTAAAGCGCTTGAAAATCATAAGCATTTAGCAAAATTAGCAGTAGAAGAAACAAAAAGAGGGGTATACGAAGATAAGGTTTTCAAAAATATGTTTGCTACTGAGTGTATCTATAACAACATTAGAGATATGAAAACGGTTGGCGTAATAAGTGAAAATGAAAATGAGGGTATAGTTGAGATGGCCGAACCAGTCGGTGTTATTGCTGGAATTATTCCAATTACAAATCCTACATCAACTATTATCTTTAAATCGTTAATTTCACTTAAAACAAGAAATCCAATTATCTTTGCATTTCCTCGTTATGCTCAAAAATGCTGCACAATAACAGCCGAGCTGCTAAGGGAAGCAGCAATTAAGGCTGGCGCTCCTGAGAATTGCATCCAGTGGATTGAAATTCCTTCTCATGAAGCCTTTCAATCATTGATGAAACATCCAAAAATTTCACTCGTCCTTGCAACAGGCGGACCTAACCTAGTAAAAGCTGCCTACAGTTCAGGAAAGCCAGCAATTGGTGTGGGTGCTGGAAATGTTCCTTGTTATATAGAAAAATCAGCCGATATCAAACGGGCTGTCAATGATCTTATCTTATCGAAAACTTTTGACAATGGTATGATCTGTGCTTCTGAACAGGCTCTCATTATAGACAAAGAAATTTATGATGAAGTAAGGCAGGAATTGATAACGAACAATTGTTATTTCCTAAATGATGAAGAACGACAAATGGTTGAGCGGATTACTATAGATCCAAAACACACCGCCATTAATCCGATGATTGTTGGATTGCCAGCTTATTTGATTGCAAAAATGGCAGGAATAAATGTTCCTGTAAATACTAAAATCCTTATTGCAGAATTAGACGGTGTAGGTCCGAAATATCCCCTCTCCTGTGAAAAATTAAGTCCGCTTTTAGCCTGTTATAAGGTTAATAGTTTTGCCGAAGGTTTACTAATTGCTGAGGAAACACTGGAATACGGCGGACTTGGGCACTCCGCAGCGATCCATACAGCTGACCAAAATTTAGTAGATATATTCGCACTTCGCATGAAAGCAGGCAGAATTATAGTCAATACTCCATCAACCCATGGAGCAATTGGGGATATTTATAATACATCATTACCGTCCTTAACAATCGGATGCGGGACGTATGGAGGGAATTCTGTGTCACAGAATGTGGGGGCAGCCAACTTAATAAATATCAAAAAAGTTGCAAAAAGGAGAAATATGACGCAATGGTTTAAGGTACCGTCACAGATTTTCTTTGAGCAAAATTCTATCCAAATGCTTTCTCAAGTTCCAGGCATATCGAAAGCGTTTATTGTTACAAGCGGAAGCTCAATTAAAAATGGCTATGTGGACAAAGTCCTCTATTATCTTAAAAGGAATGGTAATAATATTTTTTTTGAGACTTTTTCAGACATTGAACCTGAGCCAAGCATTGAAACTGTCATGAATGGCGCCGAAAGAATGAAAAAGTTCCAGCCGGATTGCATCATTGCCCTTGGCGGTGGTTCCGTAATGGATGCAGCAAAAGCGATGTGGCTATTCTACGAGCATCCTGAAACTGATTTTCTTAGTTTAACGCAAAAATTCTTTGATCCGACTAAGAGAGTAGTGAAATTTCCAGCACTTCACGGAAAAGCAAAATTTGTAGCGATACCAACCACATCAGGGACAGGTTCAGAGGTAACGGCTTTCTCAGTAATAACAGATAAAAAGACCAATTTGAAATACCCGCTGGCAGATTTCCAACTGACACCCGACATTGCGATTGTTGATCCACAGTTTGTCATGACTGTTCCGAAGCATGTTACCGCTGACACTGGAATGGATGTACTGACACATGCGATAGAGGCATATGTATCGGTTTTGGCTAATGATTATACGGACGGACTGGCCCTAAAAGCCATTCAGCTTGTATTTGAATATTTACCAAGGGCTTACCGGGACGGCAGCGATGAACTAGCCCGCGAAAAAATGCACAATGCGTCGACTATTGCAGGAATGGCCTTCGCAAACTCATTCTTAGGAATCAATCATAGCCTTGCCCATGTACTAGGTGCCGAGTTTGTTATTCCACACGGACGAGCAAATGCCATCCTTTTACCGCACGTAATTCGTTATAATGCGGCAAAACCTAATAAATTCATGACATATCCTAAATACGAACATTTTATTGCGGATGTGCGTTATGCGGAAATTGCTAAAATGCTAGGGCTCCCAGCAAGCTCAACTGAGGAGGGTATCCAAAGCTTAATTAAGGCAATTATTGCCCTAGCAGGAGAAGTGAATATTCCAATGAGTATCGAAGCAAACGGTGTTAACAAAGAAGAATTTGAGAGGAAAGTGGTCGAACTTGCTGAACATGCCTTTGACGATCAAGATACCATTGTAAATCCAAAACAACCATTTATTAGCGAACTGGTTGAAATCTATCGTCAAGCATATTTGGGTGTATAAGATCGCTTTAAAAAATAAAAATTCAGACTCAGTTCCCTGGGACTAATTCACAATAGTTAACAATGTAAGTGATTAATTTAGATTAATAATCTTTTTTTGCAATAACTATTTGTTGATTAAAACGATAGTGGAATAATCGAATCTTTTGTGAACAAACTAGGGTAATTTGTAAAAATTCATTGGAATTTCCACGAACCTTGTTATTTTTTGTTGTTATTTGACATAATGTTCTCCTTCTTAAACTTAATATTATGAAAATTGATGAAGTATGTCGAAATCGTCGCATTTACAAAAATCTTTTTTAAAACAATAATTTAAGTGGTTACAACTTCTTCCAAGTTTAATATTGTGAAAGATTTCACTTTTACATATTTTATTGAATTTGGAAGGGAAAATAAGGAGGGGAAAAATGTGGTTTATCAAAAAAAGCCATGGTTAAAGTTTTATGATCCTAGAATTAGTAAGGATGTATCAATTGAGTACGATTCTTTATTTGACCTATTAAAGCAGGCAGCAAATATTCATAATGACAAGCCCGCACTAACGTTTTTTGGGAAATCATGGAGCTACAAAGAAGCTAAAATGATATCTGAATGGCTTGCAGCTTCATTATTTCGGATAGGACTTAAAAAGGGAGATCGAATGGCAATCATGCTGCCTAACTGCCCTCACTATATTTTAAGTTTATTTGCTGCATTCCGATTGGGTGGTATTACGGTTCAAGTAAATCCAATGTACGTGGAAAGAGAAATTGAATATGTTCTTAATGATTCCGGGGCAGAATACATGGTTGTATTTGAAGCCCTTTATCCTAGAGTAAAGCAGGTACGGCCAAAAACCTCGTTGAAAAAGATCATTGTTGTTGGTTTTAATGGTAACAGAATTCAATTAGATGATGGGGATCTATATTTTGAAGACTTCCTTACCCATGACAATGTGATTCCTGACATTCCAATTGACATATATGAGGATGTAGCAATTTTACAATACACTGGCGGAACAACAGGATTATCGAAAGGGGTTATGCTTACCCATCATAATCTATTGGCCAACATTATTCAGGTATGTGATTTTACTTATAATGCAGTCGATGAGAAACCAGAAAATTTTAAAATCGTTAGTGTCCTGCCAATGTTTCATGTTTATGGACTCTCCTGTAATGCACTATCGGGGATAAGAATCGGCTGTAACCAGCTCATCTTGCCTCGGTTTGATGTGAATGAGGTATTAGATCTTATTAAACGAGAGAAGCCATTTCAAATGACGGCTGTGCCGACCATGATATTCGCATTGAATAGTCATCCACATTTAGAGGATAGCAGCATTGGTGATATTTTTTATTTGAATAGCGGAGGTGCTCCGCTCCCTGTTGAACAGGTTAAAGCGTTTGAAAAAAGAGTAGGGACAAGATTATCAGACGGTTACGGACTTTCAGAAACTGCTCCGTCTGCGATTTCCACCCCGCCATTCCTGCCTCGTAAATTGGGAAGTGTTGGTATCCCACTACCGGGAACAGAGGCAAGGATCGTTCAAGAAACTCCATCAGGCATTGTGGATGTTTCTGTTGGTGAAGCCGGAGAATTAATCCTCCGTGGGCCACAAGTAATGAAAGGATATTGGAAACGTCCTGGAGATACAGAGATGGTGTTGAAAGATGGCTGGCTATTCACTGGTGATATCGCCAAAATGGATGATGATGGATATTTTTATATATTGGATCGTAAGAATGATGTTATTATTGCCAGCGGCTACAATGTATACCCTCGTGAGATTGAAGAAGTGCTGTACCAGCATGAAGCGGTGGAGGAAGCTATTGTTATTGGGATTCCAGACACATACCGCGGGGAAACAGTTAAGGCTTTTGTTAAGCTAAAACCAGGTGAAGCTACAACACCGGAAAAACTAATTGAATTTGCAAAAGTGAATCTTGCGCCATATAAGGTGCCAAAAGAAATTGAGATACTTGATGAGCTTCCAAAGTCGTCTGTCGGAAAACTCTTAAGAAGAATGTTACGTAAACAGCAAGAAAAAACTCAGGTATAAAACAAACCTCTAGAATAAGCACTATCGCTTACAACTATTCTCCACAGAACTACCTCATAGAAAATCACCACTATTAAATACTAGCTTTAAAAAAAGAAGTATCTTCTATTTGGATTTTCATCATTGCAAAATAATGTTTATCTTCTGCCAATAATGGAGGATTATATGCAATTATCATCCGACCAAGATCTAAGAAAACTTTACAAAAAAATAGAAGACGACATTAATCGTAAAATATTCTCTCAAACGAATTCGTTATCATTTATCAAGATGACTGGTACAGCTATTGAGGAACACTTAAATCATTTAGTGGGTGCTAGAGAACTTACGAAACAATGGCTCGATTGTAATGGTCTTCCTACAAGGGATGACATTGCCGACATAGCGAAAAAAATAATAGAGAATGAGGATCGTCTAGATCGCTTGGATGATGCCTTTTATGCGGTATTGATGAATATCAAAGCAAGCCGCAGACAAATGGCAGTACTGGCCTTGGATTTAGATGAAATTTCAGGGTCATTCCCCCCTGAAGTAGATATAAAACTGGCTGAAAGATAAAAATTTCTTTAAAAGGATGCGAGTAAAATGGTTGGAAAAAAGGAAAATGAAAAAGATGTAGTGAAAGAGACGAACACCAAAAAAAGAGTACTAGAGGTTGAAACACCACAAGAAACTGAAGTAAAACCTAAGGGAGAAACAATGGAGAATAAGGTAGAAGAGTCAGTGCTTGAGTCAAAACCAGCAGTTGAGAAAGCTGCGGAAAAAGAAGAAAACGAGGAACAGCTTTCAAGCTTAGATTTACTTTGGAGACACGCGTTTGGTGAGTTAGACGAATGGGCGAAGCGATCTGATTTTCGTGATGAGGTTTTCTTGAAAGAGGCAAAGCTTTTTGCTGAAAGTGTTCAGCGTAATCAAGGAAACTCGATTGAAATAGCTGCACAATTTTACCAAGAATTTTCTTCCTGGGAAAAGACGGCTAGAGAAGAATTTTTAATGTCAACTACTAGTCTGCAGCACTTTTTCCCGCTTAAGTCCTATGAAGATATAAATGCGCAGATTGATCAAATTCGAGAGAGAACAATGACGATTCTTGCAACCCCTTGTCAAATGATAGCAAGCAATCTGTCAATGAATAAATATCTTGAAATGATTGATCAATATATTTCTATTCGTAAGAAAGGCAGGGAGCAGTATATTAATACTGTTAAGCAAGCAGGAAACTTAATTTATGAAAATCAGAAGGGCTTTGTAAATCTTTTTGCCAGACAAATTAAAACAGTAATGTTTCCATTAAATAAATACTTGGAAAAAACTGAAGAAATTATAAAATCATAATACTTAAGGGGCGAAGCGGGATGACTAAAGATAAAAATGATCCATTTGAAGGGTTCAAGCTAATTAGTGAAATATGGGAAAAACAACTAAATGGTCTGTTATACATGATGACTGACAACAATGAGTTCGTCCGGCTCTTAAAGGTTGGTACAGAAAGCCATTCACGTTACATGGAACTTTTAAGAAAAAACCAGGAGCTTATGGCAGGTGTAATGAATATGCCAACGAAAAAGGATGTTGCTAATGTAGCAAAGCTTTCTGTCCAGACTGAAGAAAAGATTGATATTTTAGAAGAACAAATTTGGAATTTACAGGACAGTATAGGTTTATTAAATAAAGAAAATCTAGAGATGTTCCAAGAAGTGGTGAATGTCGTCAAGCAGATGAAGATTGAATTACAAAAAATGGCCTTAGAAATTGCCGAAACAAAAAAAATTCAGGCAGAGCTTAGAGAACTTCGCCAAGGACTTGTAGATATTAAGATTATTCAGATCAATTTACAGGAATTACGGAAGGAAATTGAGGATCTAAAGGGCATTAAGGCAGAGCTAAAGGGGGTGAATGATGCTGCAGACACGACAGCCATTCAAACGGATTTACAAGAATTAATGCAAGAGGTTGCCCAATTAACAGATATAAAAGCTGAAATTGCTACATTGAAAAATCTTTTCCAAAAAGGGAAGGCAAAAGATAAAGATAAAGATAAAGATAAAGTGAAGGAAAAAGAAAAAGAAAAAGAGCTAGTCCTAACTGGTGCTGGCGCTTCCAAATCATAATGAAAGGAGCTTGGAGAATATGAGTGCAAAAGCATCAGTTACGAACTTTATTCCACTCCTTGACATAGAAAAGGAAAAAGCAAGGTGGAATCAAGTTTATAAAGTATTAACGGAACCAAAGCCGGACATTGTGCCGACACCTAGAGAAATTATTTGGAAAAAGAATAAATCAACCTTATATTATCACCCTGCAAAAGAAAAAAAATATCAAGTTCCATTGTTCTTGGTCTATTCACTTCTGAATAAACCATATATTTTAGACATTGGAGAAGGCAGCAGTGTCGTAGGTGGTCTTACAGAACGCGGATATGATGTTTACTTCCTTGACTGGGGATCCCCCGGATATGAAGATTGTGATATTACCTTGGATAATTATATCTTGGATTATTTAGAAAAAGCTGTTAAACGGGCATTACGTCATTCGGGAGCAAAGGAAATTTCGATGGTAGGATATTGTTTGGGAGGGACGATTTCAGCCATCTTTACTTCCATAACTAAACTACCGATAAAAAATTTAATCCTTGCTGCAGTACCGATTGATTTTAGTGTCGGTATTGTTCCAGATAAGTGGTTAAAAGGGCTTCAAAAAGGGCTCATTAACTTTGATCGCTTATCCGATATTTATGGTGTCATTCCTTCTGAATATATGTATCTTATGTTTAGAGGCCTTTCACCAGTCTATATGAGTCCATGGATCAACTTAATCACCCGCGCCCATGATGAGGACTATGTTGAAAAATGGCGAAGGATGGACAAATGGACAAAAGACACTGCATCATTTGCAGGGGCAGCATTTAAACAGTTACTTAATGATTTGTATAAAGATAACAAGCTCTTAAAGGGAGAGCTTTGGATTGGGGACAGGAAAGTAGATTTAAAGAATATTACGTGCCCTGTTTTTGTTTTCTCAACTTCAAGGGACACGCTAGTATTGGAGAAGCAAAGTCTTCCGGTAATGGATCTGATATCTAGTGAAGATAAAACCTATGAGGTATTTGAATGCGGACATGTTTCATTAGCACTTACGGGTAGGTTTGCAATTTTTGCTGACAAGTGGCTTTCGACACGTTCAAATAAAATTCAATAATCAATTGTATAATAAAAAGTAAGAGGAGTTAATAATTAACGGGAAGATGGGTGGGGGCCTTTCTTTCCCGTTAATCATGAATTATACAGCAGTTTTTTGCTGATTGAGGAATCTTCGTAGGAGATGGTTAAACCGGTCTTTTGCTTCCAGTTTGGCAAGGTGACCGGTATTCCTCATAATAATAAATTCAGATTGTGGAATTAGTTTGTGCATGCATGCCTGAATCCAGACAGGTAAGACAGAGTCATACTGTCCGCCAATAATAAGGGTTGGAACATTTATCTTTGGTAATAAATTCCGGTTATTGACTTCAAGACACATTTTCAAGGATTCAAGGAAAATTTGATGTTTTGGGCGAAAATAATGACAGAAAGTTTCCATCATATCTTTATTCCAGGAGTATAATGCCATACGTGCGATGAATTCTGCTTCGTTCCCTGCTGAAGTAACGGCTTCAAACTTTGCTTTTCGATTTTTAAAAAATAATCCCTTAAGCTTTTTAGGGAAAAAGTGGAATGTACTAACTAACATGAGTGAGCGGCAGAGGTCGGGAGCCTGACGGAAGATTTCTTGTGCAACGGCTCCACCCATTGACAGACCAAGAATGTGAGCGCTTTCAATTTTTAACTCTTTTAATAAACCAATCAAGTCAGAGGCAAAGTTCTGAATAGAAATACCATCCGTTTTTAAACACTCCCCATGACCGCGTAAATCAGGAATGATCAACTCAAATTGATCAGCTAATTCAAATTGGTTTTGCCATCCTTCTTTGACTTCACCTAAGCCATGAATTAGTACCAATGGTTCCCCTTCACCAAAATGCAAGTAAGGCACTCCTAATTTGCTAATTTTAGCTTTTTCCATTTTACACCACCTTTCCATTTTTTTTAGTTTATAACCAAGTTCACTAAATTGTAAACATTTAAATACTAAATTTATATATATTTATTTTACATATTGACAAAATATTACTTATAAGTGTAAAATACATGTAGGTGAGGTGATAAAGATATGGTAAACCAAGACAAACAATCAGTTAATCCATCAAAAAATTTTGTGCTGCCATTTATTTTATTGCTTCTTAGCAAATTTTCTCTTCACGGGTATGAACTTATCCAAAAGCTGGAGACATTCGGATTTAAGACCCTTGATCAAGGGAACTTGTACAGGATGCTGCGACAACTTGAAAAGGATGAACTTGTTTCATCAGAATGGGATACAACAGGAAGCGGGCCGGCCAAAAGAAGATATTCTATTACAAAAGCTGGTATTACATACTTAAAAGGCTATGCTAATCAACTAGAAACCTATCAATCAATCTTAGATCAATTCTTTAAGATGTATTCTAGTTTTCTTGAGCTCTATATTCCTTCATTTCAGAAGAGGGATCCAATAGAGAAAGTAAATAATAGTAGGAGGAGGAAGAACGATGGCACAGAAGAAAAGTGAAACGGTTGTGCCTGGTGATGAAAAAGTCATTCCATCACCAGAGGAGTCGAAAGCCGTAGGTTCATTTGTTACCACATTTTGGGATCAGTATGAGCAATCTCGTGAACGTGCAGAGCATATTCGGGAAAACCGAGAGGATGCTTATATTAATGCATTAAGGGAGGTCATCAAGTTCAATAAACAATACCGTAAATCCATTACAAAATTGTACGAGCAAACGAAAAAAACAAACAAGGAAATGGTATCTGAACTGGTGCATCAATTTAACGCAGGTAAAGAAGATGTGAAAGAAGATGTTCAGGCTCATGATCGTGAAGAACTAAAGAACCAATTGAAAGAAGTTTCAGGACAATTGGAGAAACTAGCTCTTACTCCAATCATATCTATCTTCCACATTGTCGATCAATTAGAAGATAATTTTGAGAAAAATGCAGAATCAAGTGTAGACTATGCGCGTGATCGCAGAAAGGCATGGCTTCAGGTTCGAAAGGAATATGTTAAGAAAGCAAGAAATACTCATCTAAACCTTGTAGAACGCGGTAAGAATAGTTTAAAAGAACTAGTAAAAATCCAGTAACCATAATAAATTCATAAGGGGAATTAACAGCATTGATTAACATAACCATCCTTTATAAAAGATAGAACCACAATCTCTATTAAAAATATGAGGCTGTGGTTTTTTATTTATTATCATTTCGATAAATTTTGTAATTACAGAAGAAGCGATGCATCAATGGCATCGCTTCTTCTTATTGTGGAGTCCTATTTAGTAACTTTTCTAAAACTGCTTTCATATAAACAAGTTCTTCCTTGCTTTTCGGTTCCATTTCAACCTGGCCGCCTTCATTAAAACTTAAACTAAAAAAGGGTAGTTTTGAGCTAACTGTTGTTACACTGTGGGTCAAAAGTTTTACGTTTTTTAGCCCGATGTTGCCTTTAGAAGGTATATAATTCTCACCAAATTCTGCGTTCGTAACCTTTAAGCTTAGGTTATTGAAAAGAACGGAATCTTTAGAAGTCATATCCAGTGTGATTATTCCATTTGAAGTTTTGACTAATTTTTTAATAATAAGACCATCTGCTGAAAGATTTTCAAACGTTAATTCAAGCATGGGCATGTCTTTTTGTTCGGATGTATCTCCTACTATCATTTCAGGGGGGTGTAATGTCCCTTCCATTTGCGCAGTTTCAATTATGAAGCCAATAATGGTCTGGTTACTTGCAGAGCTATACTTTGTAGGAACGATCAGGGCACAAATAGTAAGAAATACAATGACTACGAACTTATAAGTATTATTTTTTTGTTTCAATGCTATCACCATTTCTACGAATACTATATGCACTTTAATTTATTCTGGTAGAACTTCCTTTCCGGAAGCAACTTCTTTTTCGGCAGTATGATCTCCATTAGATTGTACTTGTGACACATTGTCCGCAATCACAGGTTTCCATGCTATCAGCATCGAACCGCCTATAATCCCAAGAATGGTTCCAATAAGGAATCCGCCTAACGCTCCCATAATTGATAGAACTGATGCAAAAATAGCTAAAATACCAAGCAAGGTCGAAAGTCTTGGCATGATATAGGACAGCACGCCCATTAACAATGTAAGGCCACCTAAAAAGAAGCCTACAAATAACATATTTCCCGGGGTAGCAGCAAGTTCATAGAGTTGTGCTGGTACGTATAAAATGATTAGTCCTGAAAAGATACACAAGGTCGCCCCCAAAAATGGGCGCCTTGCTCTCCAATTCTTGAACCGCTTACGTTTTGAATAAGTAGAATTCATTTTTATCATCCTTACTCAATTTTCTATGATTGTTGGTTTATTTGCTGTCTGGGATTTCAAAGTAAACTTTCATATTTGATAAAGTTACCCTATCCTGCCAGAGATATAATGTTTGCAATTCACCGTTTGTAATGGTGATTGTGTCGGCACCTTGTGTGAATTCTTTTGCAACCTTTTCTAATGGATTTTCAATATTTCCAACGAAGTTTTCTTTCATTTCCATGTTAGTAAATACTGCATCACCACTAACTACAGTTGCTTTTTGTGTTAGTCCATCAATTTTTACCGGATTCTTTTCATCTTTCGACTCAATGACAACTCTAATAGTACCAAGACCTGGGATTGTAATTTTTTTCGAAATTTCCAGGCCATAAATAGTAGCTTCTTTAATTATGTTTACTGCAACCGGGTTATTTTGCCTTGTTCCGCCATCTGCAAGCCCACCTAAAAGCTGGAAGTCCTTGCCTATCATTTTGTCAAATTTAACTGTGAATTCTCCAACACCGCTTAATGGAACTGCAGCCGCCACACCAGTAACTCCAAACAGCCCAAGAAGAGAGCCCAGAAAGATAAATCCACCTAATAATGCAACTACTAGCCGTTTCTTGACTGTTTGCCCCCCAATAATTACGGTTTCTGCAGCTAAATTCATTCTCATTCCTCCCTTTTTTGTTTTAAAAAGCGAAAGCATTTCTTGAAATAAGTAAACGCTTGCGCTATTCGTCACAATTTTATGATAAATTAGCCGAATTAGAAATCCCTACATTTGTAGGTGGTTTTTTCTACTTTAAAACTGAGAAGACAGGACAAGATATTTATCAGATGTTAAATGGAATTCAGGAGGAATGGTTTGCGTATTTTCACCGGCGTCCCGAACCAGAAGCGTTGATCTTCCATCTTAATTTATTGGAAAACGCTGCCCATAAGGTTTTAAAATCAAGGATCGCTTACTCATCTAAGCTACATCCTTCTGTCCATTATTTATTTTCGAAAATAAGTGAAGTAATGCTTTTTCAAACAGAAAAAGAGAATTATAGTATTTGGAAGGATGCGGTTATCTTATTTAATGAGTGGCTTATCCGCTCGCAAAATTTTAAGGAGTCGGTCGAGAATATTTGCTTTGGTTTTGGCTATATTCTTCCCTTTGAACGGTGCGCCCTTTTTAAGTTTACTAATAAGGAAAGTGTAGGGGTTGGCTTATTTGGACATCATTTAAATACAGAAGAGATTCAAGCAATTGCAGAAAAAATTACCAATATCCCTGTGTTGAATGAAAGCCTTGTCAAATTAAAATCACAAGGACATGAAATGAAAAATTTTCAGCCTATTTATATACCCTTTGCGGAACATGATCTTCCAAAAAAGTATGTGAAAAAATTTGAACTTACATCATTAATTAATGTTCCCATCTATGTTCCAGAGGAAGGGAAAATAATTGGTGGGGTCGTTTTAGATCAAGGCCCAGGTAAGCATTTTATTATTGATACAAGTCTATTTCCTGCGCTGATGAAATTTGGGCAAAGCTCAGGAGAATTGCTGTCAAAGTTTATCAAAGCAGATATTAAAAAGCAAGATTTGCCAGAAGGTGATTCTATTTCATTGTCACCTAGGGAAACAGAAATTATTAAGCTATTAGCGGATGGTGCTTCAACTGCAGAGGCGGCATTTAAGCTTTATTTAAGTGAATTTACGGTAAGAGACTATATATCAAATATCATGAGAAGACTTAATGCGCAAAATAGGACTGAAGTAGCTGTTAAAGCAATTCGAATGGGAATAATCGACTGAAACAATCGTGAAGAGGTTTATTTTATTTCGTAAATGTGGCATTATTAATTGGCTGCATTTTATTTTTTTGCGTGTTTGAGAAATAATATCTGAAACTTTGACGATATAATTGCGTTTTACTAGGTGTTAGCTTAAATTACAATAATATGAAAAAATTAATTTTGCCAGTCAAGTTTGCTTGTGAGAAAATAGGATAGTTATTTACTTGTTCTGACGCAAATAAAGTTAGGAGATATGACTACATGGATTTACTTATGATAATTAAAGCGATTATTTTAGGTTTAGTAGAAGGTTTGACAGAGTTTGCACCAGTGTCATCAACTGGACATATGATTATTGTCGATGATATGTGGCTTCAATCTGAAAAGTTTTTAACAATGCATGGAGCCAACACCTTTAAAGTGGTCATTCAGCTTGGTTCAATTCTCGCTGTTGTCGTTACTTTTAAAGATCGATTTATCGATTTGTTAAGTTTAGGGCGCCTTAATAAGGATAAAGTGGGCAGTGGGGGCCGTCTTAAATTAACACAGGTTATTGTTGGTTTGATTCCTGCAGGTGTGCTTGGAGTACTTTTTAATGATTATATTGATGATCACTTATTTTCCACGGCTACTGTTCTAATTGGATTAGTGGTAGGCGCTTTGTTAATGATTGTTGCAGATTTCTTTGGCCCAAAAAATCCAAAAACGCAAACAGTTGATCAGATTTCATACGGACAAGCATTAGCGGTTGGTCTTTTTCAATGTTTTTCACTGTGGCCTGGGTTTTCACGTTCTGGTTCGACCATATCAGGCGGGGTACTGATGGGGATGAGCCATCGTGCTGCCGCTGACTTTACCTTCATCATGGCGGTACCGATTATGGCCGGGGCTAGTTTTCTTTCATTATTAAAAAACTGGGAATATATGACGATGGATGCATTGCCAATATTTATTGCAGGATTTATTAGCGCCTTTATTTTTGCATTAATATCCATTCGCTTTTTCTTAAAGCTAATAAATAAAATTAAGCTTTTACCATTTGCAATATATCGAATTGTTTTAGCTTTGGTCATTTATCTTGTTTTCTTTTAAATTTTCTGGGCGGTTCTCTTACAGGGAACTGCCCTATTTATTTTTAATTATTAACTGTCAGCAAAAAGTTGACAGTTTTTTTATATATAAATGGCGGCTACGCCCTTGTACTTGCGTATAGAGCTTGAAAATGGGGGAATGTTCTATGATGTTTGTCCTAATTGGAAGTAAAAGGGTAAATGCCCATTAAACGCTCATTTGGATAAATCCCTCTTTTCAGGGAGAGAGGAGCCTATACCATCTAGTTAGAATAGAATAATTTAAAATAAGGTATGTATTTGAAGGCAATGGAAGGAGGGAAAACATGGATAAGAGTCGATGTGGACAGTGTATTTGTCACGACATGGAACAACTGCTTGATGAGCAGCAGAAGCTAAATTTTGAAGGCTTTCGTTTCATTTGCGATAAATTTGGGTATGACACGATTCCATTTATCCTCTCAAATGGGAAATGTTCATTTGAAACTTTTGGGGTAACGATGTATGGAAAATTCTTCACTACACAAGTTTTTAGGTTAGAAAATCTTGACCCAAGTCATTGTTGTGCAACGCTATCACTTCTAGTGCCAGTAGATATGGATGGCTGCCCGGTGGAGTTATGTAATGATGTGTATTCGCTATTAAAAACTGATAATTGTATGATTGTAGATTTGACCTGCTTTTGTACGATTCAGCCGTTATCCCCCAAATTAGTTAACAGAGAACTGCCCATTATTGAGCCGAAATGTTAAAAAATGGATTAGGGTCTGCTTTATACCAGTTTGATGGGCGGACCCTAATTATTTTTTTTAGAAAGGCTATAAATACATGAATCCTTCCTTCAACACCACACAGTTTTAAAAGTATATCCTAAACCATTTTTCCACTAGTGCCAAGAACATAGGACAAACATTCATTATGGATAAAAGCATATATGCAAATGGGCTTATTCTTTTTTTTCAAAACTAATTAATATGGATATGTGTCTATCGCACATTTTTATCTAGGTGAATAGGATATATGGAATTCAATAAAGGAGGTAATGTTAATGTCTGGTGCTGTTGGTGGCTTTGGCAGCGGATTTGCCCTACTTGTCGTTTTGTTTATTTTGTTAGTCATTATCGGGGCTTCTTGGGGTTGCTGTTTCTAATAATATAAAAAAGGAGGAAATATAATGTTTGGATATGGTGGTTTTGGAGGATATGGATATGGCTACGGTGGTTGTGGTTGCGGATTTGGCGGCGGTTTCGCATTAATCGTGGTGTTATTTATCCTTCTGATTATTGTCGGTGCAGCTTGTTTTAGATGGTAATCAGATAAGCTCCAGTGCTAAAAGCTCTGGAGCTTTAAAGCTTTTTTAGTGATAATCACAAAAAAACGCCGGGTTATACCAGCGGTTTATTTTGGCTATTAGGAAAGTATAAATTTTCCAAATTTATACTTTCCTAACGCATAAGTGCAACTACGCCTCTGTCTTCGCCCTTAGGGGCTCGCCAATCGGCGAGTTTTCTTTATGCAAAGATGGCGATTTGGTTCCATCTATAAGGCAGTTAATAAAATGTAAAAAAGCCAGAATGTAAAAATATGTGCATCTGGCTTTTGTTTATCCAGCATTAACGAGTAGGATGACCACCTTTTCAAGTCTTTAAGGGAACAATAAACGAAATGGGGGAAAGGCCCCCCAATGATTGTAGTTTTACTTTAAGCGAAAACAATGCTTTCAGTGATATTTTTCGATTTTTCCCAAACTATTGTTTCCACTTCAGAGCCTTCTAATGTTTCTTTCTTTAATAATGCATCAACCAATTGCTGATACTGATGTTGATGGTCATTGATTAGGATTTCAGCTTTTTCTAAGCCTTTTGTAAAGAGTTCCTGCATTTTTGTTTCTTTATCCTGTTTACTGAATGTCAATGTAAAACCGTCCTGAAGCATTCCGATATCCACCATATGTTCGATGATATGTTTTGCCTGCTGGACGTCGCCGCTAACACCGATACTATGTTCACCAAGAAACATTCTTTCAGCAACACCGCCAGCCAAAACCATGGCAACACGGTCGAGTAGATCAGAGGTTGTCGACAATTGCAGCTCCTTTGGAATTGGTGCTACATAACCAAGAGCCTCTCCGCGAGGGATAATAGTAGCTTTTCTAACGGAACCAGGCTTAGTTAACGATGCGACAATAGCATGTCCTGCCTCATGGATGGCGACCCTTCGTTTCGTGTCAAGATCTTGTAAGGAACGAGAGGTGCTTCCTAAAATGGTCCTGTCGAGGGCATAATCAAGGTCATGCTTGTAAATCATATCCTGACCATTTCTTACTGCTCGTCTGCTTGCTGTTTCAAAAAGAGACTGAAGTTCAGCGCCCGAGAATCCTGAAGTACTTTCTGCCAGCTCGTCTAAGGAAGCAAGAACATCATCTGCAAGAGATTTCCCTTTCGTATGGATATCAATAATTTCTCTTCTTCCCTTTGTATCAGGAAGTGGTACATGAAAGGAGAAATCAATTCTTCCTGGCCTTAGGAAGGCTTCGTCAAGCATGTCTTTTCTATTTGTAGCTGCAATAAACAAAATTCCATCATTAGAATGACCGCCATCAAGCTGAACTAGAAGTTCAGTTAAGGTTTTTTCTGCCTCCTCACCGCCATGTGCCTTTCGTTTACCTGCTAAGGCATCAACTTCATCTATAAAGATAACAGCTGGCCCTTGTTTTCTTGCTGTTTGGAACAAGGACCGTACACGGCTGGCCCCGACTCCAACAAACAGTTCATTAAAAGCAGATCCACTAGCAGAGAAAAAAGCTGCATTTAATTCACGGGCGATTGCTTGAGCTAATAAGGTTTTACCCGTTCCTGGAGGCCCGTACAATAATATTCCTTTAGGTGGTTTAATCCCTAATTTTATTGCCCGTTCTGGCTCCTTTAACGTAAAGAGTGTTTGCATTATTTCTTCTTTCATTTCCTCCCCAAGTCCACCTACATCTTCTAAGCTTATAGTAGGAAGGGGACGTGACTTTGAGACGCTGTTCTTCATTGAATTAGGAAAGCCTAAGCCACCCTTTGTTTTTTGCAAGGCAAACGCGGAGCCCGCAAGTAATAGAATAACACCGCCCATAATCCACTTTCCATAACGGCTGCTAGTGGAATAAGAATATTCGATATTATATTTTTCAACAAGTTTATCAATCATTTGACTGTTTGGTGGTACATGGGAAACGTATTCTGATTTTCCTGCTTTTATTTCTAGGCTGCCATCAGCTCGTTCAGTAAGAGTAACTGGTTCACCATTTTGCGCTTGAATCGTTTTTTCAACTGAAGAGAATGGAATGGCGACCTCATTATTTAAAGTTTGGACATACCAAACGATCCCTGCAACGACAACAATAAAAATCGTAAACAACGGGATAAACTTTGAAACTATTTTTTTGCTTTGATTCATCCAACCTCATCTCCTTTAACAGGGTCATCTTCTATTATAAAGGAACTTCCAGATAAATGGATGTGGGAATCGGTGGAAGATAAAAAGCGGAAGAAATTACAGAAAAAAACACACTACCAAAATGAGGAAAGTGTGTTTTAGAAGTCTATGATAATAAGCGAAGATGCGGAATAATCGGCATTAGTACACTTTGAGCAAGGACACCAATGCTTACACCAAGGCTCGATGCTTTACTCCATTTAAAAACATGAACTTTTTCGTCTTTTCCTTCATACAAAAATAATAGCTGTTCACCTTCTTCAGCAATGCCAATTTTATTAAAAGTAACGTTATTTTGCTTTAGGACAATTTCGAACGCTTTATGTATTAATGCTAAGGTCTGTTGATCAAAATTATTAATTTCCATATTTCCTCCTAGGGGAAGCTTTATATATATTCTTATACCATCATTATATTATTTTACCATAGGGGATAAAAGAAAAAATCAGTGTCAATCAATTGAAATATTGCAAAGTTACCATTTGCAAGATAAGATTGAAGTTATGGACAAAAAATTTTTCCTTGCTTTAACGGGCAGTAAACTCTTGAAGCGGGTAAAATAACGATTTCGGTGTTAAACTGCCCGTAAAAGCCCGATTCGTTCAACTAACCTTAAGTGGGAAAAAGATCTCAAACTTAGGGTAGTTTCACTTCATTGTCAAAAGAGAGGAAGACAAGATGGGTAAAAATTTTAGAGAAGACGTATTATCGCGCCGGACATTTGCGATTATTTCCCACCCGGATGCCGGTAAAACGACACTTACGGAAAAATTATTATTGTTTGGTGGAGCTATTCGCGATGCCGGGACAGTAAAAGCAAAAAAAACAGGGAAATTTGCTACAAGTGACTGGATGGAAATTGAAAAGCAACGTGGAATTTCCGTTACTTCCAGTGTAATGCAATTTGACTATGAAGGATTCCGAGTCAATATTTTAGATACTCCTGGCCACCAGGATTTCAGTGAAGATACCTATAGAACGTTGATGGCTGTCGACAGTGCGGTCATGATTGTCGATTCGGCAAAAGGGATTGAGGAACAAACACTTAAGTTATTTAAAGTATGCCGTATGCGTGGAATTCCAATATTTACGTTTATGAATAAACTAGATCGCCAAGGAAAGGCACCGCTTGAGCTGCTTGCTGAACTAGAGGAAGTTCTTGGAATCGAATCGTATCCTATGAACTGGCCGATCGGAATGGGAAAAGAATTCCTTGGGATTTATGACCGATTTAACAATCGAGTTGAACAATTTCGTGTAAGTGAGGCTGAACGATTTATCCCATTAAATGATGATGGGGAAATTGTAGGGGATCATCCATTAAAAACTTCCGGACTTTACGACCAAACACTTGATGAAATCATGTTGCTAAATGAAGCGGGAAATGAGTTTTCAGCCGAAAAAGTGACAGCAGGTACATTAACACCTGTGTTTTTTGGAAGTGCGTTAACGAATTTTGGTGTTCAAACATTTTTAGAGTCGTACTTGAAATTTGCCCCAGTACCAATGGCGCGCAATTCATCAATTGGAGAAATTGATCCATTAGGTGAACAGTTTTCAGGCTTTGTGTTTAAAATTCAAGCCAATATGAATCCTGCACACCGTGACCGGATTGCCTTTGTACGAGTTTGTTCAGGGAAATTTGAACGTGGGATGACCGTTAATATTCCACGTTTAGGAAAACAATTAAAGCTTTCCCAATCTACTTCCTTTATGGCGGAAGAACGAAATACAGTCGATGAAGCGGTTAGCGGCGATATTATCGGGTTATACGACACAGGCACTTACCAAATTGGGGATACACTGACCACTGGTAAGGATGATTTCCAATATGAACGATTGCCGCAGTTTACACCGGAATTATATGTTAAGGTCTCGGCTAAAAACGTAATGAAGCAAAAATCATTTTATAAAGGCATCGAACAGCTTGTCCAAGAAGGAGCAATTCAGCTCTTTAAAACTGCTAGGATGGAAGAATATTTATTAGGAGCCGTTGGCCAGCTTCAGTATGAAGTATTTGAGCATCGGATGAGAAATGAATACAATGCTGAGGTTTTAATGGAACGTATGGGTTCTAAAATTGCACGTTGGGTTGAAAATGATTCGGTGGATGAAAATCTTTCTAATTCACGCAGCATGTTGGTGAAAGATCGGTATGACCATTTTGTATTTTTATTTGAAAATGAATTTGCACTAAGATGGTTCCAAGAAAAAAATCCTACCATCAAACTGTACAATCCAATGGATCAGCAAGAATAGAAAAACTGAGACTTCTGTCCAAAGACAAAATAGAAAAATCAGCAGCGGGAATACTCCCGCTGTTTTTTTGCTTAATTATACAACTGAAAACTAAGATAAATGCCTTGAAGGAAGCAGTAAAATGGAATACCAAGAGCTGTATATAGCATTTTTCAGAAAGATATGGTTGGGAAAATTTTGTTACCCTGTTTTTTTTATATGGAAATGGATAAGCTAAATTGAGGAGTTTTTTCTGAAATTGCTATATAGAAACGGGATTTTACAATGAAAAAAGTGAGCAAATTGGAAGCTGTTTTATGGAATATTGCATTTCCTGGTTTCAGTCAATTGTTAACAGGCCATTATATTAAAGGAATATCATTTGTTGTCTTGGAATTTGTTATGAATATTAATAGCCGCTTTAACCAGGCGATCATGTATAGTTTATTAGGCGAAATAGGAAAGGCTGAGGCGGTCACAAACTACCAATGGCTTATGTTTTATCCATGTATTTATATGTTTTCTATGTGGGATGGCTACCGCTCAGCTATGCCTGCGGATGAAAAATATTCCTATTTTCCTTTTGTTTTTTGTGCATACTTTGTCACCGTTGGTTTAATGATATCTCCAATAGTGACGATTTTTCATATACACCCTGGTCCAGTTTTTTTACCGATGCTATTTTTAATTCCAGGACTGTTAATTGGGTTTTTATTAAAATTTTTATTAACTAAAAAACTTCATACTAAACAATTATCATAATGCTTTAAATCAGGATTTTCTGGTTTGAAGCATTTTTTGTTTAAAAAAAATACTTATAAACCCCCATAAACTATTTCAGAGGAAACGTACCTTTGTAGTGAAAAGCGGCCGCAAAAATTATCGAGTTGAAGAAATTGGTGATGCTGACAAGTCTAAAAGAATTGAACAAAATCACAAAATGTGTCTTTGAAAAAATCAGTTAACATTAACTTTCGATAATGGGAAAGAAGAAAATCAGCAACAAAAGAAATAAAGCAGCAAGTGAAAGAGAAAAAGTAAGAAGCAAAGAAAATAAACTGGAAGTTAAAAAAGAATTACGTAACGAAAAAATCATTAATTCCGTAAACAATAAACCGAAAAAAGGTAGCCATTATTGAAGGCTATTTTTTTAAAATGCTTCCCCGAAAAAAGTCAAAAATAACATTTTTATGTTATAATTGGTCGAATCGAGGTGAGCAAATGCTAAGTTTATTGTTTATGACCAAGAAGAAAAAAAGAACTCTGGAAGAAACGGTTCTTTTAATTCAGCAAGGTGATCGCCACTTGCTTGATGAACTAATTGATGCTTATAAGCCTTTTATTGCAAAAACAGTATCTTCCGTTTGTAGACGATATATTTATGAATCCGATGATGAATTTAGCATTGGTCTTATCGCATTTAATGAAGCTATTGATAAATATTCTAAAGAGCGAGGCAGTTCTCTATTGAGTTTTTCAGAAGTGATCATCAGACGAAGAGTTATTGACTATATTCGTAAACAGACAAAAAATCAACATATTAGTATCGATATAACCAATGCAAGTCAAGATGAAGACTCAGCAGGATCAGTCATAGTTAATGAACTATCTCTTGATGATTTCCATAAAAAGAATGATGAGAAATTAAGAAAAGATGAAATTCTTAATTTTCAAAAATTATTAACCACCTTTGATTTAAGCTTTAGCGACTTAGTTGAAAATTCACCCAAGCATGCTGATGCTAGGAAAAGCGCCATTATGACGGCGAAATTGATAGTCGATAACCCTGAACTTAAGGAATTATTATTTGAAAAAAAGCGGCTTCCCATTAAACAATTAGAAAAAATGGTGAAGGTAAGCAGAAAGACGATTGAACGGAACCGAAAATATATTATTGCGATTGCACTAATATTATCTAATGATTATGTGTATATGAAGGATTATATAAAGGGGGTCCTAGATACATGAAAAAAGGAATTATAATGGAAATAGATGATGCTTTTTTAACTCTTTTAACCCCCGAAGGTGAGTTTTTCCGTACAAGGAGACAAGACCACCCTTATTCGATCGGTGAAGAAATTCACTTTTTTCCGATTGAAAGCAAAAAATCTGATAAATCATTAGATTCATTAAAGAATTTGTTTACATTAAAAACGGTCTGGGTCGTGATGGCAGCCCTATTCATTTTTATTGGCTCATTTATCCCACTTTATCAAAATAATAACGCATATGCCTATATGTCTATTGACGCGAATCCAAGTATCGAGCTTGCTGTAAATAAAAAAATGCAGGTTGTTGAGTTAGCTGGTTTCAATGAAGAAGGAAAGAAAATCATTTCAAAACTTAATGATTGGAAGAAAAAAGATGTTTCTGAATTAACAAAGTCCATTCTAGTTGAAATGAAAAATGCAGGTTTTATTACAAATAATGAACATGTCATTATATCTACAGTGCGGACAAAACAGCCTGAGGAAAAAGCGGAAAAAGAACTGCAAAAGAATATGAGTAAGATCAAAGAAACTGTCAATAATCAGCAGTTAGATCTTAGTGTACTTACAGCTACTGAAAATGATCGAGAAAAAGCACATGAACTTGGCATATCAACAGGAAAATACCAAGAAAAAAAGAATCAGTCATCGCAAAAGAAGAAACTAAAGTCAATTGAGAAAGATCAAAAACAAAATTCCCTTTCATCAGAGGATGAAAAGGTGATTCCACCTGGACAATTAAAGAAACAGTTAGAAAATAACGCTGATCAAAACTTAGGATTAACTGAAGACTCTGTAAATAAAACGAATCGTCCGGAAGAAACTTCGATCCCTCCAGGGCAATTGAAAAAAGCGGATGAAGAACAATGGAAACAAAATCAAGGGCAATCCCAAAAACAATTTCAACAACAAGAAAATACATACCAACAAAATAAGTGGGATCAGAAACAACAAGAGAAACAAGAGAAACAAAATGAGAAACAAGAGAAACAAAATGAGAAACAAAAAGAGAAACAAGAAAAACAAAATGAGAAACAAAATAATTCTAATCAGAATAATCAAGGGAATCAGAAAAATCATAAAAACAAGTAAAAGTCCGGCTAAAAACCGGACTTTTTTCCATAACTATTTAATTATTGTTTGGTAAACTGGCCAGACATTTGGGCTTGTGCTTGTTGTACAAGCCTTTTCGTTATCTCGCCGCCTACGGATCCGTTTGCTCTTGATACTGTATCTGAACCTAATTGAACGCCAAATTCTTGGGCAATTTCGTATTTTACCTGGTCTAAATACTGCTCAATCCCAGGTACTAATAATTTGTTCCTGCTATTTGCCATTCTGTTCAACTCCTTTATTCATACAGAGATTTTTACCTCTGTAAATGTATTATTTATTTACTGTGCTATTTTCATAAGTGGTAATGTTTTGCCAAACTGGATATTTAATCTGTCCCCTTACTAACATCATTTGTAGGATGCATAAAGGGGGAAGCTTGAGGTTGTCTTTTTCTTTCAAGCAGCTCGCGATTTTCCGTTGTATTCCAGCCAATATCATTCGTAGGATGAACCCATTCATCTCCGGCCATTATCGAGGGGTCTGTATCCTTTGTCCAGTTCTCTAAAGGAGAATTTTCTGAGGCATACATACTGTCACCAATGGTCACACCATGTTTATTAACAAAAGGAGCCTGCATTTTGATACCAGTACCTTCAAAGCTTGGAGCATTGATTTGATGTGGCATCGTTTCATTGATAGTTAATTGCTCAGAAGCCTGTTTGTTTTTTTGTTTTTTCATTTTTGTACACTCCCTTTTTCCTCTTATTTTTCTGAGTTAACATCATTTTTATTTATGAAAAATAAGGAAAGGAATGATTCACCCTGATTTGTTTAAAACTAAAGGTGTACGAATAACAAATAGGAGGATTAGGATATGGCAAAACGAAAGGCTGAATTTGATGCAGTAACAAAATATACAAAGACTCCTCATAAAAATGTCCAGGAAAGTGAATTTTCAGCAGAATTCACCGATAATAATAATGCTATTCGATTTGCAAACCGTAATTCAAAATTAGGAAAAAAGAATAGAAGCTAATGGGCAGCCGTAGAAAAACACCTCCACGGATACATGTTGAGGAAATCAGTGTTGAAATTGGCGATGTAAACGGAGTTAAGCTTTATGAAAAGAAAAATAAAAACAAAGCTTGGAAGGAAAAATAAGCCGGAGGCATCCGGCTTATTTTTAGTCTTTAAACGGAAAAATCAGTGTTTGGTCATTTGTCGGGTCAAAGTAAGCTAATAAATTTGCAGGATGCTTTTCAAGTTTTCCTGTTGTTAAATATGTTTGTAAATCAAAGGTAAGCTCTTCAAGCAGTGTATGCTTAAACAATTCTTTTTCATCGAGATTCAGTTCGAGAAAATCATTTCCTAAAAGGTTTGGATTCTCGAGAATCTGTTTAAACAAAGCTGTCCGATTATTTTTATCTATTCTTGCTTCCCACCAAGGTTTTCTAGGCTTGTATTTATGGTTTTTTAAATAATCATATTTCATTAGCCCGATGATAACATCAAGATTGTCCACTGATTTCTTCTCAAGAAAGGAGTATAAGCGGCGGAATAAATCTTCCAGCTGGTGGCCGATTCTAGACCAACCCCGTTCATCCCAATAGGAACCAAAATCCTGGAAGAAATCAAATGGAGAAGGGAAAACATTTGTAACTAAATATTCTACCGTAAAATCCATTCGATGGGCGTTCCAGTATTTCTCCAAAACGTCCTCCACTTGTTTAATTCTAACAATATCATCAAAAGATAGGACATTATTACTTAAGATTTCATATGGAGAATGATCCATATATACATATTGATGTTCTGCTGAACGAAGCCGTATTCCTGTTCCACGCAACATTTTCAAAAAACCTAATTGTAATTCTTCAGGTCTCATTTCAAAAACATCGTTGAATGTTTTGCGGAAAGATGAATAGTCCTCTTCTGGCAGACCGGCAATCAAATCGAGATGCTGATCAATTTTTTTGCCTTCTTTTACCATTGTGACCGTTCTAGTCAGCTTTGAAAAATTTTGCTTGCGCATGACAAGCTCATTTGTATAGTCGTTAGTTGACTGAACGCCAATTTCAAAGCGGAAGAGTCCCTTTGGTGCCTCTTGATTAAGAAATTCAATTACCTCAGGACGCATTATATCAGCGGTAATTTCAAATTGGAACACAGTTCCGGGAAGATGTTCATCGATGAGAAAGCGGAACATTTCCATTGCATAGCTTCTACTAATATTAAAGGTACGGTCAACAAACTTAATTGTTTTTGCTCCATTTTCCATTAAATAACGAATATCGGATTTTATTTTTTCTCTGTCAAAATATCTTACCCCGACTTCAATGGAAGAAAGACAAAACTGGCAGCTAAATGGACAACCCCTGCTTGTTTCAATATAGGTGACTCTTTTCCCTAGATCCTGAATGTCTTCTGGGAAACGGTATGGTGATGGAAGTTCTTTAAGATCAAGCTTATTCATTTGCGGGGTGATCTTCACTTTTCCATCCTCACGATAGGCAATTCCGTGGACATTGCGATAGTTTTTAGTTGTTTCGATTTCATTAAGCAACTGCTTAAAGGTTAGTTCCCCCTCGCCGATGACAATAAAATCGACATCAGGAGATTTTTCCATCCATTCAGCCGTATCGTATGTTACTTCTGGTCCGCCTAATACGATTATGATAGTTGGATCCACTTTCTTAAGCATATTAACTACTTTGAGCGTTTCTTCGATGTTCCATATATAGCAGCTGAACCCAATCACCGTTGGTTTTGCCTGATAAAGGTCAGAGACAATATTCATAACTGGATCCTTGATGGTGTATTCCTTCATTTGGATCGTAAATTCCGGAGCGGCATAAGCCTTTAAATAACGTATTGCAAGGTTTGTATGGATGAACTTTGCATTCAAAGTAGAACAAATGACATTCATAAAAAAGCTCCTTTTTGGTAATAAAACAAAAAATAATTATATCCTATTTTTGACCAAAATGGTAGCGTACAAACGTTGAAAGAGTGGAACTTAAATAAATACAATTTTCAATAGAAAATCTGTTATACAACAATTTTGATTCTGTAATATAATTGGAGGGTTTTGTAAATCCCGTTATATTAATGGTTTATTAAGAAAAACTAATGTGTTACAAAAAATAATGGTAGATGTTTGATTTTTGTCACAGCAAAATAAATGTAAGTGTCCTACAATAACTTTGGGGAAGTAAAAATTTTTATGTCTATTTCGTGAATTTATTTGAACGAAATTAGGGGAGGGACATTATGTCTATTTTACCGAAAAAAAATGAACTGGGATTTTTTGAAATCCGTTTAGAATCAATTGGAGGTCTCGGAGCGAATTTAGCCGGAAAGATGTTGGCGGAAGCTGGTGTTCTAAGTCTTGGCTTAAAAGGTTCGAATTTTTCGTCATATGGATCAGAAAAGAAAGGTTCTCCGGTAAAGAGTTTCATTCGCTTTTGTGATCCAGATGTAGAAATTAGAGATCATAGCCCAATCGAACAACCCCATATTGTGGGGGTTTTCCAAGAGGCACTATATAAAACAGTTAATGTAGTCAGCGGCTTGGATGCTGATGGTATCGTCTTAGTAAATACTGAAAGAGATTTTGATGATGTTAAAAGGGATCTTCAGTTGGAATATGGTACGCTTGCTATTGTTGATGCCTTAACGATTGCAGTTGAGGAAAAAACAAAGGTGAATACAGCGATGCTTGGTGCTTTATATCGTATTTGTGATTTTCTGGATCCGGAATCAATGAGAGATGTGATTCGGAAAACTTTTACAAAAAAATATCCGCATCTAGTTGAACCAAATATCCGTACGTTTGACCGTGGCTATAATGAAGTTCAATTTAAAACATATACAGTTCCAGAAGGTGCTGAAGGTAAGGCCTTCACACGCCCGTTGCCACAGCTTGGCTATATGACCCAGGAAATCGGCGGTGTCATAGTTTCACAAGCAAATAGTATTTTTAAAGATTTAAGTGGTTCACGTCAAGGATTCATTCCCGAGTTACAACACGAAAAATGTATTCATTGTGCAGCCTGTGATAATGTTTGTCCGGATTTTTGTTTTGTTTGGGAAGAGGGAGAAGATAAACGCGGCAGAAAGCAAATGTTCCTTAAAGGTATTGACTATCAATACTGTAAGGGTTGCTTAAAATGTGTGGAAGCATGTCCAACCAATGCCTTAAGGGATCTTCGTGAAGTGCTTGGGTATGCTGATGAAAACCGTGTGAAGCAAAACTTTCCGTATATTACAGGAGGGGTACTCTAATGGCAATTTTAGAAGATAATTTAACTGCTGAAGGTATGGCAGAACAAATATCAACATTTGAGTCAGGAAATGAAATGGCTGCTACTGCTGCCGCTCAAATTAACTATCATATCATGGGCTATTTTCCAATTACACCTTCAACTGAAGTAGCCCAATTTTTAGATCAAATGAAAACACGCGGCGAGCATGATATCAAGTTGATACCTGCAGATGGAGAGCATGGCTCAGCAGGTATTTGTTATGGTGCAGCTGTAACAGGTGCGCGCGTGTTTAATGCTACGAGTGCAAATGGATTCTTATATATGCTTGAACAAATGCCAGTGCAATCAGGAACTCGATTTCCAATGGTTATGAACCTAGTTACCCGTGCTGTCAGCGGACCACTTGATATTCGTGGAGATCACTCCGACCTTTATTATGCACTGAATACAGGATGGGTTATTTTAACAGCTAAAACGCCACAAGCCGTTTATGATATGAATATTATGGCGTTAAAAATTGCAGAACACTCAAAAGTACGCCTGCCTGTTATTGTTGCTTATGATGGATTTTTTACTTCACACCAAAAACGCAGGGTTGAATTCTTTAAAGACCGTAATGTTGTACAGCAATTTGTTGGTGAATGTCCAACTGATTATAACTTTGTCAGGGATTTGAGCAAGCCGGTAACCATCGGGTCTCATATGAGTGGTGATGATTTCATTAACAATCACTTTCAACAATCAGAAGCGATGTACAATGCCGGTGAAGTATTTAAAGAAGTTGCTGCTGAATATGCGAAACTTTCAGGCAGAGAATATCCTGTTCTTGATTTATATAAAATGGAAGATGCAGATGTAGCATTATTCCTATTAAACTCAGCAGCAGAGTCGGCTAAAGATGTTGTGGACCAGTTGCGTGAAAAGGGAATCAAGGCAGGGGTGATCAGCCCTAATATTATCCGCCCATTCCCAGCAAAAGAGATTCGTGAAGCCCTAAGAAATGTAAAAGCATTATTGGTTGGTGAGCGTGCCGATTCTTACGGTGCAAATGGACCTAACTTAACACATGAAGTGAAATCGGCGCTTCAAGATGACAAGAACAACAAGACAATCGTGTTAAGCCGGGTATTCGGTCTTGGCGGTAAGGATTTCTATGCTACCGATGCGCAGGCTTTCTTTGATATGGCGATAGATGCAATGGAAAAAGGTTATGCTGAAAAGCCGTTTGACTACTATGGTCATGTTCCTGGCAACCTTGAGAAAATTCTTAAACCGGTCATTTTGCCCCAGCATGGTGATGTATTTAAAACGGGTTTAATTGATGTAAAAATGGATGAAGAAACAAATAAGTTAAAGGTAAAAATCCCACCGCTTCGTGCTCTTACAGGAAAACCGAAACGGATAGCATCCGGTCACGGGGCATGTCCGGGATGCGGAATTTTTGCTGGTTTAGAGCTATTCTTTAAAGGGATAGAAGGTGATATTGTTACCCTATTCCAAACAGGCTGTGCCTATGTAACTACAGCAGGCTATCCAAGCACCTCTCATAAGCAAACGATGATACACAATTTGTTCCAAAATGGCGCTGCAACATTATCTGGTACTCTTGAAGCGTTTATGGAATTAAAACGCCGTGGTGAAATCAAAGTATCTGACGATGCAACGTTTGTGATGATCACTGGTGATGGCGGGATGGACATTGGTATGGGCTCTGCGATTGGAACGGCACTAAGAGGTCATAAGTTGATTATGCTCGAATATGATAATGAGGGCTACATGAATACTGGGTCACAAATGTCTTATTCTACACCATTGGGTCATATGACAAGTACATCAGGTATAGGGAAAGCCCAGCGCGGAAAAGCATTCCATCATAAGGATACTGCGCAGATCATGGCTGCTACAAATTTGCCATACGTATTTACAGGTTCCGAGGCCTTCCCGCAGGACTTAGTTAAAAAAGGTGCAAAGGCACAATGGTATGCACAAAATGTTGGCACAGTTTACGGAAAAATTCTCATTACATGTCCATTAAACTGGAAATCTGATGACCGTTTCAGTACAAAAATTGTTGAAGCTGCTGTTGATTCTTGCTTCTTCCCGCTTTATGAAGTAGAGCAAGGAGTCACAACGATTACGTATAATCCAGAGGGAAAGAACAAACGTATTCCACTTTCCGAATGGTTAAAATATATGGGTAAAACAAAACATCTTCTAAAAGACGAGAACAAACTAATTTTAAAAGAGTTTGAAGAAGAGGTTGAAATGAGATGGCAGCGCCTAAAGGCTAAACACGAAAATCCAATGCTATAAATTGAAAAGCAGAAGCGTCCCGTATAGCGGCGTATGGACTAGAGCATGACTTTTATTGAGGTTTAATAAGGAAAATTATTTAGAAACGCAAAGCGTACTTTTATGCTTTGCGTTTTTGTATTTTATGACATCGGTTAATCTTTGTAAAAAGTGGAAAGTGAAAATTTGGTTGACGGAAGGAAAGGAATTTAATCGTATTATGTAGAATATATGACTTAAATTATGTTTGATTAAAGATGTTCGCGGGGTGCTATAAGTTGGAGAAGCAGTTCGATCAGGTAGATACTATACCACTTGATATAAATGATGAGCAGACGCAGGAAACAGTTTTACTGGGGAGCGAACAAAAATATAGAAAGATTTTTGAAGATTCTATTGACGGACTACTTCTCTGGGATAATGGGCATCGTATTGTTGATGTAAACACAGCCGGTGAGAGAATGATTGGTCTGCCAAAGAGAAAATTAATCGGTAAGCGGGTTTATGATTCATATTCCCAGTTAGATGGGAAAAAGCAAGAAATATTAAGACATATTGATCAGCTTCTTAATAATGGACAAACGACATCGACAATCATTTTTGAGATGGAAGATGGCAAGAATAAATTTTTTGAATTCTCTTCAAAACTGGATATTGTAGAGGGAGTGAATTTAACAGTATTTAAGGATGTAACAGAAAAAGTAGTGATGCAAGAACAGCTGCGGAAATCAGATACACTAAATGTAATTGGTGAACTTGCGGCGGGGATTGCCCATGAAATACGAAATCCTATGACTGCCTTGAAAGGATTCATTCAATTACTTGAAGGTAGTATCACAAAAGAGCATTCGATGTATTATCAAGTTATCACTACGGAATTACAACGAATTGATTCGATTATTAATGAGTTTTTAATACTTGCTAAACCTCAGGCAATTAGATTTCAGGAAAAGGATATTAATCAAATTATGAAGGAAACTGTTGACCTGCTGACTGCGCAGGCAGTTCTTTACAATGTCCAATTTGTAACAAAATATGATAATGGGCTTCCACTGGTTTTTTGTGAACCAAATCAAATGAAAAAGGTCTTTATTAATTTTATTAAGAATGCTATTGAGGTAATGCCTTGTGGCGGGAATATTTCGATTACCATTAAGAAAATGGAAAATCAGCAAATTCAGATTAAAATCCAGGACGAAGGAACGGGGATACCGAAAGAAAAAATAAAAAAGCTTGGTGAACCGTTTTACACGACAAAAGACAGAGGAACAGGTCTTGGTTTGATGGTAAGCTTTAGAATCATCGAAGAACATAAAGGAACCATCAACATTGAAAGCGAAGAGGGAAAAGGCACAATTTTTTACATAAACTTACCCATTAAATCATAATAAAAGTAACCCATTGGTTTAAAAACACTTCCTTAAAGTTCTAGAAGTGTTTTTTTAACTATTGACAGTACAATGTAATTTTGATATTTATCTAATTAGATAAATATCAAAGCGAGGAGATTGAAAGAGTATGATTCAGCTGAACCGTATTGTTGCGTTTTATAAAACAATGGGAGATCCAACAAGAGTCAGGATTGTTGCTCTTTTAGCAAAAGGACCTTTACATGGGCAGGCAATTGCAGGCAAACTTGGTTTAACTGCACCTACGATTACACATCACATAAAAAAATTACGGGATATTCATGTGGTTTATGAACGGAGAGACAAAAATACGATTTACTTCTATTTAAATGAATCAATGATTAAACAGCAGGCACAGGTGCTTACCCAGTTACTTGAAAAAAGAGGGGAGGAGCTGGAGGATATGGTGGAATCAAGTTTAGAAAGGCAAAAAACAATCGGAAATTTTTTCACAAAGGAAGGAAAGCTGAAAAACATTCCTGCTCAAAGGAAGAAAAAATTAATGGTGTTTGAACATATTGTTAGTGGCTTAAAAAGAGGCAAAAAATATGATGAAAAAGAATTGAATGAGTATATCAAGCAATTTCATGATGATTATGCGACAATTCGCAGAGAATTCATTATTAATCATTACATGTACCGAGAAAATAGTATTTACGAACTCAATCCAGAAGAAATGTGGGCTAAATAAAGAAAACTCACCGATTGGCGAGCCCCAAAGGGCGAAGACAGAGGTGAAGTTGCACTTATGCCTGATAGGAAAGTTTACTTTCCTATCGGCCCAGAATAAATAAAGAAGAAGTCTCAAAAGATTTGATTTTTTTGAGACTTCCACCTTTTTCTATTAAATTACTTCATTAACCTTTGCAATAAAAACATCAAGATTGAAGATTTCTTTTCGTTGTTTAATTAGGACTTTCCCGAGTTCTAACGTTGTCCGTTTGGCAGCTAATCTAGCTTGTTCATCTTCAATAGTATCTAAATCAGCAACATGTGCAAGTCCAACTGTCCTTCTGATTAATTCGCAGCCGGCAAATCCAATGGCATCCTCAAAAAACTTAGATAAATTGTAGCTTAAAAATGGTTCTATTTTGGCTGAAAATTCTTTATTTTCCGTATTCCATAGATATGTAAATTCTTCTTTAAAAACATTCCAAACTGTTTCAATATGCTCGATAAAGAGGCCACGCTTTGGAACGTTCACAATAACCTCGAAGAGAAGATTCGCAAAAACTTGGCCAATATCAAAACCGGCAGGACCGTAGAAGGCGAATTCTGGATCGATAACTTTTGTTTCTGAATTGGATGCAAAAACACTCCCGGTGTGGAGATCACCATGGAGGAGAACTTCTGCCTCCGTTAAAAAACATCTTTTCAAAACATTCACATGAAACTTTAGTTCATCATCCTTCCAAAGGGCTTCAACGTCAGTGCGTAAGTCATCTTCAAATTGGTTTGTGTCCGCATCAAAGTATGGATCGGTGAAAATTAAGTCCTCGGTAATTTTGCAAAGTTCTGGATTGCTGAACTTTTGCATCTGTACTTTTTTTTCAGAGGGACCTAAGCCATAGTCAGAAGTATAAAATAATGTTTTTGCAAGATACTCTCCCAAATGTTTAGACAGGAGAGGGTATGCTTCCCCGTTAATAAAACCTTTTCGGGCAATTAAAAGATGGGAAAGGTCCTCCATTACAGTGACGGCCAGCAAATCATCAGTAAAATAAACTTTTGGGACGTAATCTGGAGCCAGCTGACCAAATGTCTTTAAGGCATTTGCTTCAATCTTGGCCCGTTTTACGGTTAACGGCCAGCTTTCTCCAACGACTTTGGCATATGGAAGAGCTTGTTTGATGATTATGCCTTTTCCATCGTGCTCATTGATTAAATGAAAAACTAGATTTAAATTCCCATCACCAATCTCTCTGCAGGAGAGTATAGCATTATCGTTGAATATATTTAAACTTAATGCCAGGCTAATAGCGGCATCTTCAGTTAATGGCTCGTAATATGTTTGTTTTAGTTGACTCATAATGTATTTCCTCCTTTGTTTTGGAGGCTTTGGAAGTGCGATGAGGCACTAAAAAAGCCTCTTTCTCATCTGAAAGAGGCTTGAAGACAATCGTGTCTATCACACCTCTTATCTTTCAGAAAGATCATCCTTCTGTTGGAATTAGCACCGTGCCATAAATGGGGGAATAACCCGGCGCGAAAACTGCGCCCCATTTCACAAATGGATATACGGTCGGTTGCTGGGCTTCAAAGGGCCAAATCCCTCAGCCAGCTCGTGATAAGAGTAAATCAATTTCAATACGGTAAAAATAATAACAGTTTCATGAACAAAGTGTCAATATATTTTGAAAATTATTTATAATATTCTGGTTTTCTATCTTCAAAAACAGGAATCTGACTACGGATTTCTTTTACGAGATCCACATCTATCTCAGCAGATAAGATTTCCTCATTTGTTGAAGCCTCGGCAATCACTTCTCCCCATGGGTCAATAACCATCGAATGTCCGGCAAATTTGTTATTCGGATCGCTTCCAGACCGGTTGCAAGCAATCACATAACACTGATTTTCAATCGCTCTTGCTATTAATAGAGCACGCCAATGTGCCAAGCGCTGTTCAGGCCACTCGGCAACAACGAACAGTGCTTCAGCTCCTTCTGATGTGTGGGCGCGAATCCATTCAGGGAAACGGATATCATAACAAATAACTCCTGCAAATGGTCGGTTTTCTAATTGGAATAACCCCTTTTCAGCCCTTGCCTGTAAATAAAGATGCTCGTCCATAAGCTTAAAAAGATGTAGTTTACTGTAATGCTGAACTGGTTGACCATCTTTGGAAATAATGAGCATTGTGTTTAATACTTCATTTTCAATACGATTAGCAACAGAACCGCCAACAAAATGGACTTGGTGTCTTTTTGCTGACTCTTGTAGGAAATTTATTGTCTTTATTGCGTTTTGGTCAGCAATCTCGTTGAGGCGTGTTAGGTCATAGCCTGTTGTCCACAGTTCTGGAAGGACAATAATATCTGGGTTTTCACCCATTGCTTTTTCAATCAGCTCAGTGGCAATTTGATAGTTTCTAATCGGATTTCCAAAGACTATATCCATTTGAATACAAGAAATTTTAAATTTCATAAATCCGCCCCCCCTGTTTTGAACTTTCGGAATTTTTCCTTTACAAGCTGTTATAAAAGTTATATCATTTGTGACTAGAATTTCAAGGAAAATATGATATTGATTAAGCAGGTGAAAATGATGAAACAAATTCCATCATCAGATCTTTTAAAAAGTCTTCCTAAACAATTTTTTGCTGGGCTTGTGAAGAAGGTCGGAGAATATATTGCCGAGGGACATGATGTGATTAATTTAGGTCAGGGTAACCCTGATCAGCCGACACCAGGACATATTGTTGCAAAGCTTCAAGAAGCAGCTGCCAATCCTCTAAACCATAAATATACGCCGTTTCAAGGACATCGTTATTTAAAACAAGCTGTGGCTGATTATTATCTTAGCGAATACGGGGTAACGATTGATCCTGATAAGGAAGTAGCCATATTATTTGGCGGTAAAGCAGGACTGGTTGAAATTCCTCAGTGTTTGTTAAATCCAGGTGACATCGTCCTAGTTCCCGATCCAGGCTACCCTGATTATCTGTCTGGGGTTGCATTGGCGAAAGCGGAAATGGTGACAATGCCTTTACGTGCACAATATAATTTTTTGCCTGATTACCGTGAGCTATCTGCTGAAATTCTTTCAGAGGCAAAGTTAATGTTTCTTAATTATCCGAATAATCCGACCGGTGCTATCGCCACGGCAGAATTTTTTGAGGAAACAATTAAGTTGGCAAGTGAGAACGATATTTGTGTGGTTCATGATTTTGCCTATGGTGCAATTGGGTTTGATGGTGAAAAACCACTAAGCTTCCTCCAGGTTGAGGGAGCAAAAGAGGTTGGAATTGAGATTTATACTTTGTCTAAAACCTATAATATGGCAGGCTGGCGAGTAGGGTTTGCTGTTGGTAATGAGAGTGTGATTTCTGCGATTGAACTTCTTCAAGATCATTTGTATGTAAGTTTATTTGGAGCGGTTCAGGAGGCAGCGGCGGAAGCATTAACGGGCCCTCAGGAATGTGTTAAAGAATTAATCCGGCTTTATGAACGTAGACGAAATGTATTAATTGAGGGTCTCCATTCGCTTGGATGGAATGTCACAGCACCAAAGGGTTCATTTTTTGCTTGGCTAAAGGTTCCAGACGGGCTTTCTTCTGAGGAATTCGCCAATATTCTTCTTGAACAAGCGCATGTAATGGTCGCACCAGGAATTGGCTTTGGTGAATTTGGCGAGGGCTATGTCCGTGTTGGGTTATTATCAACAGAAAAACGGTTAGCTGAAGTTGTCGGAAGAATAAGTAGATTAGGAATTTTTAAAAAATAAGTTGACATTTAATACTTTTCTTGGCATAATCCGAAATAAAGTTAAACAATATGAAAAAGTGAATAAATACGAATCGTTTTCTTATTAAGAGCAGGCGGAGGGAAAAGCCCGATGAAGCCCGGCAACCGACTTAAACTAGTGTTTAAGCACGGTGCTAATTCTTGCAGCTTTATGCTGAAAGATGAGAAGGTGTTAGTTTGTGTTGCTAACCTCTTCTTTTCGAAGAGGTTTTTTATGTTTTTACGGAAGGAAGATCAAAATTGAGTGAAATAATCGCTACATATCTACTGCATGATGAAAGAAATCCAGAAAAAAAAGCAGAGGAAATTGCACTTGGGTTAACGGTTGGATCATGGACGAACCTACCGGAACTAGATCAAAGTCAATTGCGCAAGCATAAAGGCAGAGTCGTTTCCATTGAGGGATTACCAGCCGTAAATAAAGAACAGTCACTTCTCCGGATTGCTTATCCAACCATTAATTTTTCCATTGATCTGCCTGCAATTTTAACAACTGTTTTTGGAAAGCTCTCCTTGGATGGGAAAATTAAATTGCTAGATTTACAATTTGATGATGGATTAAAGAGATTGTTCCCAGGGCCAAGGTTTGGGATTGAAGGGCTCCGGCAAAAACTAAATGTCTACGACCGGCCGCTGTTAATGAGCATTTTTAAAGGTGTGCTGGGCAAAGACTTAAACTTCTTATCCGAACAGCTTAAGCAGCAAGCTCTTGGTGGTGTAGATCTTGTGAAGGATGATGAAATCCTTTTTGAAAATGAATTAACACCATTTGAAAAAAGAATAGCTGCTGGTAAAGCTGTGCTGCAAGAGGTTATGGAACAAACTGGACACCGGACATTATACGCAGTAAACCTTACCGGCCGTACATCCCAGCTAAAGGACAAAGCAAGAAGGGCCACTGAACTGGGTGCGGACCTCCTGTTGTTTAATGTGTTTTCCTATGGATTAGATGTTTTGCAGGAGTTAAGAGAGGATTCGGAGATAGCCCTTCCTCTTATGGCCCATCCTGCGATTAGCGGTGCATTAGCCTCTTCACCTGAATTTGGCTTTTCTCATTCATTGTTACTTGGAAAGATTCTCCGTTATGCTGGGGCAGACTTGTCGCTGTTTCCATCACCATATGGAACAGTTGCTCTAGAAAAACCATTAACCCTTTCAATTGCAAATGAGCTAACGAAGGAAGATGTCTTTAAAAAGGCTTTTCCTGTACCATCAGCGGGAATTCATCCGGGACTGGTACCATTGTTAATTCATGATTTTGGAATTGACTCCGTCATCAATGCTGGCGGCGGGGTACATGGACATCCAGGTGGTGCCCGCGGAGGGGCGCTTGCCTTCCGACAAGCGATTGAAACGAATCTTCAGGGGAAGCTTCTGGTTGAGGGGGCTGACAAGTACCTTGAACTTAAAAAGGCCTTACAGCTCTGGGGGAATGCCGAGGTGATCGTCTAAATGACAAAGCTAGTAATTTTTTGTGACTTTGACGGGACTGTTACGGAAAGTGATAACATCATTGCCATAATGAAGAAATTTGCCCCACCAGAGTGGGTAAAGCTCAAAGATCAAATACTTTCCCAGAAAATCCCCATCAATGAGGGAGTAGGAAAACTCTTTTCTCTATTACCGAGTACCTTAAAAGAAGAAATTACAGCCTTTGCGATAGAGAATGCCAAGATTCGCGCTGGGTTCAAAGAGTTTGTAGATTTTTTACGTGAAACAGGCATTCCACTTTATATCATTAGTGGCGGTATCGACTTTTTTGTTCACCCTATTTTAGCAGAGTTTGCACCGTTCGCGGGAATCTACTGTAATGAATCTGATTTTTCAGGCGAGACAATCAAAATTCTTTGGCCTAATAAATGTGATTCAATGTGTGACAATGATTGCGGCTGCTGTAAGCCAAGTATTATTCGTAATTTATACCTTAGTGACGACAGCTTCAAAATTGTCATTGGTGATTCAGTAACCGATCTTGAAGCAGCCAAGCATGCTGACTTTGTGCTGGCAAGGGATTTACTTGAGGAAAAGTGCGAGGATTGGGGTATAAACCATCAAGGGTTTCATACATTCTTCGACTGTATCGAGGAAATAAAAAAGAGAATTGAGGTGGGAGAGCTAACATGCTAACGGAAAGATGGACTGAATTGGCTGATGTAAAGGATGAGCTGGCTGAGCGTGACTGGTTTATGGGAACAAGCGGAAACCTTGCAATTAAAGTGAGCGACCATCCGCTTCAATTTTTGGTGACAGCAAGTGGTAAGGATAAGCGTAAGCGAACGGAAGAGGACTTTTTGTTAGTTGACGATTTCGGCTGTGCTGTTGAAGAAACACATTTGAAGCCTTCAGCAGAGACACTTCTTCATGTTGAAATTTACCGCAAGACGAATGCGGGCTGCAGCCTCCATGTCCATACAATTGATAATAATGTCATCTCTGAAGTTTATGGGGACAATGGCGAAATTTCATTTAAGGGGCAAGAATTAATTAAAGCCTTTGATAAGTGGGAAGAAGATGCGGTTTTAAATATTCCAATCATACGTAACTATGCCCATATCCCGACGCTGGCAAATAAATTCTCAGAACATGTATTAGAAGATACTGGTGCTATTTTGATCCGTAACCATGGAATTACAGTGTGGGGAAGGAATGCTTTTGAGGCGAAGAAAATTCTTGAAGCTTCAGAATTTCTATTCCGCTATCAATTACGTTTATTAGAACATAAACCATATCAATTATTTAAAGTTGTTTAATATATAAAAGGAGAGATTACTAATGGCATATATTACATTCCAAAACAAAAAAGAGCAAATTCACGAACAAGAAGCAGTAGCAAGCTTCCTTTCATCTCAAGATGTTATTTATGAAAACTGGGATATTAGTAAACTTCCTCTCTCACTAGTTGAAAAATATCTTTTAAGTGATGAAGAAAAAGAAGAAATCCTTAATACTTTTACAAGAGAAATAGCAGATATTTCGGCAAGACGAGGATACAAAGCTCAAGATGTGATTTCCTTGTCTAAAAATACTCCGAATCTTGACGTTTTGCTTACAAATTTTAAAAAGGAACACCACCACACAGATGATGAAGTCCGTTTTATTGTAAGTGGCCATGGTGTGTTTGTCATCCAAGGTAAAGATGGCAAGTTTTTCGACGTACATTTAAATCCTGGTGACCTCATATCAGTTCCTGAAAATACAAGGCATTACTTTACTCTTGAAGAAGACAGGAAGGTTGTTGCCGTTAGAATATTTGTTACTACCGAAGGATGGGTACCTATTTATGAAAAAGAAGAAGTGAATTTATAAGAAAAAGACTGGCTGGCAATTTCTTCTAGCCAGTTTTCTATTTAATGGATATCCCTTATTATTCCAATTAATTGTTGTCGTATTAACAAGAAGGGCACTGAGGAATTTGTCGAAAAACGAAAGAAATAGAATGTTTTGTCTACTTTTGCGAATGTATTTACTTTTAAAGAAATTCTTGTCATAATTCTTCAAGTAGTCTACTTTTTTGCAGATTACAGTATGCGTGTAAGAGTAGGAGGATAAAATTGTACAAGTATAGTAATATTCAATCTGAAATGATTGAAGAGATAAAGGTAAAAAGAGAACTGATGATCAATAGCGCGAATAAACAGGGCTTTACGAGTGAAGAAACAATAAAATACAGCCAAGAATTAGATGAATTAATCAACAAGTACCAAAAGAGCATTGGACATTCTTCAAGTCCAAATGAAGAAATAAAATTTGCATTTAAACAAATGATTATGATTTGGCCAAAAGTTTTAGTTTAATGAGTATGCAGCCAAAAAGATACCAAGGGAATTTTTAGATTATCCCACAAAACAAGATATCTTTGATCCACACCATGATTTTAGCCCCATAATAAATGCGTAGGTAGATATCCGCTCATTTCCATCTCCGTGGCTTTTGGGAATTAATTCTTTATAATAATAAGCAGCATCGCACCCGCGTCAGAATGATAGACCGTATGGAACGAAGTTTTAGACAAACGATGTTAAAACAATTTCAATTGCTAGAGTTAAAGTTTCTATAATAAAGGCCTTCCTATTTACTATTTCGTTGATTGATTAAAAATAAAGCGACAAGAAGGCCTTTCGGCGCATTATGTAAATAAATTGCTAATACGATTATTTTTCCAGTATCCCCTTTGCATCCGACTCCTAACCCCAATGAAAAATATCAACAAAATTAGACATAAGCTGTGATTTTTATCATTGTTTATATCAGAATATTTCATATAGTTATATTAGTACTATTTAATTGAAAATTCACACCTAAATTAACTACATATCTTACCACAACTAGTTTTTATTTCAACTACTTTTGTTTTATAGAAACCACATCGTAGAAACTGCATTAGTTTTGTAAAGCTTTTCCCATGATTATTAATTAATATTTAAACAACTAAGAAAAAAGAAAACAATCATTGTTTGGTACTATGCTTGTGTTGCGATTCATATATCGTTAATAAAGGCATTTTTTATAACCAAAGGAAGCAAACGCTTTCAACAAACTTAGATTATATAGAGGAGGGAATGTCCTACATGCACATTGTCGTATGTGTCAAACAAGTACCCGATACAAAAATCATTAAAATTAATCCAAAAACAAACACACTCGACCGCCGAAGTGCGCCAGCCATTTTGAATCCTTACGATGCCCATGCTGTTCAAGAGGCCGTAAAAATCAAGGAAAACACCGGCGGCACGATTTCTGTATTGTCAATGGGACCGCCGCAAGCAACTGCAGTTATTAAAAAGAGTATTGAAATAGGAGCGGATAGAGGATTTTTGATTACTGACCGTGCCTTTGCCGGAGCGGATACTCTTGCGACTAGTTATGCCTTATCTAAAGCTTTAGAAAGAATTAATAAGGAAATCCCAGTGGATATGGTTATTTGCGGGAAGCATGCTATTGATGGTGATACAGGACAAGTTGGTCCAGGAATTGCAAGAAGAATGGATATTCCACCCGTGACAAATGTAATTGAAGTATCAGAAGTCAATCAAAAGGAAAAAACCGTGTTAATTAAACGGAAATTAACAAGCGGATATGAATTAATTCAGTCGGAAATGCCGTGTCTGTTAACTGTTGAGAAAGAAATTAATGGTATAGAATATTCGCCAATGCCAAACATGATAAAAGCAGCAAGATACGAACCCATAATTTGGGCAGTAAGTGATCTTGAAAATGTAGACCGTACTCAGTTAGGACTGAAAGGTTCACCAACAATTGTTGGGAAAATGTTTACACCTCCTCGACCAGAGGGTGGTAAAAGACTAGAGGGTTCTGCCGATGAGCAAGTTGGTCAGCTTATGGAAGTCTTAATGGAGAAAAGGGACCTATTAACGATGCAGTCATCTAAATAATAAAGATTAATCTTCTGTCTGAGGGGGTATTTACATGAATCTAGACGATTACCGTGGAGTCTGGGTATTCATTGAACAAAACGATAGTAAAATAGAAGGGGTTTCACTAGAATTGCTTGGTGCTGGCAGGAAGCTCGCTGATAAATTACAAGTACCGTTAGCAGGATTTTTATTAGGACACGATGTAAAACCATTAGCAAACCAAGTCATCTCCTTCGGTGCCGATGTGGTGTATGTTATTGATCACCTTGTCTTGAAACATTACCGTACAGAGTCATTTATGAAGGGTGTTATGCTGCTTGCTCAAAAATATAAGCCAGAAATAATTCTTTATGGGGCAACACCAAATGGTAAAGATTTAGCTAGTGCTGTGGCAACTGATTTAAGTACAGGTTTAACAGCAGATACCACGATGCTTGATGTCGATGTAGAAAATAGATTATTAGAGGCAAGCCGACCGGCATTTGGCGGTAATATTATGGCTACAATCCTTTGTAAGAAGCACCGCCCGCAAATGGCAACTGTTCGACCAAAGGTAATGAAGGCATTGGACCCGGACAGCAGCAGATTAGGAAAAATTATAGAAGAGAAAATAGATCTAAAAGAAGAAGAGATGCGCACTAAAGTGCTCCAAATTGTGAATGATGTAACAAAAAAGGCCAATTTAGCCGATGCCCATGTGATTGTTTGTGGCGGTAAAGGAATGGGGGACTTTCAAAATTTTCAACTCATTCATGAACTAGCAGAAACGATTGGAGCCAGTGTGGGCGGTACGCGTGATGTTGTTGAAGCTGGCTGGCTGCCTCATGAGCAACAGGTTGGCCAAACTGGGGAAACCGTTACACCGAAAATCTATTTTGCAATTGGCATATCAGGAGCGATTCAGCACGTCGTCGGCATGAAAAATTCCGAGTTCATTATCGCCATTAACAAAGACCCGAATGCGCCAATTTTTGATGTTGCAACATATGGAATAGTAGGAGACGCAATGGAAATCGTCCCTAAACTAATTGAGCAATTTAAGCAGCTAAGAAGCGAAAAAGGCGGTGAAATAAGCTATGCCTGAAAAATTTGACGTGATCATTGTTGGAGCAGGCCCTGCAGGCACATCTTGTGCCCTCACTTGTGCAAAGAATGGCTTAAATGTTTTGCTTATTGAAAGAGGAGAATACCCTGGGGCAAAGAACGTAATGGGCGGGGTCTTGTACCGCAAGCAAATGGAAGAGTTAATTCCTGAGTTTTGGAAGGAGGCACCGCTTGAGAGACCTGTCATTGAACAGCGCTTTTGGATGATGGATAAAGAATCAGTCGTACAATTTGGCTATAAAGGTCTTGAATGGGCAGTAGAACCATATAATAACTTTACCGTTTTACGGGCTCAGTTTGACCAATGGTTTGCAAATAAGGCTGTTGAGGCAGGAGCCCTGTTGATCAACGAAACTGTTGTTACAGAATGTATTGTTGAAAATGGCAAGGTTGTCGGTGTTCGTACCGACCGTCCTGATGGGGAGATCTTTGCAGATGTTGTAGTGCTTGCTGACGGAGTGAACTCGCTGCTTTCCAAACAATTAGGCTTTCATAAAGAATTCAGGCCGGATGAAGTGGCGTTAACGGTCATGGAAGTGATAAATTTACCAAAAGAGAAAATTAATGATCGTTTTAACTTAGAGGATAACCAGGGTTGTACAATCGAGATCTTCGGAGATTCAACAAAGGGGAATCTCGGGACAGCTTTCCTGTATACAAATAAAGATAGTTTGAATATTGGGGTAGGTACAACCCTGTCAAGTATGATTAAAGCGAAATTAAAGCCATATGAACTGCTAGATTACTTGAAAAATCATCCAATGGTAAAACCGATGCTAGCTGGCGGAGAATCTGCTGAGTATCTTGCCCATCTTATTCCGGAAGGCGGTTACCGTTCCGTGCCAAAAGTGGCCGGTAATGGTGTTATTGTTGTAGGAGATGCTGCTCAGCTGGTTAATGCCATTCATCGTGAAGGTTCGAACATGGCGATGCATTCAGGACTATTGGCTGCAGAATCTATCCTAGAGGCAAAAAGCCGTGGAGACTTTAGTGAAGCTAGTTTAAATATCTACCGTGAGAAGCTTTTTGATAGCTTCATCATAAAAGATTTAGAGAAATACAAAGACGCAGCCCATACATTTGAGAAATATCCACAATACTTTAATGATTATGTACCAATGATGAATAAGGCAATGAGTAAATTCTTCACAGTAGATGGCACGCCAAAACGAGAAAAACAAAAACAAATTATGAAGAATGTAACAGCTGAAAAAGGAACGCTTAAAGTATTGCAAGATATTTATCGTGCTTGGAAGGCGGTGAAATAATGTCAACTAAGAATATTGAAGAAAAACAATATCTTCTCCGTTTTAAGTGTGACACGAAATCCCATTTGACCGTACTCGACCATGACATTTGTATGACTCAATGCCCCGATAAAATTTGTACAGTATTTTGCCCTGCTGAGGTTTATAAGTGGGAAGGGACACGCATGCAGGTTGGCTATGAAGGGTGTCATGAATGCGGAAGCTGCCGTATCGGCTGTCCGTATCAGAACATTAAATGGGAATATCCTAAAGGCGGACATGGGATTGTTTTCCGACTTGCATAACTCTTAAATGAAAAAGTGCTGTTTGCATTTGTGCAAGCAGCACTTTTTTCATTGATAGAATGGTAATTGTTTGTATTTCGAGAAATGTCTAGCTCCAGCTCCTGAACAAGGCGCTTCCGATTCAATATCACTATATGTAGGTTTTTTCACAAGTGAGGTTAAAAAGAAGGTGAAGCAGAAGGTAAGTATTTTGGGGATTAGCTTATTTTTTCTAATAAGGCTGCTGAGGAAAGTTCATCCTTATTGCCTAATTCAGCTAATGATATAGCAAGTGCGATTGCATCATCCATTAATTTCATATTTGGTGAACAATAAAAAGGCTTCTTCCAATTAAAATCGCCTTCACTTTCAGCAGGATACACACTCACTTTCCAGTGATAGTAAATCTTTGGCTGCGGGAGTTGTATTCCTTCTACAGCAATAAGCCAATGAGTGGGTGGTAAACTAGGGTTGTAAGCATCAGATTCTTTAAGTGCCATTAAGTCATTTAAACCAATTGGTATTACTTCCTTTGGATAAAAGTCATGATAATTTGGGGTTTTCATGGTTTTGCCCTCCTTTATATGGTTTATCTATATTATATGAAATTTTTAAATCTTTTTGAGTGATAAATGTTAAAATTTTTCAAAAATTTAATGAATTTTCATAAAATCGACAAAAACATGTAAGCTTTCAACGATTTTGTATATACGTGACCTAAATCACTACATTAAATATTGGATAATTTTATACTTGAGGAAATTAAAAATAATAGGAGTGAATGTAAATGAGCGGCTGCATGAGTAGTTTTGGAGGTATCCCCCAAGCTGAATTAAGCGAAGGACTGAAACAATTAAAAAGTGAACATCCTCCGTTATTAGGACAATTAGAAGAATTATTCGAATTAACGAAGCAAATTGAACAAGAATCAGATATAGATCATAATTTTGGAGAATTAATCACAAAAGTAAAAGAATTTAAGGATGCCCTAGACCCGCATTCAGAAAGGGAAGAGGGTGTTCTTTTTCCAATGATTGGTGCCTATATTGGCACAACTTCAGGACCGATTGCGGTGATGGAATATGAACATGATCAAGCAAAATCAAATATCGGCACCTTTCTAACTAAGGTAGAAGCTGGCAAGGCATCAACTGATGAAAAGAAAAAATTAGCAGAATTCATTCAAAACGCTTACTTTATATTAACAGAACATTTCTCTAAAGAAGAAAACGTGTTATTCCCAATGGCAGAAAGAATGCTTACTGATAAAGAAAAGGCGGACTTATATCAAAAAATCCAGGAAATTAAGTAAGGATGGGCTTAAGCCCATCCTTTAATTTTTTTGATTCCATTCCCAAATCTTTTGATCCGATGGAAGCAAAAATGCGATTAAACCCATCAATGGCAGTACTCCAAGCCATGTAATCATCGACTGTAATCCAATCAAGTCCGCGATATAACCTAAACTTACTGAACCAATTGCCCCCATTCCAAACGCAAGGCCAACAGTCAAACCAGACATCGTGCCAATTTTCCCCGGAACTAATTCTTGTGCATAGACAACGGTAACGGAAAAACTTGTCATTAAAATAAACCCAGTCAGAATAAGGAAGATAAAGGCTATGGTTGGCGGAACATAAGGAATAAGAATAGAAAAAGGAACGGTTGCTAACATGGAAAAGGAAATAATGTTTTTCTTTCCAAATCTATCTGACAGCGGCCCTCCGAAGAAAGTGCCAATGGCCCCGGATACTAAAAATGCAAATAAAAAGATTTGAGATTCTTTAATCGTAAGGGCATATTCCTTAATCGCATAAAATGTGTAGAAATTGGTAATGCCAGAGGAATACCACGTTCTAGCAAAGATTAGTAATAAGATCAACGCCAATGTCTTTTTAACTTCTTTGGATAAACCTCCCTTCCTACTAACACTAATGTTCTTTTTCTTTTGTGAATTTGGTAAAGTTATTAATCTCTGTTTATACCAATTGGCGATATAAACTAGCAATATGACAGCAAGTGCGGCAACAATTGTAAACCAGGATGCGCCAATCTGTCCGAGTGGAACCAATATCAATGCGGTAATGACTGGGGCTAACGCTTGACCAGTATTTCCGCCCACTTGATAAATGGATTGCGCAAGCCCCCTTCTATCTCCTGCCGCCATATAAGCCACCCTCGAACCTTCGGGATGAAAAACCGCCGAGCCGAGGCCGATAAAAAGGACAGATAAGACAATCATCGCAAAACTTGAAGCAAACCCCAATCCGAGGATGCCAAATAATGTAAACGTGAGCCCAATTGGCAGGGCATAGGGCATTGGCTTTTTGTCAGTTAACATCCCTACTACAGGCTGCATAACGGATGAGATCATATTTAATGAAAATGCAATGATTCCGAGCTGGGTAAAGCTTAAACCCATTGATTTTTCTAAAATAGGAAACATAGCTGGTACAACAGCTTGAATGGCATCATTCAATAAATGACAAAGCCCGATGATAAAAAGGATTTTATACATAGTTGATTCAGAGGCTTTTGGAACCTTTGTGGGTAAAACTGCTTGTTGACTCATAGTATCCCTTCTCTTTTTAAACTTAATATTTTTCTATCTTATCTTACTACTGAATGACTAAAATAAGAAATATTTATTTCTGTTTTCGAAACATTTAAATTATAATAGAGAAAAATAAACGATAATAAGGAGGGGAAATATGGAAAAATCAGTTGAAGTTATCTTTAGCAAAGAGATCTTAAATGGATTTTTAGCATGCTTTCAAGTAGGCGCAAACGTTAAAAAACTGGGGGATTTTGAGAATTATGTCTTCGAGGTTTACCGTGGAGCAAAGCCCATGGTCTTAAGAATTACACATAGTTCCCATCGAAATAAGGATGAAATTAAAGCAGAGCTTGATTGGATGAATTATTTGTATCAAAATGGTGTGAATTGTCCGAAGGTCTTCCAGTCTTCAAGTGGACAATTAATCGAAGGTATGAAGGCTTCTGATGGATCTTTTTTTTACGCCTGCCTCTATTCAAAGGTAAAAGGTATGCCTGTAAAGGTTAACTCCGATCAATTCAATGCCCAATTGTTCCATTCTTGGGGTAAAGCGATTGGAAAAATGCATGCGGTTACAAAAGATTTTCAACCGAAAGAAGGATTACGTCCATTTTGGCACGAGGAGGAGCTGTTTGAAGTTGAACAATATTTTCCTAATGAGCCGGAGATAATTCAACGTACGGGTGAATTAATCAAGGAATTAATGGAGCTTCCGCAAAACCGTGATAATTTTGGACTGATCCATTCGGATATTCATTCGGGGAACTTTTTTTATGATGGCGAGTTCGTCAATGTATTTGACTTCGATGATTGCAGTTATCATTGGTTTGCATCCGATATAGCCATTCCTTTGTACTATTCTATTTTCTATGGATTAGAAAGTGCGAGTGAGGATGAGAAGAACGAGTTTGCCTATCATTTCCTTACACATTTTAGTAAGGGCTATGAAGAATGCAATACCTTGCCAGAGCGCTGGCAAGAGCATTTGCCACTTTTTCTAAAGCTTAGAGACATTACGCTTTTCTCAGTGTTCCATAAAAAAATCGCACCCGAAGACAGAAACGAGAGATTGAATCTGCTTTTAAATAATATTCGAAGTAGGATCATTCAAAAAGAAGCGATTGTGCAAATAAAATAAAACGAGACCGGGTTAGGTCTCGTTTTATTTACTGGTTGGCAATAAAATGGTAACTGTGGTTCCGATCTTTTCTTTGCTATCTATTTCGATGCTGCCGCCAAATGAGTGAATGATTCGCTTACAAATGACCAGACCTAGACCTGTTCCAGTATCTTTCGATGTATAGAAAGGACGAAAAATTTTTTCTAAATCATCTTTCGGTATCCCTTTACCATTGTCACTAATTTCAAGCTTACAAAAATTATCTTCATGTGGGTGTAGCCTAATTTCTATTGTTCCCGGGTTTTCGAATGATTCAAATGCATTTTTTGTAATATTTAAAATTACTTGTTTCATTTCGTCCTTTACACACTTAACGATAACGGGTTGACTAGGAAGCTGCCAGTTACATTCTACATTATGCGAATTTCCCTCTGAAATGATTAGTGGTTTCAATTCTTGAAGTGTTCCAGCTATATTAATGTAATCGGTCATTTGTGCAGTCGGTTTACCTAGGATTAAAAACTCACTGACGATTTCATTAATACGTTTTAGCTCAGAATTAATAACATCAAAATAATAGCGATCCTTTGGATCCGTATACTTTTCACTTAGGAGTTGTACTAATCCTTTAACACCGGTCAAAGGGTTTCGAATTTCATGTGCTGTACTTGCAGCTAAAGTTCCTACTAATTCGAGCTTCTGTAGTTCATTTTGCTTTCTTTCATTATGCGTAAATTTTCTTAATAAGAAATATTCAATTAGTAAGTAAAGGATATGTGTGATAACTAGGGTAATAAACAACACTTTCTCCCACGATTTACCAATTTCTTTATAATTCCGTTCTGCAATCTTTACTTTTATACTCCATGGTATACGATCCATTTGTGAAGTAACCCAATTGGTATTATCTCCCTCTTCAATGTTGGTTACATTCATTTCAAGGATAGGATTCTTACCTCCATTCGCAACAATTAACTTGGTTTCTGGTGTAATAACTCTCATCAGATTCCTCATATAATCAATCCGCAAATCCGCAATGAGAATGGCCTTTAATTCGCGATTTTCATCGAGAACAGGTGTAGCAAGTCCAATAATTCTTTGGCTGTCTTTAAGAATTTCCTCCTGATCAGAAAGGATAGTATCTTTTGTTTTGATGACTTCCTGAATAAATGATAGTTTGGTAAAATCAGTATCATTTCGTAATGGAACTGAACCTGTTAACAAATAGCCTTTATTGTTAAGTAAGTAAAGTCCCCCGTACCGAGGATCATTTTGGTTTACTTCCATTAATAATGGTTCCATTTTTTTCGGAAAATCCAAGTCGTTTTTTGCAGAAAGTGAAAGAATTTTTAAGCTAGTCTTCGTTTCACTAATGAATTGATCCCAGTTCTTTTGATAAATCGAGGCAACCCAGAGAGCATCTTTTTTTCTTTCAATGTCATTTTCTTTTAAAATACGATAAAAAAAGTATGAACCTAAAATAAATACAGGCAGTACAACAACAATAAAATAGATATAAAACTTACCTTTTCGAATTTTCATTAAAGTACCCCAAATTAATCTTTAAATAATAAACGTTTTTATTATAACAGAAGTTTCATTTGTTTACCGAAATATTCCTGATGTATAATAGGAAATTGACAGGAATTGAAAAGTTTTTTATAATAATTTTGAAATCGAGATAATTTTAAGGTGTGTGTATCCAGTACAGGTTACATTATATTAAAAACATAAAAGGATGAGTTTTTTATGGAAAATGATTCAGTAACTAAGTCATTAAAGCTATTTATTGTCCTTTCAAGAGCATATAAAGCAATCAATGAACATGTAAATAAAGTCATTCAGGCAAATGGTTTAAATCCAACAGAATTTGCTGTGTTAGAGCTTCTCTATCATAAAGGCGACCAGCCGATGCAGCAAATCGGCGGAAAAATTTTGCTTGCCAGTGGCAGTATTACTTATGTTGTTGATAAACTTGAACAAAAAGGAATGTTGCAAAGATTAGCCTGCCCGAAAGATCGAAGGGTGACATATGCTCAAATTACAGACGAAGGGAAAAGGTTTATTCAGGACATTTTTCCTGAACATGCGAAACTAATTGATACGCTCATGTCGAGTCTAACTGATCAAGAGAAAACGGAAGCGATTAACTTGCTGAAAAAGTTAGGGTTGCCTGCAGGTAGATTTTAATACGGCCATTGGCCGTATTTTTTTGCTATTAGGAAAGTATAAATTTTTCGAATTTATACTTTCCTAACGCATAAGTGCAACT
>NZ_JBALPG010000070.1:70050-74030 GCF_036965245.1 Neobacillus drentensis
TCGGCAAGTTTTCTTTATATTTGAAGGAATTGTAATAAATAGTGTCGAATAAATATATTTGGAAATTTGAAATAGGGGGATGTTTTCATGAGCTTTGAAAATTTTACATACGTACGTCCAAATTTAGAGGAAGTAACTAAAAAATTTACTGAAGCGCTTCAACACTTTAATAACGCCGCGACTGTTGAGGAGCAAAGCGAGGCAATGAATGAGATCAATCATCTTAGAAATGATCTTGGTACAATGTTCAATCTCTGCTATATTCGCCATTCAATCAATACGAATGATGAGTTTTATAAGCAAGAACAAGATAATATAGATGAAATCCAGCCTGAAGTTGAAGGGTTAGTGACCAAGTATTACCAAGCCCTTGTTAATTCAAAATTTCGCAATCAGCTCGAAGAAAAGTGGGGAACCCAGTTATTCGCTCTTGCCGAAGGACAGCTTAAGACATTTAAGCCTGAGATTGTTCCTTTACTACAAAAGGAAAATCGTTTATCGACGGAATATACGAAGCTGCTTGCTTCAGCTAAAATTGATTTTGAAGGGGAAGAAAGAACGCTTGCCCAATTAGAGCCGTTCACGGAATCAACTGATCGGGAAATGAGAAAGCGGGCAAATGAAGCAAAATTTGGCTTCTTAGCAGATCATGAGGATGAACTCGACCGAATTTATGATGATCTTGTTAAAGTAAGAACAGAGATTGCGCAGAAGCTTGGCTATAAAAACTTTGTTGAGCTTGGTTATTATCGAATGATGAGAACGGATTACAACGCTGATATGGTGGCGAATTTCCGTGCTCAGGTTAAGAATTTAATCGTACCGATTGCGACTAAATTAAAGGTGCGTCAACAGGAAAGAATCGGGCTCGATAAATTAAAGTATTATGATGAAGGCTTCAAATTTCAAAGTGGAAATGCTACACCTAAGGGAAGTCCAGAATGGATTATCGAAAACGGACAAAAAATGTACGAAGAACTTTCGGAAGAAACGGGTATGTTTTTCCGCTTTATGCAGGATAACAAGCTAATGGATCTTGTTGCGAAAAGAGGAAAAGCCGGCGGCGGATATTGTACCTTTATTGAGAATTATAAAGCGCCATTTATTTTTTCTAATTTCAATGGAACATCAGGTGATATCGATGTTCTGACACATGAGGCAGGTCACGCCTTCCAAGTATATTCCAGCCGTCAATATGAGATTCCAGAATATAATTGGCCAACCTACGAGGCATGTGAAATTCACTCTATGAGTATGGAATTTTTTACATGGCCGTGGATGGATTTGTTCTTTAAAGAAGATACAGATAAATATAAATTCTCACACTTAAGTGATGCCTTATTATTCTTGCCGTATGGGGTTTCTGTTGATGAATTCCAGCATTGGGTATACGAAAATTCTGAGGCTTCACCAAAAGAACGCAAGCTTCAATGGCGTGAAATTGAGAAAAAGTATTTACCTCATAAAGATTATGATGGCAACGAGTATTTAGAGAATGGTGGATTCTGGCAGCGGCAAGGTCATATTTTTAATTCACCGTTTTATTATATTGATTATACACTTGCACAGATTTGTGCATTCCAATTCTGGAAACGTTCAAGAGAGAACCAAGAGGAGGCTTGGGCTGATTATGTCAAGCTTTGTAAACTTGGCGGCAGCATGTCATTCACTAAACTTGTCCGCGAGGCAAATTTAATTTCACCATTTGAGGATGGCTGTGTCGAATCGGTAGTTGGTGTTATTGAGAACTGGTTAAATTCTGTAGGCGATCAAAAACTTTAACAATAAAAAAAGCGAAGTCGCTTAATAATTGCGGCTTCGCTTTTTTTAGCTAATAGGAAAGTATAAGTGCAACTACGCCTCTGTCTTCGCCCTTAGGGGCTCGCCAATCGGCGAGTTAATGGTTACCAATTAAGGAAAAAAGCTCGTCTTTGTTTGTCCCTTTGGTCATATATTGATGATAAGGAGGAGATGGTGTGAGGAAGAATTGGACTCAAGCTTTTCAAATTGCAGCAGTCTACGTAGGCACAGTAGTTGGAGCGGGCTTCGCCACTGGAAAAGAAATCGTTGAATTTTTTTCACGATTTGGTTTCTTTGGCTTTATTAGTATATTAATGAGCGGTTATCTTTTTATCATGATTGGATCAAAGTTAATGAGAATGGCCGCTCAAATCAAGGCAAAATCCTATCAAGAATTTAACGAGTACCTATTTGGAAAATGGGCGGGCAGCATAATAAATATTTTTATGCTATTTATGCTTCTTGGAGTTAGCGCAGTAATGCTAGCCGGGGCTGGGGCAGTTTTTGAAGAGCAGCTCGGACTGCCAAAAAATCTTGGTGTGTTTATAACCATATTCCTTTCCTATCTGGTTATGCTTGTTGGCACAAAAGGACTTTTTGCTGTAAATACTTTTGTTGTTCCATTAATGATTACATTTAGTTTAATCTTGATGTTTTTATCACTAAGAATGCCGCACTTTTTAGAGCGCTTTTTATTTATTCCGCATGCAACAGATGGCTGGAAAAGTGTGATCGCTCCATTTTCATATGCAGCATTAAATTTGGGATTGGCACAAGCAGTTCTGGTGCCCGTAGCCACAGAGGTTAAGGATGACTGGACAATTAAATGGGGAGGAATTCTTGGAGGCCTTGCTTTAACAATAATTTTAATTGGCAGCCATTTTACTTTGATCATGCTGCCTAACCTGGAATTGTATGATATCCCAATGGCAATTATTATGAAAAACTTAGCTCCGTTTTTTTACTGGATTTTTGTACTTGTGATTTATGGGGAGATATTCACTTCTGTGATTGGAAATGTCTTTGGACTCGATAGGCAGCTGAAGCAATATGTCCCTGTTCCAACGATTTTATCGGTTACGGTTATTTTTGCTGTGTCCTACCTCATTAGTCTAGTGAATTATAGTACGCTGCTATCCTACTTATATCCTCTATTCGGCTATATTTGCATGTCCTTTTTTATTTTATTATGGATGAAACCATTTTCACCTAGTAAGTTATAATAGAAAAAGCAGCTGACCCTTTTTCAGCTGCTTTTTCTATTTAAACGGCAGGATAATAAAAATCATGATATCAAAGATGATATGGGAAACAATCACAAGCGGCATACTTTTTTTCCAAAAATAAAGGAAGCCCCAGACGAATCCTGAAAAAAAGGCCGAGAAGACCAGCAAAATCGAGCCTGAATAAATATTGACTGAGGCGTAAAGTAACGCTGCTGATAAAATGCCCCATATCGGACTTAAGTACTTCAATAAAGTTTTTTGAATAAATCCCCTCCAGAAAAGTTCTTCTCCAGGTGCGGCAACCAGAACAAGAGCAATGTACTGCCAAAAAACATGTGGTGAATACCAGCGGTAAAGCTTTTTAATGCTTTTCTCAAAAGGAAGATGGAGAACTTGGATTGCTTGAAATCCTAACCAAAAAACAAAATATAACAATAATCCGGTTAGGACGCCTAGGAAAATATATTGGATAAAGGATACATCATCATCTACATCCCCTTGGAACATGGCCAATGCTATTAACACGAGCACCGATCCAGTAAAGATATACCAAAATATTGTTTTATCATGGAACGAAAAAAATATCAGTGCGTGTGCAATAATCAAGCAAGCAATTAGGCGAATGTTTAGAATGTTTTTTTTCATCTTGTCTTGCCCCTTTAGGAATCAATAAAATATACTTTAACAAAAATGAGCTAGAAAAGGAAATGATTTCATTAAACATTTTAACCAATTCTTATTATAAGAATCTTAAAGGGAGAAAAAATAATTGAGAAGGGAGTGAAAATCATGAGTAAATCAAAGAGTCAACAAGAGCGGGAATGGAAAGTCAGAAAGCAGGATCAAAATCCCCATGGTAATGTAAAATCATTAAAGCAGTTATCAAAAGAAACTGATCAAGGAAAATAACTTTATAAAAGAAAAGGCAGCCAATGGCTGCCTTTTCTTTTAAAC
>NZ_JBALPG010000071.1:0-9462 GCF_036965245.1 Neobacillus drentensis
AACGAACAAAAAGAAAGAGCATGTTTTGAGATAAAAAATGATCAAAACACACTCTTAACATATTTAATTAAATCATTCTTTTATAAATAAGTTTATTCATCTCTATAACCCTTATCCAATTAACGCCCCGTTTGTTGAATAACAATTGATTTAATGCTGACTTTAGTAGTTTTTTGTTTTGTTTCCTTTTGACTTTTTAAATAGCTGAAAAAGTGTGTCCTCCAATTTTTCATAAATCCTTAGAATATTTTTAGTAACACTTAATTTAGGTACTGTGAAATATATAAGGGTTGCAGTTGCAAAACTTATTAGTATTCCTGCTATAACATCAAATGGATAATGAACACCTACCCAAATACGGGAGATGCCAACTAGAAAAGCTAACATGATCCATAAGATTGACCAGCCTCTTTTGAAAAGCCAAAAAGAAATACAATATGAGAAGAATAAAATTGTATGGTCACTGGGAAATGAATTATCTTTTTCTTTCTCGATTAGCTTATTTACATCTGATAATTCTGCAAATGGTTGGAAATTTGAATGAAATTGACCTGATATTTTTCCGATTATAAATGCACAAATAAAAGTGATTGTTGCACATAGAATCATTAACCTATTGTTTTTGTCCCGTGTAAACCAGATAATAACAACACCTAGTGCAAGTATTAAAACCATATATTCAGCAATAAAACTAAAAACAGGATTTAAATATGTATACTCTTTTCCTAAGTCATTAACCAATCTAAATAGTGAAATATTAACTTCAGAAAGTTGCAAACCCTACCACCATCCTATCTCTTTTTTCTATATCTTAAAAGAGAGCAAGGGTGATCTGCCATCGATTCAAATTACATTTTATGACTTAATATTACAATTTTGTAAGATTGGTGTTAGTTCCTATTCAATATCTCCAATTCATCTTTTTTTAACGGTTTAACTTTTTTCAAAAGGTGCTACTTTTTACAAACTGATTAATTTTGTTTTAAAGAAACATCTGCTATATGATTACTCGCACCTATTAATGGAAGCCTGTATAAATTTTTCGTGATCTCTTGTCCTTCTTTTATTCGAACTTTTTCCCCTTCCCTCTATAAAAATTTTACATCGTTGTTTCATCCCCAGAATTTTTTCTGAATAAGTGGACGATGAAGGTTCCCATGAATACGGCGATTATTATACTAAATAATACAACTTCATCCATACGGAAACCAAATGCAGAGATGATCATTTTTATTCCAATAACACCAATCAAAAGAAAAGCAGTTATTTCAAATTCAGGAACTTTTTCAATCAATGTAATGAATAATTGAGCGACTCCGCGCATCATTAAAATCCCCAGCACTCCTCCGAGGAATAAAACCCATACTTGATTAGAAACGCCAAAAGCGGCAATCACACTGTCAAAGCTGAAAGCAATGTCCATTATTTCTACGGTTAAAACCGTTCTCCAAAATCCCATTTTCTTATTTTGAACTTCATCTTCTTCTTCATTTTTCTTTACAAAATTTTGAAAAACTATCCAAAGTAGATAGTGACCACAGACAATTTTAAACCAAGGAATGTTGATTAAGGAAACACCTAATCCAATTGCCACTACACGAAAAAAATAGGCACCAAATATCCCATAGAATAGAGCTTTCTTACGTTGGTCCTTTGGCAGGTGCTTTACCATAACCGCTAGAACAAGGGCATTATCTGCAGATAATAATCCTTCAAGAATAATTAGGCTCCCAATAATTCCCCAGCTAGCAGGATCCGTTACAACATTCTCTAATGTCTCAAATGAAAAAAATGAACTATAGGTATTAATTATTTCTTGTAGGAGTTCCATCCGCTTTTTTTCTCCCTTCTCATCTACCAAAAGTAACAAGTTATTACTTTATCATCAAAAACTTTCTACAAAATGAACATAAAGCTTGTACCCTACAATTTTCCCTCAACCCAATTTGCACTCTACTCTATATTTATGTAGGGCTTGTAAATATATGAAAGAAAAAAACCAAACATGCTATTACATGTTTGGTCAATAAACTCAGGTGGGCCTTATTTTTTTTGGTGATGATAGCCCCGTTCTCCATAGGGCTGCAGCTGCTCTAACCACTTTTCTTCAAGCTTTTGCAGTTCTTCTTTTTCGTTAAAATAGGCTTCTTCCTTCTTTTTTAGGATTTCTAGAACTTCAATTTCAAAGGCTTCCTTTCCAAATTCCAACCATTCTTTTTGAAGTTCTTTATTCCTATTCCCGCCTGTATCAAGCATGAATTTTAATCCGTTTAATGTCTTCAAATTTTTAGTACTGCCAATGAAAACCTTTTGATTTTCCATGTTTTTGATTTGAAATATCCCTGCTTCTATCGGAGTCTCTTTATATAATTGCTTGAGTTCTTTTTTACGATCCATATTATTTACCACCTTTTTTATATTACTTTTTAAGCCAGTATAGGCTTCCATCAAGCTTTCGATCCAAAAACCCGTATTCTATTAAATATCTTCTGATCAGTGCATAATCATCATAAAAAGACATCAATATTTCATTTAATTCCGCTTCATTATAAGTATTTTCGCGGTTAAGTTGTTTAACAATCTCGCTCAGTACAACAAGCCTTTGCTTTTCTTTCAACGGAAATTTCTTTAATTGTCCTTCTGTTCCATTAAGAAAATATTTCTTCACTATTTGCTCTTGTTCTTCCTGTGTAATATTGTACCGATCGTCTACCATCTTTGCTGTTTTAGGCGGAGGCACAAAAGCCGGAGCATGTTTATCTTTTTCCTTTAAAAGTTCCATCATCGCCAAAAAGGTCTTTGCTTGTCGTTCCTTCTCTTTTAAGGCAAAACGGTGGTGCCTAATGGTGGATACACTTCCTATCCCCGTTTCCTCCCGTACTTCTGTATCGGTTTTACCCTGATAAAATAAACGAAGAAGATGGTTCTGGTGATCAGTCAGCCCAGTGAATTTTTTATCAAGACCAAGCAAATACTCAAAAACCGATTGATGGGTTTTTTCAATATGAATTCTCATAAATCTTTCAGCTTCATAAAGAATTCCCTCATATGGATAAACAATCCCCTTTTCCACTTTCTCGCCGCAAAGAAGGCATTTATAAGAATCGGCCTTATCTATATACCCACGCTTAAGTTCTTCGACCGAGGCATTCCAGAAAATCTCCGAAAGTTCCATATTGCATCCACCTACTGACTTATTTATCACTTTTTATAAACATTATATGATTTTGTTTGATTTTTTACAAACATATTAATTAAAAGTTTATTAATCATATGTTAGATAGAACGAATTTTTTAGGTAGACAGTCACCATAACCACTTTTTTGTGCCCGTGAAATCGCTTATTTGGGATAGACGGGCACAATTGTCTACTTTTTGTGCCCGTGAATTCCCTTTTTTGGAATAGACGGTCACAATCAACCACTTTTTGTGCCCGTGAACTCGTTTATTTTAGATAGACGGGAACAATCAATCACTATTTGTGCCCGTGAATTCGCATTTTTAGGATAGACGGTCACAATTAACCCTATTTCAAAGTAAATCAGATGCATTAGAAGGAATATTTTTTGTACCTTATCGAATAAATGTATAGAGAAACGTTTCACAAGGAGGAATAGAAGAATGTATCGTACAATCGAAGAATTTGTGAAGAACTGGAACCATGAAGCAAACTCAACACAAAAAGTCATGGATGTACTGACAGATGATTCTTTGAATCAGGAGGTGGCTCAAGGTCACTGGACACTTGGAAAAGTTGCTTGGCATATTGTTACTTCTCTACATGAGTTGATGTCTCAAACTGGACTTAAATTTGATGCAGCGGAGCATGGGAGCCAAGTACCATCTTCTGCAAAGGAAATAGCTAATAGCTATCGTCAGTCAAGTGAATCCATGATCGCTGCAATAAAAGAGAAATGGACAGACGAATCATTAAAAGAAATGAAAAATATGTATGGGGAACAATGGCCAAATGGACTAACACTTTTTATATTAAATTCTCACCAAATTCACCATCGTGGTCAAATGACGGTTCTAATGCGTCAAGCAGGTTTGAAAGTACCAGGAGTATATGGACCTTCACTAGAGGAATCGGAAGCGTATGGAATGGAAACACAAACTAATTAAATGTATTCTATCTTAGGAGGTACAGCCAACATTTTACCGTATAATGTTGGCTGTACCTCAAAAACCTATATAACGTGAACCTCCTGAAGAAACTTTCGATCCAAATTACATAAATGTTTATTTTCTGTTTTCATGGCATTTTTTAAATTTTTCTGGCTTTTTTCTAATTTCCTTTTCTGAGCGTTGTAGGTCATCTTCATAAGCCAGAGTACATATTTTGCGAGGGTGAACGCCTTTCGATTCTCTTTAGATAAACTTTTTGGAAGTTTTCCATTTTCAAAACGAGCCACGGCTTAGAACAACGAAATACCTATCACTCGGTCAGGAAATTGATAAGCACACGCAACAGCATATGCCCCGCCACCTGAAACCCCGATAATAGAAAATTGGTTGATACCTAATTTATCAACCAGATCTTCCATATCATTTCCCCAATCTAAAACGGTTCTATCGGGTTTCTCATGATATCCCGAATCCAGGTCGGTCAGTTGTGATCAGTCTAATCCCTAAAGAAAATATCTTGACAAACAGAAATTAATTTAATAAAAATATAATGAGGATATATATTTTTTCATTTTTCAGTAATTATACTACTCTATCATCCAATTATTTTATGGGAGGGAAATCTATGAGTAAAACGATCCTTATCGCTGATGATGAGCTAGAAATTATCAATTTTTTAAGATTATTCCTTGAGATAGAAGGATTTACAGTAATTGAAGCGAACAACGGCGATGAGGCTTTATCAAGCATACAAAACAATCACGTTGATCTAGCAATTATCGATATTATGATGCCAAAACTCGATGGCTTTCAATTAATCAAATTAATTAGGAAGAAATACAAGCTGCCAATTATCGTTTTATCAGCTAAAAATGAGGAAACAGATAAAATTCTTGGCCTTGGTCTTGGTGCTGATGATTATATTTCAAAACCTTTTAGCTCTATGGAAGTTGTTGCCCGCGTTCAAGCCCAGCTTCGTCGAACCTATGAGTTCGATAAGAAAGCTTCACTGGAAGCAAGAACTTGTATTGGAGATATTGTACTTGACCACCATGAGTGCATTTTGTATAAGCACGGGCAACCCATTCAGCTTAGTTCAATGGAATATAAGCTATTAAAGCTTTTTACGGCAGAGCCTGGACGTATTTTTACAAAAAAGCAGATTTTTGAAAAGGTTCGGTCAGATTATTTTTTTAACGATGATAATACGATTATGGTTCAAATTAGTAGACTTCGGGACAAAATTGAAGATCAGTCGAGAAATCCAATTTATATTAGGACGATTCGCGGACTAGGATATCGTTTCTCTAAAAACGAAGAGCTTAATGGCAAGTAAAAATAAGCTAGCAAAAAATCTCATAAAAAATTATGTTTTCTTTTCAATTACAACTGGAATGATCATCTTTCTTCTATTAGTCATATTTAATTACCGCTTGCTTAATGAATTTGGCGACTCTGATTTTACGAAACTTAAAGCGAGTGAAATCGTACAACAAAATTATGTTGACATCCAGTCCGAAGCAATTGAAAAGGTTCATGGATGGATTGAAATTCTTGATGATCATTTGCGTGTTATCTATGTTAAGGGAGAAAAACAAGATATTTTTTTAAGCTACACAGAAAAAGAAATAAACCGCCAATTCTATGATTTAGATGATAATTTATATCATGCAACTTTAGCACCCTTTAAAACGAAAGACGGACGCACATTCTATTGTTTTGTTAAAATTCCCAAAAAATACTTATCAACTAGCTTTCAATTTTCACATGAATCAAAAGGGTTTATATCAATATTTTGGAAATTCCTATTACAAACATTAGCCTTATGTTTTCTCCTATTCATTATCAATGTATATATTCATAGTATCTGGACTGCTGGAAAAATAACCAGTCCCCTTCGTTATATCTCTGAAGGAATCAGAAATATAGCGAATGGCCAATTCTACAAAAGACTTCATTTTAAATCTAACTACGAATTACAACAGCTTCAAGAGCAATTCAATATAATGGCAGAAAAACTAGAAGAAGCAGAAATGGAGAAAAAACAATTAGAGGAAAGTAAACAGCGTATGCTTGTAGATATTTCCCACGATCTCAAAACGCCAATCACCTCGATACAAGGCTATATTGAGGCATTGCAAAGAGGGCTTATTACAGATGAGAAAAAGAAAAAAAGTACACTTGACCTTATCCATACGAAAACAAAATTGGTCACAAGCTTAATTGAGGACGTATTTGAATTGTCCAAGCTAGAAAGTCCTGACTATCCATTTACAAAAGAACGTTCAGACATGACAGAGTTTATTCGTCAAATGGCTATAGAATTTTATTATTCATTCAAAGAAAAGAACATCAATTTTCATGTGGATATTCCAGAAGAGGAAATAATTATTTCTTTCAACCACAAGCTTTTATACCGTGCTGTTTCCAATATTCTCTCTAATGCATTGACTTATAATCCCGCAGGAACATCGGTGCTCTTTCAATTAAAAGAAGAAAATACATATGTTCGTATTTCCGTTATTGATAATGGAATCGGAATTTCTGATTCGTTAAAAGAAAAAATATTCGAACCGTTCGTCCGAGGAGATCAATCGAGAAAAAGCGACGGAGGAACAGGTCTAGGTTTAACTATTTCTAAAAATATCATTAAAAAGCATGGTGGCCAAATTGAATTAGATACGAGCATGGGGAATACGGTGTTTCAAATTATATTATTTAAATGAGTTAACTTAGAAAGGCTGCCGGCAGTATATGCAAGCAGCCTTTTTACAAATTACCAGATACTAATTTCGTATTCCGATGTCGTTCATTAAGATAGTGCCTTTCTCTGTTAAATCAAATTCAAAACTTATTTTTTGCAGTGCTAATGGATTAAAATGACTGTTCACTTGCTTAAAGTCAGTTAATTTAAAACTATAGTTTTGAAATACTGGTTCCTTCGTTTCTCCAAGGTTTTCAAAAGGCCATTTTAGTAGTTTACCTTCGATCATTGGTACTAATTTCGAAATATGGCTTAAAGGCAAGCTTGCTTTATTTCCATTTTTATCTTCAACTTTAACTGTTAAATCAATCAAATCTTCATGATAAGATGTAGTCTTTCTTTCACTGCTATCCGCCATCGAAAAGACGATTGAGCTATTTTCAGTAAATGTTATGCCCTCATCCGGCAGGACTACTGTATAAGAAGTAGTATCTGAAAACTTACTGGAATTCCACCCTAATCTAACAGCACTATATTCATCCTCCCCATACTTCATTTTCACCTTTTCTTCCTTCCACACCTGTAAATTCTTTCCGATTAGTTTACCTCCTGGAATTGTTGTACTCAATAAATCGATATCCTCGTCGTATGTCGAAATGAAGTTTGTATTCGAGTCTTTATAATTACTAATATACATCGTATCGGGAAGCCATTCTTTCGCATAGCCAATATCCTTGAAAATATTTTTGTACTCCTTCTCATTCTGCAATGTTCCATCTAAGAAAGCAGAAATAAATACTTTTGCTATTGTTTCTTGGTCAGCTCGTGACATAAGCTGTTTTAAATTAAAGAGCTGATTCCCCATCCCTACTCCATCGCCTCTACTCCAACGACGATTGAATTGCCCATGATTAGCTCCATAAATATAGACAGATGCTGTGATAAAGTCTTCCTTATTTGTAAAACTTACTCGATTATATTGACTTGCGCTATCGAACGTATTTACATCCATATCATGGGCTCCATGCAATGCCAAGAAATTCACATTTTCAAGAGGAATCATCTTACCAGAGGACTTGTACTGTCCATTCGTCCCCGCAATAGAAATTAAGGTACGGATATGAAAATTATAATCAAACTTAATATTACCATTATCAGGAAAACTATTTAACTTATTAAAAGCAGCAGCAATCGCAATCGCTTCTCCTCCACGAGAATGACCGATAAGGGCTATTTGATCCATATTTACCTTCTGATAAAACGGGTTTCTTTTATCGGAATTCCACTCCTTCCATGTTCTAATATGTTCAAGTATTAACAAACCTCTTGCTGGGTTTTCATTCTCTAAAGCACTGACCATAAACATATCGTCATATGGTGAGGCATTTAGAAAATTCTCATCAATAGAAACAAAAATATAGCCGCGACTTGCTAGCAGTTCGCCAAGATAATCATAACCAGGATCAGAATAGCTGGTCATCATATGATTTCCATGCACAATTACAACTAAAGGGAAGGGCCCTTCTCCTTCTGGATACCATACTGATCCATTCAGTGGCATTTCTTCAGGTCCAAAGCCAACCGTCTTCGATCTTAGAGAAGACCATTTTTCCACGAAAGCTGAACCATCCACCGTTCTTGTTAAGAGAGAATCATGTTGGTTAAACTCCTTTCGGTAACTATTTTTACTGCCATATGTAATCGTATTAACTTGATATGGTCCTTTCTCTATCGGACTTTTCACTAAATGTTCTTCATAGCTTGGGGAGTTTTTCAATTCTTTCAATGTTACTCCAGCGACTTCCGCTTCGCCATCATTGACAATCCAGAATCCAGCAAGTCCGAGAGCTATTGTCATTGATACAAATAATCCGCTAGCTACAATTTTCTTCAGCATTGTTGTATTTTTGTAACTACCTTGAATAAATTTATACAAAACAGCACCCCAAATAGATAACCCGAAGATAATAAATAGGACAACTGCGCTAGAAACATATAAAGGTCCTACGAAACAGATATAAAGTAGCACAAATGAACTCAAAAATAGCCAAAGATAGCGGCTCGGCATTTTCTTGATTCCATGTACAAGTAGTGTGATAAACCCACATAGTAATACAACAACTACAATAAATAAAAATGAACCTACTGCAAAATCAATAAAGCCCCGCTCCCATAATAAATAATGCGCTTGAATTAAGAAGAGAAACAAAACCGCCAACACAAGAACAAATGATGCTCCCTTCCATCCTGGTGATAATGACTTAATGCGATTTCGTTTTACTTTAATTACACTTAATAATTGGGGGAGTTTCTCTTTTTTCGTCTCCATTCTTTCATCCTCCTTAGACAACATCAATGTTTCTTCTCACTACAAAATTTTACAGGTTATTTCTTTCTACATGCTTACTTCATTCTTTCAATAACCTTACAATCATTCATAAGGGGATGTCTGTTATTACCTTTCATATTCCTTGTTGAGTTATCCTAAGATACGTGTAAAAACGGGTTAAAGGATGTATTTTATTTCCAATTTCATTCTTGAAATAAAGTTTGATTAAACTAACTCTATAAACGTTGACAAAAGACCAAAAAAAGCGTGTTTTGAAAGAAGATTGTTCAAAACACGCCTT
>NZ_JBALPG010000071.1:9508-9918 GCF_036965245.1 Neobacillus drentensis
TTAAAAAATCACTTCTTTTTTTAACTGTTGCTACCTTTAATATCATTGCTTGCTTTTTCAAAACATAAATTAACTGTCCGTTCGTTTGAACGCGTTCGATGAAATGTATTAGCAGGGACCGCAAATATTTCACCTGGTTTCAATGAAACTGTTTTATCGTTTTCTAAGTCTATGAAAAGTTCACCTTCTAAGACATAAAATAACTCATCGCAATCCTCATGTTTATGCCAGTGAAATTCTCCATTTATCACAGCTATTCTAAGTGCATGGTCATTTACTTCACTTACAATAAAATTAGTATAGTCCTTTTGGTCTTTTACTAATTCATTTAGGTTAAAAACCTCTAATTGTCCTTTTTTCTGCATTTTCATACTCCTTTGCAACTCTAATCTGCTTTAATTAAATAAAAT
>NZ_JBALPG010000072.1:0-257 GCF_036965245.1 Neobacillus drentensis
GATTGGCAATGTGGGTGGCATTTATTTCTGCTGTTTCCATGTTATTTTTAGAAGTTCTAACATTTTCGTTTAGAAACCGTTGGAATATTCTTGGTCCATATGTCTCTCTATTTGACATAACATTACTGTTAATGACATGGGGGTTATTCTTCTATTGCAGAGCATTGGCAAAAAAAGGTGTGCTAAAATAATTAACTGTATTGGTCTAATGTGCCATCAATAAATAAAGTGGAATATGAACCTTTTAGGTAGTTTTT
>NZ_JBALPG010000072.1:368-9132 GCF_036965245.1 Neobacillus drentensis
ATATAAGATAAACGTTAGGATTCCTAAGATTTTGCTAGTTATCAAATCCAAAATCTTTAAATGGGGTAGAAAGTCATTTTTTAGCCGATTTAGTTTTAGTCATCGTTCGAATTATTTACAGAAGTCTATTACTATGTAGAAAATCAAGTTACTCTTTATAAACAGGAGGCAAAAGATGCAAGAGACATTACATGAATTATTCTACATTCAAACAGTTATTTGGTTGTTGCCCGTCATTTTTATGTTCCATGCCTTAGAAGAGATCATAACAGTTGAAAGTTTTATGACCAAGTACAAAAACAGAGTTCCGAAAACTTTCCTCGCCAAACTTTCGTTTGTCATTAGAAAAAAATTGAGTGCGAAATCTGCCCAACATTCTATTATGATTGCATGGATTTTGCTTATTATTTCATTTATCACATTTATGACCGCCTATCATATTCCAACCGGGGAAAACTTTCTCCTGTTTACTGCTGTAATAAATATATTTTTTTTACAGGCCTTTTCTCATATTGGTCAGACTATCATTTTCCGTGGTTATACACCTGGTGTCGTAACGGCGCTATTTATGGTAATTCCTTATTCTCTTCTTACCTATTACCGCTTGATAGAATTGAGTCTTATAGACAGACATTTACTATTTAAAAGTATTCCCATCACCATTTTATTGGTACCAATTTTTCTTATAGGGAATCTTTTAGGGAGACGATTAATCCGCTAATCAATTTCATCCAATAAATCAGCTAGATAATCTAGGGTATTGCAAACATTCCGCTAAATTTCAACACTAAAAAAACCCTTAATATCTTGCTTCAACACGGAGAACTTATACACTAGTTACTTTATATAGCTCTGCAATGTAAAAACACACAATTTTTCAGAATGAAATATCGTGTGTCTTAAAATAAGTTATTTGAATCGTTTAGGTGAAGTATTCCAATTTAGCATTTGGAAAAAACTTTTCCATGTAGGAATAAAGGTGATTTTTTATCTCCTCTTCATCCTCTTTTTGATAAATATATTTACCGATGCCGTATTTCCCCCACTTATACCTTCTTGAAGACTCATCTAATTCTAATTTTGTCATCGGGTAGTTTTTTTCAATCACTCGCTTAGCCGGCTTCGTGAACCGATGTTGAATAAACTCAAATGTGATATCGTCCCTTGCAACCATTGGTAATTCTGCTTCAAGTCGTTCAAACAAATGAAGATATCCTTCCTTCCAGCCTTCATGAAGATAGATGGGTGCCACAATGAATCCTAATGGATAACCGGCTCTTGCCACTTTTCCAGCTGCCTCGATCCGCTTTTCTAACGGAGAGGTCCCAGGCTCAAAATTCTTTATTACATAATCCGCGTTTACACTAAAGCGAAATCTCGTTTTTCCATTATGTTCCGCATCAAGTAAATGATCGACAAAATGAAATTTTGTGACAAAACGCAGCTTGCCAAGCTCTGATTTCCCAAAATGCTCAATAGCCCGCTTTAACGTGTGCGTCAGATGATCGAGTCCGACAATATCAGATGTACAGGATGCTTCAAATCTTGTGATTTCTGGCGCCCGTTCCTCCATATAACGATCAGCAGCATCTAAAATATCTTCTACATTTACGTATGTACGAATGTAAGGCTTCGAGCCCATCGTCGTTTGCAAATAACAATAATGGCAATGACCCATACAACCTGTTGCAAAAGGGATTGCATATTCAGCTGAAGGCTTTGATGTATCAAACTTAAGTGTTTTTCTTATACCAACTACTAGTGTTGACTTTGCAATTCTATACCTTTGAAAGTCAGTATCCCCAGGAAGGTTTCTGACTTGATTATGCGAAGTAGTATAACGAATTTCTACATCCATTTTTTCAAACTTTTCCTTAAGTTCCTGCCCAAGTGGATATTTCAAAGCATCTGGTTCAAAGTAAACGAGCTGTGGCATAAATGGTTTATTCATCTGATAATCCCCATTCTATTCTTATCCAAAATACTGTTCATAGGCCTTCATCGCATCAGCTTCACTTGTGTAAACAGCCATTTCGTTTGTTAGAGGGTAATAGGTTTCATATAGAAATATAGCCAATTCACCAGGATTGTCGGGATTATTCACAACGGCCGCTTCTTGAACATTTGCAACGTCCTGTGTATGAGGATTACGATAAAAGACATACACAACATCCCCTGGATTTTGGGAGACATACTCAGGATTTACTTCCATTCCTTTCACCATCCTTTAAATGTCCTTATTTTTATCACGGAAAAAACGCCACAAAGGGCGTGAAGTAGTTAATTATAATGAAGGCTTGTCAGCTTTATTTGTTAGCATCTCAACGTTTGAATTAGGTTGTCCGTAACCGGTAACCTTTCCTGCATGTTCCTCATGGTATTTCGATCCTGAACCCGGTTGATTGCCGGATTTCCCTTTTTGTATTTCGCCATTAGTACGTTGCTGGTTTGACAATATAAGCACCTCCTTCGTTCATTAGGTTTTGTTACATCCCTGAAGTTATTCGAAGCATAATAAAATGAATAAAAAAAACATTTTCCAATTCCTCATTGACAGCTAGGTATTTTATTCTTTTTATAGTTAAGAATAGTAACTGACCTTTCATACAGGAGTGAAGTAAAAATGATTCTATTACAAACTGAAATTGAAGGAAAAAGAGCGTATTTTGGGGCAGTTCGTGATATTTTTCATTCTTACGGATGTAGTTTTTGCAGTAATTTTGATTTTGACCAAGGGAAATTCGACGCATTGTTATGGCGTGATGGAGGAGAGTCTATTTACCTAAGAGTCCCTATTTATGTTTTAGATGGGGCTTTAGATCATTCCAGTACATTGATTGAGTTTGGAAAACCTTTTGTCATCAAGCATGTTGTCAACATTGGGCTAGATCATGATGAAAACTCATTTTTAACGGGTACTACTGGGCTTGATCAATTTCAAAAACCATTGGATACTGACGACTATATCTATGATAAAAGCAGATGGACGAAAGCCGGTGAAGAGGCAATCCAACAAGTCTTTAGTTCAATCAATGGATTATTAGTTTCCTAATGACACTTAATGAAAACATCAGCGAAAAAGCACCTCTAGGTGCTTTTTCTTACGATTTTAATTCATCTTGTGAAGTAGCTGTTGTAAATAATGAACATGCTCTCTATCTTTATCTAATATCTCTTCGATTAATTGCCGGCTTTCATGATCTAAATCCCCTCTTACGATTTCCTCCGACACTCGAATTCCATAATAGCTCTCACCCTTTAATACACTTTCCATAATTCCAACAGAGGTATCAGGAATCATAAATTGGCTAAAAAAACCTTGAACTGATCCAATCAAACCTTCATCATCTACCGGTGTTCCTCCCAGATTTTGAATCCTTTCGGCAACTTTTAAGGCGTGGTTTTTATGTTCTTGTTGAATCCTTTGAAATTCCTTCTTTACGTTAGGGTCTGTTAATTTTTGAATATGGTGTTCATATGCATGGATACCCATATATTGTCCCTTTAAAAATTGATTTAATGTTTTGACGACATCATTACCTACCATCATGAACCACTCCTTCATTTATGTAATCTTTTTTTATCAAGTCAGTGAATTTCTTACAGTTTATTTGTCTTGCTTTAGTAGAAAATAAAATGAAACCAATCCATAGGAGGACAATAAATGAACAATCAAGATTTAAAAGAAAAGGTTGTTAACATCATTTCTAACCACAGAACGGGTACCCTGGCATCGGTTGAAAATAATAAGCCTCATTCACGTTATATGACGTTTTACAACGAGGACTTAACATTATATACACCAACGAAAAAGGACACGGAAAAGATTGATGAAATTAAAAATAATCCATATGTTTCGGTATTGCTTGGTTATGAAGAGAAAGGACAAAGTGATGCCTTTGTTGAAATATTAGGCACTTCATCTATTAATGATACACAATCTTTGAAGGATCAATTCTGGGAAGAATCGTTTAATAATTGGTTTGATGGCCCCAATGATCCGAACTACGTATTTCTTGAAATACAGCCTGAAACAGTCCGCATCTTTAACCTAAACGATGAACCACCACAAGAATTCACATTAAAAAACTATTAGTAAATAAATTACTTATTGGCTCTTCCTATCAATTTAAATGAAAAGAAGAGCCATCAATAATTTCCACATCATCCCTCGTCCTAATCTCGTCCATTAAATGAAAAAGGGCTTCGTCTTTTCTTTTTGCCTCAATCATGCAGTCAATTTGCCTAACGCTGCCTTTAATTTCATTTAAAAACCGAAAAAACATTTCCACATCAACAAAATCCGCATGATGACGAAATGCTTTTTGGCTTTTTGGACTGGAAATATGCATTTTTACGGGAAGAGGAGAATGCCTCCACGTTTGGATGACCCGGTTCCAATGAACTTCCCAATCAGGATTTCGATGGTAAGCAAGGTGATGATGATAATCGAAAACAAGAGGAATATCCAGTTTTTCACATAAGTAAAGAGTATCCTCTAGCGTAAATGAAGTATCGTCATTTTCAAGCATAATCATTTTTTGAATCGATCTCGGAACGACCATCCAATTATCTATAAAACGTTCCAGCGATACATCCGTCTCTTTATAATTACCTCCCACATGCATGACACAGCGATGAGTAGGTTCAATTCCCATCCCTTTTAATAATAAATAATGCATCTTCAACGTTTGGATGGAATTTATTAAAATCTCTTTCTTCATGGAATTAATGAGAACAAAGTGATCCGGATGAAAATCAATTCTCATATTGTTTTCTTTGGCAAAATCGCCAATCTCACGCAGCAGTTTATGCAGTGGCTTCAGATAATTCCAATCAAGAAGTTCTTCATGGTTAGCCAGAGGGATTAGACGAGAAGATAAACGATAAAAATGGATGTCAGATGCTGCATTATGTTTTAGAATTCTTAGTGTATTTTGTAAATTTAATAACGAAATACGTTCCAATTTGCGAATAGCAGCTTCCCGGTCATCAATTTTCTGAAATTGCGTAAATGTCATTGTTTGTGAGGGAGATGCATTTTTTAATTCAATGCTCATTGCTACATAACCGAGACGAACAATCGTCATTTTTCCCACCTCATTCCAAAGTAGTTGATCTTCCCATCACCATTCCACCTCTCCGCTTGATATACGTTTGACTCCCCGAATAGAAGCGATCTCTTCTATGAGTTTCAACATAGCAAGGTTTTTCTGCTTGGCTTCGATCATAATGTCAAAATCCCGATCAAGCGCCTTTGCCATTTTTAAGAACGGGAGGATAAAATCTAATGAGACAAAATCAGCATGTGAACGATAAGCTTGGTCTGACTTTGGTGAGGAAATGTGGACTTTCGGAACTGTAGAAAAGCTATTCCATGTATTAAATATGCGTGGTAAATAATGTGAGAGGTCACCCTCTCCTTTATTCGCCATATAGTGATGGTAATCAAGAATCATTGGAACCTTTTCTTTTTCACAAGTAATCAGTGTTTCCTCTACATTATAGGTCTTATCATCATTTTCAAGTGTTACGTGTTTTTTAATAGTATGGGGCAACTTTTTAAAATTCTGATGGAATCGTTTTAATGAGGTATCTTTATCCCCATACGCTCCGCCAATATGAATATTGATAATACCCCTTTCTAGTGCGTTCATCGCTTCGAGCATTTTAAAATGATATTCCATATCCTTCACTGCATTCATGGTCACTTCTTCCCGTGGACTCGTAAAAAGTGTAAATTGGTTTGGATGAAAGCTTGGGCGAAGTTTAAATTGTCGGATTAGCTGCCCCAGTTTTTCCCACTCGGTTCTGAACGGAGTAACGAAATCCCACATCACTTCCGGATGGGTTGCCAAAGGGACAAATGAACTTGAAAAGCGATATAAGCTGATTTCATGGGCGATATTATAATGCAAAATTCTTTTTGTATGCTGTAAATTTTGTGCTGTTACAGATTTTAGTTTGTCCATTCGCTCCATTTTAGAAAGAGCTGAATAGCGAGCAAAGGTCAAAGTTTTGGAAGGGCTTGCGTCCCATAAACCCAATGCATTGGCTACATAGCCAAAACGGATTTTCATCTATTTTTCTCCTTTTTTTAATACCGTAAAAACAGAAACGACTTTTCTCCACATTTAAAGTTTTATTTTGATCTAATTATTTTTTTTTTAACATAAACTTCCTAATGTATACTTTTAACGAAAGGATTGGTTTCGGATTAGCATGTTAAATGCCGCAAAATTAAGTACCAAGTATTTGCCCTTTACCACTGAATATCTGCCTGTAGATGGTCGAAAGTATACCTTAACACATTCTGATGTTACTGGAGAATTATTTTTAAGTATCGGCAATCATTATGACCTTCCTTCGATAAACTTAAAAATCCGAGATGAGGTTTTAGCAAAATGGGCCTCACAAAATAGGCAGTTTATATTTCAAGGCAAAGTCTATGTAAGTGGAGGAGAATTCGATGAACGCTCCTCTATGCAACGCTTTATGATTTTCCAAAGAGAAATGAAACTTGCCTTAACTGCTATTTTTTACGGTGATCGTAGATTTTTTAGCTTTTATCCACGACTGCTGGATTCCTCCATCTTTATTTATTTCGAATCAATCTTTCCACAATATAATCAAGTTCTTTACTATGGTACCCCACGTCAATATTTAGATTCCATCTTTTTCCCAGACGTTACTAAGTGATTTATTTAAAATCTTTTTCAAATAAAAGGGCCGATTGTGGATAACAGATTTGAATTTTTAAATAACTTCGTAGATTTAAAACAACATTATTTTGTTGAAACCAAAGATCTGCAATACAAAACGGTCACTTTTTGAGTGGTTATTTTTGATATTTAAATTCAATACAGAACTGGTCTTCCGTTAACTTATCCAATCGAATACAATAGGAAATGGTGACGGAACACATTTTAAAATACATAGATTTTAAGTTTACAGAACACCATTAAAGAATGAAGGATGCTAATTGACTACCCAAAAAATAAAAAGAGAAGAACAAGTTGTAACCGTCAAATAGTTTTGAACACCTTTTGCCATTTTATTTTGAACACTTTTGATATTTCCCCACATATTCATTTGGTAAGAGTGGGGAAATTTGGGCACTTTCCTTTCCGAAAATGGTGGTTCGATGTTTAATCCTATAGCTGTCATTTTCCTAAAGCTGAATAACCTCAACCATATGGAGTAAACGGTCCAGTAAAGCTGTAGAAATTCCCTGTTCCCATCAATTCACCCCATTCCTTTTTAACTATCTTAATAAGTTGTTAAGGGCATCTTAATGATAGGGACTCATAAAATAGTATTTATCTATTATTAATAGTCAATATTATTTAATAAACTCCATCTTCCAATTAATGAATTCGTTTTCGGCATTTTTTTCATATTTCATGTTAGCATCAAACTTATTACCTTTTTTGCTTGTTAATCCTTTCACTGTTACAACTCCATTTTTCAAAAGAGTTTTCACCATCGTTTTAGAAGGTTTTTTCTTCATCGAAGCTAGAAATTTATCATTCTTCCAAATAACAAACTTACATCCATTTTTCCAATGCTACAACCAAACCCTTTTTGTCCTTCGATAACTCCACTTCCGCAAGCAGGGCATTTTCCTAATACTTCGATTTTCTTCTTTTCCCTAGTCACTTCATTGATGATTACTTGTTGTTCATTTTTAATTTTTTCAACTGCATCAGTCGTAAATTCAAAGATTGTATTTAGAAAATCTTGCTTTGTAAATTTTTGTTTTTCGATATCAGATAATGTTTTTTCTAAGCGACCTGTAAATTCTAAATCAAATACTTCCTATATAGGGAAGGTTTCTACTAATTTAATAGCTAGTTCCGTGCTAAGTAAATTTTTATTTTGAACTGTAATATAGCCGACATCTTTTAATTTTTTGATTGTTTCAGCTCTCGTAGCCGGAGGTTCCGATACTAAAGTCACTTTGAATAGAACCCATCATTTCTTCACTTTCCTGATCATCATGCCCTTTACCACATGTTTCCATCACTCTTTGTAATGTTTTTTCTGTATGATGTTTAGGTGGCTTCGTAATGTGAGAAGTCAGTTTATACAGTGAAAATCTTCTGTGGGTTGCTTTCCCCAATAACCTTTTAGGTAGTTTTTATAACGATTTAAAGTCATCCTGCTCTAAATGGACTATATAAAATTTCTACTGTGTCTATAATTTCATACAACTTTTAATGGAAAACGTGATAATCTTAAAGAATCATAAGTTTCATTAACATTAATAAACAAAATGTTAAATTCAATGAATTTCATCCCAATGATACATATATAGTTAATAATTGCTGAAAATTTTCAGGGGGTTCCACAGTATAATTGATCGTTCTCTCCACATTAACACCCATTCTAAAAGACTCTCCAATTTTCAGAAAAGGCTCTCCAACTTACGGAAAAAGCGCTCCAACTTGCGGTATTAAATTAATTAGGGAAATAAGGTTTGGTGCAATATCAATGGGGAAACGTCTATACACACTCTCCTATAGACACATACACTATTTTGTATTAAAAAAATGATGAGGAGAGATAAAAGTGGATACTAAGCCCTATGTAAGTCCTAACATGATGCCTAACGTAATGCCAAGTAAACCGATGATAAGTCCGAATGTCATGCCAGTACAGCAGACTATGCCAACGAATGTTTTACCAAATATACCCCATATAGCACCACAAGTTTACCATCCGCCAAGTTGTTACCCAAGTTATCCGATGTTTGATCCGTGCT
>NZ_JBALPG010000072.1:9259-10060 GCF_036965245.1 Neobacillus drentensis
GCTGCCCGCCGCCGATGTTACACCCTTGCTGTTTTCCAATGCATCCACCTTTTTGCTGACATAAAATGTGACTTTTATTTTACTATGAATAATCCACCCGAGATCATTAATCAGGGTGGATTATCATTGTAGGTTCCGTATCAAAATGGCTTTCAGTTTTGCTTCTCGAACTTCTTAAAAAAAACATTCCGATGATATACCAATATTCTTTCGGTTCCCTCATAAGGTATATTGGAAATATGCTCAAACACATGGAAGGTAAAATTCAGTGGAGACCGGCCATAATACTGCATGTTCAAGGCTTCAATTATTTATCGTTTATTACTTTCTCTTGCTGCTTTTTTTCCTTGATTTTTATTTAGTCCTAATTCTGTACCAAATTCCGTATCGGCCCCTCTTGCTTGGCTCCCACCGGTATGTGGTTGTTTTCGATTGTCATTACGGTTTGTCATTGTCTTCCCTCCTTCATATGTTCTTAACTATTTATGGGACCGCCTCATTCCCATAAAAAAAGCCACCATTTTTGAGGATCTCAATGATTGAGGCATTGTGAAGCACTCAAGATTAAATCATTTTTTTTGAGAAACCTTTTGAACGGTAGCATACCATTATACTGCTTTATCTTTTTAAAAATATTCCTACTTAAATTTTTTCACAATAGATAACTTGTTTTCTCTCCGAAACAACCAATGCCTTTCCTTCAATTCCGCAAGTATCCCATTTGCTTATTTATCAGAAAAAACATAGCGTGCATCAATCTGAATGGAACGATAAACATTTATTTTTAATTCGAGATATTCA
>NZ_JBALPG010000073.1:0-8424 GCF_036965245.1 Neobacillus drentensis
ATTTTTTTCATTTATGCTAACATAAAAACCAATTGTTAAAAAAACGACTGAAAGTATCAGAATTCTAAAAAGAGTACGCAGAGGCATTCACCCTCTCTATTACTTTTCTATCATTATATAAATGGAATAAATTAATTATATCACCTATGTCCAGATTAGTAAGTGGCATTATCATAAATGTCTTATTATTAACAAAATGTAAATAAAACAGGTACTCTTTGTACCTGTTTTATTGAAAAAATGTTAATATTTATATAATTATACTAGTGTTGCACACCGTTATAGTTTTGCTCGGAAATTTCTGTCAATGCCTCCTTTGCCTGGTCATCCGTTAATTCGCGGATCGCAAAATCACCGAGTGAAACGATACCTATTAACTTTCCATTGTCAACCACAGGCAAACGGCGAATTTGATGCTCAGCCATTAACTTTGCTGCTTCCTTACTAGAAGTGCCTGGGGTAACAGTTACCAGTGTCTTACTCATAATATCTTCTACCTTAGTAGAACCTGGATGTTTTTCAGCCACTCCTCTGATTACAATATCTCTGTCTGTAATCATGCCGACAAGCTTTTCCTGATTGACAATTGGAATAGCTCCTACATTAAGATCCTTCATTTTTACTGCAACTTCAAACATATTATCTAATAATGTACAACTTTCTACATTTTCTGTCATAATATCACGTATTTCTTCCATGTTTTAACCTCCAATGTTTTTTATTTCAGTAAACATTATTATGGTTTTCAATGCGTGAATGTTTTATTCGATTAATCTATTCATTGCAAGTTTAAACATTTTCAACTATTATTATAATGAATTATACTTGCTGTAATACCATTATCGAAAACATAGGGGATAAGGTAATCTTTTTTAGGAGGGATTAATTATGAAATTCGAGAATACTGGAATTGAAAAATTAAAAGCGGATTTAAACCGTTTAGATGAGGTCATGCATGATTATGGTTTGATTCGTGCTGGACAATGGGACTACGAACGTGTTACATATGACCGCAAGTTTGAATTAAAGGAAGGGGTATTTTACCTTCGTGTCCAAGGTTATTCGATTGAAGGTGACGTCGATACTTTTAAAGCAACTATTCAATTGATGACACCAATTTTAGGTAAACACTATTATCCACATGGCGTCGAGTATGGCGAAGGAGAGAACTTCCCAGCTTCCTTAGTGAATCAATGCAAAAAGATCCTCGAAACGGTAAATGAAGAAGTTAGTAAATTTTCATTATAGTTCAGAAAAAAGGGCGCACGGATTTTGATCTGCGCGCTCTTCCTTTTGCATTTTTTGAAAATAATCATAAAAAAATGATAAACATGTTATTTCCACTAATTAGTAGTCTTTGAATTTTCAACTTTTCTATTCTAGCAGGATTATTTTCTTAAGGGATCTTGTTAGAGACCAAGAATTGCTTTGATCAGCGAAGTTGTCTCGCCACCACGATAAAAAACATACAATAAAAGATAGACCGCTACTCCTGTAATTGCAGTAAAGAACCAAATGATACTGGTTATAGGTCCAAGCTTACGATGGACTGAAAGATTATTCTTATAACCTGTTAGTATAGAAACAATCCCGAATACCGCCCCGATTGTTGCTAAAGTGATATGAAAAACCAAAAATATTGTGTAATAAATTTTTATCTCTTCTGGTCCGCCAAAAGAAGTATTCCCAATAAAAATTGTCCGTGAAGCATAAATAATAAAAAAGATAAGTGCAAAAACCCCGGCAACAAACATCGTCTTTTTGTGGGCTTCAATTTTTCTTTGTTTTATTTGCCACCAGCCAATCGCAACTGTAATAGCGCTTAAAACAATAAAAGAAGTACTGATTGTAGGTAAAATCGGTAATGAATTCATTCATAGGTCCTCTCTTTTCAAGTATTCTATCCTCATTTTAGTGTAGTTCCATATCCATTTCAAATAATACTAGGAATTTTATAAAAACATCTTGTGTTTCAACTTACAACCTAATCTTAGCAAAAAAAATCTCCCAATTGAATGGGAGTTTATTCAACAAGATTAGGATTTAAGATTTGCTTCTTCATTTCACGTTCAGATTCTTCTTGATCTTTACGATACCATTCAAAAAATACTTGAGATAAAATAACAGCATAAATGATTTCCTGAATAATCTTCATCACTACACCGCCCAGGCGTTGGTCATCAACCAATGACATCGAACTAAATAACTCCGGTCCACTTAAGTTCAAATTTGAAAATATGGAGGGGCCTACACATAGACTCATTACTTTTCCCCAAATTTCCGGGTCATGGTACGTTGCATATAATGAAGAATCTGAAAAAATAATCAGAGCACAAGCAGGTGTGATTAACATACTATTTGCAAATAAATAGGCTACTTTTTTAATCCCACTTAATGGTTGATACTCCGAAAGCGGACTGATTAACGACCACCACATAAATACGGATAAAAGGAATAACAGAATCGAGTATCCGCCATGGTAAAACCGATTTTGCATGACTTGATCAAAAATGATTGGGATATGGTAAAAGGAAAAGAAACCGTTAAATAAAAGCAATGCAATAACAGGTTTTGTAAAAAGCTTAAATATAGGTTTGATCATCTTTATTTGAAGTATGCTTCTCCACAACCACTGTGGGATCGACAAAATAAACAGTGGAGGAATCAGTAATACTAAAATAACCATCGTAATCCCATGGATATAAAACATTAGATGTCCCATTAAATCAAGTGGTGAACCTTTAATCGCATACAATAATATCATTGCTGTCAAAAATAACGCAGCTTGTTTTCCTGTTAGTGGTTCACTATCCTGAAACTTTGATCTAAATGTAATGGTAATTAGAAAATAGGCAGCAGTCAGTGCAAGTAAGATTAGCAAAAAGTACGGGCTCCAAAGGGCTTTAAATCCAAATATATCTAATGTAAGCACCTTGATATCACCTCAATATATAGTAAAAGAAATCTTATCTTTATTATAGTCATAGAAAAGTTCGAATGCAAAAAATCGAATTACAAATTGACTAGGGTTTTCAATACTTAAAAAGAAAATCGGCTTTAAGCCGATTTTCTTTCTTGATCATTACCACCAGACAATGGTAAGAAATGCTAATATTCCAGTTAATCCAACAAACAATCCGGAAAACAAAAACATTGTTGGAGCTTCATGGCCTTTATGACTCATATGCATGAAGTAAAATAATTGAAATACTACTTGAATTGCAGCCAATAGAAGAATAAATGGTACTATAAACCATTCAGTAAATCCTTTCATTGCTACTGCTGCAAATGCCACTAATGTTAAAAAAATCATCAACGTAAAGGAAATAACTTGATAGCGCATTTCCTCAGCGCTCTTTCTGCGGCGATATTCAATATCGACTCTTGGGTTGCCTGAGCTTAATGGCTGATTTGTCATTTTATCCCACCATCCCCATTAAATATACTACAGTAAAGATGAATACCCATACAACATCAATGAAGTGCCAATAAAGGCTGGCAACATAAAACTTTGGTGCATTATAAAGGTTTAGACCCCTTTTAGAGTTACGAATCATTAATGTTAAAATCCAACATAACCCAAACGCAACGTGCGCACCGTGGAAACCCACTAGTGTATAGAAGGCAGAACCAAACGCACTACTGGTAAAGGTATGATGAAATTTGTGAACATAATGGTTGAATTCATAAACCTCTAGCCCTAAGAATCCAGCACCTAATAATACTGTAAGTCCAAGCCATAACATCATTTTCTTAAAGGCAAAGTTTTTCATATGATACATAGCATAAACACTTGTCAACGAACTTGTTAATAACAGCATCGTTGCCACAAATGTAAGCGGCAATTCAAATAAATCTTTTGCCAAATGCTGACTTGTATTTGGCACCTTGTCTTTTAAGGCAAGATAGGTAGCAAAGAGAGTAGCAAAAAGAACTGTCTCTCCCCCTAAGAATAACCAAAAACCTAAAAATTTATTTTTTGATTCAAGGGTGGATTTCTCCGGTGCCGCAGGCCATGTTTCGTACGTCATTTTCTCTTCAACGTGCATTATGCCTCAGCCCCCTTTTCTTCTTGTAATTCTTCTTTATGAATATGGAAACCGTGATCGTCTTTTATCGATCTTACGAACATGGAACCAAATGTTACAAGCAATCCAAAAATCATGACTGGAAGTGCCCATGCTACCTTGTCAACTTGATACATTGCACCAAAAGCAGCAATGAACAAGCCAAGTGAAATCATGAATGGAATGAAGGATGAATTCGGCATATGGATGTCACCAAGTGGTTCAGCAGGTGTCATGCCTTTTTTACCTTCCATTTTTTCTAACCAATAAGCATCTAAGCCGCGAACAAGTGGAAGTTGTTTAAAGTTATAGAATGGCGGCGGTGATGGAATCGACCATTCAAGAGTTCTACCGTCTCCCCATGGGTCATTACCCACTTTAACATTTTTTACAGATGTCATAATAATGTTATAAAGTAAAACAAGGACACCAATGGACATAAATGCAGCACCAACTGAACTGATCATATTCGCAGCGTCATACCCTTGACCTGGAAGGAAAGTGAAGACGCGGCGCGGCATTCCCCAAAGACCTAAGAAATGCTGAATAAAGAATGTTAAATGGAAACCTATAAAGAAAAACCAAAAGGTAATTTTACCTAATGTTTCATTTAACATTGTTCCAAACATTTTTGGCCACCATAGATGCGTTGCAGCAAGTATGGCCAATACAACCCCACCGACAATTACATAGTGGAAGTGAGCAACGACAAAATAAGTATCATGATACTGATAGTCCGCTGCAGCTGTAGCAACCATTACACCGGTAACACCACCCATTACGAAAGACGGAATAAATCCGAACGCATAATACATTGGAGTGGTGAATTTAACACTGCCTCCCCACATGGTAAACAGCCAGTTAAAAATCTTAATTCCGGTTGGAACCCCAATTGCCATTGTTGCGACAGCGAAAATCGCATTTGCAACAGGTCCTAAACCAGTTGTGAACATATGGTGTGCCCAGACCATGAAGCCTAAGAAACCGATCAATACTGTCGCGAAAACCATTGATGAATAACCGAATAGACGTTTTCTTGAGAAAAGTGAAAAGATTTCAGAAAAAATACCAAATGCCGGAAGGATCAAGATATAAACTTCAGGGTGACCGAAAATCCAGAAAAGATGTTCCCAAATAACCGTATTACCACCCATTGTAACATCAAAGAAATTAGCTCCAAACAAACGGTCAAACATCATTAGCGTAAGACCAACTGTAAGTGGAGGGAAAGCGAATAAAATCATAGCGGATGCCACAAATGTTGACCATGTAAACAGAGGCATCCTCATATATGTCATTCCAGGAGCACGCATATTAATAATTGTAACTAGGAAGTTGATCCCGCCGATTAATGTACCTAGACCGGAAATCTGTAATCCTAATACATAAAAATCAATTCCGTGACCTTTTGAGTGAAGTGAAAGCGAAGCATAAGAAGTCCACCCTGCATCAGGAGCACCGGTAAACCATGAAAGGTTTAGGAACACTCCTCCGAAAAAGAATAACCAAAAGCCTAGAGCATTAACAAATGGAAATGCAACGTCACGTGCACCAATTTGTAATGGCATAACCGCATTCATAAATGCAAAAAGCAGCGGCATGGCAGCTAAGAAAATCATGGTCGTTCCGTGCATGGTAATAATTTCATTAAACGCGCCTGCACTGACAAAATCATTATTTGGTACTGCAAGCTGGATGCGGATAAAAACTGCCTCAAGTCCGCCCATTAAGAAGAAAATTCCACCTGCAATCAGATATAGGATGGCGATTTTTTTATGGTCTACTGTTGTTAAAAAGTCCCATAATGTTGCGCCAAATCCCTTTTTTTGAGCAATGGTACTCACAATTTTACCTCCCTTTCAACCAATTCCCCTTATTCCTGAACCTTTAAGCCCATTAGATACTCAGCTAACGCATCAAGCTGTGCATCAGACAAATCTTGATATTTACCCGTCATCTGATTGCCTGGTTTGTATGTTTCAGGATTTTTGATCCAATTTTTTAATTCTTCTTTATTGTGATCTAAAATACCTGCAACACGAGACCTATCACCAAAGTTTGTTAAGTTAGGTGCAAGACGTGCTGTTTCTGGCATTTTATTAGCAGGTGTAACTGCATGACAGCCGATACAGCTTTTATTAAAGATATCCTGTCCTTGTGCAGCTAAATCTGTTTGTGCTTTTTGCGGCTCTTTTACATCCTGCATCGATGATACCCAAGCATCAAATTTATCACGACTCATTGCTTTTACTTTAAAGTCCATTAAAGCATGTGATGGTCCACAAAGCTCAGCACATTTTCCGTAAAAAAGATTTCCTGCTTCATTCGAACGTTTGTCATCAAATTCCAGCCAGAATTTGTTGATGTTATCAGTATTGGTATCTAGTTTTCCGCCGACAGCCGGAATCCAGAATGAATGTTTTACATCCATAGATTTCAGGTTAAAATAAACCTTTTCATCCGTAGGAACGACTAATTCCTGACTCGTCACAATCTTCTGACCAGGATATTCAAAATCCCACCAATATAAGTGTGACCTTACATTAATAACTAACGCTTTTGAGTCTTTCTTATCCATTTCTTTCACATCAGCAAGATTAAATGTTGTAGCAACAGTTGGTACAGCCAAAATTAGAAGTAACAAAATAGGAATAGTAGTCCATATAATTTCTAACTTATGGCTTCCTTCTACTTGCTTTGGAATTTTGTCGTCTTTTCTTCTGAAACGGACAAATATAATAGTAAAAATGAGCAATACTACAACGATTACTCCCACCATAATAATGGTGCTTAACTTCATTAAATCATATTGCATGTCTGCAACTTCACCGGCTGGCTGTAACGCTGAAACGAATGGTTTACCACACCCGGAGAGAATAAGCGCTAAGATCGCAAATAACGAAAATAGGCGCCACTTTGCAAGCCTTTTCATAGCTTAATCAAACCCCTCTTTCACAAATAAATTCTAAAAATAATGTTTGGTCAAAGAAGTATGTAGGATGATTCTTCCCTCATCAACAAACCGAAGGCAGCAGCACCAATTCTGACATGGTAACGCCGCCAAATTCATCGAATAGGAGTATAAAACCCTCTCCCTTTACCCTGGAAAGAATCGCAGACAAAACTAAATTAATGTAACTATAACCATTGCTACAAAAATAATAGTTAAATATTGCAAAGAATAAACAAACATTAGCTTTGCCCACTTTATGTCATCTTTGATCCTATATCCATAAATCCCTAATGCCAGCCAACCGATATTTAAAAAAGTCGCTAGAATTAGAAATGGGATTCCTAATTTGGTAAGAAAAAATGGGATTGGCAAGAGTAGTGCTACCCATACCAAAATATGAATTTTCGTTGTTTTGAAGCCCTTCACAACAGGTAGCATCGGTACTCCAGCAGCCTTGTATTCTTTCACTCTTCTCATTGCTAGAGCATAAAAATGTGGTGGCTGCCAAACAAACATAAGGACAAATAACGCCCACGCCATTATATCAAGGTTCGCATCAACTGCTGCCCAGCCGATTAACGGTGGAACAGCGCCTGAGAAACTTCCAATAATTGTATTGGAAACCAGTTGCCGCTTGGACCACAGAGTATAAAGGAAAACATAACTAAAAACTCCAAGCAGTCCAATTACTGTTGCAGTCATGGTTGTAAATAATAAACACAGTGTTCCCAGTCCAATTAGTAAAATACCTAATGAGAGAACTTTTACGGGTAAAATTTTTCCTGTAACAGTAGGCCTTGATTTCGTTCTTTCCATTAAATGATCGATATCACGATCAACATAATTATTGATTGCACATGATCCGGCAATAATTAAGGAAGATCCTGCAACTGTAAAAAATACAACATCTAAATTATCTAGAAAGCTTAGCCCTGAAAAATGAAGTGCAAGCCATAATCCTGTAAATGTGGTAATTAAATTAGAATTAACAATTCCAATTTTGATAAGGGCCGTGAAGTCTTTCCATACAGAGGTTTTTTCAATTGTTGAATGCAGGCTTGCAGCACTATTCTCTATGGTCGCTTCTCCATAAGCCTTTGAGTTGGACATAAACTTTTCCTCCTAATCCTTACAAATATTCACCAATCGAGGGGTATCAATACAATTTTATTTAAAGTTCTATATTATTTAAGAAACGATAATAAGAAAAAAGTAAAAACTTTTTATTAGTTCAAAAACGATGAGTAGGAATCACTTTTTAAAGAAGTAATTTTTTAAAAAACTTTCTCTGTATATTAAATCACACTTTTTGATATTTTTGTGAATTTTTTTTGAATAATTTTTGACCAAATTGTGACAGAGGTCAAATTTAATTTAATTTCTGACATTTTCCAACATTAGAAC
>NZ_JBALPG010000074.1:0-8816 GCF_036965245.1 Neobacillus drentensis
AAATAAAAAAGTCAAACGGCCATAAGGACTGTCTGACTTTAACTTAATTTATTCCAATGTTAATAAATATTTAATTAAAGCATCTTGTTCTTTTGCAGAAAAACCTGTTGAAGCATCTACCCAATAGTTATGACCTTCCCCTGTTACATTTGCCTTCATTAAATCTTCCGAGGATTTGTTTGCTTTTATTATTTGATTCCTCAAATTTTTATCCACTAATGCCCGTAAACTGTTAAACGGATCAGGGAAACTGCCTTTATTTAATGTTCCCGCCATTCCTAATTGAGTTTTAGTGTTTGCTCCAACTGCGACACCTCCATCATGCAAATATGGGGCAGACCAATAAAGGCCAAGAAGACTAGGAACTTTATATCCTCCTTGAGTATTTCCAATTCCAAATGCAAGATTAATTTGCTTAGGATCTAATCCTTTAGTCGGGACCTTAATCACTTGCGCATTTTTTGGAACAGGAACAGGTGTATCAGGTGAATAAATGACAGGATCTGTTAAAAACTCCCCAACTTTCCTTAATCCTCTCGCACGCGTAGGCTCTGTACCAATTTCTTCAACAGGAATAATCTGGTTATTTGTATAATAACTTCCTGCATGACAGGAAATACAGGACGCTTGTTTAAATACTCTTTTACCTAAATTCTTTTCCTCATCTGACACCTTGATTGGTGCCTTCGGGGGAACAAGCGTATTTTGAAAGGCTGACATTGCATTATTTTGTTCCCCTACTTTTGTTCTTGGCGAGCTAACAATAAGCCCATTTGGTGAAATAAGAGAAGACCTCGGATAGGTTGGTAATTTAATCGCTTTATTTACACCAGGAACATCAGGAGTTGGATCTACTTTAGCGAAAAATACTGAAGGCTTCATTCCTTTATTAGGTTCATATCGATATTTAGGACTTGCAGCATTCTGCAAAATAGTTCCTAGGTATACTTCTTTGTCGATTCCAAGGAGAGCTCGACTTGCTTCAGTAATAGTCGTCAAATCAGAACCTTGGGCATGAACAGCATTATTTAAAGCACTTAACCCTTTAAACGGTCCAGCCGTTGCAAATCCACTCCAGCTATACGAATGATCTCCTAATGTGAAAGAATCAGGGATTTGCGTCGGATTGCTAATAAAGTCACTAGTAATATCAAAGTTTCCCTTCGGCCATTTGAGCAAACTTTCATCTACAGCTGCTTCAAAAGCCTTTGGGTCCGGTAACGGTTCTTCTTTTCCTTCACTCGTCAAAACAGTTTTGTCAAGGTTCTTTATATATTCCTTTAAGGACGCAATTTCAGTTCGTGCAAAATATGCCGATGTATTCGTTCCTAATGCTAGGAGAAGTCCAAAGTTTGCATCGGTATTCACAGCTCCTTCGATAACCATCTTGTTAACCGCGTCAACCGTAGCATGGCAAGCTGCACAGCTTAGGCCAACTTTTAACCTTCCTTCTGAGCTTACAATGGGTAAACCAAGAACTTCGTTAGAACCTTTTGCAACATCAAATCCTGTATCAACTTTTGTTCCTCTATTAAATGTTTTCCCTCCTATCGTTACAGTTTCATCTAATTCGACCCGCAAATTCGTCGTGCCCTTACCGTTTAATTCCTTAATCGCCTTTTGAAAATTTTTAATTTTAAGAGGTCCGTTAAAAGCGCCAAGAATATCACTTAGAAAGACTTCATTTCCAAATGTCTCTTCATAAAAAGCTTTTCTTCCTAATTTTAATAGGTTCTCATCAATTTTAACCGCTCCATTTTTGGGAGATAACAACCTCCGTCCTTCTTCTGTTGGTAATAATTCATTGGCCTCTTTTTGTGAAAAGGTTCTCCCCCAAAGATCATATGCTGGTTTATTCTCATCTTTTTCCGAAGTTTCTGTTTCAGGTTTTAATATTTGATCATCAGTGGGAATAAAAGCGTATCCCGGCTTTAAATAATAATGTAGAGAAGCTCCTGATAAAGAAAAAGTAACACCCAGTACCACCAGCCATTTTTTAATCTTCATTCATTAGCCTCCTTTGTAGAAAAACAACACAGAAAACACACATTTAATATCCCATTGATTAAAAATAATATTCTTTATCAATAATTACTGTTAAACAGGCTTATGATAATTTTGCATGGACATACTAATTAAGTGAATAATGCCAGGGAGGAATTCATTTGCCTAATAAATTTAGTGGTTTTAGCAATGAGGCAGCTATACAAACAAAAATGGAAAATGCGTGGGTTAATACATGTGGTGCGTGGGAAAATTGCAACCAAGAAACCATTCAATCCTTTCTTAATCAATGCCTCGATAATAATATCGACCCGCAGTACTGCATGAGCTGGGTCGAACAGCATATGGATCAAATACCCAATTGGAAAGATGTTTCTGAAGTATCTCTTGGATGGATAAACCAACACACTTCAACTGGTTCAGCTATTTCGGTTAAAGAGCAGGATTTAAGTTGATTTATAAAGATGAAAACGGGAGGCCTCTTTAGCCTCCCCTTGAACTGCACAAATTAATTTTAATTTAATAGACATCAATTCAAATCTTTATAGTTGTTGAAAAGATAAAGATCCCAGATCATTATTATTTCCCTTCAACTGCTTCATTCAGTTTAAACAGGAAACGATAAATTAATTGGAATGCTTCATCAATTGTTATTTCTTCAGTAAAACCCTCAACAAAATTTAAAGCAAAATTCAAATTCCATAAACCATCCTCATGACTAAAGATTAAATCGAATTTTGCTTCATCACCATGTAAATTTACATCCAGCAGTTCTTTTAATACTTTTTCAAATTTCTTCTGAAGCTTTAAACCTAACATAACATCATATGTGCCAAATACATCATCTGCTTCTAATGAAATGGCATCTACATTTACTAAATCAAACCATTTCGATTCTAAATAAATAAACTCATTTTTATGCTTTTTCAGGTATCCAACCGGTTCAGATAAAAACGCGGATGATTCATTCCTGATCATACTTTCTGTTTCTTTATCACAACGTTCAATATATGCATCTTCAAATCGTGTGCTGGCATCTTTCTTCACAAATTGAACCTCTTCAACCAAATTATAATTTTTGAGATAGTCTATCTCTTCTTCGAATAATATGATTGAGTCATCTTTTTGATTTACTCGTATGTATTGTATAATTTTATCTTTTAACATGTGAAAATCCTCCTAATATAACTTCATCCATTAATATTGAGTTTTTTTTAATAAAAATGCAAATTATTCCTTGAAAAATTCACTAATCGTATCATTAAAAAAGGAGAAATGACGATAATAGTCACCTCCCTTTTGGAAATTAAATTCCCTTAAAATATACTGTCAATTTTATTATTTCAATCCAAAAATCTGAATATTTATGGATTTGTCAAGGTTTCTAAATTAAGGTAGTATAAATTTATACAAGGGGTACAAAACAAACTAAAGGTGATTAAATGTACAATCGGAAACAGCATGTCATCAAAATGGCACATCAACTATTTATCGAAAAAGGTTTCCAGGCAACGTCTATTCAAGACATTCTAGATTATAGCGGGATTTCTAAAGGGACATTTTATAATTATTTTTCATCAAAAAATGAATTATTAATTGGCATCTATCAAACTATTTACAAGAAACTGGAAATGGATCGAAACGAATTACTTGTTGGCCAAAACCCTGCAAATATTGAGATTTTCATTAAACAACTTGAAATGCAGATGATTACGAATAGAAAAAACAAGCTGATTGCCATTTATGAAGAGGTAATGGCTTCGAATGATGCTGACTTAAAGCAATTTATCCAACAAAACCGGTTAAATTCGCTTCGTTGGCTATACCGCAGGTTCAATGATATTTTCGGTGAAGATAAGAAACCATACTTGTTAGATTGTGCAATCATGTTTCAGGGCATATTGCAGCAAAATGTACAATATAATCGAAGGGCTCATAAATCGGGTGAAAAAATCAGTTCTGTGGTTCGTTATAGCGTTATGCGTTTGATGAAAATGGTTGAAGAGGTATCAGAATCCGGTGATCAATTGCTCGAACCGGAGCTTTTGGAAAAATGGCTTCCAAACTGTTCGAAAAATAATCACGGATTTAAAAATCAACTTCTCCAGGTATCTGGATCATTACGGAAAGCGATTTCAAAAAATTTACCTATTGAAGGTGAAAAAGAGAAATATATTGAACTATTAGAATTTATCCAAGATGAATTACTGCATTCAACTAAACCGCGTAAATTTTTAATTGAAAGTGCTCTTTCAAAAATGCATGGTTGTTCTTTTTGGAAGAAAGAACTCCAACAGTTAGAACAGCTGGCGGATGATTATTTTATGCAAGTTGAAATAGAAAAAACCCCTAATCAATAACAGATTAGGGGTTTTGGTTTGGAAAAGGCGCGCAGCGAAGCAAAACGAATCAGTTAATTAAGTCAAGTGATAATATATTTTTCATTACTTTGAATTTATGGATTCTAGCTATGCTCACACCGCCTTTTATTATTCTTTTTTCAAAAAAGTATTCGGCATGACAACAGCAATAACTTCTCCACGTGCACAAAGGCTATCATTTGCAAAAACTTCTGTCTCCACTTTAAACTTTTTCGGATGAATTTCATGGACAGTTCCTATTGCTTTTAATGGCACACCGTGTGGAGTAGGCTTTAAAAAGTTGACATTTAATGATGCAGTCACAAAGCGTGGGGGCTCTGCCCCTTCACCTGGTTCATGACCATTCTTTCGATGCAGTGCCAATGCTGCAGAACCTGTTCCATGGCAATCAATTAACGAGGCAATTAACCCGCCATAGACAAAACCCGGCAATGCTAAGTGCTCTGGTTCAGGTAAATAAATCGTCACTGTATGCTCCCCTTGCCACCCCGTTCGAAAATGATGACCCATGTCATTTAACCGCCCGCAGCCATAACACCAGGCAAAATCCTCAGGATACTCATCTTGAATGGCCTTTACTACCTTTTCTTCCACAGTAACTCCCCCTTTTTCAGAAAAGTATAACATATTTAAGTTCATATGAGATAATATTTAGTAGTACGAAAATATAGGAGGAGATCCGATGGTAAAAATGGTTGAAAAACGCCTCACTCGCTCAGAGGTTCCCGAAGATCTTAAATGGAAACTGGATGATCTTTTCCCGTCTGAAGAAGCTTGGGAAGCTGAACTAGAATTGATAAACAAAGAAATTGCGCAGTTTACCAGATTTAAAGGGACATTACATATTGGTTCAAAAGCATTATTAGAATGCTTATGTGCACAAGAACAGCTTACAATGAGAATCATTAAAGCATGGACATTTGCAAACCTGAAACAATCCGCAGACGGGACAGATCCAGTAAATCAGGCGAATGCAGCAAAATTTTCTGCCTTACGCACAAAAAGTATAGCTGCATTATCGTTTATTGATTCCGAGATTCTTGCTCTTGAAGATGGAATTATTGAAAAATACCTCGAAGAAGAACCTGAGCTTAAGGAATTCCAGAAATATCTACTAGAGCTTCTTGAAATGAAAAAACATAAATTATCACCAGAAACAGAAGAAGCACTGGCTGCACTTGGTGATTTGCAAGGTGCACCCTATCAAATCTATCAAATGTCTAAGTTGGCCGATATGGAGTTCTCACCCATTCAGGATGCCGATGGAAAAGAGCTTCCTGTATCGTTTGCCTTGTTTGAGAACCGTTACGAGTTTTCAGCGGATACGGATGTCCGCAGAAAGGCATATAACTCTTTCGTTTCAACTCTAAAGCAGTACAAAAATACAATGGCCGCAACGTATGCTGCTGAGGTAAATAAACAGGTAACCCTTGCACGCTTACGTAAGTATGAGTCTGTCACCCACATGCTGCTCAAACCACAGCAGGTTACGCTAGAAATGTACAACAATCAGATCGATACTATTTTTACAGAATTGGCGCCGCACATGTGCCGCTTTGCGCAATTAAAGAAAAAGATTTTAAGGCTTGATCAAATACTTTTCTGTGATTTGAAAGCACCATTGGATCCGGATTTTAATCCAAAAACAACTTATGAGGATGCGAGATTTGTAATCTTAGAATCTTTAAAAGTAATGGGGCCAGAGTATTGCAATATTATTGAAAGAGGCTTTAATGAAAGTTGGGTGGATCTAGCAGATAACGTCGGGAAATCAACGGGCGCATTCTGTTCGAGTCCATATGGTGCCCATCCTTACATCCTTATCACCTGGCAGGATCATATGCGCGGATGTTTCACACTGGCTCATGAATTTGGTCATGCCGGTCATTTCTACCTAGCGAATAAAAATCAGCGGATCATGAATGTCCGTCCATCATTGTATTTTATCGAAGCACCATCGACGATGAATGAAATGCTTTTAGGGCAGTATTTGCTGGCTAATAATGAAAATACGCAAATGCGCCGTTGGGTTGTTCTACAGCTGTTGGGTACGTACTATCATAACTTTGTCACACACCTGCTCGAAGCGGAATATCAACGAAGAGTCTATGCCTTTGCTGAGGAGGGCAAACCGCTAACTGCTAAAGTTTTTAGTGAAATAACGGGTGCTGTTCTTTCTGAATTCTGGGGAGACACCGTTGAAATCGATGAAGGTGCAAGCCTAACCTGGATGCGTCAGCCCCACTATTACATGGGATTATATCCATACACTTACTCTGCCGGCTTAACTGCATCGACTGCAGTTGCCCAAATGATTCAGGAGGAAGGCCAGCCAGCCGTGGACCGATGGCTTGAGGTCCTTCGTGCCGGTGGAACAATGAAGCCTCTTGAGCTTTTAAAACATGCTGGAGTGGATATGTCGAAACCAGACCCGATTAGAAAGGCAGTCTCCTATGTCGCTTCCCTTATTGATGAGTTAGAACGTTCTTATGAATAATTAATGAATAAAATAGGAGGAGGTCTCTTGTGTTTAACCGTTTGAGACCTCCTCCACATTTTTTATTCCTGTATTATAAAAATTATCTTAAATTTACATATTAGGCTTTTTGAAGAATAGAAACCAATTTTTAGTGAAACTTTTTCTGTTGGTAATCCGTATATTTATCAGAATGTATTAAAGTACAAAGTTGAAAAGGAGATTTTTATGGGAAACATAGTTTTATTTACGCTGATCATTGGGATTGCTTCTGCCCTCATTCTTATACCGTTTTATAAAAATGACCAGCTAAGTAAGAAAGAAAGTAAACATATAAAGTCAGGAATAATCATAGCGGTGGTAGTTATATTAATACCTGCTGTTTTTGCCTTCTATTATTTTAGTAATTTTGATAGAAACCTCTCCTCTTTATGGCCGTTAGCGATCCTTCTTACCGCAGGAGGAGCCGTCCTATCGAAAGGAATGGAAAGAAAGATAAAAGGCTTTTTATTCGTAGTTAGCCTTATCGCGGGAGGCTATTTCCTATCCGCCTTTATTTTTAATGCTGACGAAAAATATGAAATTGCCAAAATGGATCAAAAAGTGGAAATCAAGACCTTTGATGAAACAGAAACACCTGCAAGCGTTCCGCCGCAGTTTGCAAGAAACAAAATGAAAAAAGCTTTCGGTCAAGTCCCGAATACTAGCTACTACGAGCTTGGAAATTTGCAAATTCAAAAAGTGAACGGAGAATATGTGTATATTTCTCCGGTTGAATTCTCAGGCTTTTTTAAATGGTGGAAAGGGGATCAGACACCAGGTTATTTTTCCTTAAGTGCTACCGATTCTTCTGCAAATCCTAAATTCGTCAAGTCAGAAATGGTTTTCACTCCTTCTTCTTTCTTTAATAAAAATATCGAGCGGCATATGCGCATGAAATATCCGAAGAAAATTTTCTATGGAGACGTACAATTAGAAATTGATGAAGAGGGAAAACCGTTTTATATCCGTTCCTACGGTAAATTTATTTCGGCACGTAATGGATTCGATGTTGAAGGTATCGTTGTAGTCGATTCGAAGACCGGAGAAACGAAGGAATATCCTTTAGCATCGGTCCCGGATTTTATTGATGGCGCCGTATCACCTGAGACAGTTAGTCTGCAAAACAGCTACTTTGGGAACTTTGTCCATGGATTTTGGAATAGCAAATTTGGCAAATCCGATGTAAAGCTTCCGTCGGATGAAGGTACGGAGGCAAATGTTAGTCCAATTTTTGGTGAAGACGGGGTGATGTATTATTTCACCGATTTCACAAGTCCAAAAGAAGGCGTTGACTCGATGCTCGGCTACTCATTGACCAACGCAAGAACGGGTAAAGCGACCTATTATACCGGGAATCCTGACCAATCCTACATGGATTCGCAAGGAGCTTTGCAGATCATCGAGAAGAAATTTATTGAAAAGAAATGGCATGGACAAATGCCAATTCTCTATAATTTCTATGGAGAAGCAAGCTGGTTAACGCCTGTATTGGATTCCAATGGTTTTCTGCAAAATTACTTTATCGTCTCTGCAGCAAATCCGGAAATTTCCGTTTATGGTGTCACTCCAAATGAAGCGTTAAAACAATATAAGACAGCCTTACAAAGAGGAAAAGGTACAGTCGACGGCAGTTCGAAAGCTGAAGACAAGCAAATATCCGGAACAGTCCTAAGAGTCTATAAAGAAAAATCCGGAGATTTCACAGTTGTTTCATTCCTATTAGACAACCAAAAAAATTACCTTATTTCATCTGAAAAAGCCCCGTTAGCAATCTATTTAAAAGAAGGAGATAAAGTAACGGTTCGCTACCTAGAAACAGGAGAAGAATTCCTCCCTGCGAAAACAATTGAAATCGAAGGACTATAAAAAGGAACTAACCTTTATATAACGAATAAAAAAGGATGAACTGAAAC
>NZ_JBALPG010000074.1:8840-19533 GCF_036965245.1 Neobacillus drentensis
GTTTCAGTTCATCCTTTTTCGTATTTTCAAAAAAGATCCCAAGCTATTTATTTTTGCCATTTAAAAGGAATATACATATTTTTCAAAACAGCAAGAACCCACCTGAAGATTCAACTGGTTTGTTGAATACTTCTGGTAGGCATCTTAAAAATATTAGCAAGGTTGATTTCCTAATTCCCTTTTGCGATCAGGCTTTGATATGCTGCAGATGTTCTCACTTCAACTGTTAATTTTCCTTTGCCGTATATCGTTTTAATGATAAACGGTACACCGGTAGTATTTTGAAAGCGAAAGTCAGGACCACCGAATGAAACGGTCGCATCCCGCCCTACCGGAACATATCCGACAGACAAGGAATGGTGATGCTTTTCGACATAACTTACACCTACTTGATCAACCGCATTAAACAACGTGGAAGATGTCTGACATATACCACCGCCTATTCCATCGACCAATTGCTTATTTACGATCTCCTTTGCTGGCTGATACCCATGTTCAGCGGGCCAACAGTCGTATTAAAAGAAAAAATATCCTCAGTTCCAACTATGATATTATCAATGGCTAGTGCCGATAGCTCAATATTTTTCGCCCGACCCGCCACGCTGCTATTAAAGTAAGTCGAAAAGGAAGCAAGGACTACTTCATTTAAATAGGCAACATCTTCAGGCTTATAGCCGCTTTCAGTCATAGATAGCGGGAGCTCTACATCACCGCCTTTGATGGAGGCCATCATAACTCTTTCCACTAATTCTTTTTCATCTAAAATAATCTGCGGCTTTCCTTTAATGATTTGACCATTTGCATCAATCTTATCAAGAACCATTCGTTGATCATATCCGATCAGAGTTTCTGTTCCTCTTGCTAAATCCTTCGCCCACTTTTCCATTTCCTTTTTATATGCTTCTGGATCAGTCTTAAATCCCAAATCTAACGGTAAAAAGGTTTTTAAAATGGTTTTCGTATTTGGGTCGATGACATTTACTACAATTGGCTTTTGTTCTTCTACCTTTTGAGGTTCTTCTCGCGGCTTTTGATTCGGCTTCTTTTGTGGGCTGGAAACCTTTCCTTCTTGAGAGGTTTCCTTTGCCGGTTTTTCTGTACAGCCCGTCAGTCCTATTAAACTACCTGCTAATAATATTGAAATTGCCAATGTCCGATTAGCCATTTCCCTCAACTTCTCCTCTTTCCTTTTTTCTTTGATGTTAGACGAAAAAAACGTGGTTACTTGTGTGGAATTATTCCCATTCACCCATTTTATTCCTTTCAGCATGTCAATATTACCGAGCGATTACCATAATTAATGAAAAGTATCGGAGCTAAGAGTAAAAAAAAGCAGCAGAGGAACATACGTTCCACTACTGCTGACATTTCATTACTAAAAATAATTTTATCCCGCTTTTTCTATTGATTTGATAACCTTTGAATCAGAATATGTCGGTTCATTTTTCCTATACGCGTACCAATAAGCCATCGCAATAAATATGGTTCCGCCAACGGCATTTCCTAGAAAGACCGGGATAAAATTATGCAAATATTCAATCCAAGTAAAATGGCCTGCAAAGATTGCTGCCGGAATGACAAACATATTCGCGACTACGTGTTGAAATCCGATCGCAACGAATGTCATTGTTGGAAACCAAATACCGGCAATTTTTCCGCCCATATCATTCGCACCGTAAGAAAGCCATACGGCTGCAGCAACCAGCCAATTACAGCCAATCCCAGAAATAAAGGCTTGCAAAAAGGATGCATCAAGTTTGTGCTCTGCAACACTAATTGTCTTTGCAAGGTATGGTCCCGTTTCCGTAAGTCCAACAAGATGACCGAAAAAGTAGGCAACAAAAATTGCACCGACAAAGTTACTGACCGTAACGAGAAACCAATTATACAGTACGCTATAGGTGCTGACCTTTTTCGCCATCCTTGCAAGCGGCACAGCCATCATATTACCTGTTAAAAGTTCGCCACCCGCAAGTAAGGTAAGAATAAGTCCGATTGGAAAAACAGATGCGCCGATCAAACTGCTTAACCCCTCTAAACTAGGTGATAGCGTTGCCGTTACACGAATGAATAACAAATATCCTAGTGCAATAAATGCACCTGCCTCAAAACCTAAAATCATCGTTTGGACAGGAGAATATTTTGTTTTCTTTTTTCCATTTTCTATTGTAATTTCTAATATTTTTTCCGGTTTACTGAATCCCATAAGATGTTCTCCTTTTTACAAAACTTTTCTCTTTTTACGTTTGTGAAGTTTTTAACATAGTCTATTTTATAACAATTCCTCTCACATTCAAGTGAACATTTTATAACTTTTTCATGATTATATAGAATGGTAACAATTACCGTTAAAACTCCTTTTGGCTGTTTTCACGAAGAATTTTCGACAAAAATCTACATAACCAGAGAAACTTCCAAGGTTCCAGTAACAAAGTATGTTATAATATATAGGTGTTATACTGATTAAAGTAAAAATCATATAAATCATTATTATCAGTACAAATTGTTCAATTTCTTTTTCATTACCAATTCAATGTAACTGTCCATAGACTAGGTTTGCGATAAATTAATTGTAGAAAAGGTGTTATGTATGGAAAATTCAATTGAAACAGTTTATTTCTTAGAGAATCCAGAGAAAAAGATCATTAAATTTGCAACTGGCACACAGCTGCGCTATGAGGATGTCATTAAAGAAGTTTTTGGCGTGGCATGTATCCATGATTTACACATGATGATTCAGTTTAACAAGAGTTTTCAAACGAGCATTTGCAAGAGTTATGGAATCAGTGAAAACAAGATCACCCTAGATAAAATAATTCGCGTAGCCTCTAAAGCAGACATGCTTCAATTAAAAAAACAATTGATCGAGCAGCAAAAAAATGACATGAATGCTTTAAAACTCGAAGAGGAATTCCCTCTCCAACGCCCTTTTGATTCCATAATTAAACTCCAAGAAGGCATATATCAATGGGATGACACCAATTTCTCCTACAACGCTGTTACTAATGGTGCCTGACACCCTTTCTATTATTACGACAGTTAAAATATTTAGGATAATAGGAAAGGTGCAGTTGGGCGAAGCCAAAACGGATTCGCCCTTTTATTATTTTTGTTTGGCACAACAACCACTGATATAAGCTTAAAAGTTGTGTTCTTCTATGTGAGTTTACTTTTTTCTTTTACTACAAAATCCGCCTTTGTCCCAAAATCCCTTTTCAGAGCAGCCAATACAAGAAAATCCTGCAGAAATGCAGCGGTCGTAACCAAGCGATTCACAAGCATTAAATGCCGTTGGCCCCTTACAGCCTATTTTAAATAAACAATACCCCTTTCTTGCTCCCTCATCATCATAAGACTGGGCAAATAATTTTTGATCAAAAAAGGGTTTACGGTGGCATGTCATATGAACGGTTGTCTGATAGAAAACTTTTGGCCGGAGCTTTTTATCGAGGTCTGGAAGTTCCCCATGAAAATGCACATGCAGCAGTGTTCCAATAATGACCTCTGGAATTGGCGGGCAGCCGGGGACAAGTGCGACTGGCACATCCTCCGGAATGATTGCCCTGATATCAACGGCATTCGTTGGATTTAGACCTGCAGCCGGAATTCCTCCCCATGCTGAGCAGCTTCCAAAAGCAATAACTGCCTTTGCATGTTTTGCTGCATGGATAATCTCTTCTCTTACTGATTTTCCAGCTATCATAAGAAATTCATCACTGCCGGGGATACTGCCTTCAACCGCAAGGACATATTCACCTTTATTTTTTTCAAAAATAGATTCTTTATGTTCTTCTATTTGTTCGCCACTTGCTGCAGAAAGAAGTTCACTGTATTCCAATGAAATGAAATTCAAGATCGTGTCCAATGTACTTGGTTCAAAGGACCGAATAAAAGCCTCCTTACAACCAGTACAATCTAAAGCACTAATCCAAATGACAGGAAGTCGGTTATCCGTTTTTATTAACATCTCTTCTGTAACGTTAATTGCCTCTAACCAATTATACTGTGCCATATTATCCTTCTCCTTTAACCCTAATTTTCGTATCATATTGTTCAATATTTCACAAAATAACATTTAATTCAATACATGGTTATGTACCTATAATTCAAGTGTATTGCTTAATGAAAGCAATTGTCTATTTGATTTGAAAACGTTTAAAAAATGTTCTTTAAAACATAAACAATTTGTAAATACAGAAAATAAAGAATAAGGAACAATTTTTAGTAAAAATTCTCCAACTCATTGCCTAGGTTATAAAAAAAACTACCCATTTGCGGGTAGTCTTTTTACAGCAGCACAACATTTAAATTATTTTCGTTTTTTCTTTTTATCCTTAGACGTTGTCAATCTTCCTAATAAAAATGCCCCTGCAGCTACACCAATGATAGTGTTGGTTTTTTTGTTAAAAACTTGCTTGGCTACAAGATTTACATTTTGCGGTCTTTCTGCCAAGCGTCTCATGAAATATCCGTACCAGTCATTTCCAAAAGGAACATACGTACAGAAGTTATATCCTTCACTTGCTAGTTTTAGCTGCAGCTCTTTTCTAAAACCATAAAGCATTTGGAATTCGTATTTATCTTTAGAAATATTGTTCCGTTTAACAAAATCCTTCACATGATTAATAATTCTATGGTCATGTGTTGCAATAGATGTAAATTTTCCGTTTAACAGATGCCATTCAATCAGCGTAATAAAATTAGCATCGATATCTTTCTTGTCTTGATAAGCAATATTCTCTGACTCTTTATATGCTCCTTTGACTAAACGGATCCGATAATTTTTATATTTTTCAACATATTCTAGTGCTTTATGGAAATATGCCTGAATAACGGTCCCGACATTATCGTAATCAAACGATAGGTCGTCCAATAAATTAAAGGTAAGCTCTAAATGCTTGAAGTCTTCCATATCAATATTGACAAACATATCATATTGGCTTGCTTTATCAACGATCTCTCGTACATTGTTCAAACAAAAAGTATAATCAATATCCAATCCCACTTGAGTTGGTTTTAATGAAATATGGGCATCCACTTTATTTTCATGAATTGACTCAATGACCTGCAGAATCTGTTCTTTCGCCGCAGTTGCCTCTTCTTCTTTAAAAACGAATTCACCTAAGTTATCGACAGTACAAGAAATCCCGTGGGCGTTAAGTTCTTTAATACTTTTGATTACTTCTGGAATATTGGTCCCAGCAACGACGCTTTGCGCCCCCATTTTTAAACCATATTTTTTAGCTGTACTATTAAGAAATTGGTTTTGGGATAAGCCCATAAATAGATCCTTCAACATAAGCGATTTACTCCTTGCTGTTGTTTTTATAACCATTATAGCATACGCTTTCAATAATATTTATTTTGAGAATTTTCGGAAATAAAGTGCCTGACACCCTAGAAAAATTACTGTTCTTGTTGGTAATTAAGCCGTCAATTTCAACTCCTATATTATTTTCATTTTAATAAAAACGAGCCCACTTCCTTAAAAAGGAATGGACTCATTAGCATAATGTAAATATTAGAAATGGTGTCAGGCACCAGAGGAAGGACAAAGGTGGTACTAAATGAATCTCATTAATGAGATAACCCTTAGTTCTCAGCCAATTTTTTAGCGATTTTTTTATCGCCAGCTTTGGAAGTACTTCCTCCTTTTAGTTCATCCCCAGCTTGTTTAACGCGTTTGATAAAGAACGCAAGTACTAAAGCTACGGCCGCAATAAAGGTAGCAATTAGGAAAGAGTAATTAATTCCATTTAATGTTGCTTGCATCATAGCATGCTGCTTCATTTCCGCAAGTGCTGCTGGAGTCGGCTTTCCTGTCAAATGTTTCATAGCTTCTTGACCTAGCTCTATCGCCTGCGATTTTGCACGATTTGACATGATGGTTACCATTAATGCAGTACCAATAGCGCCGGCTACCTGGTTTAATGTATTGTTCATAGCCGTACCATGCGGGTAGAATCGTTTTGGCAACTGATTTAGACCATTTGTTGAAACGGGCATCATAACCATTGACATTCCCAATGAACGGATTGAGTATAAAATGATTAGTTGCATATACGTAGTTTGAAGTGTTAATTTACTAAAGCCATATGTCGTCACCACGATAATAGCTAAACCAATGACAGCAAGAATCCGACCGCCAATTTTATCAAATAACCTCCCTGTAATTGGTGACATTAACGCCATTAAAATCGCCCCAGGCATCAGCAATAGCCCAGCGTCCATTGGCGATATGCCGCGAAGGTTTTGAACATAAATGGGAAGTAGGAGCATCCCACTAAACAATGCCATATTTACAACCATGGAGATGACAGATGATAAGGCAAACATTGGGTATTTATAGATCCTGAAATTTAATAACGGCTCTTCTAGCTTTAACTGACGCAAAATAAACATTATTAAAGAAATAGCACCAACAATAATTGTTCCGTATACTTGGGGGCTGTCCCAACCCTTACTACCTGCAGAACTAAAACCATATAAAATACCGCCAAAACCGATACTTGATAAGAGAAGCGATAAGAAATCAAGGCTTAGATCAACTTTTTCTTTTTTGTCTTTTAATAAGAAAATACCAAGTAATAAGACGACAATGGCAATTGGTGTTATAAAGTGGAAAAGCATTCTCCAGTCATAATGTTCAATAATCCAGCCGGATAATGTTGGACCAATTGCTGGAGCAAACATTAAAATTAGGCCAAAAACCCCCATTGCTGTTCCTCTTTTTTCTATCGGAAAGCTAACTAACATGACATTCATTAATAACGGCATTAAAATTGCTGAGCCGGCAGCTTGCAGCATCCGCCCTGCTAATAGAAAAGGAAAGACATGGGCAAATCCTGCTAGAATTGTCCCTGCTGAAAATAAAACCATAGCGGCTATGAAAATATGCCGAACAGAAAATTTTTGAATTAAGAACGCGCTTATAGGGATCAAAACCCCATTTACTAACATAAAACCTGTGGTCAACCACTGAACGGTGGATGCTTCAACATTCAAGTCCTTCATAATTGAAGGCAGCGCAATGTTTAATAACGTATTATTTAAAAATGAAATAAAAGCTCCGACCATCAATACCGCAATAATCCCGTACGGCGGACGATCGTGCTTTTTTATGGTTTGATCCATTATTATTCCCCCTTTAACGTATGGCCCAAACTTAACCTCTAAATTCGAATAAATTATATCTTATACCATCGGTTCAAATTTTGCAACGAAAAAATATCCTGTTATTTAATAGGTTTGTATCCTGTACAAAAATAAGGTACTATTATTTTTGTACAGTCAGTCTAAACCATAGATTAAGGGTGATCATATGAATGACAGGAAAGAGCATGTAATTGATGTGGCCCGTCAATTATTTATTGACAAAGGATTTCAAGCCACGTCTAAACAGGATATATTAAATTACAGCGGAATCTCTAAAGGAACATTTTATAACTATTTTTCATCTAAAAACGAATTATTAATCGCTCTATTTAAAACGATCCATAAGGAACTAGATTATGAACGAAATGAATTACTCATTGGGGAAGATCCTGCCAACATTGATATCTTCATCAAACAAGTGGAAATGCAATTGAAAAATAATAAGTCAAATAAATTATTATTTCTTTATGAAGAGGCACTCGTTTCAAATGATAAAGAGCTAAAACAATTTTTTAGAGAAGGACAATTAAGGAATATCCAATGGGTATACAAACGATTCCTTGATATCTTCGGCGATAGTAAAAAGCCCTATTTGCTAGATTGCGCCATCATATTTTTAGGAATATTACACCACAACCTTAAATTTTCGGGAATGACAAATAATTCAACTACAAGAAGTCTTGAAAAAACAGTTCGATATAGTATGGACCGTACAGTGAAGATCGTGGATGATGTGTCAGAAGCAGGTGAACAATTAGTTCACCCAGAGGTTTTAGAGCAGTGGCTGCCTCATTGTCAAAATAGCAACCAATTTTTTCAACAGGAACTTTACCATACAATACTTTTGTTAAAAAAGGCTATCAGCCAAAACACTGAACAGAACAAATACATGGAGTTACTTGACTTTATTCATGATGAATTATTAAACAACAAGAAGCCGCGAAAATTTATTGTCGAAAGTGCCCTTTCATCAATAAAAGAGAACATAAACATCTATGAAAAAAAGGATTTTCAAAAACTAAATCAACTGGTTGTGTCGTTCTTTGAGCAACAAGAAGACAAAAGCTAACCCCAAATCCTATCGTGATTTGGGGTTTTTATTATTTCATTTTTACAAAATCCTATCTAGACCTTTTATTTCGGTTACGTAAAAATGCCGGGATATTTTGCAAATCATCTTCCTGCTCTGATTGCAAACGATGATCCATTTGCTGTTTTTCAGGCTGCTGCCATTGTGCTTCATAGTCTTGAACATATTCTTCCTTAGTGATTTGTTCACGTCTAGAACGGGTTTTTACTTCATGAGAAGACATGTTTCCGGATGGCCTGTCTTGCTCCACAAACCCGGTCGCAATCACAGTAATCATTATTTCATCCTTTAAATTCTCGTTAATGATAGAACCAAAAATCATGTTTAATTCCTTGTCTGCTGCGGTTGCAACAATATCTGCTGCCTCTTGTACTTCATACAGACTTAAATTAGTGCCTCCTGTAATATTCATGAGTACACCTTGAGCCCCATTGATGGAAGTTTCAAGCAGAGGACTAGAAATTGCTTTTTTTGCTGCCTCAACAGCACGGTCTGGGCCTTTTGCAATCCCAATTCCCATTAGGGCTGTTCCTTGATTGGACATGATTGCTTTCACATCAGCAAAATCAAGGTTGATTAAACCTGGGACAGCAATTAAATCGGAAATCCCTTGAACACCCTGACGGAGGACATTATCCGCTTCGCGAAATGCTTCAACCATCGGTGTTCTTTTATCAACAATCTGTAATAAGCGGTCATTTGGAACAATGATTAATGTATCCACGGCTTCCCTCATTAACTCTATACCACTAGCTGCATTACCTGCACGCTTTTTTCCCTCAAATCCGAAAGGACGTGTGACCACACCAATCGTAAGTGCGCCAATCTCACGAGAAATTTTCGCAATCGCCGGCGCAGCCCCTGTTCCTGTACCTCCGCCCATTCCGGCAGTTACGAACACCATATCCGCGTCTTTTAAAACCTCTTGAAGCTGCTTTTTACTCTCTTCAACAGCCTTTCTCCCTACTTCAGGATTAGCACCTGCTCCTAATCCTCTTGTCAAGGATGCACCAATTTGCATCTTTATCTCCGCTTTTGATAGATTAAGAGCCTGTGCATCTGTATTTACAGCAATAAACTCAACGCCTTGAATTCCATCCTCGATCATCCGGTTAACAGCATTGTTCCCCCCGCCGCCAACGCCAATTACTTTAATTCTAGCAATTTGATCTATATTCATGTCAAAATCCCACATAGACAATTCCTCCTAGACTGAACGCAACATTACTCCATTATTCAGAAAATTAACTTTAGCTCACATTATGACATTTATCCTAAAAAACTAATTCCTCTTAATATTTTAGCAAAATTATAGGTGAGTTACTATAGTGCCACGTATTCAATTTGCACATAATAATTGCCTTCGTTATTTGTCTGTATGGAAATGTTTTTCCTCTCCTAAACAAATAAAAAAGCTCCTAATTTTCCTTTGAAAGCGTTCCGATGGAAAATCATAGTCATCAACTCGGGTTGCTGAATCATTTCGTCAGCTGTAATTTTTTTACTTTCAACCACATTTATAAATGTATAAAAATGCGTAAATTTAATCTTAATACAGGATTTTACATATACTGGAATGGAAGCGGACTATTAATTGGAATGATTCGATTTAAAAGCTATGGCTTGCTTGAAGTGAATGCATGCTATATAGATGATAGCAAAAATAAAGCAAATTGCTAGAAAAATGATAAGTCCACCTATCTTCTCTTTTCTCCATAAATTCTCCTTCTTAGATCCATTCAACAAATTGTCGTAATAACTGGCGAGGGTGGCACCCCCACAAATCATCCACTTAAGAATCACAACTGAAAATGGCCGGGCTTGAAATTAAACACTTACTTTCAGCCGTTGTCAGGAAAACGTCCTAAAGGCTTGATTAACACAACGGTTTTAAACTAAAATTAACTAGAAAGATTCAGCTTGAATGTATTTATAGAAGGAGCAAATATATGAATTCACCGAAAAGTATTGTCGAAAAACTGAATTTGAATAAATATCCTACCAAGCTAATTCTCCAAGTACCTGAAAACATGAATGACTTTAGTGAACTAGAATATGATTCATCCAGTAAACAAGCCAAATACGATCTTATCTTTATTTTTATATTTAGCTTAGAGGAATTCACTAAGCAGCTACAATTCGTGATCGAAAAACAATTATTGGAAGACAACGGATACTTATACTTCGCCTATCCGAAAAAGAATAATAAGGTGTATAAAGAATACATAGATCGTGACAGTTTTATGGATGCATTACCAGTTGATGAGGAAGGGTATGTTCTTGAAAGTAATGTGAAATTTTCCAGAATGGTTAGTTTAAATGATGTTTTTACTGTAGTGGGGCTGAAATCAGTTCCTAGAAAGACAAAAAAAGCTGCCAGCAGTAAAAATAGCCAATGTGTAGTTGATTACATTATCCACGTGGATGATATAAAGAATTATTTAAATA
>NZ_JBALPG010000074.1:19575-38073 GCF_036965245.1 Neobacillus drentensis
AAGAATTATTTAAATAAAAACGAAGAATTATTAAAAACCTACAACGAATTAACTTTTGGATATCAAAAGGACTGGGCCCGTTACGTTTATAGTGCAAAAAGGAAAGAAACCCAAGAAAAACGGTTATTGGAAATGGAGACTATCCTAGGTGAGGGCTACAAATCGATGGATTTATATAGAAGAAAAAATAAATAGAATTTAACAAATGAACGGTGCCTTGCCCCAATTACGACAAATTTCAGAATTGGGGCAAGGCACATACTACTATAGTTTGATTGTTACAATAGTATTGAACCTTCCAATCACAACCGAATAAACCGATACCGATTATAACTGAAAAATGCTCTCTTTTACTATCTTAACAATAAAGGAAAAGTCTTCTTCTGTAATACTCAATGGTGGTGAAAGCTGCAACACATTGTTGTATCCGGCAACTGTGTCGCCATTTTTTCCTATTAATAATCCTTTTTCTTTGCAGGCGCCAATAACTTTATTCAGTTTATCTATCGTAGCAGGTTCCTTCGTTTGTTTATCTTCGACAAGCTCAATTCCAAGAAGCAAGCCTTTTCCGCGCACATCTCCTACATTTGGATGCTCCTTTATATCTTCAAGCTCGCGCAATAGCCGCTCACCCAATACCTTTGAACGCTCGATCAGCTTTTCATTTTCCATGATTTCTAGATTCTTCAATGCTAACGCACAAGCAGCAGGATTTCCTCCAAACGTATTCACATGACGAAAACGGTCATAATCCTCACTGCCAGTGTAAGCCTCGTAAATCTCCCTTTTAACCGCTGTTGCCGATAATGGAAGATAGGCACTAGTAATTCCTTTTGCCATTGTAATGATATCCGGTTTGACACCATAGTTCATAAATCCAAAAGGTTTCCCTGTCCGTCCGAATCCGCAGATTACTTCATCACAAATCAAGAGGGCACCATGCGTCTCACAAATTTCTTTTACCTTTGCCATATAGCCATCCGGAGGCATTAAAATTCCTCCCCCAGTAATAATCGGCTCCATTATAACCCCGGCAATGGTTTCGCTTAACTCCCATGTCATCACGCGATTGATTTCCTCTGCACTTGCGAGTGTATCGATGTCATCAGGATTGCGATACGTATCAGGCGGTGCGACATGCAGGAATCCTTGGCCAAGCGGTTCATATTTATACTTTCGCTGTGCTTGTCCCGTTGCGGCTAGTGCCCCCATTGAATTGCCATGGTATGCACGATAGCGGGAAATAAACTTATAACGCCCATGGTTCCCTTTTTGTTGGTGATATTGCCGAGCTATTTTAAACGCTGTTTCATTCGCTTCCGATCCACTGTTCGAGAAGAAAATAACATAATCACCACCGAGCCATTCATTTAATTTTTCGGCTAATTTAATCGCAGGGACATGGCTTTGTGATAATGGAAAGTATGGCATTTCTTCTAGCTGGTCGTATGCCGCTTTTGCAAGCTCTTTCCGACCGTAGCCAACATTCACACACCAAAGTCCTGACATACCATCTAAATAACGATTTCCATCAATATCCGTTACCCAGGCACCTTCTGCTTTAGTGACAATTAAATTTGACGGACTTGGAGAAGCCCCCCTCATGGCATGCCAGAGAAATTTTTCATCTATTTCTTGGAAATTTTTTGTTTGTGCTTTCAAAATAATCAACCCCATTCTCTTTGTAAATAAATTCAATTAGTAACGAGCAGTAAGCATTTTCTTACGGGTATAGAATTCTACACCATCTTTTCCATTTGCATGAAGGTCACCATAGAATGATTTCTTATAGCCTGAAAATGGGAAGAAGGCCATTGGGGCCGGTACGCCAAGGTTGATCCCGAGCATCCCTGCATCAATTTCATCACGGAATTCACGAACTGCTTTAGCACTATCCGTATATAAACAGGCACCATTTGCAAACTCTGATTTATTGGTAAGCTCAATTGCTTCCTCAAGGGTTTCGACCCTAACAACTGAAAGTACCGGTGCAAAAATTTCATCCTGCCAAATTTTCATACTAGGTTGAACGTTGTCAAAAATAGTTGGACCAACAAAGTATCCCTGTTCGGATACTGCATCTTTCCTGCCATCCCGGATCAGAGATGCGCCCTCATTTTCACCCATTTCAATATAGTGAAGCGTACGCTTTTTATGCGACTCTCTAATGACTGGTCCAAGGAACACGCCCTCATCGATGCCATTGCCAATTTTAATGTCATCTGCTGCTGTTTTAAGCCGGTTGATTAGCTCATCCGCTATGTCCCCAACCGCCACAACAACTGCCGCTGCCATACAACGCTCACCCGCAGAACCAAATGCTGCGCCAATGATATTTTTTACCGCGTTGTCCAAATCAGCATCAGGCAAGACAATGGAATGATTCTTTGCCCCTGCAAGAGCTTGGACACGCTTGCCGTTAGCGGCTGCAGTTTTATAGATATATTCAGCCACAGGCTGCGAACCAACGAAAGAGACTGCCTTTACGTCCCCATTTTCAAGAATTCCATTAACCACATCGTGGGCACCATGTACGATATTAAAAACACCATCCGGCAGGCCAGCCTCTTGAAACAATTCAGCTAAACGATTCGCCAGTAACGGTGTTCTTTCGGACGGTTTTAATACAAATGTGTTTCCACAAGCAATAGCAAGTGGGAACATCCAGCACGGAACCATCATTGGAAAATTAAACGGAGTTATTCCTCCGATGACACCAATTGGATAACGGTACATTCCTGATTCAATATCAGTAGCAATATCGGGAAGTTGAGTTCCCATCATTAAGGTTGGTGCCCCAGCAGCAAATTCCACACATTCAATGCCGCGCTGGACTTCCCCAAATGCTTCCTCGTAACTTTTTCCGTTTTCCATCGTAATCAACTCAGCTAATTCCTTCCAGTTTTCCACTAAAAGCTGCTGATAACGGAACAGAATCCGGGCCCGGCGCGGTACAGCCACCTTTTTCCATGTTTTGAATGCTTCTTTAGCTGTAGCTACAGCATGATCTAAATCTTCTCTAGTAGAAAGAGGGACACGTGCAATAACTTCCCCAGTTGCCGGATTAGGCACTTCTTCAGCCAGTGTGCTCGTGGACTCGATCCACTTTCCACCAATATAGTTTTTAAGCGTTTTCATTTTTTGTGATATCACCATTATAGAAAACCTCCAATAATGTTATTTCATTCTTTGTTTTGATTATAGCGGTATTTGAAAGCGTACACAGTAGACACAATGTAAATATGTTTACGTAAATTTCTGAACATTTTAGCAATATTACCTGAATTATTAGAGACAATGACAAAAAAAGAAACCAATGGGAATTGGTTTCTGCATTAACTAATTCTATTGTTTTTTAGAAGCGGAAAGATATTCGTACGCATTGAGGGCAAATTCTATTGCCTGCCTTTTATAGCTTTCCATAAAGTCTTCACCTAACAGTTCAGCTAATTTTTGGAGTCGTTGATAAAGTGTCTGACGAACTATGAATAGATTGGCTGCGGTTTCCTTCTTTGAACCGTAGCATTTCAAATAGACTTTTAATGTTTCTAGCAATTTCCCATTATTCTGCTGATCATATTTGACGACGGGAGCCAAATAATCATCAATAAAATCATCAAGTGCTCCATGATTGTTGGCTATTGCTACGAGACGAAAAATATATAAATCCTCATAAAAGTTACTGAAACAGTCATTTGGTATTCGCTCTTGAATGATTAAGGCTTCTTGTGCAGTACGATAACTATCTTTCATATTACTTAGATTATGGATAAACCTGCCAATACCGAATGTTAGTTTTGTAAACTTTGGATCTTCATCTATTGCTTTTTGAATTTGCTTAATTCCTGCCTCCATTCTCTGCTTCCAATCAGTATTTTTTCGCTTATTTAGCAGGATAAAAATAAGTTGGTTTTTTCGATTTGTCGAGAGTAATAGGAATCCTTGGGACTGAAAGACAGAACGAAACAAGATTTTCAAAAGCGTAATATCTGAATTTTCCTCCTCGGCTTGATTGATTTTAAAAAGTAATACCAGACATCCATTGGCTTCAAAATGAGGCTCAATTTCAGATAGGTATCTGTTCACTTGTTCTTCACTATGTATTCCATCTAACCATTGTTGAATCCATTCTGTTTCTTTTGCCTTTCTTCGTTCTTCAATATATAAGTCACGTAAAGTGTTTTGTGCAAGTGCGGTAGCACTCCGATCTAAAATAAGTGATTCATATTCTGTAATACATTCCGAGTCAGAAATAATATATATATCTGCTAAAATTTGATTTAATGCCTGTATCGCTTGGTGGGCGATATTTTTATGACAATGGATATTTTTTTCTTTTAACAACTGCAGAATTTTCTTTTGTTCTTTCGGTGATTTCCTAGATAAAATTTGAGTTTCCCCTTGATTTGGAATCAAAACAACCGATAATTTTAAGTGCTCATGCAGGAACTTCAGAATTTTCTGCTCTGGGTGTGAAGTAAGCAGTAATTGATTTAATTGATGTGAAAAATATTCTAAATCTGAAATCATTTGATAATGCTTTTTTATTAATACCGTATGTAAATCTTGTGTAATGTCAACAAATCGGACTTTTTGATAAAAAACAATTAACGGAAAATCATGAAGATTTGCTAATTCTATTATTTCTTCCGGAATGCTAGGAATATAGGTTCCTAGTTCAATACAAATACCTGCTGCCCCGGAATCAATGAGCTGTTTAAAAAATGAAAGAAAGATCTCGTTATTTTCCCTTAAGCCAATACCAGTCGAAAGAATCAACTCGTCTCCGTTAAGAAGCTCATCTATCCCCGTTACCTCCATGATGTGGATCCACTTCACTGTCCGGTGAAGTCCAGCTTCCCCTGCAATTACTTCGGCATCTTTAAAACTTCTATTCTCTAGTATTTCTTGGACGGTCAATTTAACATCGAGACTCATTGCTGCTATCACCTCTTTATGACAAACCTAAACATATCTTTTAATGATTTACTATATTTTAACATCAAAACAAACAAAGAGGTTGCACTACTTTACCATCAAAAGGGAAATCGCTGTATTTTTTTTTGAATTTATTGGAAACATTTCATAAAAACAAAACACATGGTTTTTCAAAATGAAAGTCCCATGTGTTTCTTTGAATAATATTTTTAAATGATTTTACTCTTAACCTATCTTATTCATTATCAACAACTAATTAAATCTATGATAATAATTCTTCTTTTTCTACGTTGTGACAAAAATAATTTAAAAATTCTTTAATAAACGGGTGTTTCACGCGATTCTCTGCATACATTTGCATTGGCTGCAGAATAGGGTAAAGAAAATCCGATAATAGTTCATTCTTTAAAGCACTCATTTCATCGGATAATTCGGTATTTTGACTTTGAACCGCTTTGATTTGCTCCTGTAATATAGAAGTGATAAATACCATCAAACAACCTAAATGATCTGGGTAGAGATTATTTTCAAGCGGGAAATAAAATCCCATTTTTTCATAATGACCGATTAAACATAATAAACTTTTCTTGCTGTCCTCCACTGCTCCCTTGTTTTGACAGCAATAGGAGGAGAAATATGGTGGAATGAAAAACGATCCAGGGATGAAAAAATGATTGTCATACCAGATTTCTACTTCTTCCCGATCGTAATATGGATGGAATGGAAACTCATTTTTCAGGGTTTCAGGCATTTCCGCAAAAATATTTTCATATCGTTCCCAGTCACCAAGCCAAATGACTGACATGATATTTGCCAGAGTCAAGCTGCCTTGGAGTTCCTCTAGTGTCTGCACTTTCATTACCTCCCTTTTGCTTACACTTTCTTCACATCGACATAAACATTTTGCTGTGCTGGACCTCCAATTATCAAATCTGCGAGAAAGCCTTCAAAATAGCTAGGGTCTTTATCTGCTAATGCATTGACCGAGAATCCTCTTCCCCGTTCCTTCGCATAGCCGCTTTCCTCATGAAGCGGAACATTCGTGTCAAACGGAAGATGTCCGTATTTTTCAGTCTTCTTCACTATGGTTCCATCAATTTTTACATCCGTTGAACCATTTGCAAAATGGCCAAAATTATAATTCGCACCAAGAATCCCCGGCTTAATTCCCGGCGTTACGAGGGCAATTCCTTTTACTTCCGCACTTGTTGAAGTAATCATAACAGTGTCCCCAGTTTTAATGCCTTTCTTTTTTGCATCAACTGGGTTAATCCATAAATAGTTTTCGGGACGGATTTCCCTTAACCACGGATTACTTTCTGTGCGGTGTGTCGACACATTCCTCGATTTCCAATTAATAAATTGAAACGGTTTTGGCGGTGAATAAACCTCTCCATTATAGAGTCTAATTTCATCAGCAATTGGCACACCTTCAAAAAACTTTCCAGTATAGGCACTCTTAAAGCCGGCTGCCTTTTCATCATAAAAATGAACTAGATTATTAAATTGATATTTAATATGGTTTCCAATATATTCATCACCAAGCGGCTCATATCTTCCACCTCGGTTGAGGACGAAAACGACTTTTTTCCATTCCTCAGGTTTCACAGCATTTTTCAAAACGTTGATATCAAAATACTTGCCTAGTGCTTTCTTTCTTGCCTTCTCAAAAATAGCAAGTTCTTCGTCATTCGCATCCTGGACCGGCTGCTTGCCATCGAAAGCAATATTGGCCACGCGTTTTAGATAATAATCCTCTGGACAATCAAGATTGGAACCATCGACAAATGCATTTTTCCCAACTCCAGGAAGCTCCAGCCCTTTCAACAAATCGATATAAACTTGCTCAGTCGGCCGAGCATTTGGAACAATCCGAGTTACTGGCTGAATAAGACCGGCGAATTTATATTTTAAAATCGGGAATATTTCTTCTGCGTTCCAGCTTTCCAGATAAGATAAGTCTGGTAAAACAAAATCAGCATACTTTGTTGTTTCGCCAATCACGATATCTGAAGATACTACGAGTTCGACTACCTTTTGATCTCGAATAAATTTCTTCTGCATATCCGAACGCGGACCAGACATGATAGGTGAAGTCCGATTTATCATCATGGCACGAATTTTGTATGGATATCCTTCGGCAGCACTTGGAAGCACATCATGAATTAATTTATTTCCGAGTGGATACCATGGCCGCTTCGCAGGGTAGCCGTCCTTTGCAAATAGAGACGTTTTTTCATACGGGACTTTATGCCTTGTAAGCGGAATCCCCCATGCGATATTGGCATTTGGTACTGTGGCTAAATCATAGCGCCCCTCTGTCACCTTAAATTTCGCACCCATTGCAGTGTCCCCACCCTTCCAGTCATGATTCCCGACTAGATGGTTTAACATGTTGATGGCACGAACGCTGTAATAACCATTAGTATGCATAGCTGGACCGCGATAGGAATGGATTCCTACTTTTTTTCCATGAGAAGTAAATTCTCTCGCTATATCACTAATTTGTTCGATTGGAACATTGCATTGGATTGAATACTCTTCAAGTGATTTTTCCAATACTTTTTCTTTAAAAATGCTAAAAACAGATTTTACATTGATTCCATTTATCGTGGTATTAACTTCCAGATCTCCTTGATGGGCATTGCTAAACAAGACAGGCTGGCCATTTTCTAATACGACAAATTCTTCCTCACCTAGACCAAGATCTTTAGCCCGCAAGAACGGTCGTTTTTTATCACTAACATTCACTAAATAGGTAGCGTCGCTCCAGGTTGGTTCATCATCCTGCTCTGCTTCCTTGCCATTAGGATTTCGTAAATATTGTTCATCATAGCGCTTATTTTCAATAACCCAGCGGCACATAGCAAGTGCCAGGGCACCGTCCCCGCCTGGTTTAACAGGAACCCACAAATGCGCTTTCTCCGCAGTTTTGCTGAAGCGCGGGTCAATTACAATCATTTTCATGCCGCGGTCGATGGCATTTGTTATTTGCGGTGCAAAGGTTGTCGGACCACGATTAGCTGTTAATGGGTTTGTACCCCAAACAAGAACAAATTCGGCATTTTCATAATCAGGAATCATCCGTTGCTTTTGCTTAGTCGTATCATGTGAACGGACATTTCCCACTACACTTTGAACTCCACAATAGCCGCCATGATCATAATAATTTGCTGATCCAATACTTCCATTAGCTAATCTTTCAATAAATTCTCGTCGATGACCGGACATGACGACAATCTGGTTTGATTTAGGGCCGAAATCAGGGTGATTCGTATCAATAAGGACTTTGTTATATTTTGAATCAAATTCTGCTTTTGTCATTTCCTGTTTTTTTACTTTTTCCCAATCAGCCATCACTTGGGCTTCAGGTACATAGGCCCAGATTTCCTTTAACCCTGGTGTACCAAGATCTTTACTGCCTTCGAGGATTTCCTTATATGCTTGTTCCCAGCTGATTGTTTTCCAGACGCCGCTTCCTCGTTTCCCAACACGTTTAAGGGGCTTTTGAATTCGGTAAGCATCGTAGGCCGTTTGGATTCCAGCTTGCCCTTTCAGACAAGTTTTCGCTCCCCGAAAGGAATGTCCTGTTCTCGCCATATCAGCCGTTCCTTTAACCGCTTCGGTAATTGGCGTATTATATTGGATATGTCCAAATGGTACCATGCCAATCGGGCTGTATTGATTTCCAGCGATTTTTCGAACGATTGATGAATACGGACTATTGGGGTTTCCAGCAACAATAAAGGTTTTAATGGTACAACTGGCGTTACACTGTTGACAGGAAGTGAAGATGATATCCTCCGCCGTATAATCTTGATAATGTGTTCCGATACCATGACCATCATCAGTCCAAACTCCGCCGAATACTTGCTTCACAGGTCCAACAAATGCTGGGCTGACGATTGCAACTACACCAAATGTACCGAGTGCTTTTAGAAATCCTCGACGATTAAATTTATCCTTACTCATATTTATTCACTCCACTTTCATGAGAGTCTAGTTCCTCAATCGGCAACACTTTTTCTCCAAGTGTATAGATGATAAGACACATGGCGATAAGTCCAAATGTTGTCAGCCATTCCGACAGGTTTGGATAATAATTTCCAACGGGCATGCCTTCCAATTTAGGCATGATCAAGGTTGGCACAACCATGTTAAACCGAACTCCTACAACACCAATAATCGTCATAATCGATGCGGCTAAGATCCAGTTGACCGATTTCCGTGTCTTCTTAATAAATAAAATGATTAATGGGAAGAACATAGCAAGTCCCATTTGAAAAATCCAGAAGCTCCACCACCATTTGCTTCCAGTTAATAATTTTATCGTTCCAAGTTCTTCATGACCTAACCCATATATTCCAATGAGAAATTCATACCAAACCATAATAAATTCAATTCCCAAAAATAAGGCAAGCATGCTGCCCAACGAACGAACCATTGGAACATCCAATTCCTGTTTTTGAACTTTAGCCTTTATTACATAAACCGCAATCGATAACGCAGTTCCTGATACAAGTGCAGAAAGAATAAAGATGAGTGGAAATAATCCAGAATTTAAATAAGGCTGTGCTTTTACCACTGCGAAAATCGATCCTGTTCCTCCATGCACTCCAAATATCGCCAGAGGTATACCAATGATTCCCATTACCTTCAATCTTTTTTTATCACGGGCTGCATCGGCTGCTGTGAATTCTTGCTTTTTAAAGGTAAGGAAGCGATATATTTTACCTTTAATATCATTGTTTTTTGCTAATGTAATCAAATCTTTCCGCATTGAAAAATACAATTCCGTCACTAATAACACGATATAAACAATATAAAAGTGGATTTCCCATGACATCGTACTCATGACGTTCCAATAAATAACGGAATTCATAATATGGTCTGGACGGCCAATATCAAAGAATATAAAGGTAATCGCAGTAATCATACAGACAATCGCTGATAATAGCGCTGACCGTCCAATTTTTTCATATTTCTCCATACCGAATCCATAAATCATCGTTGATAGTAAAAAGGAACCTGCACTCATGCCAATAAAATAAATATAAAACGCAACCCATCCTCCCCATGGGACGATGTTCGATAAATATGTTGAAGACATTCCTTCTAAAAAATATCCGCTAATAATCGAGTATATACCTATTCCAAAACATATGATTAAACATGTCCACCAGATTATTTCGATTTTCCTTAATCGCTTCTTTTGTTGAAAAGCAGGCATATTTTTACCAAGACTCGCTTTTGTCATCATTTTTACCACTCCCTTTTGAAAACTACCACAAGTGAAGGATTACTATCTTAAATAAACCACTCGTGGCTGTGTACCTAATTCCTCCTTTAGACGAAACGCCCTCGGACTAGCGGCAAGCTTGGAAACGACACTATTTGGATCATTCATATCGCCAAAATAACGGGCGTCGCCAATACATGTTTCCACACATGCAGGCTCTTCTCCGCGCTGCAGGCGATGATAGCAAAAACTACATTTACGAACGGTTTCTTCTGGGATCTTTCCTTTTTTTCTTTCGCCCCGTTCCACCCCATATTCCGGACTGGTCACATCGTTATAGCCTATCATTTCCTGCTCATAACCATCACCAAAATCATAGGACCTTGCTCCATATGGACATGCAACCATACAATAGCGACAGCCAATGCAGCGATCATTATCAATTATGACAATGCCATTGTCGAGCTTATAGGTTGCTCTTGTCGGGCAAACCTGTACACATGGCGGTTTATCACATTGCATACAAGGTCTTGGCAGGTTCACTACCGAGATGTTCGGATAATCACCCTTAAATGTTTCAAGGACAACATTGTAGGACATTCCTGGCGGTGTTCTATTTTCTGATTTACAGGAAACGGTACATGTATCACAACCAACACATTTTTTTAAATCAATCACCATGCCCCATTTTGGACCAGTATCTTTCTTTTGCGTTGATTCTGTAGTGGTGTCCACGCTAGCATACTGATCACCAAATTCCTTCAATAACGAAGCAGAATAAATTTTGTGAAAATCTTCAATTTGTAAATTTCCATTTATGACCTTCCTAGCGTCTCTAGCCATATTTAAACCTAATGTTGTATCATAACTACTTTCGGATAGAACTTTTTGAGCATCAGGTACAAAATGTTCAGCAAGTTCGGCATATTCTATTGGTTCTAAACCATTTTTTGTCTTAAGAGCCATGACAATACTCCTCTCCTATTTTGTGAAGGTGTCGGAAACATCCTTTGTTTCTTTTTTTACATCATCGATTGCATCACTTGTAAGTTCACGAGCCGACTTCTTAAACTCTTTTAAGGTTTGCCCAACTGCCCGGCCGACTTCAGGGAGTTTTTTCGGTCCGAAAATAATAAGCGCTAACACAAGAATTAAAATTAGTCCCGGCACACCAATATTTGACAACATCTTGCCACATCCTTTGAATTTTTTGTTTCACCCTTTACTAATGCAAGTATTGTGCCAAAATATAAATCTCCTCCAATTCTGGGGAAAATCCTTTACTTCATACTGGTCAAGGCTTGATTTACCAAGCTATCAATTCTATTCAAAATAAAAAGCAGCAAAAGGAAATTTTCCCTTTGCTGCTTTTTATTGACGTTTTGTCATAGGTATGTTGTTGCATATGTCATTTTGTCAGAACGCTATATTTCCAAGTTAATATCATTTTGAACCTCTCAGTACTTCGGACCTTGTCTTAAACAATTCACAACCAGTACAACTATGATTCTTTTAGCCCGTATTGTTCAATTTTTCGATATAAATTCCGCACACTGATCCCAAGTATTTCAGCCGTTTTTGTTTTATTCCACGACAATCGATTCAGCACACGAGCGATATGTTCTTTCTCTAGTTTCTCCAATGTGCAGAGTTCCACTTCCTTCATTTGTCCATCCATGGCCTTTTGTCTTGGCAGAAGTAAATCGGCTGCTTCAATTCTTCCGCCGCTTGATAATAACATACCTCTTTCAATTAAATGGTTAAGTTCCCGGACATTCCCTGGAAAATCATAGTGTTGCAATGCTGCTAAAGCATCCTCTGATAGGACTTTTTCAGGAGATTTCTTTTGCTTGATAAAATAATCGATTAATGAAGGAATATCCTCCTTTCGCTTCCGAAGGGGAGGAATCGTTAATTTGACAACATTCAATCGGTAAAACAAATCCTCACGAAAATTTCCTTCTTCCACCTCTTTTTCCATATTTCGATTTGTAGCAGCGACTACACGAACTTTTACTTTTCTCTCTCTTACATCTCCTACACGACGAAATTCCCCAAGTTCAAGGAAACGAAGCAGCTTTACTTGTAAGGCTAATGGCATTTCTCCTAATTCATCCAAAAACAATGTTCCGCCATCTGCCGCCTCAACAAGGCCCTTCTTATCTTGGTTTGCTCCTGTAAAGGCACCCCTGACGTGACCAAATAATTCACTTTCAAGAAGCTGCTCCGGGAGGGCTCCTGAGTTCACAGCTACGAATGGCTCCTCTGAACGGCTGCTCCAATAATGCAAAGCTTTAGCAAACAACTCTTTTCCTGTTCCGCTCTCACCCTCTATCAATACAGGGACTTCACTATCCGCAATACGTCGGGTTAAGTCAATTACTTCCTTAAAAATAGGACTTTTGCCAATGATCATGAACTGATTCTGCTGCTTGATAATATTTTTCATGTTGTCATTTTTAATTTTTAATCTTTTATTTTCCTCGGCCTTTTTGATCGTTAATTCTAACTCCGACAGATTGTAAGGCTTCGTTAAATAATCGAAAGCCCCTAATTTCATCGCTTCTATCGCTGTTTCAATTGTCCCATGTCCTGTTAACATGACAATTTCTGTCTCAGGGGCTACTATTTTTGTTTCTTTTAACAGCGAAATCCCGTCCATCTTCGGGAGACGAATATCATAAATAGCAATATCAAAAAAATGCTGTTTTAATAATGCCAGCGCATCCTCAGCAGTTCCGACTGTATGGGCCTCGTAACCTTTCCGTGAAAGTCTTTTCACTAGAAGACTAGCCAAATCAGTTTCATCATCGACAATTAAAAGTTTTGTTCCACTCATGGAAATCTCACTCCCATTCGCTTTTTTTAATCGGTATTCGGACTGTTACAGTCGTTCCAGCAGCTTCTATACTTTCTACTTGGATCGTACCGCCAAATTCTTCAATGATGCCATAACATACCGATAATCCAAGTCCCGTCCCTTTTCCAACTGGCTTTGTTGTATAAAAGGGGTCGAAGATTTTGCCCAACACCTCAGGTGCGATACCGTAACCGTTATCGATTACCTGTATACACACTGAATTTTGTTCCACCTTGGCAGTAATCATAAGCTGTCCAGCCTTTTCCACTGCATCAATTGCATTATTGATTAAATTGACGATCACTTGCATCATTTTTAAGCTATCACCGAATAGAACTGGTAAGTCATGCGGAAGTTCTGTAGTTAGCTTAATTTGCTTCTTTTTTAATGTAGATTCCACTAAATGAATACTATTAGTAATCGTTTCATTTACATCGATATGTGTAACCGTCCAATTCGATTTTCTGGAAAAATTTAATAGATTACTAGTTATTCTTTTGCATCTTTCGGTATTTTCTTTTATTTTCGCTAAATATAACGCCATTTCTTCTTCATCTAACTCTGTATCTTTTTGTTCCAACCGGTCAATCAAATCCTCCGCGAATACATTTATAGTTGCAAGAGGATTGTTTACTTCATGAGCAAAGCTCGATGCCATTAATCCAAGCGCAGTTAATTTATCTGTTTGAATCATTTTTTCTTCTATTTGTTTTTGCTCAGTTATGTCTTCAATAACAATTAAGAACTCTCCCTCACCATTCATAGCATGATTCAGCGGGAAAACGCGGTGATTGAAAATCCTTTCCTCTCCATTTTCTCCTTTTGTCTTCATAATGGAGTTCCCGTTCGCATCAAGTTCAGGGCAGGTGATTGGACAATCTTCACATGCTTCCTTTTTCCCGCCCAATAATGTGAAACATGGTAAATGAACATCTTGGTTATGAATCCATATTTGTAACAAAGGATTCATCCATGTTACCTTATAATCTTTCGTTACAAGTGCTAAACCAGCTTCAATTCCGTCTACTACTACACTCAACCTTTCTTTTTCTTGTTCCAGCCGAAGAGATTTTTCCTGCAGTTCGCTACTCATTTCATTGAAGGACTCAGCTAGCTTCCCTAATTCATCCTGACGGTTTAATAAAATGGGAGCTGGTTTCCTTCCCGTTTTTAGATTATTCATCCCTTTTTCCAAATAGATGATTGGTGTTGTGAAATAGAGTCCGGCATAAACACTGATGAGACTGACAATAATTGTTGCGATTGCAGCTACATATAAGCCATTCCTGAACATATGGTTAATCGGTTCGTACGCCGTAGATGCTGGCTGCTCCATCACCAGTGTCCAACCTAAGTCGCTGATTTTTGTTTGAACTCCAAGAACGTCTCGGTCAGCTGGGTATGGGTGTTTTTTCCATAATTGACTGTAATCTTGATGGGCAATCACTTTTCCATCTTTGTCCAACAGATATAAATAGCTTGAATCCTCCTGCCTAAGTGATGAAATTTTGCCTATTATTTTTTGCAGCTGAATTATCGCCCCAATCCCTTTTTGTTTTCCGTCTTCAATAAATGGGATCATTACTTTCACAATTGGCTGGCCAAATTGATTAAATTCGACCTTCCCATATGTTTTACTTTTTGATTGAAAATCCGACCAAAAGGAATCTGAAAACCACTTTTCATTTTTTAAAGGAATATTTAAGTTGTAGCGTGATACTTTCTTTTGGATATAACCCGCATCATCCGTTATGACAATTTCCTCAATTGACTCATTTTGTTGTAAGAGATCATAAAAGATACTCTGCTGCTTCCCCTGCTGCTTAAGAGTAGTAGCCATTTGCAATTGCCGAAATGTCTGGTTAAACTCCAGTTCAATTTCACTTGATAGGTTTTGAATAACTAATTTCTGGTTTGCTAGAATTCTATTTTCAAGGTCTGCTTTAACATTGGAATAATAATAATAACTAGTTAACAAAAGCGGTATAATCGACATAATGATTCCAAATACCAACACTTTTATACGGATTGGTTGAGAAGAGAGCCAATTCCGGATTTTACCATCCATTATTTTGCCCCCTCCCTATCTGGTTTGATAAATTCAGCTAGATTTGTTATTTCACTATTTAACTCAATGCCTAGTTCATCTTTTACTTTTGTATTAATGAAAAAGTGTATCGTATCAGGAAGCTCAACCGGAAGGTCAGCGGGAGAATTCCCTTGGAGGATCCGACTTACATACCTTGCAGCTTGGTATCCTTGTTCCTCGAAACTTGATCCATAGCTTGCAAGAATTCCTTCCTCTACCTCATTTCCGTAAACCCCCATTGCAGGGATTTTATTTTCTTTAATAATTTTTGCGATTTTCTCTGTTAGAGATTCCATACGAAAGCCTGGTACCATTAACAGTGCATCATCTTGCTGTATATTTCCGCTTAAAAATTCGGTAAATTTCGGGTCGCTAATATTTACGGGAATTACTGGCAAAGCAAGACTCTTTGCGGCATCTATCGTATTCTCTAAGCTTAGTACGCTCACTTTATTTTCTTTGTCATAGAGAACAAAGAACCTTTTAGCGGAGGGAACTAATTGATGCAAAAGCTCGAGCCTCTTTCCTGATAGACTCGTATGATAGTTATTAATGCCTGTAAAAAATCCTCCAGGGGACCGGTAATCTTTAATTATTCCAATCTCCTTTGGGGCTGCAACTCCAGCAAAAACAACAGGGATTTTAACTTTCTGTTCTTCCATCTTTTCTTTTAAGGCTAAGGTTTCGATTCCTCCCATTGTAACAATAAGGGCAGGCTTTTCTTTTATCAGTTCATCGATTTTCTCATTTAACGTTTTTTCGTTATCCAAGGCATTTTTCACAACATATTCAATCGCATCTTCCTTATACCCAAGTTCACGTATCCCTTTCTTCAAACCAGTAAGCTTTTCCACCCTACTGTTTCCCATCATGATTACCCCTATTTTTGTTGGAGTATCTTCGCGATGATTAATAAAGTTATTTAAAAGGACTGATACAATAATTATTATGAGAATAAAAAAATACCATTTTGTTTTCATCTTTTCTTACCCCTTACTTCGAGTTCATTACCCCATCCTCTTTCACTATACCTAATAAAAAACCTATATTACCTATGTAAAAAGGATAATTATATGAATTTTTACTGAATATAAAAAATGCGGGCCAGTTCCGGTTGCAATAATGCTTAAGTTTCACCGGGAGACTGACCCTACAATCTTAAATATTAATTTTTATTACTTTTTAGTTCATATGGTACATCTGCTGGCGCATTTCCCAGTGGCCAATCATTTGCCTTGTCTGCAAAATCAGGTCTTTCTTTTGAAAGAATAAAGCCGGCAAGATCTGCTGCTTGTTGGTCGGTTAAACTTCCTTGTTTAATGCCGCCCATTTCACCAAGGGGCATATTTCGTTTAATATACCCACCTGCTGTTGATATTCGCCCAATGCCAGCTCCAATATTAAACGACTTGTCTCCCCAAAGTGCCGGTCCCGAGGTTGGACCTGCCCCGGAACCATCCGCACCGTGACAAGATGAACAAGATTGTTGATAAAGTTTTTCTCCATTTGCAAGGTCTGGTTTTGGAACAGTTTGCAGCGAATTTTTTATAACCCATGGACGTTCTTTAATACCAATAGGTACATCCGTCGAGATAAAGTTTAGATAGGCAACCATTGCCCGCATCTCGTCGCTGTTTGCCTCAAGAGGCTTTCCGTTCATACTTCTTTTAAAGCAGCCATTGACTCTGTCTTCAATGGTTAACACTTTTCCAGCTCGAGGATTGTATGCTGGATAAACAGCGGTAACACCTGTTAAAGGTGAAGTTGTATCAGTTCCTGCTGTACCGTGGCAGCTGGAACATGCTAAATTGTTGCCTACATTGTTTGGCAGAGCGGTATTCGTTTCATTCATTAACTTAAAGCCAAGTTTAATCGATTCTCCTAAAGGACCTTCTGGAACCTTCTCAATGCTTGGGGGTTCATATGTTTTCATTGCATTTTGTTCCTTAGATGCTGTTTGGTTTTCTTGTGGCTTATCAGTTGCAGCAGGCTTATCTGATGCACAACCAGTAAGTATTAATGCGGCGACTAATAGCGACAGCCCATAACCTGTTTTTAATTTTTCCAGCTTCCCCATTTTCTTCACTCCTAGTAGAATTATAATGAATTCAATTTATTTCGATGCAATTTTCATGCCAGACATAAAACCTTGGATCAGAGTGAGTTCTAAATTTACTTCTAAAATAAATAGTAAGACAAAAAGTCATAGTATGACAATTTGTCTTACCTTATACTTTCCCAACTAAGATCACATTCGAATGGCTGTTTTCCGTCTTTGGTAAGTAGAAATGTTTCAATTCCTATCCCTTAAATTAAGGAAAAAAAACCATTTTATATACAATCTTTTAGTTGATAAGGTTTAATAAAGGAAAAGGGATTTTTAAAGGGAGGAAATATGATCAATAAATCTGCAATTGTTACGGGGTCATCTAGTGGTTTTGGTTTGTTATGTGCGATTGAGCTGGCCTTAAAGGGCTTTACTGTCATTGCGACAATGAGAGATGTGAAAAAAGCACAGCCATTGCTACATCTAGCAAAAGAAAAAAATTTAGTAGAGTTGATTCAAATCCACTCACTTGATGTAACTTCCACCGAATCTATTAATGACTTGAAAAATCTGCTTACCACCTATCCTTCTGTAGATGTGTTAGTGAACAATGCAGGCTTTGCACTAGGTGGTTTTAGTGAAGAACTTTCCATTGAAGAATATCGACGGCAATTTGAAACAAACTTTTTCGGAGTAATTGCTGTAACCCAAGCAGCGCTTCCATTTATGAGGACTAGAAGGCAAGGCAGAATTATCAACATGAGCAGCATTAGCGGCAGAATGGGATTCCCTGGATTATCTGCTTATGTTTCATCCAAGCACGCACTTGAGGGTTATAGCGAAAGCTTGAGGCTTGAGCTTAAACCATTTGGCATTGATGTATCCTTAATTGAGCCTGGTTCGTATCAAACTAATATTTGGACAAGTGTTGACGAAATGGAAATCAACTCTGATTCCCCCTACTTATCCTATATGGAGAGTATGCTAAAAGAAATTAATAGTGGAAAAGAAGAACATGGCAATCCCATAGAAGTTGCGAAACTAGTAGCTCAAATTGCCTCCCAACAAAAATCTCCAGACCTAAGATACCCAATCGGCAAAAGTGTAAAGAAAAATTTGTTTCTAAAAAGTCTTCTGCCCTGGGGATTCATTGAAGCAGCGATTTTGAAAAGGATTAGGCACTGACCTATTTTCCTAAAAATTTCACTTTTTTTAAAATCCAACCTAAAAAGCGATGGGAATATTTCTGTAAAGGGTTCCGTTCTCGGATGCATAAGTATTAAATTGCTTAAAAAATAGCGTGAGAATTGACTCACGCTATTTTT
>NZ_JBALPG010000074.1:38113-38414 GCF_036965245.1 Neobacillus drentensis
GCTATTTTTCTTTTAAACAAAGGAATATTCCAATTTTTTAGGCTCATTGGTATTAGAAATGACACAATTATTTACAATAAATACTTGTTGTAAGGTAAAAATATGTTGTCAATTTTCCTGTCAACAAGACTGAGATATTAACAGCCATTAATACCAACTTTGATACTATAATGAGTTATTAGTTATTGAAGGGATCCGTTCAAAAACTGAAATGATTTTTAAACAAGGCTATGTTAAAGTTTAATATTGATTTTAGTATATAGCAGGATTTTTTTCATAAAATCCTGCTATAACTCAATAT
>NZ_JBALPG010000075.1:0-9361 GCF_036965245.1 Neobacillus drentensis
AACCTATATATTATACTTATATTTGGTTTGTAATGAAATATAATAAATATTATTATGTTTCAAGTATAAACAAGGAGTAATTTGATGAAAAAGAAGATGCTATATTTATGTATGTAGATTGGGCTGGATTAAACAAAGACCTCATTTTTTAGCAGAAAAACATCATTAGATTTATGATAAATAAAAGGATAGAATTCATTATCAATATTAAATAGGTAAAATACATGAAAATTCAAAGGATGATTTGTTAAGTATTTCACTCTCTCATTAGAACTATAATTGTAGGTTACATTTAAAAGGAGCTGACTGTAAATGAAGGGAATAATATTAGCTGGCGGAAGTGGGACTCGGCTTTATCCGTTAACAAAAGTAGTATCGAAACAATTATTACCCGTATACGATAAACCAATGATTTATTATCCACTTTCCGTTCTTATGTTGGCGGGCATTAAAGATATTTTAATTATTTCTACACCAGAAGATACTGCTCGTTTTGAGCAAATTCTAGGAGATGGATCAGATTTAGGACTGAAATTTTCTTATAAAATTCAGCCTCATCCAGGCGGATTAGCGCAAGCATTTTTAATTGGAGAAGAATTTATTGGTGATGACAATGTTGCGCTTGTCCTTGGCGACAATATTTTTTATGGTCATGGTCTGACTGAACTATTAAGAAGGGCTGCCTCCCGGGAAACTGGTGCGTCCGTATTTGGATATTACGTAAACGACCCAGAGCGTTTCGGTGTTGTTGAATTTGATAAGGAAGGTAAAGCTGTTTCGATTGAAGAAAAGCCTGAAGAGCCTAAGTCTAACTATGCAGTGACAGGTCTATATTTTTATGATAATCGGGTAGTTGAAATTGCGAAGAGCATCAAGCCGTCTCCGCGTGGTGAACTTGAAATAACGGATATCAACAAGGCTTACTTAGATATGGGTGAACTGAATGTTGAATTGCTTGGACGCGGCTATGCATGGTTAGACACAGGTACACATGCATCATTGTTAGAAGCCTCACAATTTATTGAAACAGTTGAAAAACGGCAATCATTAAAAATAGCCTGTTTAGAAGAAATTGCATATAAAATGGGGTATATTACAAATGATAAGTTATTAGAGTTAGCAGAGCCATTAATGAAAAATCAATATGGACAATATTTAATTAAAATAGCCAGCCAAGGTAAGTAAAACATTGAGTGAGGTAAAAAAATGAATGTTATTGAGACAAAGATACCAGATGTAAAAATATTGGAGCCCAAAGTGTTCGGCGATCATCGCGGTTATTTTATGGAAAGCTATAATAAGAATATTTTTGAACAATTGGGCTTACATTTTGATTTTATTCAAGATAATCAATCCCTTTCCGTCCCAGTAGGAACTTTACGCGGTTTACATTTTCAATTAAATCCTAAAGCGCAAACAAAGGTTGTTCGGTGTATAACAGGGGCGATTTATGATGTAGCGGTAGATATTCGACAAGGTTCTCCTACATATGGGCAATGGGTTGGCGTGATTTTAAGTGAACATAATAAACGCCAGCTTTTAGTTCCAAAAGGATTTGCGCATGGATTCTGTACGTTGGTGCCTGACACCACAGTGGCTTATAAAGTGGATGAGTACTATTCTCCTGAACACGATGGAGGGATACTTTGGAACGACCCTGCTCTAGGTATTGATTGGCCGACAACGGCTCCAATCCTTTCTGAAAAGGATACAAAGCACCCAACATTAGCTGAAGCAAAACATCTCAATTTTATGTATGAAAAATAGGAGGCAACTAATGAAACTGTTAATAACAGGCGGAGCTGGCTTTATCGGCAGTAACTTTGTCCGCTACATGGTAAATAAATATCCTAACTACCAAATCGTTAATCTTGATTTACTAACTTATGCAGGAAATCTAGAAAATTTAAAAGACATTGAAAATGCTTCAAATTACAAGTTTGTTCGAGGTGATATAGCGGATCGCGAATTTATCGGTGGATTATTCCAAGAAGAAAAGTTTGATTATGTCATCAATTTTGCTGCTGAATCTCATGTTGACAGAAGTATAACCGATCCTGGAATTTTTGTTCAAACGAATATTCAGGGTACGCTGGCACTTCTTGATGCTGCCAAAACAATTGGTGTGAAGAAATACCTTCAAGTTTCTACCGATGAGGTATATGGAACATTAGGGGAAACAGGTTACTTTACGGAAGAAACTCCACTAGCGGCTAATAGTCCTTATAGTGCCAGCAAAGCTGGTGCGGATCTACTGGTACGTGCCTATAATGAAACGTTTGGCTTACCAGTGAATATCACACGCTGCTCAAATAACTATGGACCTTTCCATTTCCCTGAGAAGCTAATTCCATTAATGATCATTAATGCTTTACATGATAAAGAGCTTCCAGTATATGGCGATGGCTTAAATGTTCGTGACTGGCTTCATGTTGAAGATCATTGTCAAGCGATTGACTTAGTCCTTCATAATGGTCGCAATGGAGGGATATATAACGTCGGAGGCAATAACGAACGCACTAATATTGAGATTGTTAAAACAATATTAAAGCAATTGAATAAGCCTGAGTCACTAATAAAATTTGTTAAAGACCGTCCTGGCCATGACCGCCGCTATGCAATCGATGCAACAAAGCTTCGGACAGAGCTTGGCTGGAAACCAAAATATACATTTGAGACAGGTATTGAACAAACAATTAAATGGTATTTAGATAATAAAGAATGGTGGGAAAACATCATTTCTGGAGAGTACCAGGATTATTTTAAATCCCAATATGGTGACAGATTAGAGGTAAAATAATGAAAGTGGTTGTAACAGGAGTACAAGGACAGTTAGGTTATGATGTTGTAAAGCAGTTAACCGCAAGAAACCATCAGGTTTTTGGAACTGATCGCAATGAATTGGATATCACCGACGAAAAAGCAGTACAAGCCTATTTTGATGAAATAAAGCCTGACGCTCTTTTACATTGTGCTGCCTATACAAATGTTGATGGAGCCGAAGAGGACAAAGAAACTGTATACAAAGTAAATGCTATAGGGGCTAAATATCTTGCTCAAGCAGCAAGCAAGGTTGGAGCTAAAATGGTTTATGTAAGTACCGACTATGTTTTTGATGGAACAGCTGCGGAACCTTACGAGGTTGACCATCCTACCCAACCGCTTGGTGTATATGGAGAAACAAAATACGCTGGTGAAGAATTTGTTAAACAAAATTTAGATCATCATTTTATCGTCCGTACAGCATGGGTCTATGGGATAAATGGAAATAATTTTGTCAAAACAATGCTGCGTCTTGCTGGGGATCGCGATGAATTAGGGGTTGTTCATGATCAAGTTGGCTCTCCAACCTATACGGTGGATCTTGCACGATTCATGATTGATTTGGTTGAATCCGACAAATACGGTGTTTATCATGCAACCAATGAAGGTGTTTGCTCTTGGTACGATTTTGCTGTAGAAATATTTAAACAGGCTGATGTACATGTAAAAGTGAATCCATTGACTTCCGAGCAATTCCCTCGACCAGCAGCACGGCCTAAGTATTCAGTTTTAAGTAAGAAAAAAATTATCGAGCAAGGTTTTACGCCGCTCCCAAATTGGAAAGACGCCTTATCAGCATACTTAAGAGAACTTAGAAAATCCTAATATAAACATAAAAGGGACACATTAAAAGGTCGTATTGTTGACTTTAATGTGTCCTTTTTTAAAAAAATTCCTTTTTTGCACATTAAAAGGTTTTCAATTAGATTGAAACCTTTCTTCTAACTGTTTCGTCTGACATATAGGGTTTAAAAAATAAAAGACATTTTTTATGTTAATGCATTAAGATTACTTTTTTTTCTTATTAAACTTTATCACCTGAAGAAATTAATAGTTTCATTGAGGAAATGACTGTGCTATAATCAACTAGGTGTAATTTATCGAAATTTGACTTTTTTATTCCTTTTTTTTATAAGAAATATTTTCAATTATGTTTTTTATAAAAAAGGTTATTATATAAGTATGGAGGGGCTTTAATGTTGTCTGTAACTTTGTTTTTATGTTTTTGTGCTTCGATCTTCCTCACACCTATAGTTAAAAAATTAGCCTTTAAAATTGGAGCAACTGATAAGCCTAATCAAAGAAAAGTTCACCAGAAAATTATGCCGCGTCTAGGCGGGTTGGCAATATATATAAGCTTCATATTGGGAATTTTAATTATCCAGCCAATTGAGAATTTTACTTTACTTCTTTTAAACCCTGAGGGAAATGTACATTTAGCTCTTTTGCTCGGCAGTTTAATTATTATTCTTACGGGTGCAGTTGACGATGTAAAAGAAATCTCACCAAAGGTAAAGCTTTTTGGACAAATACTTGCTGCCTTAGTTATTATATTCTTAGGGGATATAAAAGTTGAGTTCATTAACTTACCATTTGGCGGAGGACAATTAGACTTTGGTATGTTAAGTATTCCATTCACAATGGTTTGGATTATTGGTATAACCAATGCGATCAATTTAATCGATGGATTAGATGGATTAGCAGGCGGAGTATCCTCAATAGCATTATTTTCCATTGCGGGAATGGCTTATATTACGGGAAATCCTTATGTTACAGTTGTTGCATTAATAGCTGCCGTATCAACACTTGGTTTCCTTATGTATAATTTTTACCCTGCAAAGATTTTTATGGGTGATACAGGGGCTTTGTTTTTAGGGTTCTTAATTAGTGTCCTTTCACTACTGGGTTTAAAAAGTGTTACGTTTATTTCACTCGTTATTCCAGTAATAATCCTTGGTGTTCCAATTTCCGATACATTCTTTGCCATTATCAGGAGACTTGTGAATAAACAGCCATTATCTGCACCAGATAAATCCCATTTACATCATTGTTTATTAAGAGCAGGCTTTTCACATCGACAAACAGTTTTATTGATTTATGCGATGAGTGCAATTTTGGGACTAGCTGCATTTATTCTTTCACAAGCAACGTTACGTGGATCAGTACTTATTATTCTTACGATATTAATTATCATCGAATTATTTGTTGAAAAGATTGGACTTGTACGAGAAGATTACAAACCATTGTTAAAACTAATTCGAGGTTTTAGACCAGCTAATATGCGTAATAAATAATTAAAAAAGCGAACAACCCACAATGTTAGTGAGTTTGTTCGCTTTTTTTATGGAGTCCGATTTCGAGTGATTATAATAAAAAGGATTCAATTCCGTGAATTTCTAAGATTTTTTTCCCAATTGTTTTCTATAACAAGACAGGATATAATCTTCCTAAGATTCCCTTACATAATCTTCCTCAAGATAAAGGGTGTCGCCCTGTTTCATGTTGCATTGACCGTTGGTTAGTTCGACCATCCAATCCATAAATGCCATAACCTGGGACTCGTCCACATAGGTTTCAACTTCAACGATATCAAAGTAGTGAATTTCTTTAATTTTGTAGTCGGAGGCACGAAGCTCTTTTTCAATTTTCCCAAGCCAGGTATATTCTATTTTCACGTGGATAATTTGCGTGAGTTTTCTTTCGACGAGGCCAATAGCCTCTAGCACTTCTGATGTAGCTTTGCCGTAAGCGCGAATCAGACCGCCTGCCCCTAATTTAATTCCACCAAAGTAACGGGTAACCACGACTACAGTGTCCTTCAGCTTTCTTTTTTTCAAAACTTCAAGGATGGGGACGCCGGCAGTTCCACTTGGTTCGCCGTCATCATTGGCTTTTTGAATTTGATCATGCTCACCAATGAGATAAGCAGAGCAGTTATGGGTAGCATCCCAATGCTTCTTTTTTATTGCTTGAATAAATTCCTGCGCTTCATTTTCCGTTTCAGCTCTTTTAATATGAGCAATAAATCGGGACCTTTGGATGTTAATTTCATGTTCTCCAGCCTGTTTAACAGTATGGTATCGAGGAAGCATAACAAACTCCTTTCTATTGTAAAAAAATATTGATGTAATATACCTTTAATATGGTAGTAACCTTCGAATGATATAATAGACATGGTTCAACTAGATATATTTTTAAAAGTATAGTTGAAAAGGATGAAATACTTCTATTATACTACTTTTCATCCGAGTTTGAGGCCACTCATGTCTGTTCAGATTAGCCATTTAGTACAATTCAAGGTAAAATATGTGAAAAGGCCTTAAGGAATAAGGGAAAAGCAAGCCCCTCCTGGAGGAATGATATGAAAATTAAGCAGATTAATATGAAGTCAATTGATGAAATTCGAGAAGAAATGATTAAAACAGTAACCTGTAGTAAAAGTGATATTTTCCGAATTGGTGAGCAATGTCGTCTGGACTACGAGAACATGACAACGGAACTCTCGAATATCAAGGAATTGATGGCAAAGCTTATCGAAGAGGGAGACAAGCTTGAAGAACAGGTTCAAGAAGCACGGGTAATGCTGTCAGAAGTCAGTATGAATTTTAAGCAATATAAAGAGGAAGAAATCCGTGAAGCCTACGAAAAAGCACACCAGCTGCAAATGGACCTCTCCATCAACTGGCAATATAAAAAACAGCTATTGGATAAAAGGGAGGATCTTGAACGAAGACTAATCGGGTTAAATGATACGATTGACCGTGCTGATCAGCTCATTTCACAAATTTCAGTGGTGATGAATTACTTAACAAGCGATTTAAAACAAGTAGGTGAAGTATTAGAAAATGCCAAGGCCAAACAGGACTTCGGCTTGAAAATTATTGAAGCACAGGAAGAAGAGCGGAAGCGGCTATCTAGGGAGATTCACGATGGACCGGCACAAATGCTGGCGAATGTCATTATGCGCTCGGATTTAATTGAGCGCGTATACCGGGATAAGGGGCCAGATGAGGCCTTTTCCGAAATCCATCACTATAAAATAATGGTTCGTTCCGCCCTTTATGAAGTCCGGAGGATTATCTATGACCTGCGTCCGATGGCATTAGATGATTTAGGGCTCGTCCCTACCCTCAGAAAATATTTACAAACCATCGAAGAATATCATAACAAATCGAAAATAAGTTTTGTGAATATTGGACTAGAGAACCGGCTTCCGACTAAGTATGAGGTCGGGCTGTTCCGTATCATTCAGGAGTCAGTACAAAACGCGCTCAAGCATGCGAATGCTTGTGAAATCAAAGTAAAGTTAGAAATAACCAATGCCGCGATTGCCGTTTTGATTAAGGACAACGGCATTGGATTTGATACTACTCAACAAAAACCTGAGTCATTTGGCATGATTGGCATGAGAGAGCGTGTCGACCTGCTTGATGGGGAAATCACGTTCGATTCAAAAATAGGCAAAGGAACCGAGGTATTAATCCGTGTTCCATTAATCAACTAAAGAAAATTTTGTAATTAATAATAAAATTGAAATATGAAGAATCAGGGGGCGTAGCAATTGACTACCAAAATTGTCATTATAGACGATCACCAACTATTCAGAGAAGGCGTTAAAAGAATACTAGAGTTCGAGAAGTCGTTCCAAGTTGTGGCTGAAGGCGATGACGGCAGCGAAGCATTAGGACTTGTACAAGAGCATCACCCTGATGTTGTCATTATGGATATTAATATGCCGCAAATGAATGGGGTTGAAGCAACCCGAGAGCTTATTGAAAAATACCCGAACACAAAAGTCATCATTTTATCGATTCATGATGATGAAAACTATGTGACACATGCATTAAAAACAGGTGCCTGTGGCTATCTATTAAAAGAAATGGATGCAGATGCATTAATTGAAGCAGTCCGAGTTGTCGCTGATGGCGGTTCGTATTTACATCCAAAAGTCACACACAATTTGGTCAATGAATATCGCAAACTGGCAGCAGGTGTGGGCCGCAGTGGAGGTGGCTACGTGCAAACGGTTGAAATTCGCCGTCCATTGCACCTATTAACGCGTCGTGAATGTGAAGTACTGCAAATGCTTGCTGATGGAAAAAGTAACCGCGGGATCGGTGAATCCTTATTTATCAGTGAAAAAACAGTCAAAAACCACGTCAGCAACATTTTACAAAAAATGAACGTCAACGACCGTACCCAAGCCGTCGTTGTTGCGATTAAAAATGGTTGGGTGGAAGTGCGATAATTTTTCAAAATTAGTGAAGAGCACGCTTATTGGCGTGTTCTTTTTTGCCTAATAAATATCAATTTTTTGCTTTAAGAATTATCTAGCCCCACATGGAAGACCTAGGGAGAACATCGCACGAATAAAAAGCGTTAGCTTTTTATAGGAGCACTAGCGCTTTTCTTGAGGGAATTCTTAATCCCAAAATAATGCAATTTATGGCTGTTTCAGATAAAATATATAAGCAAACATAGTGTTGTTAAAAAGACAAGGATGGTAAAACTTTATGAAAACGGCAATTGTCACGGATAGTACCGCGTACATACCGAAAGAATTACGAGAAAAATGGAATATACATATGATCCCGTTGAATGTTATTTTCGGAAAAGAAGTCTATCGGGAAGAGTTTGATATAACATGGAGCCAGTTTTACGAAGAGGTGAAAACGAAAGAACTCCCAACAACATCTCAGCCGCCGATTGGGCAATTTGTCCAGTTGTTTGAAAAGCTATCAGAAGACTACGACGCAGTCATTAGTATCCACCTTTCAAGCGGAATCAGCGGCACCTACCAAGGTGCAGTCACCGCAAGTACGATGGTAGAAGGCATTAAGGTGTATCCTTTTGATTCTGAAATCAGCTGTATGGTTCAAGGGTTTTATGCGCTTGAAGCCGCTGAAATAGCTTCATGTGGCGAGGAAGCTGAAGCAATCATAAAAAGATTGGAAGAGTTGAAAAAAACAGCTCGTGCTTATTTTATGGTCGATGACCTGTCGCATCTTCAACGCGGCGGTCGTCTCTCAAGTGCCCAAGCCTTTATCGGCAGCCTTCTGCAGGTCAAACCACTGTTGCATTTTGAAAACAAGGTCATTGTCCCTTTTGAAAAAATCCGCACCCGGAAGAAAGCAATGAAACGAATCGTGGACTTGCTCGGCGAAGACGCATCGAGTGGTGAAGCACATCAAGCTGTCATCATTCACGCCAATCGCGAGGAAGAAGCAGAAGAATGGCGGAAAGAATTGTCCACCATGTATCCGAATGTCGATTTCTCGATTGGTTACTTCGGAGCCGTCATCGGCACCCACCTAGGTGAAGGCTCGATGGGAATGGGCTGGATGAAAAAATAAAATAATTTAGGTATGCTGCCATTCCGGCCTTTGGGTTGGAATGGTTTTTATATTGGTCAAATAATTTAAGGGAAATATCATATAAAAGGTAATTTAAAAAGGGTTTGGCGGAATCCGAGGACAGTTTGGCGGAAATCCGGATTAGTTTGGCGGAATTCTGGCTTGAGTTGGCGGAATCATCGTGA
>NZ_JBALPG010000075.1:9517-14604 GCF_036965245.1 Neobacillus drentensis
GCGGAATCCGAAGACAGTTTGGCGGAATAATTGCAAAAGTTGGCGGAAAAAAATCGTAGTTTGGCGGAAATCCAGATTAGTTTGGCGGAATTCTGGCTTGAGTTGTCGGAATCATCGTGAAGAAAGAGTCAGTTCATCAAAGGAGTTGAGGCTAGTCCTGGAATTATAATAAAAAAGGTAATGTAAAAAAAGGGTTTGGCGGAATCCGAAGACAGTTTGGCGGGAATCCCATTCAAATTGGCGGAAATCCGTCCCAAATTGGCGGAATTCCCCCTCAGCTAAATAGGTCAGCCATAAAACCTTCACAAAATTTTTGACAAATTAGCAGGAATTTCTTCCTTAATTGCAGAACCTCTTCAAGGCATTAATTTTAGGAAAGAAAAAGGAGTGACGAAACAATTGAATATGAAAGAACTAATCCCTCCGCAAAGAATTTTTTTAACAGAAATCTTAAAAGAACGCCTAACACTTGGTCATCCTAAATATCAAGAAATTGAAAAAGATCTAGCCAAAAGATGGGCAGGGTACTGGGGTGAAATGGCATTAGCTAATTACATGAAAGAATTACCACAAGAAAAATACCTTATCTTTCACGACCTCCAACTACAAATCAATGGTATTCACTTTCAAATGGATACTCTCCTCATATCTCAAAACTATATCCTAATCATAGAAGCAAAAAATATTTCTGGCACCTTAGTTTTTGATAATGTATTCAAACAGCTTATTCGCATCCATGAGAATGGTAATGAAGAAGCATTCGAAGACCCGCGAGTTCAATGTCAACGTCTGCAATCGCTCTTACGGAGTTGGACGGCTAAAAATTGCTGCAATTTATTGCCGATAGATTACCTTATTTTTTTTAAAAGTACTAACACAATCTTAAAAACCAATCCCGGTGAAAGAGTCGATTTTAGCAAAGTTTGTAAAGGAAGAGATGTTTTTAATAAAATTGAAAATCTTGAGCAGCGATATAATCATGTAAGAGTTGATAACCAGACCATTACCAAAATAGGGGAGTTACTCTTAAGTCAGCAAAGCCCAAAGCAAATTAACATTTTAAAAGAATACAATCTTACAGAAAAAGATATTCGCAGTGGAGTTTGCTGTCCGAATGATAAATGCCATCATATCCCGATGAATTACAAAAGAGGTAAATGGACTTGCCCAGTCTGCCAAACTACCTCAAAAGTAGCCCATTTAAAAGCCCTCAGTGATTATTTCCACTTGATTAAGCCAACGATTACCAATTTCGAGGTTCGAAGCTTCCTACATCTCCCAAACAACGATATCACTCAAAAAATCCTATTAAGATTGAAATTACCATCCTCAGGAAAAACTAAGAATCGGATATATCATCTTTGTCCAAAGAAGGTGCCAGTATGCGTTTTATCATAAAGGCTGGAATGTTAATACCAAACAACACATCAAGCGACTCTCTCCCCATCACAAAAATTCCGACTATCCCTCAGCCGCCGCTCAATCCAGACTTCGCCTACAACCCAAATATTCAGCAGCTTCTTACAGGAAAACAGCTCCTCTTTGATGATATCCCATTCACCTTCGATGAAATCCAAACACATTATCAAAATGGATATGTCACTTACCGAAAAGGTATCGTCTACAAAGGAAAACAGCCCATCTGTGCCCGCTGCGGCAACAAGGATCCACAGCAGTTTGCATCCTTTCCATGTTCTCGATGTGGAGAAACCTGCCTCTATTGCCGCCATTGCCTAATGATGGGGCGAATCAGTGCATGTACTCCACTTTTAGGCTGGAATGGGCCGGTGCCTGACACCGTTTACCCTACGAAGATATTAGAATGGCAGGGAACGCTCTCGGAAGGACAATTAGTGGCTTCGAATCATGTGGTAGAGGCGATTCGGCGAGATCAGGAGCACTTAGTCTGGGCTGTTTGCGGTGCTGGGAAAACCGAGGTCCTTTTCGCTGGAATTGAGGCGGCGTTAACCTCCAAAAAAAGAATCTGTATCGCCACACCAAGAACAGATGTCGTATTAGAACTGACACCTAGACTAAAGGCGGCATTTCCTACTATTACAGTTGCCTCCCTATACGGCGGCAGCGAAGATCGCCATCTGTATGCTCCCCTCACAATTGCGACCACTCACCAGCTGCTTCGTTTTTACCAAGCATTTGACACCATTATTTTGGACGAGGTCGATGCCTTTCCATATACCGTGGAGGAATCTCTCCAATACGCCGCGATTCATGCGCGGAAACCAACAGCAGCGATGATCTATTTGACGGCAACCCCTAATGAAAAATGGCAAAGAGAATGCCGCTCGGGAAAAAGAGCTTATACAACCATCCCTGCCCGATTCCACCGCCACCCACTGCCAGTGCCCGAATTTGTTTGGTGTGGAAATTGGCAAAAAAAGCTTCAAAAAAATAAATTGCCGCAAAATGCCATCCAATGGATACATAATCGAATAAAGGCTAACAAACAGACATTAATCTTTTTCCCGCATATACCGTTGATGGAAAAAGCCCTACCCATTCTTCAGCAGTTTGATCCAACCATTCAAGCTGTCCATGCCGAAGACCCAGAGCGGAAAAATAAGGTACAAAAAATGCGAACAAAAGAAATTCCTTTACTGTTAACCACGACCATCCTCGAACGTGGGGTAACCTTTCCAAATATTGATGTCGCCGTCATTGGGGCGGAAGATCCCATTTTTACCGAAAGTGCCCTTGTACAAATTGCCGGAAGAGCAGGGAGGAGCAAGGATCATCCAGATGGGGTGGTGACATTTTTTCATTATGGAAAAACTGACGAGATGATAAAGGCAAGGAGACAAATTGTCTCGATGAACAGTGAGGGGGTCAAAAGAGGGCTGCTTGATAAATAAAAGAACAGGAGCTTAAAAAATGAATCTTTTCCAACAAAACCATTGTCTTGTCTGTAATAATGTAATTCAGCCAACAGTAGGCTGGAGAGCGATATTCTCCATTGAAAAGGAACAGCTTTTTTGCTCTGCTTGTGAAGCTAATCTAAAGAAAATTGAAGGAGAAACCTGCAGAATTTGCTGCCGGCCATTTTACCAACTAGATGAGAAATTCCGAAAGGGGGAATGGTGCAATGATTGCTTCCGCTGGGAGGAGGACCCGGAGTGGCAAGGATTACTTGAGAAAAATCATTCACTCTTCCTTTACAATGAATTTTTAAAAGAAGTAATCGCGAAATACAAGTTTCGCGGCGATTATATATTGGCTAAGGTATTCACGGCAGATATAAAAGAAGCACTCACAAAAATGAGACCAGATTTACTTGTACCTATTCCATTGAGCGAAGAACGGCTATATGAGAGAGGGTTTAATCAAGCGGTGGCACTGCTAAAGGAATCTGGCTTTTCCCCTGCAGAAATCCTTACCCGAATTCACTCAGAAAAGCAATCGAAAAAATCAAGGTCAGACCGCATACATTTACCCCAAGTATTTAAAGTCGCTGCCGATTCTAATTTACAAGGAAAAAAGGTCGTCTTGATTGATGATATTTACACAACCGGCTCCACACTAAGGCACGCTGCGAAGCTGTTAAAAGCGGCGGGAGCAGCGAGCATTCAATCGCTGACACTTGCAAGGTAGTGAATGCGGGGGAGACAATGCCTCGCCCCTTAAATATGGTCAAAACTTCATCCGAAGTGCTTTTTGGGCATTTTCAATATCATGACCGAGCAATAGGCCTAAATCGTAGGATGGATAATAGCCATGTTTATGCATGTAATTATAGACTCGATCATGGCCATGGATTGCCCCCATTAGCTGATTGGTGAAGGTTTTTCGTAACGCCGGTGTGGCCGTTTCGGTGATTGCTGTAGCCAAATTGTAGACTAATCCTTTTGAAAGGCCCAGTAGATCTGCAGCGAAAAAGCCCATGTCTTCACGTAAATCTTCTTCCTCCCTCGCTTGATAGCCCTGTGCTGATGGATAAAATTTAAGCAGTTCTTTTAGGTTTCCTTCAAGGTCGTGAATACACTTTTTATAAAGTTCTTTAAGTTCATTATCAGTTACTTTAGTAATGGACATTTTCAGCTTCATTAATCCCGAGGATTGGTAGGCAACCAACTCGTGCAATTCTAATGTTTCGTGCCAGGCAAGCAATTTACGTTCTTCGTGCTCCATATGGCTAAATCCTCCATTCGTTTTCACATCAATTTAACCTATTCGTTGAGCATTTTAGTGGTAAATTGTCCTGATCAATATTAAAATAAGTTTTAATTACCATTTATTTTGGTGAATAGTACCTATTTTTATCAAAAAAGGTGTAAAACATTGTCACTATTTACCTGATGTATTTGTCAAAAAATCGACAAAATTTTTGTTCTGATTTAGCAGGATAATCATAGGGTAAAATAGAAATGTTATTACATAGCCTTAATAAAAGGAGGAGTCCACTAATGAAATATAACGTACGTGGTGAAAACATTGAGGTAACTCCAGCAATTAGAGAGTATGTAGAAAAGAAAATTGCTAAATTGGAGCGTTATTTTACAGAAGCACCAGATGCAAATGTAAATGTGAATCTTAAATTCAATCAAGATAAAACTTCAAAAGTAGAGGTAACCATCCTTCTGCCACAATTAGTTTTACGTGCTGAGGAAACAAACGTCGATATGTATGCGGCGATTGACTTGATAACTGATAAACTTGAACGCCAAATTCGCAAACACAAAACAAAGGTAAACCGTAAGTTCCGTGAAAAAGGCGAATTTCCAATTACATTTGCAACCACTGAAAGCCCAGAACTGCATGATGTGGATGAAGACGAACTTGAGTTAGTTCGCACAAAGCGTTTCGATTTGAAACCAATGGACAGTGAAGAAGCGATTCTGCAAATGAACATGCTTGGTCATAGCTTCTATGTATTCACTAACTCAGATACTAACCGTACAAATGTTGTTTACAAGCGAAAAGATGGCCGTTATGGTTTAATTGAAGCACATTAATATGCTCGATAATGCCGCTCCGGATGACCGGAGCGGCATTATTTATTTTGATATATTATGTTCTATATCTTAAATAAAATGAATCTAAAACCAGAATAGAGAAAAAAATCGATGTTATCC
>NZ_JBALPG010000076.1:0-26751 GCF_036965245.1 Neobacillus drentensis
ATCATCTGCTTTTTATTAAGAAATCATAAATATAATTATTATACTGATACATGTGTTAGATGTGGAAAGAAAAGAAGAGATATATAAACAAACGGACGTATGTTACTATTACGCCCGTTTTTTATTTATATTTTCAAGATCCTTTATTAAAAAAGTTGTTTCGCCTTTTTCATGAGTCTTTTTAAATCCATTCTTAATGTAAAAATGAATCGCTCTGGAATTATTGGTGTGAACGCTTAACCCATACTCAGCAAAATCAATATTAGCCTCAAATTCTTTTACTAATTTTGATGAAATCCCTGTTCCTTTTGCGTTTTCTGAAACAGCTATAGATAACAGTCTCCATTGTTGTTTACCTTTTTCACCAGTTGTAGGTTTTAATAATTTCAGCAAATTTAAGCGTTTCATTGCTTGTCTATAAACTGAAGGTGTTAATAAAGTCTCGATTATATACCTTGCCATGTTATTGGCTAGAAATACAGATTTAGCTTCATCCAAATCTGAACTTAATCCGCCCATAATAAAACCATTTAATTTTCCCTCAGACTCACTTACAAGAAATACACATGATTCTAAAAATGGTTCATAATATTTTCGAATCACTTTATTTGAATAATGCCCTAAGAAATGATCTTTAAATTGTTCTTTATGAATCGTTGCAATTTGAATTAAGTCAGTAGGTACAGCTTTCCTTACCCCCACTTTATACGCCCCCATATTATTCGATAATAAAACAATTCTACCATAATATGGACTAGAAAGCGCTTCTTTTTACAATATTATGAACTATATCCGCATAATGCTAATTTGAAAATCAGCAGCCGATATTGTTCCACTAGTAAGTAATCCATTTAATTTCAATTTGTCGCTTACAGTAAGAACAACAACACCTTGTAGTGTTGCAATGTCTCTGTTTGTTGTAACATCAATTGCCCCACTATCTTGAACTAATGTAGACCCTAAATAAAGTAAAAGTTTCCCTTGACCGACTCCACCATAAAGTCTACCTGAAGCCATCACAAAATATCTGCCCGGTTGATACGTTTCTACACTTTGGACAATTGTAGATTCTGTTGTTGAAAAAGTGAAAACAGAGCTTTGCTTTGTGCTTTTGGCATCAACTGGATATGAGCCATCACCTAGAACAGCGTAAATAGATGAAGTTTTCGCTACACTTTCATCTTTGAAGTCATTGGTTGCATTTCCATATATGTCACCAAAACCGAATTTATTTAAGTTACACGCTCCTGTTGTATCAATAAGATGGATGCCGTATTTATGCTTGTTGGTTAAGTTATTTTTAATGTTAATACTTCCAATGGTATTTCTAACGCAGTTATCCATTTCAATTCCATTAAATCCATTATTTAAACTTTGCGAATTGTCTTCAGCAACTATGGTCGAAATGACATTATCTCGATTTGGTGAACCTGTAGTTCCCTTAAATTGAACACCGTGTTCTCCATTTAATCGGCTTTTTATTAATGATATCGCTGATTCTCTTAGTTGTTCAAAGTAAGCTCCGCTTTTCCCATTACTCTCCGCATATAAAGCACCTACAGCCATATTACACTTAGTATTAGCGTTTCCAGTGATATAGAAGCCATAGTTTGTGTTGGAGTAAGCTTTCATCGTTCCAATTGATAAGCTAATATCGTCTGTACCATTTCCGCTAGTCAGTATGACACCATTAGTTCCATTTGAAAAACACTCAATATTATCCAAAGTAACATGTTTAGAGTATTGATTAACCTGTAGTCCAGCGCCTATGTTGTTATACGATTTTAAACCAATTAATGACGTTCTTTCGCTACCATTTCCGCTATCTCCGCTTATATAAACTCCATGATCTAGAGCAGAAGTACCATTATGATGTGTTTCAATATTTCGTTTTGTAACCTCACTATTATTAATTAAAATTCCGTTTCGTTTATTGTAAGCTGATTCAATATCTGATATTGAACCCTTACTATTGTTTGTTACTCTTATTCCATTTCCTTGAAAACCATGAGAATAAATATTTTTTAATTCAAACCCAATTGCCCCGTTAACTCTAATTCCATCATTAATTGCATCACCTGGTGTCGTTCCAACTAGTGAACCTTGTAACTCAATATCACTAATTTTAACACCTTCATTTATAACGGGAAATAGCCCTCTTGGAAAATCAGAACCGTCTTTTTGAATAAATTTTGTATATCCTTTTAGTCCGTATATTTTAGTATTTTTAGCAGGCACTAGTTCACTTGATACTAAAAAAGTCCCTAATGCCAAAAAAGTTTTATTGGGCTGCGAAATAGCATTAATAATTTTTGTTGTATCATCTCGAACACCTGTATTATCAATACCCAGTGAAATGAAGTTCGTTGCAACATCCGCCAAAGACGAATTAACTGCCTCTAGTTGTTCATCCACATAAGATTGTTCCGCTTTATTCGTTTCGAGCGTTGCCACTCGTTCGGGAAGTCCGTTCACATCTTCTTTCTTCGCTAACTCTACATTGCCTTGATTGACACGCAGAAAGATTTTATCAGTATCTGTTGTGTACCCTAGTTCTCGATCTAATAGGTTTGGTAAATTCTTCTCAGGCCCATATCCTATTTGGAACTTCGCTTTAACCTTTGGCATTAGAACTCACCTCTGTCATAAATGACGTTGTTTGGATCAAGGAAAGAACCGCCATCGAGTTCGATAGTTGTTGGGTCTGATGTTTCTTCTTGTTCACCGGCAAAGCCATATACATCTTTAATCGGCACGATTTTCGCTGGTCGTTTCCGTTTTAATTCATCATATCGAGAATTAAAGAAGGCTGACTTGCTTTGGTCTTCATCCATTAACAAATGTGCCGCTAATCCATATGGAAGCGTTGTAAGACTTGTTCTATCATCTATTTGGATAACATTATTTTCGCTTGTAACAGCCATAGGAGTAGCAGATGGAGGGAGTAATTCCGCTTGCAACATGGTAAGAATAGACCATGCTTTTCTTTTATATTCATCAGGATAGCCCGCAAAGGTTCCGTCCTGTGATTCTTCATCCATTAAATTCATGGCCATAATAAACACATCTTGAGCAATCACACTCATGTAATCACCTCTTTCTACAAAAAAAGAGGGAAGCAAAGCACACTGCCCCGCTTCCCCTTTGCCATTACTTTTTCGGTTTATCTTTTTTAACTTCTTTAAAGCCCTCATTCACAAATGCAGAAATTTGAACCTCATTGGTTAATTCAACAATTGCTTTTTCTTCGGTTCCTTCAATTTCTTTTTCAAACACACGAACCTTTGTCATGAAATATCACTCTCCTATTCTTAAACTTCTAACCAAGCGTAAACACCTTTTTTCTTTGCATCCAAGACGAAAGCATCATAGTAGATACGACCTTCACAAAGTGCTCCAGAGATACCAGGAGGGTTGTCGTGAATCTTGTAATCTTGCAATTTCTTTGGTGCTACCATGACGGATTTGTGAGTTAAGACAAATGGTGTTTTCGTAGGGAAGTAGGTAGATGGTGCTTTAATGATTTTTACTCCATCGATATCCCCTACCTGACCATTAATCAATCGTTGTACGGTTAGGTCGGCAGCCTTCGAGAATGTAGGATCTTGTTTAATAAAGTTATAGAACTTCGGTGTTACAAAGGCAATACGACCTTCCACTGGCACTTTGTTTTCATCGAGGTATTCTTGTGCAGCTAAGAAAGAAACATACGCATTAGCCGCCGTGATAGCTGCCGCTGTCGGTCTGCCCCCATTTGCCGCCGCTGCCGCTACCCATTTAGATAAACGGTAAATGTCCAACTCTGGTACTACTACTTCATCATTTTGACGAGCGAGAGCCTTTCCAGCTTCACGCACCATCAAGGAATCCATGTTGTTTCCCTTATCAATCGTGAATGTGAAGGAACGGTCTTTTGCTAGTGTGTAAGTCGCTACCGTATCATCTAATTCAGCAGGTGTACCATAACGAGTTGTACCTGAACGTGTGTAGTCATTCATGGCAGATGTAGCAATGCTATACACTTTAATGGTTTGGGTGCCTTCCCAATCATAATCCTGATGTACTGCCGCCTCTGTCAAAGATTTTAATTTGAATCGCTCGTCTACTTTATTGCTATATTTGGTTGCTAAGTTTACAGCCAATTAGATCATCTCCTAATATGAATTAAACCCTGCTAAGAAATCATCCTCACTCGCTATCTCTGTGCCGCCGTGAGCCGTTGTAGACCCCACGGGTGCTCGATTAGCGTTGGTTTCATTCTGCTTATGGGTTTGGATTTGTTTTTGCAATTGTTGATTCTGGTGCTCCATATATGCGTACTTGAGAGGCACACCATTTTGAGTCGCTTGCCATACGGTATCTGGAATTTGGTCTTTGTTAGAGTCAAAGTCTCGTCCGTTTACTTGACGGAAATAGTCGAAGAACTCAAATGATTCGGCATCTTGTTTCTGCTTTTTCTCAGTTTCTTCTTGCTGTTTTTTACGTTCTTGCCTATCTTTTCGCCCTTCTAATACTTCTTGTGCCAATTCTGGGGGAATATTGTTTTGGATTAATGCATCAAGTTCATCTTGTTCCCGTTGTTTCTTTACTTCTGCCATGTATTGGTCAGGTGTCATCTCATATTGGTTGGCAAGGTCTTCGATAAAAGCTAAACGTGGATCTGATTCCAATTGCTGCAGCCGCTCGGTCACTTTATCGTAATTTAAGCCTTTTTGCGCCAATTCACGGGCTGTTATTTCATCCAGTTCCATTTCTTCATGGTTGTATTTCACCTTTAGGAATGGGGAAACTGGCTCTTCTGTCGTTTCGGTCGGTTTGGTATCCTCTTCCGTTTCAACAGGTGTATCCAGTGTGTCAGTGACTTCCTCGGGTGTGGTATCCTCTTGGAAATCATCAGGTAAAATCATATCTTCATTTTCAAACATTTATTTTTCCTCCTCGACTATGGTTGGTCGATAATATGAACGTCCTTAACCCTCTCAAACGTTCTGCCGTACACCCTTAATGTCCGTTAGTACGGTTTCCCACAAAAAACGACTAACCCTGTGCAATAACTGATGTTAATAATCCGAATTCACGAGCAACTTCTCGTTTTAATACTTCTCTCAACTCGTAATCATTGTCACTATTTAAAACTTTGATTGCTTCTAACAATAATTGAATTCTTAATTCGTCCACTTTCATTTCCTCCTCATAATAAAAACACCTACATCATAGGTGCTTGTGGTTGCTGCAATTCTTGCAAGATAGCTTGCTGTTTTTCAGGTGGAGCAGAATAAAAGGCTTGTTGTTCCTCGGGTGACAGTTGAGCAATAGCATTCCGTGGGTCTGCTGCCATTTGTTGTTGCATCTCCATTTGTTGCTTAATTTTGCTGATCAATTCCTGTTTTTGTGGGATATATTCATCCGGCACACGCTCCAAGTAATCAATAAACTCAATGTACTGACCCTCAAGGAGTTTATCCATTGTTTGTAGTGCCGCAATCTCTGACCAGTAAGAAGATTCACCCACATCCACGCGGACATTGAGCCATGTGTTTTTAAACTGACTGAAATCGTACTCTATAAGCTGTTTCTCTCCGCCAATATCCACGACTAGAGGACGTACACCGTAGTAAGTACCGACCATATCAATTAAAATCTTGCCAATATCCTCAATCCACTCATAAAGATTAGCTTTTGGGTTTTCCAATGGTATAGCTGATGACTTTTGGACTGCAATAATAGCGGATGTATTTTTCGGGTCAATCTGCCCTAATGCTGCGTCACTAATTCCTATTGTTTCTTTGGTATACTGCATAACAAGTTCAATCATTTGAACGATTTGATTGCTCATGTTACCAGGTTCAAGATATCCGGCAATGTTTTTAATTGGTGCATTTGGATCCATTCCTTGAACAGGGATAGCTGCTCCTATTTCATTATTCCAAACGTCTATAATATCAGCGTTATACACCGCCTTAGGGAAGGCTGTCATCATCAAGTGGTACATAATCATAGCAAAGGAACGATTGATAAAGATTTGGTTTGGTAATAGACCTGTTGCTAGTGCTCTGCCGTGATAACTATTCTTTTGTTTTTCCCAATTTGCCCATGCGACAGGATAAGTAGTTAAGCCTGTATCAATATCTTTATAGATATAAGCTGATTCCACGCTCTTAGAGGCTTTAATCGTGCCTGTTTTCGGGTCTTTACGATAGACAATGATGTAAAGCGCCTTGCCGTATTCATCTGTATCTACTTCAATTTTCCCATTGTCAGAGGACTGTTCACCAAAGTCCTTATCTGCTTTAATTGCATCTATCTCTTGTTGTTTCTGCCGCCATCGTTTCGCCTCGTCACGTAGGTTTTGCACCATATCACGACCACTAATGATGATATAAGGCTGTGCATCTGTCCGAGGATTGTTGGCATTCCCAAAATAAACGTTCGTGCCATCCACTAGTTCCATTTCGATTTCACCTTTAATCTCGTACATAGAACCATAAGGCTGTTTGGTCAAATCGAAATAGAAATGCGCTCCATAATCACCCGTATTTGCACCGTCAAAGAGTGCGTCCTTGATTTTGAAGTCCATCTTAAACTTTTCCATGAGGTTGGCTACCATGGCATTAGCTATTTTAGAAGGAGTGAGCTCCTCTTGATCGTCACCGCCAGTGTTTAATAACGGTTCAAAATGTAATTTGGTTTTAGATGCTGTCAAACTAGCCACGAAAAAGGTAACAACCCGTTTAATAATGTTAAATACAGGCTTTGGCATGTTATCCGCTTCAAGGTTCCGCCACTGATTCCCAACATAAAATTCTAGGTTTGCGTCCACTGTGTCATAATAGTTCGGCTTGAGGCTGTTGTTGTATTTCTTGCCCGCCTCATATAACCGCCAATCTTTTGTTTTCTCCGTCAAATTATGTCACCTTCCTTCTTGCTGTGGCTTGATCGACATCGTAATTCATAACCTTTATAAAATTCTCTTGCAATTGCTTTTGTTTTAGAAGTACATCTTCGGACGGTTCCTCTTGCTTCGGTTTATCAGGTGGCTTCTTCTTGCTGTATTGAGTACCCATCCAAAAGAATAAAAATAGGCATAAAAAAAAGACCGCTGCTGTCAGTAGTCCGTAGATAAATTGCATTTAGTTCACCCTATTCTTTGTGACTTCCACTACAATGCGTGGTTCAAAGAGGTTTCCACCGCCATAATCATCACACTCTTTGTTTGGACAAATAAGAGGTATGTTGGTGTAGGCGATAGTCTCTTTATCTGGTGTATCATCATTTTCAAATGTCATGAATGAGGTACCAGTACGTAGTAAGCTATTGCATTTTGGGCATGTTTCCATATCATCACCACTTTACATAATCATTTATTCGAGGCTTGCCGCCTGTCATTTGTTTAACAGCCTTTGCATGTTTCTCGGCTGGGGTCGGATTGTCTGGGTCACTCTTATGCTGTTGTTGTTCCTTAAACTTCATAGCTTCATCATTGAGCGCATAACGTACCGCATCGATAGCATGGTTATTCTTATCTGGGAATGATGCTTTAAAGTTTCCGTTGGCATCCTTATCTAACTCATAAGTTAGAAACTCTCTCGCTGTCTCTGGACATCGTAGGTCATCTATAATAATAGCTTCAAGGCTTTGTAAGAACTTAACTCCATACTCGACACTGTCAGGGCCTTTCTTGACACCACGAACCTTCAAACCATATTGTCTCAACTCATGTAAGCTCTTTGGTTCAGCTGAATCACCTAACACCATTTCGTTATTCTTGTTCTCTTTCTTAATGTAGTCATAATAAGCAAGATAGTTTGATAAGCCTACTTTGTACAGCTCATGAAATATATATAATTGTTTCTTCTTCCTGTCATAATGAACAACATTGTATGATAATGGATCTATCGCATAACCAAAGTCTAATCCTCGTTTGACATTATAGAAGTCGGCTATTTCTTCATCACTAATCTTTCGTATCTTCACATTGTCAAATACCTCTCCACCTGTGCCAGTAACTTCTCCCAGGTATTCATGTTGATAAGAGGTAGGTTTTGTTTCCTTCAAGTGTTCAGCTTCAATAATAAACTGTTCTCCAAGCCATTCACGCGGTACTGTTAAGTAATTGGAATGATGGAATAGTCTATCACTCCTGGTAAGCTGCACTTCTGTATTTACCCAGTTATTTGCGCTTTTAGGAGGGTTGTAGGAGTAGAACACAATAAACGATTGACCACCACGCATTAAGGATTGATTAATCATTCGTATTTCTTCCATGCCAGTAAATTCATCTACTTCTTCGTACCAAATGAATTTACAATAGCCGTGAGCAAACTTCATGGATTTAATTTTCTTCGGCTTATCTGCACCACGAAAACGTATTTGCTGACCTGTAGGAATATAAGTTAAGACTAACTTAGCCTCTGGAATATGCCAATACTGATCTACACCTAAAACATCAATCGCCCACACTAATTGGTCAAATACTGATTCTTTTAACGTGTCTTTGACTTTACGCAAGACTACCGCATTTGCGTTTGGGTCTTTCATAATACCTAATATGAGTTCAATCGCTACAAACGAGGATTTTGTAGAACCACGTCCACCGCCAAGCCAAAAATGGGTGTATTTTTGCTCTTTGAGGTATTTATGAACTGTATAAAATGATGGCGCAATTACATTAGATAACTTAGTCATCTATATCATCTACGATTGTCACACCTATAGTGCCTTCTAATTGAGTTTTATCTGTCCACATAGTGTAACGCTTGCCAAGAAGTTCAGCAGCCTTAATTCTATCTTTGGCGCTTACATCAATATCTGAAATGGTTTGAGCTCCTTCTCCAACTCCCCTAAGAGTTTGCTCTTGTTGTTCGCCCCTCATAATACTGGTGAGATACTGCAACACTTCGTCCTGTCTAGCGATACGTTTTGAATCCTTTTCAGCGATACGTTCATCTATATATTGTTTAATTCCAACATTCTCCAACAATTTATATCCTTGAGCATTTGCGTAATTCCCACTATACCCCGCTTTAATCGCTGATTCAGTGATATTTCCTGTTTCGATATAAAAGTCCGCGAAACGTTTCTGCCTTTCTTTTAACATTACATCCTCACCGCCTCCATCATCAATTAGACTAAACACTCTAACTTTCTAATTATTAGACTGTTTTACAACTAAATCATAAAAGTCTTTAAAATCCTCGTATACACGAATGTTCCGATTGTTTTTCATCCCTGACATCTCGATTACTTTAATCCCTGTTACACCTAACCGATACCCTTTTGTTTTGGCATAACCTGACCAACCTAATAAAGAATTCGTGTTAACGAAGTATTGCTTTCGGATAATTGGCTTTTGGTTTCTCAAGTCAATGTCCACATAATACTCTGAACCATGTTGTCTCCTATGTGTGTGTTCTCCCCATATGACATCACAGCGCCACTCTTCCCCTTTTTCTTGCAGCTTATTTAAATTCATTTTCTTTCCTGTGCTGCCGGATATGTGGTGGTGAAAGTGAGTGTATGCGTTCTTCCTCACACTAAATTGTATAAGTGCTAAATCACCAAAGTATTGGATGCCTAATATGTCACTCAACCATTCGCCTGGTGACATATCGTTAAACTCCTGAGAACGTGTTCCATCGTGATTCCCATCTATTTTCCCGATGACCCTATCCTTAATAGGTTCTAAGTATTGAATGATTCCTTTTCTTGTGAGTTTCCCGTATTCATACTGACCTTTTATCTGTTCTCGTGGTGTCATGTTTTCTTCAAAAGGAGAGGACTTACTCCCTTTATTAGCGTGATTGAGTGTATCTCCACCCAAGAATACATAAAAATTCGGTATCTCTTTAATAACTTCGATTAGATTCTCAAATGTTTTTGCATCGAACCCTTTATGCCCTAGATGGATGTCGGAAATGTCAGTATAAAAGATACGATCCGCATCTATTTTGATATGTTTATAATGATTCATAAGCATATCCTGTGTTTCCTGTAAATTATCAAATGTTTTCGACATTCCTTCACCACCTTTTATTCAACCGCACTCCCTGCCCCTGTGCACCTCACGGCTATTGGTTGATAGTAACCCACACGACCAAATAAAAAGACGATACCGCCCGAGGTAGCAGTACCGCCTTTTTGAATACCTGTAGTACGGATATTTTTTAGAGTATTTCCGTACTCTTTAAAACTTCTATACTATCATAATATCATGGAAAATGGTGTCAAAAGTCGCATTATAGTCGCATTTTACTTGTAAGACGAACTACCCTTTATATTCGGGTAATGTCTTTTTAAGAGTTTCAACAATGTAAGGAATAGGTTCGCTTGTAGCCCTAATATGAGAATCGATATCCCTTAATGCTTCTTCAAGTTCCTTGATACGACTGTTTCTTGCACCAATCATTGTCATATACTTAAAGCACTCAACGTTATGTTCAGAATTTAATTTTTCAATAATTTCTTTGCTATTATCAATAATAACCATTCAAATTTCACTCCTTTTGTGTCAATTGTCTATCTCCACCCCAACACATCTGCTACAGCGTAAATAACTGTATCTCTCCACCTCATAGCCGTTGCCCGATTAACATGAAGAGATTCCGCTATCCCTTCCCATGTTAAGGTCTGTGGTCGTGTCCAATACTTTAACCTTACCAACTTCTGATAATCCTCTGGTAATCCCGTGAATACTTTTTGAATGGCGTGTGTGACATCCTCTAACTGATTCAATCGTTTGTGGGTTGCTAACCGTGTTGCTATCCGTTCGGTTGGAGAGGAAGGAAGATTGTTTCTTCCTCCTCCTGTGTTTTCATCGTCATTCTCATTGGTGAACATGATGTCTTTTCGTAGACGATTGATTTCTTTCAGTGTGTCGTGATAACTGTATAATTCTGACTCTATATGTTTAAAGGTGGCTTTCTTTAGTTTGGTTGCTACTGCTGCCATCAAATCACCCTTTACTCTTTATAAGGTTGTAAACATGTTCATCTTTATGCTGTTCAGCGTGGCAAGAAACACATAACAATATGAGATTATCGACAGTGTTTTGTCCGCCATTTGAAAAATATTCTTTGTGATGTAATTGTAAATTCTCGCTACTTCCACAACATGCGCATTTATTATGGTATTTCTCCCTAACTTCCTTCTTAACCGACTGGGTAATAGTACGACCTTCGGAGAATGTTTTTAATTCCCCTTTTAAAATCTTTTTGAATTGCGCCATATGGCTATTTGTAATACCTAATGATGTCATATAAAAATCCACTAAATCTTTTGGACATTCATCAACATTCTTTTCGATCCATTCCATTTCTTTAGCTGGATAAGTACAAACTAATAACTTTTTGTACCTCCTTTGCATTCTAGCCATATCCGCATAATATTTCTTTCTCATCATTCGCATAGCCATTAATTCCGTTCCACTTACTTCATGCTCATCACAATATCTTTTAGTCATCAGAACACCTCTTAATTTAAGTTTACTAGCATCTAAGAAGCGATGACTTGCTATTTTACTGCATATTTACTGCAATTTTCTGCCAAACTTGTATTTACAATTCATCCTGGTATTTACTAATGGTCTGCAATAAAGAAGCTTCTGTCCTCAATGTCTCCATGCTATCTCTTGCGCTGTCATACAACGACTTGGCTATATCTCGATTAAATTTTAAATCTGCTGTGTTGCCCCGTGCGGTATCAGGTATAAGAGTAGCTTGCATTCCGTCCGCTTTTAACTTGAGTATTTCCTGCGCTAACGCTATGCGATATTCTCTTTCTGCTTTATCCTTTAATTTAGCTTGCTTGTATACTTCAACGATGACTTTATCCATGCGAGTTTTCACATTTCGCATTTCTTGGATGACTTCAGATAATTCGATTGTTTTTGTCACCATCCATCAGCCCCTTAAACTTATCCAACGTCATACAGACTAACCATTGTTTATTATCCGTTCTCAATGCTACCGCATCCGGCTTTTCTCGTTCATCCTCTATCCATTCGTACAGTTGTTTAAAGCCGCTTTTCCGACGCTTTATTTCAAATTGCATACCATAAGCTATAACATCATTACCGTATCCTTCTACAGCCCCGGAAAGTGGTACCCGTTTACCATTAGTTAACTTAGCGAATTCGCGTTCTCCGCGAGCTCCTTTGTCTCTGCTTGCTTTACCGCCCATTGGTTCTCTCCTCATAAATTTTCTGTAACTGCTCTTTATTTAGAGATTGCAGATATTCAAAGGAATAATTAGTTATCATTTCAAGAATGGCTCTTAGTTCGTCACTATTCATTTCGATTCACCGACTTTTCTTTATCAAAACCATCTGGATACCGTTTCATCAGCTTTGTTACATTCATAGTTGTAATTTCCTCTAGTGTAAATCCTGCCACCTTTGAAATATTGGCAACATACCACATAACATCCCCTAATTCTTTTGCTAATTCATGACGGTTTAATTCATGGCCATGGAAGATCGCTTTTTTGATGAGATCCGCCACCTCACCAGATTCACCGTTTAACCCTAGAGCATAGTTTGCTAACTCTTGGACAGTTCCTATATTTTCATTACGAGTCCGTAATGCTAAGTTTTGATATTCGTTTAAATTCACGCTCCGACTCTCCTCTTATAAATCCCATATTGTTTTAATTTGTTCCGTACTGTATAGGGGTCTAACCCTAATTCCCACGCAATCTCTGACATGTTCATGCCTTTGGCGTACAGTCGCACTAAGTCAGGGAGAAGGTTTTCGCTCCATCGCATTTGTAATTCACGAGCTGCCCGATATTTGTAATCAATCGAGCAGTCCTCGTGTAAGGCTATTTGTAATAGTTGGCGTTTGCTTGCATCTTCAAAGTGCATGCTGTTCACCTAGAAAGGAAGATCATCGGAATTTATATCTATTTGTCCACTTCCGGCGAATGGGTCATCGTTTACTCTCTGATTTCCTCTGTTTTGTTGTGGTGGGTTGTCCTGTTTCTTCTTATCCGGAAAATCAAATCCATTAACGACCACTTCTGTAAAATAAGCTTTTTCCCCATTGTCTTTATTCCAGATGCGAATTTGCAATCTCCCTGTTACTCCAAATTTATCACCCTTGCGAATATGGTTAGCCATGACTTCCGAAAGTTTACCTAGTACTACTAGATTGATAAAATCTGTTTCATACTCACCTTGCTGATTCTTGAAATCTCTTCTTACTGCAATGGTTCCACTTCCTACAGGTTTTCCATTGGGAGTATATTTGAGTTCAAAATCTTTTGTTGCGTTGCCGGTTAATGTGATTACATTCATTTGTTTTCCTCCTAGTTAACTTAATTTCTTTTGTGTTTCCTTAACCTCTACAGTACAAATCGTATCGTTGTGTGCGGCTCCATGTGCTACAAGTAAAATTCTTTTTAGATGAAATCCTCTATTTTTTCCAACCCCTTGACTATTCCAACCAAAGCAAATAGCTTTTCCAGTAGGTTTCAAAATTCTTGCGATTTCATCTTTGTGTTTTGACCAAAAGCTAGATTGTGTTGTTTTATGAGTCACTTCTTTCCCGAATCCCTTGTATGATTCTGTTACTTGTCTTGGACTATAAGGGGGATCATAAAGCACACCATCTACAGATTCATCTTTAAACATTCGCAGAAAATCCAATGCATCCATTTGATAATCTGTTTTATATTTAGGGTTTAAATCGTTCGTGATTGTTGCGAATTTATTCCTGTTTGCAAAAGGGTCTATCCAAATACCATGTGTTATTTCTTCCTTCAACAGTTCACTAAATGGCTTTATCGAAAATGTATTTTTATTCGGCATAGACCATTTACGTTCTATTAGCAAATTCATTAATTTCTCCTTTCTATGAAATTTAATAATTCTTGTGTTCTCTATACGTTCGTATATCATTTGACATATAATTTAAATTGGTGAATTTTATGCTCTTTCTGTCAAATAGTCATAACTATTCCCTTTAAATATCAAAATCCCATGTGATTTCGTAAATGGATTCTCTTTCTTGATATCTTCTTTCCTTACACCTTCCTCATAACATGTGAGGATAGATAATTCTTCTCCATCCAAGGTATGTTTTTGGTGTTCTGCTACTCGTCGCATAGACGGTCACCGTTTTCATCCAAGTTCTTTTCTACCCATGCTTCAAACCATTTCCGCACTTTTCTGTGGTCGTGTACTTCTCGATGACAAGTAAGGCAAATGCTAACTCCGTTCCGTTTGCTGTTATCCCCTAATTGCGATTTGTAGACGACGTGATGAGGTATTGCTTCAAGGTGATACGATCCACACCGCACACACTGGTCATTATCTCGTTCCCTGATTTCTTTAATGGTCTTAGCTGAGAATTTCCCTCTGTTTACTCGTTTCGGCACCCGGCGCTTGTGACTTGGTTTTGGGACTGCTCTCACGCTTAAATCCACAGAGCAATCAACTCCCTAAACGCTTTGTTTTCTTTTTCGTACCGCGCCAGTGTTTTGCCTAAATCTTCAATTCGTTTCTTTTGGTTCTCTACCGTGTAATCTTTTTCATGAAGTTTTGTCCGTGTATCTAACAACTGATTTAAATAGTTGTCACGCTCTTTTTTTAAGGTAGCAGCTCCATTTTCTACATCTTCACAGGCAGCAACGATATGTTCATATTTTTCAACTTTCGCACGGAGCTCATGAATCAGTTTACTTTTATCATTACTTACTTGGTTAGTTTGTTTTAAACGACTTCTTAAATCATTAATTAAACACTCATATTCGGCTGTTTTATCTTCCTTTATCGTTGCCACTTTTTCTTCCTCCCTAAGTTATTTCCGATTTCTTTTAATTGGTCATACACCTGACAGCCTTTGCATTTTATTTCTGCTGCCTTGGTGCTGTTGTACTGTTCGCACCCTCTACATGTTTCCAGTAATCCGTCCATTTTGTGAAGAAGTGATATTCGGTTCATAGGTTCTCATATTCCATTAATTTTTTTGTGTAAAACTCCGCTTTTTGCAAATCCTTTAATTTGCCTTTTTCTTTGTACCGAGATACATATTTATGAATACAACCAATCGCAAATCCTTCGGCAACGGTATACTTTTTATTTCCGTAATGCTGTTCTAAAAATCCAATAACATCTATACCACCTTTGTGATAATGTGAAGGTTTATTTATTTCATCCGCAAATGTTATCGGTTCTAAGCAATCATCTTCAAAGTTTATATTCATAGTTTCTCTCCTTTACAATTTAGTCGAACTACGAATTAAAATTAAGCGTCTATAATAGGGAAATGTATGCCATTTACAACAAATGAACCTATAGAATAGTAGTATCCCCCGTTACCAGCATCTGCTGTCATTTCAGCTAATGCAATCGGGTTTTGGTTATGAAACAAAGTAACCCTAACTTGATTTACAATTGTATCGTCATCTGGAATATTAATTTTTTCCCCGACTTCTACGTTAGTGATAATGGCATCCAACTCAACGTTACTGAATTTCCCCCAAGCACCTGCACAACAATCGCTTTCGCTTTCTTCAAGCGTGACAACTGTCCCATCATCAAGTACAAGTTTATTTTCATTCCATTCAACAATGCGTTTATAAAGTAAATGCTTGTCTAAATCTTTTAAATCTCCGTAATTCATTTTTATCATCCTTTCTTAATACACAATTCCTGTCAAACACTCACCAAATATCCCAATCTCGTAATTTCACTTTCTCGTTATACATCCGATCAAATGCTAGAAACAAAACCGCTACCTTCGACCGTCTCATTTGTTCCGCTATGCCTTCTAACGTCATGTTCATATTCCATAAACGGTCAAATCGTTTTACCTCTGATTCACTCCAAAACCACTCTGTTTCGTTGACGTGTTCTAAAGCAACATAAATGGTTTGTCGTTTATCCTTGAGGTAGTAACTCTCGATTTTTGCTTTTGCCATGTTTTCGCTTGTATTCCAAAGAGCAAGGAGTTGGTCAACTGTAACTTGTTTTTTTGTTATTCCCACCCATAATCACTCGATTCGTTTTATATTTTGGGTTGCACCTTCCAGCAATAGGCGTATTTCTGTTGGAAGTGCTTTTAATTCATTTGTCCGTTTACTTTGCGTTTCCCATGCCATCCTAAATTGCGCCCGTAATGTTTCCACATTCTCACTTAAACACAATTCCCTCCATGTAAACCGTTTCACCATCTCTGCAACATCTTCTGGTAGGGACTGCAAGGCAGCCCCCTGATTGTAATACCCGTATTTCCTAATGGCTTGTACTATCATTCCCCATGCTTCAATGGCATCTAGCGTTCTTGGTTGTGTAATTTGAGCAGTTGCATCTCGTATTTCCGCAATGGTAGGAAAGAATTTAGATGTTGATAATACTTTAATCACAGCTTTCTCTGCTACTTCATACGGAATATCCGCTAATGCCTTTTCCCATAAGATGGCTGTAGGCTTCATTTCTTTTTGTTGGAGATTAGGAAAATTAGCTGTTGCTATGCCGAGCAAATTAATAATTTCTTTCCGGTTCATCCTCATCCGCCCAATCTTGTAAACTTTGGTAAGCTCTAGGAACTTCTTTTTCGCTTGATTTATTCTGTTTGTGAATATTCTCTTTCACTCGTATGACTAATTGGTCGAATTTTTCTCTTAGCTTCGAAGGAGATAGAATATTAGATTTCCAGAACGAATCCTGTTGCACCCAATCCATGAGATAGGATATTTGTTCTTCTGTCCGTTTATCTTGTTCGATCATCAACCTCACATCATTTGCCCATTTTTGTAAGTTAGGTTTTTTATAGTCTTGATTGTTGGCTAATATGTTTTGATACAATCTTAATGCGAGTTGATAGTGAACACTTTGTTCGTCATAAACTTGTTTAGGACTAGAAGGTTTTTTACCATTCTTTTCATTTTCTTCATTCTTTTCATTATTAACATTATTGTTTGTGTCAATCTGTTGTGATTCTGTTGTCATTTTGTTGTCATTTTGTTGTGATTCTCTTGTCAATCCGTTGTCAATCTGTTGTGATTCTGTTGTCAAAGTTCCTTGATAATCAGACCAATGAAGTATTGATATGACACTATATTTGTTATGTGTTTTGATGTCAATGCTGCCCATCTTTTCTAATTTTTTTAACCAACTCCAAAGCGTTGTATCTTTCGTTTGTTTCCTCGGAGGTATGCCTTCATTAAATTCTTTATGCAAACTAAATCTTCCAGTAACAAACTCTCCAACTGTTAAAAATACTTCCTGTTTATCCACTAATACTTTCCGTTCTTTGTGACTTGCTTTCATCAAGCAGTACATCCAAAGTCGGAATAAGTCCGGATCCTGCCAAACAGGATTGCACATCATTTTCCTATAAACTTTGATGTACCCTTCCAAATTTTTCACCGCCTGGTGGCATATTTCTGTGAAATAGTGATATAATGTAACTAACAAATAATTTTTTAAGGGCTCACTGTTGCCGCAGTGAGTTATTTTTTTACTTTATTCATATAAGCTTCCCTAAGAGCAAAATAGGTTTGCCTTTTGATTTCATCTACTAGTTCAAAAGCTTCACGAGGCACAAGACCGTCATCTTCAACCATTCCAAGTAAACCAGTAATTACAAAACCGACATTGATATTCTTTAAATCCAATTCAGGCTTACTCATTTTCTTTTTCCACCATCCCTTCTGCCAAAAATTCCCCAAGCATCATACTGATAATACAAACGATCATCATCAAACAATAAACTGCCGCTATGCTCATTTATTTTCATTCCCTTCTATTCATTCAGAAATTTCTCTTCTAAGCACTTTGTGCAGAACCATGGTGATGTAAGAATTTTGAGTTAATCCTAAACTATCAGCCTCCCTTTCTACTTTTTTACTTAACTCGGCATTAAGCCTTAATGTAAAACTTTTTCGGTTGTCTTTTTTGTCATCTTTGGTCATCAAAGTGACGTCACCTCCATAAGTAAATATTACCATAAAAATTTGTCGACGTCAAATGTCTTTACAAGTCATCGCACAATAGTTTATAATGGTGTCAAAAGGACACTGGAAGGAATGAAATAACATGAGTGAGCAAAAACGTTTTACATTAAGAATGGATTCAGACTTGTTTAAAGAAATTGAAAAGAGAGCAGAAGTTAACAAGAGATCCATTGCTAAAGAAATTGAATTTTTGCTTGAAAAGCATATTAAAGAAGAAAGCAAGGATTCCGACAACGCATAATTTCACCGCCTGTAATTATGTATTACAAATCATTTTAAAAAAAGGAGCGAACACAAATGGCCCACGTAAGAAGTAATTGTAAAAATGATTCAACCACTTATTCCGCATCGCCTATTATTTTTAAGAAAATTAAAAAGCACCGTCACCGTCTGGAATTTGATTCACAATCGGAAGCAATTACAGATTTAATTACAAAAGGCTTAAAATTTGAAGCATTAATGAGAAAAAGGGAGGAAAGGATGTTGGGATGATATCAACGTCCTTTTTTCTTTGTCCTTTCCTTCGTTTTTAGTCGAAGTTTGTATTAACTCCTAATTCAAAACATCATTTATATTTACCATAATCATATCTATATCAACATTTTCAATTGGTGGCATTTTCCCTAAACGCTCAAATGCAGTTTTTCTCATTTCTTCAAGTTGAGATTCAAAATTATCTGTACTTCCAATAATTCGCTTTAATGATTCACCAATTTTATTGAAAAATTTGATTGACCCCTCTTTAGATTCTGTTAACATCAAAATTTCCACATTCATTGGAATGGCGATAACTTTCACCCCCGATGTTACCTCTGAAACATTAATACACTCGCTTAAAGGAATGGCACAAAAACTGTATTTACCTACTTTAATCTGATGACCAACTGCCGACCGCCATTTATCAAAAGCTAAATAAAACTGTTGAGGTTGTTCGTTTACTGAAATCTCCATATTTTCACTCCTTATTTCGCAATTTGTGTCTAATACGAATTAACTCAATGCTTATTTTGATTGCACCAATTCTGGATTTTCGAATATATTTCCGATAATTTCTCCGTTCTTTACGGGGTCAGATAAATATGATTTATATTTTCCGTTCGCCCATTCCACATAGTAAACTCCAAGTTCATATTTAGCTTCGCCGACTTGTTCGAAACAATTTATGATATCTCTTTCATAAATCTCTTTGCCGTTCTTATCTTTTAAGCCAGTGTATTGTCTTAAAATTGCATCTCCATAACGACCATCTAAAGAAAAATGGCACCAATCACCTTGTTTTCCATCAAAGTTCCCAAAAGTTGAATTATCTCTAAAATCAATTTTGTATGGTTCGAAATGTTCCCCTGTTGGTTTATAAATTGCGTCAAACTTAATTTCCCTCATGTATATCTACCTCTCAATCTAGTAAATAAGCATTGTCTTTCATCATTTTATCTATGCTACCATCATAGAACTTGAAAAAGTAATGACGATTCAATGCAGATAATTTTTCCATTTCTTCATTCTGTGAACGAACCTTGTCAATAAGTAAGAAAATCATGGTGAAGGATTCTTCATCGGCAAGATTGCCCAGTGATTCCATTTTCTTTTTGAAGTGGTTTTCATAGTGTGTAAGATTCATGGTGTTGCCTCCTTCGGAATTTATTCGAAATGTGACGTTATCTATTTATGATGCGTACAAATAATTATCACTGATTCTACACTCACAAACTGTTTTTCCATTAGGTAACTTGACTTGTTTCCCCTCACAACTACATTTCATTTTTTAATCTCCTTTACGTCTAAATTTGTGTCAAATATGAACCTACAGAGGGCTTCAAGCACCCTGCATAATTAACCAATCAATTCTAAGTAATGAATAACGTTTGTAATCTTTTTAGTTCTCCGGCAATACTCACACTTTTCACAGCGTTTCGGTTCAAGTTCACCTGATTTCAAAGCAATGATCCGTTCCATCTTTGATTCAATGTTTTCAAGTTCATGTGCAAGTGATTCCTCGTCTATGGTGATAATAGCTTTATCTGGAGGGGTTTCTTTGGAAACAGCTACAATGAAGTTCTCTAGCCAATCTCCGCCCCTATTTTGCTTTTCTATTTCCGAATAGACCGCCATTTGAGTAATGTACCCATACGCTTCTACAAACGAGCAGTAGCCAATATCGTCGCTCCAATACTTCTCTCGAATGGCTTTGACTGTTTTTAAGTCAGCGAACCGTCCAAATTGCGGATTGTACACGTCCATTTTTATCTTCCAAGGAGATCCGAATAATTCTCCTGTCATGATGACCTCCTTCTCCCCTTGGAGAGCCATCATGACAAATGGGTCATTTTCCAGTACCTTAATCATTTCATTAGCGTTTTGATAAGTAGCTTTCAGCTGTCCCTTAGTTGCTCCCTTGCTACTAAACAATTCAGGATTTTCCTCTTTAAACTTTTCAATTGTGCCATCTAACCAAGAATGAACATAGGAGCCAAAAAGCAGAGCATCACTTTTCGGCCGGGTGTATTTCCCTTGTATCTGTGCTAATGCGGACGATTCGCACTTAAGAAAATTTTTGTATTGCGATACCGACATATATTGTTGATCAGCTTCAAGCGAAAAATAATTTTCGTCAGTTAGCTTGAGGAGTTGTTTCAACTTGTTCCCCTCCTTCGAATTGCATTTCTAATGAAGTCTTTGAGGACTCTTTCTTTTCTACGATTTTAAAGAAATCTTCCCGTTTTGCCATGCCATCCTTTAAAGATTGGTTGATGCTACTAAGCGTTACAAAATCATGTTCTGTAAAGGATTCCACATTATGACCGAGTTTGGTTTCAACCATTTCTTGAGTGATTCCATATTGAGTTTGGAAGTGTCTTAATGCCGCAATTACACGATCTTTTAATGGTTCGGTATAGCTACTTTCTAAAGTCTTGTAGCACTGTGCTACAGCGTTGTCTATTATGTCACCGGGAATAACCCCTAATATGCATGCTCTTAACCTTCTAGCACCATTATTTGCAGTTAATTCATATATGTCACGAGGGTCTGTTAGTTTATTCATTTTTCCTTTTGCGTAGCGTTCGTGCTTAACTTGAAAGACTTTCTCCTGGCGAGTATTTGATTCCATATCCCAAGCATAGGCAACTACAGTAGATTCACCGTTTTTTTGTTCCAACTCTTTAATGCCAAAATTAATATTCCCCCAATAGCGAGCAATCGTTTCAGCAAGTCGAATAGATGGACCTGTTACGGTTGTAGATCCTCTTGGGTAAGAGTACAGGGCTGTTGTTGCTAACGATTTGCGTTTACAAGCGTTTAAAATCTTGATTTCAGCTTGATATTCATCCCGGGGGAATTGTTTCGCTAGAAAGATTTGTGATTGAACCTCAGCCATTTCACGGCTTTTGGCAGCATGTGCATTAACCGATAAGTCTTGATTTTCATATTGCAGCTGTAGACTATTCATTTGGCTGAACCTCCTTATAAATCATTAATGCTCTATCTTGAATATCATCATCAGTAAAAGAAACAGACGAAAATTTTATGTCTATAACTTCAACTTTGTTTTGTTCCAGAAACGAGTTGATTTCTTTGTCAATGTTAATCCATTTACGATCTTTTCCCTCCCCGACATAATAACCACCAAATAATTTAGTTTTAATCATTTATAAACACTTCCTTTATTGATATAATGACGGTGTAAGATTTAGAAATGGGGCATATTGCTTGGTAGGCTATGCCCTGTTTTTCTTCCATATCCGATAATGTATTTTGATGCATTTCAATGTCCACGCTATCCTCCAGTTTAAATAAATCATGTTACACTTTAATCAGCCGTTTTAAATTCAAAATCCATGTGTTCCGCTAAATACCGCTGCAAGTTATCCAGTAAGATTAAATCCCCATCATATTCAACGTAATCATCACCGAGAAGAATTTCAACACCAAAAATATCCTTGCCAAAATGTTCAGGTTGATTGACCACATTAGGGTAACCAGTGCGATTGACTTGACTAATGGCAGGGTGTTCAAGCTGTGGCATGCTCTTCACCGCCCGATAAATCACTACCTGATAAATCAACATCTTCAATCATGTATCCTGATAATTGAGGGAATAGTTCTGCCATTTCTTCATTAGTTGCAATGCAGAATAATTTAATCCCATCACAGACCGTGAAAACTTCAAATGGGTATTGAAGATCATCTCCCAGGAATTCAACTTGAATATCAGGAGTATCAACTAATAAGGTTTTTTTCACATGAACAGAATCACTATGCAAATCCAAACCAATTACACCAGTTTCGTACAAATCATTACGAATAGCAATAAACTCTTTAATTTTTTCAATGTTCATTTTCGTTTCCTCCTTAAATATGGTTTTGTTCCTCAATAATGAGGTCTGCAAGCCGGAAATCTTCTTCATAGCGTGAAGTGATTTCAATATACAACCATTCTTCGAATGTAAGCTCCATGAATAACTCCTCCTTATGCGCCTTTGCGCTAATTAGTCGAAATGTGACATTATTCTGATTCGGCTAGTGCCTTGCAACGTGTACAAACCTCATAATTTACATCGTGGTATTCTACTGTTGTTGTAGCTTCATTAACCGTACATAATTCACATAACTTCATTTTCTTTAACCTCCTTACGACACAATTTGTGTCTTATGCGCCTTTGCGCTCGTTTGATTGTTGTAAAGCTGCTTCTTTTTCTTTTTTCATCTTTTCTAACTCTTTTGGAAGCAAATCCTTCAATGCAATTTCAATAAGTATCCTTGATTGTTCCTCATTTAGAAAAATTTGCATACTCCTCCCCCTTATTTTCGTGATATAATCTAAATTATTTAGAATCACTTTTAAAAAAAATAGACGGGTTAACAGCAAGACCTTTCAAACAGATGGATTCTAATTCTTCTACAGTTAATTTGGTTTGACCGTTGATTAGTCTAGAAAATTTTTTTGGATCAATGCCTGATTTTTCAGCTACAAAACCATATTTCAAGCCGTTTTCTTTGATGTAATGTTTTAATTTTTCACAGGTGCTCATGGTTCGTTTCACCTCCGTTTTCTAAATAAATTAGAATTTATACCCAAATATTAAGTCTAATTTACTGAAAAGTCAACAGCTTTTTTCTATATTTTTTAGAATTAATTTTCTAATTAATTTGGATATGCTATTATTCGTAATTAGGAGTGATGAAATATGACAGTAGGAAGTCGCTTGCGTAAGGCTAGGGAGAGAAGAAATCTTAGTCAATTAGAGGTATCTAAAATGACGAACATCAACAATAAATCATTAAGCAGATATGAGAACGACTTAACAGAACCAGACTTCGCTACATTAAGACACCTTGCGAAGTTTTATGATGTGCCAATGTCTTATTTTTTTGATGGAGAACTAACTAAAACGTATGACCTAGAGGAATTGCTAAGTGGAAAGAAATTAACGTGGGACGGAGAAGAACTGGACGACAGCGAAAAGAAAAAAGCAATTGAAATTTTAAATATCCTGTTAAAAAAACCAAAAGACACTAATTAGAAGTGTCTTTTATGCTTTCGTAAATCTTTTCGTAGTCAACACTTGTTCCGAATAATGTGGTTAATAAATCTTTGATATCTAATTGGTTGTTCTCGTTTGATAATTGATCGATGACTCTTAACAAAATGACTACACCACCCTCGAAATAGGAACACTTGTTCTTGTTATGTATATACTAATAGTACCACCAAATATGAAAATGTTAAATATGTATTAAAAAGTTTTTACGAGATTAATACACGCTTTGACAAAATACGACATAACTTTTCACATTTGTATAACATTTCCGTCTTTATCGAGAATGATTTTTTTAGAAAGGTAGCGTTTTTTTCCTTGGAAAAGTGCGTAAAAAAAATAATATTCTCCTTTCTTTTTTACATCAAATATATGCAGGAACTTTGTGCTTGTTCTCATTTTTTTGAAATGGTAAATCGCAATGGCTGTTAATCTTACGGTGGGCATAAAAAAATTGTAGCTACAAAAAAATTATAAAATCAAATGTAATTAATGGTAAGGATGGTGATAATATGAAAGCCGCATTATATCCTCGTGTATCGACAGAAGAGCAAAGTAAAGAAGGATATTCACTTGCTGCACAATTGGAAAAAATGAGGGCATTCTGTTTTTCTCAGGGTTGGACGATTTATAAGGAATATACTGAAGAAGGTCGATCTGCTAAAAACATGGAGAGACCACAACTGCAATCTCTTCTATCTGAATTAAATCAATTCGACGTTGTACTAGTTTACAAGCTTGATAGACTTTCCAGGAACGTTGGTGACATTAACTATCTTCTCGATACCCTTGAAAAAAACAACGTAGCTTTTAAAAGTGTTACAGAGCCATACGACACGACAACAGCACAAGGTAAGTTACTTATTAATATCTTTGCATCTCTCGCTCAATTCGAACGTGAACAGCTTGCAGAACGAACACATATGGGCATGGCAAGAAAACACGAAGAAGGTTCCCGAAACGGTGGACGAGCTCCCTTTGGTTATTATTTAGACAAAGATGGAAATTTAGCCATAAATGAAATTGAAGCAAAATGGGTTCGGTGGATGTTTGAGTCTTTTCACACGAAGGGTAAAAAGATGATAACTGAGGAATTGAATAAGAACGGTGTAAAAACTCGAACGGGTACCTTTTGGAATCATAGTGCGGTTGATTATGTGGTAACAAATCCAGTATATTATGGTGCGTTAAGATGGAATTATCGCACCAAGCAAGGTAATCGAACCTATGAAGAGGTAATTGTTGAAGGAAATCATCCTGCGATCATTACAAAAGAAGTGTACGATGCCATTAAAAAGAAACGAAAGGATAGAAAAAATACTGGTTGGAAATCGCGAACCGTATACCCTTTTACCTCTGTATTGCGCTGTGCTCGATGTGGACATGCTATGCATGGTGGTAAACGAACAAGAACTGATGGAACTGAACACCGATTTTATAAGTGTGCTGGTCGCTTCGAGTATAAAATTTGTGATATGCCTGTGATTGCAGAAGATACCATTGAGCAAGAATTTATTAAGTCCTTATACTATGTAAAAGTTGAAGCTGATGTTCCTGAACAAGAAGTAGTGAATACAAAAGAAATTAAAAAGGAATTAAAAAAGATCGAAGAAAGAAAATCACGCTGGAAAGAACTTTATGTTGATGGCGACTTAACCAAAAAACAATACAAAGAAAAAATGGATGAAGAAATAGAAAAAGAGAACGAATTAATACGTTCTCTCGAAATTAGACAAGAAACCCCGACAACTGAGGTCATTAACAATATTATCGAAAACATCAAAACCAAATGGTATAACATCACACTTGAAAATCGAAAACAAATATTGACTACTATTTTCGATACAATAGAAATCGAATGTTTAAAATCTCACTCAGGAGGTCTCGGCGAGAGACCTCTTATCGAAATTAAAGATACTACCTTTAAAAAGCCTATTTAATGGGCTTTTTATTATTTTTACCATCGGTTGAGTTACGTCCAACTCGGGACCCCGAAGGAATTATTCAATTATATTGTTAATATAATAATACAATTAATTCTAATAGTAAAGAAAACAACACCAATTGTTTTCTTTTATCCCTCTAGAAATTTTTTTCGTGAATTCATATTTAATCATTAGTGATAAAAAGCATCCTAATTCTCCTTATCACTTTTTCCCATTTAACTCACATTTGTCTAATTCTGGTAAGTCTTTATAGGCAAATATATTTCAAAATAAAGATTTCCCTCCGTATTTTGATCCTTATGCCCTTCTTTAAAGATTTCCATACTTAATGCATGATGATCCTGATCATAGCCGTATTCTTTCATCCATGCGAACATTTTATTGTATGTATTTTCGACTTCCTCTATCCTGCCTTTATGAGTACTGAAAACATAGTTTTTACGTGGAATCGTAAAACCAACCATTCCTTCTGGGATATCATCAATAACTTCTACTGGAGTAGTAACATAGTAGGTGATCTCGGTTTCCCTCGTATGAAATGGTGCAATCAATATCGATTCCTGAGTTTGAAATGGAACCTCATAACGACGTCCTTTAAATCTTCTAAAAAGACTTGGAATACAATCCATTTGTGAATATGTACCATTCCAAGAAATGCCGATTACTTTTATTTCTTCTCTTTCAATCACTCGGATACCCAAGCAAATCCCCCCTTTTATACAATCATATTTCTAATATTCTAATAGTATCACTGAGATTCCTTCTAAAATTATTCGACGAAAAAGGTGGAAATTTTTATGCCTAAATAACTTTACAGATAAAAAATAACAGAGGAGTATTTTCCTTTGTTCCAAACTTTAGTCATTACTTAAGAGATATAAAAAAACCGTTCAAAGAATTGAATGGCCAGGCTGTCGAAAAACTCTCGGCAGCCTCTTATTTTATTCATTCACTTCAATAATTCACTGCGTTAATTTGGTTTAATATTATTGGTGTATAGGCTTTTAAACAGGTCTGTTGATTGGCGCTCCAGGCACTTCGCTTTCCGCGGGCGTGCCGGGGAGCCTCCTCGTCGCTTCGCTCCTGCGGGGTCTCCTCTGACCCGTACTCCCGCAGGAGTCTTCGTGCCTTCCGCACCAATCAACAGAGTGCTTTCAATAAAGACCTTCAACTCAACTAATAAATTATAAAAATAAGTGGTGAAATCAATGTTTAAGCCAAAAGAGTCTAGCCAAAGTGAATATGAATTTGTATCTATTGATGAATTGGTACCTGATGACCATCTTCTTCGTTTAATTGATAAATATATTGAT
>NZ_JBALPG010000077.1:0-14361 GCF_036965245.1 Neobacillus drentensis
CACTTAATATAAGTATGGAACCGTTCTCTTTAATTTTTAAACAAAGGTCTGGATAATTTTTTTTAAATTGCAATAAAGATTGCAAGAATATTGGGTTGTGCATCAAATATGAAAGTTCTAGAGTAAGGCATTTGTTGCAGCTTTTTATTTCATCAATACTTGAAGAAATGTCAGACAGTATTGGTTTAACTCTATTCAAGAATAGCTTCCCTTCATGAGTTAAAGATACTTTTTTGGTTGTTCTTGTAAACAATTTAACATTTAGTTCATTTTCCAACTGATGAATACAGTTTGTTATGGCTGGCTGTGAAACAAACAATTCTTTTGCTGCTTTTGTAAAACTTTTAAATTCTGCTACTTTGCAAAAGTACTTCATTTGCTTTATTTCCAAATTTACCCACCTCTAATCTGGATTGTATTTCTCCACAATTATTATTCTACCAATATATTCAGGAAACATTATATTAGAAAAATAACAATTTGGTTATTTATTGGAACAATTCTTCTCGGGAAGTGAATAATTATGCAAGATAAATTAACGCTGCCTAACTACTGATCTTTTTATTTTCTTATAGAAATAGAAATCATAGATTATAGATCAAATCCTTAAAAATAAGTGAATATAAATAGTCAATTGATTCATTATTGCGGCTTTGTTAACGATGACAATAAAAACACTTATAATGAAAATTTATAAGTTTATAAAGAATTGCAATTTAATATAATCAAAAAAGTGAGTAATAATAAAACTGTAATAAGAATTATTCACATAACAATTACGTAAAAGAGAGGAGTTGTTTTTCATATATGCTTATAAAAAATACTAGTTAGCTACAAAGGAAAATGGATTGTGAAATATTGAACAAGACGAATAAAATGTATTTCAATTACTCCCAAACTTAGGAGAGATGAGTATGAATGCTGTAATTCTAATTGTTGGTACTATTGTTGTGATTGGAGCTATTTATTTTCTTATCAAGAAAAAAGAGGCAAGATTAGTACTTATCGCTGCAGGGTTACTAATGGCCATAATTGCAGGGAAACCTATGAGCGCGTTAAATGCCTTTTCGGAGAACATGGTTACTAGCAGCCTAATTCAGGCAATTTTATCGGTCATGGGTTTTGCGTATGTACTAAAGTTTACGGAATGTGATAAACATCTAGTAAGTTTGGTAGCTGGTGGTTTAAAGAAAACAGGAATGTTCCTTGTCCCATTGGCAACGATTGGAACTTTTTTGATTAATATTGCATTGCCAAGTGCTGCTGGTACAGCTGCTGCAGTAGGTGCAATTTTTATTCCAGTAATGATCGGTGCTGGTATTCATCCTGCTATGGCAGCTACGGCTGTTTTTGCCGGTACTTTTGGTAGCATGCTAAACCCTGGCACTTCTCATAACGCATTTGTTGGTAAGATTGCAGGAGTACAACCGACGGAAGTTATTCAAGTTCATGCAGGAGCCACAATTACTTCTGGGGTGATTGCAGCAGTTAGTTTGGGAATTATAGCTTTTATCTTGAAAGAGCATAAAGGCTATCATTCAGAAATGAATGTGAATAAAGATATCGAAAAACCGAGTATTCTTCGTGCTGTTGTCCCTATTATTCCTGTTGTTTTATTAATATTGGGGTCAACGGGCCTACCAGTAATAAAAATGGGCGTCGCGGAAGCAATGTTAATAGGTGTTATTATAGCACTAATCGTTACAAGGGCAAATCCTACAAATTTAGTAAAATCGTTCTTTACTGGAATGGGTAAATCATATGCAGATATTATGGGTATTATCATTTCTGCAGGAGTCTTTGTGGCTGGAATGAATGCGTGTGGTCTTGTTGATGCTTTTATTAATGCAATGACTAATACTCCAGCAATTGTAAATACAGCGGCTACCTTTGGTCCATTTATTTTAGGAGTCGTGTGTGGCTCAGGAGATGCTGCTGCTTTTGCATTTAATCAAGCGGTTACACCTTTTGCTGATCATTTTGGAGTACACATGGTAAATATGGGGAGCATTGCTGCACTTGGAGGGGCACTTGGACGTACGATGTCTCCTATTGCTGGTGCCGCGATTGTCTGTGCAGGTATTGCAAATGTAGAACCAATGGAATTAGCGAAACGAAATGCACCTGGAATGATAATTGCAGCTATTGTTTCAATGTTTATTCTTCTCTAAGCAAAAGCTTACAACTAATGAAACATAAGAAGGGAAGAGAATGTGAATATGACTATTTCGACTTTATTCCCTAATTTGGAGGTTGTCTCCTCCAGAATTGAAAAGTATATTAAAGAAATTAATCGATTCGGTGCATTGCCTCATGGTGGTGTGACCCGTTAAGCATTATCTCAAGAGGATATGAAGGCTCGCAACTACTTAATTAATCAAATATGGAAGCAGCCGGTTTAAGTGTCAATAATGATGACAAAGAGTCGACCATTAAATTGTTAATGGAAACTTTGCAAGAAATTCAAAACCGCAGTGGAGTAACCATTGAGTATGAAATGTTGAGCAATGAAAAGCCCGTGCAGTTGTCTTCCTGGATTGCTAAAATGATTCAAAGTGAAGCAGATTCAGTAAATTATTCTTATTATATGATGCACAGTGGTGCAGACCACGATGCGATGAATTTAGTTCCAATTATGGATGTGGGAATGATCTTTATTCCAAGTAAGGATGGAATCAGTCATAATATTGCAGAGTACTCCTCGTTGGAAGATATTACAAATGACGCAAATGTTTCGTTAAACAGCATTTATTAATTAGCAATGGAGGAATAGACATGATTGATGTAAAGAATGATATGATCAGAGAAACTGTAAATGGTATGAAAGATACACTAGTTAAGTACCGCAGAGAGTTTCACCAATATCCGGAACCAGCATGGACCGAATTCAGAACAACTAGCAAACTGGTTCATTATTTAAAAGAATGGGGATATTCTATTAAGTTAGGCTCAGTGATCATTGCAGAGAAAGGCATGATGGGTGTTCCCAGCAAAGAGCATTTAGAAAATTGTATGCAGCGTGCTATTGAACAAGGAGCTGACCCTGAACTCTTAAAACAAATGGAAGGTGGAAAGACAGGGGTTGTAGCAGAGCTAGATTGCGGACCAGGTCCAGTTATTGCTTTACGTTTTGATATCGACTCAAATGATATACAGGAAGTAGAAATTGGAGAACACCGGCCATATCGTGAAGGCTTTTCATCAAAAAATTCAAATGCAATGCATGCATGCGGACATGATGGACATATGACAATTGGTTTAGGGACAGCTAAAATTTTAATATCCATGAAGGATCAATTAAAGGGAAAAATTCGCTTCATATTCCAGCCGGGTGAAGAGGGGGTTAGAGGAGCCAAGGCAATGGTTGAGGCCGGGGTTGTGGATGATGTTGATTATATTATTGGAGGCCACATCGGTTTTAACGCAAAACATACGGGCGATTTTATTTGTGCAACGGGCAAGTTTTTAGCTACTACCAAGATTGATGCTACTTTTACAGGAGAACCAGCTCATGCTGGAGCAGCTCCACAAGAAGGAAAAAATGCCTTATTAGCTGCGGCAACAGCAGCCTTAAATTTACATGCTATTTCCCGTCATGCAGCTGGCGCTTCTCGAATTAATGTTGGGGTCTTAGAAGCTGGACAAGGAAGAAACATTGTTCCTCCGAATGCCGTTATGAAGTATGAAACAAGAGGGGAAAATAGTGAAATTGATAGTTATATGGTAAAAGAATCAAAACGTATCGTTAAAGCAGCAGCTGACATGTATGACGTTGCAGTTGAAATAGAAATGGTGGGTGGTACAAGCAGTGGAGAGAGTGATACGGAGGTAGCATCCGTAGTAAAAGAGGTTGCACGAGAAATCCCTTATTTTACAAATATTATTGACTATATGGACTTCGGAGCAGCTGAAGACTATGCCGCTTTAATGGGTGCCGTACAGCAACATGGAGGAAAAGGGACTTATTACATGCTTGGAGCAGATAGAGCAGCCGGACACCATAATAACCATTTTGATTTTGATGAAGATGTACTAGCAGCAGGTGTAGAATTAAATGTGCGTTCCGTGTTAAAGATGGCATCAAAAGAAAAATAATCACATTGCAAGCCCCTTAAAGAATCAAACTCAAAAAAAGTCTATCAAATTCGATTTTTGATATTTTCGTAATCTAATGAGCAGTAATATCACTACTTCGCAACCTAGATTGAAAAATAAGTCATTAAAAAGAGAAAAAGAGGAATGTCGAATGGATAAGGGGTAAGCTTTTATTAGACTGTTTCGATCAAAAAGTTTTAAAAGATGTTGTGTTGTAGATACATCAATCCATCTTGCCATGAAGAACAACTCCCTTTTTGAATATTTTATGAAGTAAATCAGGCAAATTCTGGTGAAGGGGATACTTACGCTGCGTGCTTCACTGATGATGTTGATTATGTTACATTCTTCGGAAAACATCTTAAAGGTCGCCAATCTGTTGCAGTTTCGCATCAAAAGCTTTTCGACGGAATTATGAGGGGTTCTACAATGGTAGCTGACATTAAACAACTCCGTTTTTTATCATCGGATATTGCTATTATACATGGTGTGGGTGCAATCAAAATGAGGTGGCAAAAGAAAGCACCAAAAACAAGGGACTCAATAAATACGAATGTAGCTGTTAGGAAGAACGGTGAATGGAAATTTTCTGCTTTCCATAATTGCCGTATTAAGCGTCCCAACTTTATCCAAAAGATTTTCATGGGGGAAAAAAGAAAAAATAAATATAATTTCAATATGTAATATTGCTATTCACTAACCATTTGGAGTTTAATTTAACTTACCTACAATGTGCTGTAAAACAGATCTCGTTAATACTCAATAAGGGATTTTTATTTCTATTACGAATAATTTAGTCAATCTCTTTACTAAACAAACGAGTACTTGAGCTCAAGATGGATCGCTGTGGCGATCTATTTTTTTTACGGGCAGTTCAATAAGAAATAAATTATCTATTGACATTATAATCCAATTGATTATAATTTAAGTAATTAAGTAATTACTTAAATATTAAAAGGAGGTAACCATGGTTGTCCATCAATGAAACATTTAAAGCTTTATCTGATGAAAATAGAAGAAAAATTTTAGACCTTTTACAAAATGGCGATTTGACTGCAGGAGATATTGCTAAACATTTTGAAATGAGTAAACCAGGAGTTTCTCAGCACTTGTCTATTTTAAAAAATGCTGAATTAGTGTATGCCATTAAAAAGGGGCAGTATGTTTACTATTCTTTAAATTCAACCGTTTTTCAGGATGTTTTGAAGTGGGTTATTCAGTTTAATTCAACCACAAAGGGGGAGGATTTATGTTGAAAAAAGTTTGTATAGGTTTATTAATTATCTTATCTTTTGGTGTCAGTATTTATTTATATAATACAACTATGGCGTTTGAAGTAACAAGATATGGAAATACGGAAGTACTATTATTTAGTATTCCATTTACAATGTGTTTAGTAAACAGTAGTCTATTATATCTTCCAAAACTCGTTAAATCTCAAGGGTCATTTTCTCGCTATAAAAAAGGTATAGAGAGCATATTTTTGTCCATTTCAATTATTCTTTTTATGCTTCATTCCAGCTTAATCCTGATCGCAACAGGTTCAGATGTTAACCTGCTCCTGTTAATCCCTTTAAGCGTGGGTATCGTACTCATCACCACAGCTAACACTCTTCCTAGATTTAAATTAGAAATAAATAAAACTTCCTCAGAATTATCACAATCATCTCATCAAGTATGGAACATCGTAGTACGCACATTTTCTTTACCATTGTTTATTGGCGGGTTAGTCATGTTACTTTGTGTGTTTCTTCCAGAAAATCTGCTCCTTATTGGCTTCTTCTCAATCCTTTTATGTACATTACTTTTATCAATATTTCTTTCATATAAAGCATATCAATTACATTTAAATAAATAATGGAGGGGGTTTTATTGAATAGAGGTAAAGTTTGTTCAGAATGCGGTTCAAAGGAGACTAGAACTGGCGAGTTCAAAGGTTATGGAGCATTATTCAAGAAAAAAGCAATGATTAAATGCTCCGAAGTAGATGCTTGTTTCTGTATTAATTGCGGTCTTATATTAAGTTTAAAAGTAAGAAACCCAGAAAAGTTTTTATAAGATATTGCTGAGCTAAAGGGTACAAGAGTTAAAGATCCAGCTACCCCTTTTTGGTGGCTTTTTCTTATTCAACAAAGGGCAGGATAATTGAAGAATTAAATTGACGGTCTAGTATCGTATTTGCCCCATATTGTAAAACAAAGGGGGTAAGAAAAAGGTGTATGTGTTTATGAAAGATTTCCATTGCTGTGCGACATGCCGGCATTTTAAAGCAGAGAAAAAAGCAGAAGGAATGAAATATTATTGCAGCAGATTAGGTTATGAAACAAAAACGAACTATAAATTTAATTGCTGGAGCCCCAATGAGCATGTGATAAAGTTAATGAATAAGAGAAACACGCCCCAAAAGGAAAGTTAAAAGAAAATTATCATCCTTAATTCGTAATACAAGGATTAAACTAATTAAGTAGTTCAATTGTCTGCTTTAATTTTGCCGCTGTATTGATCAACACTTATTGCGTACTTGCTTATTGGCAGGTACGTAATCATTAGGGGTTTATTCATCAATCGTTTGTTGAAATCTTTTTCTAAAATATACAAATTTGAAACTTTTATTTTTGTATCGTCTATTGTGATTGTATCAATGTAATCGGGACCATTTTTAGATCCATCATAGGTAACTTCAGAGGGTATGCCTTTAGCAACATTAAAATTTTTTTGATCATATGCTTCTTTATCAAGATATAGTTGTGCTGCTGAAAAAGCCCATTTTACGGAAAAAAATAAAGAGCCAACAACAAACAAAGGAATCACTATTTTATCTATGACTTTAACCATTTTAAAACTATAAGCGACTATAAGCGAAAAGGGGAAGGTAAAAACAGTTCCAGCTAACAAAAAAAACATTTCGGACAAAACCATGTCCTTTTTAAAAATAAATGACAGAAATAAACATAAAGAACTAACTAATATAACAATTATTATCGCGGAAAGGATAAATTTCGTGATTTTTCGTTTGGAATTTTTATTTTTTCGGTTTGCCATCCTCCTTCACTCCTCTATTTATAATTGTACGAAAAGTCAGGTAAAGTGAGACCATGAAAGAGGGTTAATTACCAAAGTAATGTTTCCTTATTCGATTAACGGAGCAGGTTAATGTTATAAAAATACAGAAGAATCAGTGTAGGGAGAAATAACAGGGAGGGAACCTATGAAGGAATTTTAACTCGAAGGAAACTAAAAACGATTATTACGGAAATGGATTATCGTACTTTGAGATTGAAGGACCTCTGATGGTTAAGTCTTATTAAGCTATCCTGAAAATTAAATTTTACATCATTTGCTGGTGCCATAACACGGCATGTTTGTCTACCATGTAAGAACGATGTTTTCTTACATTTTCTGTGCTCGGTCTATTTATACACCCATACAAAGTGTTACCTACTATTGGGGTCATATTTTTATAATAGTAAAATACAATTACAACTATTTAGTGAATAATTCTTGTTACATATTGGAGGAGGAACTCAATTGTATACTGGCGACCTCGCAACCCAAGACCGAGATGGGTATTTCTATATTGTGGGGCGTAAGAAGGATACGATTATAAGCGGTGGAGAAAATATTTTTCCATCGGAGGTTGAAAATGTACTGAATGAGCATCCGGCTGTTGGTGAATCAATCGTTGTTGGTATTCCTGATGTAAAGTGGGGGGGAATTGTTTCTGCAATGGTTTCTCTTATCCCATATGAAGCTATTTCAGAAGAAGAACTTAAACTCTATTGCCGTAAGAAGCTAGGCGGATATAAGGTCCCCCGAAACATAATTATTGTGGATCACTTACCTGTAACAGGTGTTGATAAAATTGATAAAAAGAAAATTGTAGAAATCTGCAGCCAAAGTGTATTAGCTGTTTAATTTTTAGAGCGGTAAGTATTATGGCAGTTAATCTTGATGCTGCCATAAAATATAGTGAAAAAGAGGGTATTTCAAAAGCTATACATTTGAAATACCCTCTTTTAATATAAGGAGAATAGGGGTTCGTCTGACCTCTACTCTGCCAGAGGGATTCTAATTAATAAATGTGTAAAATATGATAAATTGAAATTAATAAAATCTTAAGTATCAAGGGTTTATTTGATATTAAAAGAAATCTAATATAATCAAGTTCTTCTTTTGCTGAGGACAGGTAAGAGAAGGACTAAAGAAATTTTTACAAAGGAGGAAGCGGTATGTCTAAATGGACAAGAGAAATGATTGAAACTTTCCGTGGAAACTTTGAGGTTTTTGTAAAAGGAGAAGGTGAACCTATTTGTATAACTCATCATTACTCCGAATTTAATGAGACCGGGGATTACTTTGCTGACACATTTACAGACACTAACAAAGTTTTTTTAGTTAACTTAAAGGGTGCTGGAAACTCTGATAAAGGAAGTAATGCACATGAATTAAGCATGGTTGACGCTGTGCTTGACCTTGAAGAGATACGAAAAGTGAATGGTTTATCATCTTGGACATTTGCTGGGCATTCAACAGGTGGAATGATTGGGGTTATATATGGTATTCATTTTTCAACCTCATTAAAATCACTTATTCTTGTCGGCTCTTCTGCAAGAGAATATACCTCATCATCAAGTAAGTGTATATATAATGAAGGACATCCTAAATTTAAAAGAATGCAAGAATTGATCGAGCTTTTAAAACTCCCAAACCTTACTGAAGATGAAAGGCAGAGATTATCTAAAGAGAGAACTCAATTATCATTGTTTAAACCTGAAAATTATGAACGATATTTTTCAAAAAATATCGTTAAAAAAATGTCTGCAAATAGAATGAATTTTTTTATTAGAGAGCAGCTTATTTTTGATGTTACTCGGCAATTGTCAGCAGTTAAAACAAAAACTGTTATTCTTTGCGGCAGACATGATGTTCAATGTCCTGTAGATTTTTCAATCGAAATGAGTGAATTAATCCCAAATTCTTCTCTACATATTTTTGAACAAAGTAACCATTATCCATTTATAGAAGAAGAGTTCGAGTTTAAACGAGTTATAAATAGCATATTATCTAGCGGAACAGATTAGTAGCTTTTAAATAATATAATTATCAGAATAATAGTAGATATTTTAGTCTATTAATATTTATAATAGACTATGAAGGGGTTATTATTGAGACAGAAAAGGTGTGTTCCTAGGTGGCACCTTGATTTTTTTACATCTAAGCAGGAGCGCTTACTCTTTTTTGTAAATATAGGGGATAAGGAAGCGGTTATAATGAGTAACACTCAGAACAAAACAGACGTTATCTTAATTGGTGCTGGAATCATGAGCGCAACTTTGGGATCTTTACTGAAAGCGCTAGCACCTGAATGGGAAATCAAAGTGTTTGAGAAACTAGCAAACGCTGGAGAAGAAAGCTCTAACGAATGGAATAATGCGGGTACGGGCCATTCTGCACTGTGCGAGCTTAACTATACATCTGAAAAATCTGACGGATCTATAGATATTAGCAAAGCTATAAAAATTAATGAACAGTTTCAGCTTTCAAGACAGTTTTGGTCTTATCTAGTAAACAGCAATCTGATTCGTAATCCGCAGGACTTTATTATGCCAATACCACATATGAGTTTAGTACAAGGGGAAGAAAATGTAGCGTTTTTGAAAAAACGTTTTAAAGCGCTGTCAAACAATCCCTTGTTTCAAGGGATGGAATTTTCCGATGACACTGAAAAACTGATCGAATGGATTCCGCTTATCATGGAAGGCCGTAAATTGAATGAACCGATAGCGGCCACAAAAATCGACTCTGGAACGGATGTCAACTTTGGTGCTTTAACGCGCATGTTGTTTGAACACTTAAAGAGTAACAACGTCGAGATAAACTACAAGCATAGTGTTGAGGATATTAAACCTACTAGCGGCGGCTCGTGGGAAGTGAAAGTGCATGATAACGATAGCGGTAAAATCGAATACCATACTGCAAAATTCGTCTTTATCGGCGGTGGGGGCGGAAGTCTGCCTTTACTACAAAAAACCGGTATTCCTGAGTCAAAACATATTGGGGGGTTCCCAGTAAGCGGACTATTTATGGTATGTAACAATCCGGAAGTTGCAGAGCAGCATCATGCAAAAGTGTATGGTAAAGCTAAGGTTGGAGCTCCTCCAATGTCTGTTCCGCATCTTGATACAAGATATATCGACAACAAAAAAACATTGCTGTTTGGACCGTTTGCCGGCTTCTCACCAAAGTTCTTAAAAACTGGTTCAAATTTTGATTTAATAGGTTCCGTAAAACCGAATAATGTATTCACTATGTTGGCGGCAGGCGTAAAAGAGATGGCTTTGACGAAATACCTGATTGAGCAAGTAATGTTATCGCATGAAAAACGCATGGAAGAATTACGCGAGTTTATTCCGGACGCCAAAAGTGAGGATTGGGATACGGTGACAGCGGGCCAACGTGTGCAAGTTATCAAAGATACAGAGGCCGGCGGTAAAGGAACACTTCAATTTGGTACGGAAGTTGTTAGTGCCGCTGATGGCTCGATAGCTGCATTGCTTGGTGCTTCTCCAGGTGCTTCTACTGCAGTTCACGTTATGCTTGAAGTATTAAAAAAATGCTTCCCACAACATATGAAAGGGTGGGAACCAAAAATAAAAGAAATGATTCCTTCTTATGGCGTGTCACTAACGGAAAACCCAGAGCTTTTCCAAGAAATTCATACTTCAACAGCACAGACGCTTGGTCTAAGCGAAAAAGAACTGGTCTATAGTTAATTCTTTGGCTGTAGACTCAAGGTGGAGTATAGATATGAAATCTAAAAAGGCAGTAGTGATTATTGCTTTCGGAATATTATGTATAGCTATCCTAATAAAGCTATTAAATAAGGATTTATGGGATGTAAACGAAGAGTTGTTAAAAGAAGAAGTGTTATCAATTGGACATTCCGTTGAAACAATAAATTTATTAGATATAACTCCATTTGAATGGGATGTGGTTTATTCCTTTAAACCATATACCCCAAAGGATTATATATATGAAACGGTAGGTTATAAATGGGATCGTATCAGTGAAACAGTAAATGAAGGAATGAATCAAATTGTTTTTTTGAAGGATGGAAAAGTGGTCTGCTATTTATATGGATATCCTGAGAATAATGGGTATGGAATATCTTTTGAATCTGAAAATAATAAAGATGCTGGTCATATTCTTAGTGTAAAGGATGATTTAAAATTTCAAATAGAAAGAAGCAACAATCTCGTTTATTTGAGAAACTAGGCAAGAATATGATTTCTTCAAGAAATAATAAGACTACTGTTCAAATGGTGTTTGTATTCTGTATGACTTATTAAAGAAATTAAAAGCACGTTTTTTTTTACGTGCTTTTAATTCTATTTTGCATTTAATTACTTCACTTTTTTATATTAATTTGTGCCTACTTGAATTTTCGAACTTAATTTAATAATCTAATTGGCGTAAATACAATAGGAACTCATTTTCATTGATTTTTTTAATTTTATACCTACGAATCTGGCTTTCAATTTTCTTTTGTTCATGATCTTTATTACTAAATAAATTTGCCAATTGATAAATTGCTTCTGCCAAAATACTTATTGTCCCAGCAGAACCTAATTCCAACCCTAGTGTTTCAGTTTCTGAAAGCTGCGATTTAGCTAACTCTTCCATTTCATTTTTATAATCTCCCTTGATTACAATATAAGTTTCCTTGTTATCAAATGCTAATAGTAAATCTTCGGTATTATGAACTTCAAAGTAAGCATTTTCTTTCTCTAGCTGTAATAATTCGTCAAGCACCATTCCTTCACTTTTTTCCACTGTTTTAGCAATTGCTTGAATTGTTTTAACTGAATAACTGCTGACATTTTTTTTGTTTACACTTGAAAGCATTTGTTGACTAATTCCAGTTTCCTTGAATACATCATACCGTTTCTTTCCATTTTTTTGTAAGTAAATATCTAAAAGGCTCATTCTCTTACCCCTCCGATTAGTCTTTAGTAAAAATTTTTTTACTAAAAAATAATTTACTTAATTATATTTTAGTATATGTGTTAGAAAATGTAAATGGTTAATTCATTTGATGTTTTGACTTAGATCCAACTACTTTTTCCCAGGAAGCTTTTTGTTTTGTTGGTGAACAAGCAGTTTGTTAAGAATAAATGGAATAAAATAGATTAATTTTTCGTAAAAAGATACTATATTGGTAGACATTATATGGAACTATTAATTTTACTTTTGGCTGTAACAGAATCAGGTGAAGAATCTCCATTAAGATATGTAAAATTAATTAAAAAATATTAAGGAAGGCTGTTTGGTTATTAGGTGTTTTTCACCTAATAATTGTAAGAATTTAAGAAGGGGACTGCTGCGGCAATCCCTTTTTTTGTTGTGCGAACGGTCAGGTTTGTTGAACAAGAAATTAAAGTAATTATAGACTTTGGAAGAAGACTATTGGGGGATTATGCTAAAATTTAGAAAAGGATATTGAAAGGACTAGACGTTATTAATGGATATTAGAAAACCTAACGATTCGGAACTTAAAAAGATTATGTTACTTTCTCCGCAAGCAGTATTTGATGGCACATTGGGTGAAGTAAAACCTACAAATGAAAAAATCAAACATCTTGTTGAACCTCTACTGGAAAAGGGAAGCTATTATTTAATAGCAACAGAGAATGATAATTTAATGGGATGGATTCTTATTGGGGCAAGTAAAGACCAATTTACTGATAAGGTGAATGGATTTATTTATGAACTATTTGTTATAGAAGATTTTAGAGGGAATGGGATTTCCAAACGGTTAATGAAAGCTGGTATTGACAATCTAAAACAAGATGGATATTCAGAAGTCCGTCTAAGTGCATTTGCAGGGAATCATGCAATTAAACTGTATGAAAAATTAGGATTTAGCATTAGAACAGTTACTATGAATTTACAGGTATAAGTAACTGACTTTTTTCACGAAGAAGGGCGATTCTTCAATAAAGAAGATTCGCCTTTTTTCTTTACTCAAGTAACGGGAGTTTAGTGTAAGAAGAAATGTTACTATTAGAACTAACGAGGCTATATTTTAGGGAGGAAACCATGGGCTTGGAGCATGAGTTTTATCTTATTTCTAACACAACCGATGTAAAAGATTTTTGGATGTTTAGAGAGAAAAACAACAGTGTTTTTGACAGTGTTGTAATACATGATGATTTGATTCAATATATTTTTGACACATTAGAATGGATTCCAAGTAAAAATCCAGCACTGAGTGGAACTCCAAATGGTCGAGGTCTTAACTATCATGGTGTTACGCTTTTTGATAAGCAATCTTCTGTAACTTTAATAAGTATTTTTTCTTCGTGGAGAGATTTATTTAAAAATGCACCTAATATACTTGAGCTTACTGGAGAATTTGTTTATGCCAAAAGTGGCAAGATGTTGGGTGAATATGAAAAGAAAGTCTTCAATAAAGATGAAGTAATTAAGCAATTTGAAAAAATAATTTCAATGTCTGTACAATTAGCTGAAGGTGATTATTATTTGTATCATTGCGGGATATAAAGATTGTGAAAAATTGTACTTAAGCTAACGGGCAGTTAGTATAAGATGTAAAAATCTAAAATTAGATTATGTGGACATAATTCCCAAAAAAAATAAAGGCTTATAATTTTAAGTTTTTTTATGTAGAGTTAAGTTTAAGTAATATCCTTAATTACTAAGTTACTCATTAAAAGGTGTGTATTATGACAAAAGGATTCAAAATTGAACTTCCAAAAATCCCATCTAATTTAGAAAGAGCAAATTTTCGAGATATTTTTTATGAAGAAGAACCATATTTATCGAACTGTATGATTACAAACGCAATAATTGATAACGAGGAAATTAATCGGGTAGTTTTATCCAAAGTTATTTTTAAAAATGTAACATTCATAAATGTTTCTTTTAAGAAGATTGATATGACTGATGTGATTTTTGAAAACTGTGACCTGTCCAATGCCAGCTTAAGTGAAGGTATAATACATAGAGTCACTTTTAAAGACTGTAAATTATTGGGTGTGGATTTTTCAGAAGGTAATTTGGGAAACGTTTCTTTTGAAAATTGTATTGCAAATTTAAGTAATTTTACTGAGGCTCGTTTAAAACAAGTGATATATGATAGTTCATCGTTACAGAGTGCTAACTATTACGATTGTAAACTTAGCAAGGTGAAATTTTATCAAGGTGATATTAATGATGTTGATTTTACTCAAACTTCACTAAAAG
>NZ_JBALPG010000077.1:14397-20093 GCF_036965245.1 Neobacillus drentensis
AAAAGGTATAGATATTAGCACATGTACATTTGACAGACTTAATGTGGCTTTTGAGAGTTTAACTGGATGTGAAGTTTCCCCTGAACAAGCAATTGGATTTGCAACGTTGTTAGGGTTAAAGGTTAAACGATAAAGCCTTATTGAACGAGTGCTTTAATTAAATAAACACTAAGCATTTATATACAAGTTATGCCTAACTTATATAGAAATGCTTTTTTTAAATAAACTGCCATTAAGACATTTTTTTTATTACAAAAAAATAGTTTTCCCTAAAAAAAGAATCTATCCGCCCAAAAATTCATAATTGCTCTCCTTATCTATTACTCTACGTTTTCTTCAACGGTTCCGAACGCTAAAGTCAGTGATTATTTTGACATCTAAAAATGACTATATTTTATATAAACTATTTCTAGAAATTCATGTATCACTTCTGCTAAATCCGGATATCCAAGTCTCGAGTTTATAAGTGCCTCTCTCAATGATTCGACACAGATCCTCAAGGGATTGGACTAACTCTTTTAAACAATACAATCCGTTCCTTAATATTAAGCCTTTTTCTCTTGCTATTTGAACTGAGTGTTCCATCCTGTACGAATTTTCCTGATATTGAAATTCAATATAACAACTGTTCCGATTCCAATTGAAATTGAAATCTTCAATTTTTAAACGCTTCATAACGCTTTTAAGCTTTTTTTCATATATATCTTGATCTGTTTGCATCCATTTGATCATACCATTTACCTACCTTCCTTATTTTATTCTTGGCTAATTCTTATCCATTGGAAGAATTGCAGAATATGGACTTATCTAAAGTAAAGTTACCCCAAGAGTGGTATATACAGTGGTTAGAGTGATTAAAAGAGAAGTAAATGGTAAACTTGTTCCATTAATGGGTGCATGAGTTAAACAGAGAGTTGCTACGGCAGCTCTTTTCTTATTCCACTATCGGTCAGGATAATTAAAGGAGAGTGTGAAAATGTGAGAACTTTACGTAGATGTAATTTCTAACCCATAATCCCGAGTACTTACCACTAATAAGAATCCCATCTGCCGAAAAGCTAACGCTACCATTTTGTTTGCCATTATTCCGTAACCTCTGTTACCCGTAGTTCTTTGTGCAGCAAAAATAACTGCATAGTTAAGGTGGTTCAGGAATTTCAATCCATAAAAGATTGGATGTAAAATTCAGCCCATAATGTAGCCCAAGATAACTGTAATCTAAGATTCTTTTCCATAAGTCTTCAATTTTCTGTTTTGTTGCAACAGCAAATATAATCTACGAACAAGTATTTCCTTCTTTTTTTTCTTCTCTAACACTTTACTTTTATGATTAAATGACATACTCGCACCTCAAAAAATTTAGTATTTTGATTATCAATGACATATATGTATGTGTAAGTTGAAGGTTGATAAAAAAATAGTATTGGTTTGTAAGAAAGTTTACTTTTTACTTCTTTTAGGGGGTCTTTAGTACCTCGATGTCTTGCTTATTTAAGTGTGTACGGACTTTTTGCTTAACGCTAATATTATTCGACAATATTCTTGTTTTTTTGTACTTCGTCTGTTAAAAATACCCTCTATAGGAAATAGACATTCCCAAATCTTTCAAAAGTCACGCCACTTTTTTCTTACCAAAATTATCTATACCGTAGGCAGAAGGTCGCTTCAGAGGATGATAAACTAACTTTTATAGAACCGATCAAGCGTGTGAGAAGAATAAGAACATAACAAAAGCGGGATTTTTCCAGATTCCTCATTTGTAGCATGTTGAGGAATTTAAAAAATGAAATCGCCAGTGTTTACGAATGGCTTACGGGTGCGTTAGTTAAATAAGAAGCAAAAAAGGCTCTTCAATTGAAGAACCTTTTTTTATTGCCGATAACGGGGATTGTAACAAGCCCTTTCCCAAGTCCTAGGAGGGGGCTTGTATCTTGTAGCAATTACTAAAGATGAGTGTCATTGAGTCTTGAAACTTTTTTACCATCTTTATAGTCAATGCAAGAAACTTCAATTAATAAACCATTAAATACTGTGAAATAAAAACCATAACTACTACCTCTCATTGTATAAGGTTCCTTGTCTATTTCAATGCCCCCAGCTACTAAACGATCATATGCTTGATCAACCTCACTTGAAGTTTCCACCAAAAAACCAATATGAAAAGCTTCAGGATATCTAATATCCTTTTTCTCCTTAAATGCTTTTGGATCACTTAACACGAGAATAAATCCACTCTCATCACTCATCACTACAAGAGCTCTTCCCTTTTGTTCCAAAAATTGAAGATCAAAATATGTTTCAAAGAAATGTCTAGCTTCTGATAAATCATCAACACATAGATTTAAATGATTCAACCTCATTCACTCATCTCCTTTTAACAATGATTATTCAGAAATAAACGTATTGACCAAAATCGGTAACACTTGTGTGTTTTTCTTCTAACGTGCAAATATTACTGATATGGGTTTCTTGTTCTTTATAGTTAGGTCAACCAGATTATATATATGCCACATAACATCACAATTATTCTTTTCTTACCTTTAAGTTAATCCCACATATAGGAAGAGCATATTCTAAACAATCATTTTCAAAACATGCTCTTCCTTCTTCATCTATCAATCTTTATTCCAAAGCTACAGACAATTAGCAAGGCTGCCTATAAAGTTTTGATTCCTTAATTTCACAGAAGATTATTAGAGTTTGCCATAAAACTAACTTGTTTTTTTATAAGATTGCCGATACATTTTTGCTGAGCTTTAACACCATACACGATTACTTCTTTAAAAAAAGAGGTCTTATACTCATTGTTTTAACCGTCATTATTTATTTTTTTAGCAGCATCCGTTAACGCATTCCAAATTATGTAAATATCCCTATTCTTAGTTCTCCAATTACTAAAAGCAGCACGTATTGCTGGCTTATTTTTATATATTGTAGGCGTTACAAATACTCGACCATCTTCATTTAATAATTCAATGAATTTATAAACCGTATCTGTTGTAAGTCCCTCTTGATTTAATGTAAAACAAACAACATTTAACCTTACAGGAGCTAACATAATAAACTGTTCACTTTGTTCAATCTTATCCTTTAACATACTTGCCATTTCAATATTTCTCTCAAAAAGTTCTTGATAACCTTTTTTCCCATACGCTTTTAGGGTAAACCATGCAGGTAGTGCCCTAAACCTGCGGGAATTTTCAGGGGTAAGGTGTATGAACTCGGGATTACTTATTGAACTGCCAAGATAAGCAGCGTTATTTTGAAACACTTCTACTTGTAAATGTTTATGCCGCGTAAATTGCATAGCAGAATCGTAAGGTACATTTAACCACTTATGAGCGTCTATTGTAATAGAATCAGCTAGGTTAATTCCTTCGACAAGTATTTTATACTTAGGTGAACACGCTGCAAATCCTCCAAAAGCTGCATCTATATGTAACCAAAAGTTGTAATCTTCTTTTAATTTTCCGATGGCAGACAAGTCATCAAAATCAACTGTATTAACTGTCCCGGCATTAGCTATAACGATACATGGTTCATTTTTATTTTCCTCAAGGTACGAACGTAATACTGATGTTTCTATAGCTTCTCGATTTAATTGAAGATCAATAGGTTGAACACATTCTCTTCCCATGCCTAACATAGCCAATGCTTTATAAACACTGGAATGTATTGCACCTCCTAAAACTTTAATAGGAGGGAGTTTAAAAAGACCTTGTTGAGACACATCCACCTTATAATGATGGGCGGCCCATTGTCTTGCTTGAGCAAGACCTATAAAATTTGCCATAGTTGCTCCACTTACAAATGTTCCACTATAATCCTTACTTAGGGAAAATAAATCTTTTAACATTTCTATTGTTTCGATTTCCATATAACCTGCAATGGAGTCTTCAGTCATCATAACATTTTGATCATATAAACTTGTAAGCCAATCACCTAGGATAGAGGCAGGGGTTGATCCTCCAGTGACAAATCCTAAGTATCTTGGCCCCGTACTAGCACTTAGGCTTTTAGAATATTCTTTCTCAAAAACATCCAATGCCTTATGAAGCCCTATTCCTTCTTCCAATAATTCTTGCCTGTTAATTTGATGATTCGAAACAGCAACTCGTCGTGAGTCTAGTTCTTTGAAAAACTTCTTTGTATGTTGAACAAATTTTTCTAAAATTAAGTCTATCTTTTCTTGATCTTTTTCCATTCTCTTTACCAAAAGTCTCACCACTTTCTATGATTAATAGATAGTTAACTAAACTAACGACAGGTTAGTGGGATAAGGGATGATAATCTGTTAAACCAATATACATCAATTTTGGGAATTGAAATGGCAAGAGCACCATATAAAACTATGAAAGGAGGAGAGTTATAAGATGCAGAATATGAACAAATATTTTCGTACGAGTGCAAGTATGGTTTACATTATGACCAATAATGAAGTAATGAATCAAATCATTGCCTTTTACAGGGATATGAATGGAATGCTCACCTTTACGGGTTCCTACCCAACTTATGGTAGAGGTACTGGTACAAAGGAAGTCTCCACTGCAACAGCAAACGATGGCATCGATCCTCTTGCTTCACAAGGCTCACTAACTTTGTCCCGTGATGGACGTTTCCTGCTTGCAATTAACGCAGGCAGCCATAGTATCAGCAGTTTTATCATTACTGACAGCGGTGGACTCGTTCTCGTGGATGTGAAGCCATCAGGAGGTGCTCAGCCCAATACCGTAGATGTGTTTGGTAATCTTGTCTATGTTGCCAATGTCGGTAATGCCGCCAATAATTTTGCATCCAATATCACTGGTTTTCGTCTAGATGGTAACGGCCGCCTTACTCCTATTCCCGGATCCACTCATTCTCTCAGTACCTTCAATGCTCAGCCGGCGCAGGTTCTCTTCACTCCAGATGGCAGTAAAATCCTTGTATCCGAGCTTACTTCAAACCATCTCACTGTATTCCATGTGAATCAAAATGGTACGGTTACAAGGCCAATCGTTAATGATTCTTATGGTGCAGGACCATTGGGCGCTTATTTTCTATCCTCAGGAATCCTCTTAGTTACGGAAGCAGTTGCAAATGCGCTGTCATCCTATTCAATGAGAAGGGACGGTACCCTTCATGTGATCAGCGGTTCTATACCGAACGGATATCAGACCGCTTGCTGGGTTGTAACTACGAGGGATGAACGTTTTGCATATATTACCAACACCTTAAGCGGTACCATCTCCACTTACCTAATCGATCGAAGTGGAGCTTTATCGGTTGTCAGGCATATCACCAGTACACCCACAGGCACAGCTCCTGGTCTGCCGATGGATGTTGGAGTGAGTAAAGATGGACGGCATTTTTACACCCTTAACGGAAACCAGGGTACAGTCTCCGTATTTAATATCCAAAATGATGGTAAACTGGTTAGATTGCAGGTTGCTGCTTGGACTAACGTTCCTTATTTTGGATCGCAAGGTTTAGCTGTTCTTTGATTCTAGTTACAATGAATTTACAGGTATAAGTAACTGACCTTTTTCATGAACGGGAGCGATTCTTCAATAAAGAAGGTTCTCCCTTTTCCTTATTCAAGTAACCAATCAGGCTGAATTAAGGTTTTGGATCAAATAATCGAATCGTCGGAGTCTTAATTTAAGTCTCAATAATTCTTCCGGTTTTTTTACTTATTACTCAACTTTCGCACCTAA
>NZ_JBALPG010000078.1:0-30171 GCF_036965245.1 Neobacillus drentensis
AAGTTAATTTTCATGGTAGTTGAAGAAGGTTCAATTAGTTTGTAATTTCTTTGAGTGCAAACTGAATGCTATTTTTTACATCATTGTCTTTTTCATTAGCTAACTGAATTTTTAAGGAATCCTGTAATTCTGTTAGTTTTAATAAGAATATTACATCCGCTGTTTTTGCCCTTACTTTTTTACTTTTATCCCTTAATCCTTCTTGCAATAATTCTTTGGCAAGCGATAATGGTGGATGCCCCTCTAGACTAGCAATCACTCTATACCTTATATTTACACTTTTATCATTCGCTAATTCCTTTATTACTTTGGAGGCTTCATCATAATAATGAGATAATTTAACCAATCTGCTACCAGCAACATCCCATACGTACTTGTCATTTGTTTTCAAACCTTGTATAAATGGCTCTAGTGATTTTGCATTAAGTTTTTCTTTTTCAATTATTTCAATAAAGGAATCAATTATTTCGTAAAGTATTTCTCGCTTTTCGGGTTCAACAACCATAGCATTTATGTGTTTTTCTTCGGTTTCTCTTGAAAAGGAGAAGAGTTTGGGTTTCTTGTTCATCTAATTCACCTCTTTCTCTATTCCAAATACCACCATTTATTAAACTCCAATAATGTAAAGTGGTTTTTATATTTAAACTAAAATTCTATGTATCATTGGAGAAATCCTTCTTCAACTATCCTGCCAATTAGTTTAAGTACATTCATTCACAAACTTAGCTTAGAATCAAAGAGACATCTTCTTAACTACATCTATTGCTTCCTGAAGTAAATTAAATAAAATGTTTTGTGATTTACAGGTTTTAATCCAAATAGGATTTGACCACTCAGAATCTTTAATAATACACACTTTGAATTTTCCATTTAAGGTATGCGATGGATAATACCCTAAATCTATGGTGTACTTGTTATCAATTTGTAACTGTATAATATCTTCATTAAGTTCCCATATTTGCTCAGATAAAGGTTTATCTAGTTGTATGAGAAATTTATCATAACAGTAAGTTACATTAAGACCATTAAAATCTAAATTTTCAACCATTATTTATTCTCCCCCCGTTGTTCAATTAATCTGCACGTTAGCTCAAGTACATTTTTTAGGCTTCGAATGTTCCCGGTCCACATTGTAAACAAAGGCAAAAACCTCCGCTACTGCACTATACAACTGTTCGGGGATGACCTCATTGATTTGCAGCTGACTTAATAACTCTACCAACGAAGGGTCTTCCTGAAGGGGCACATGATGTTCTTTTGCTTTTTCAATCAAGTTGGCAGCAACAATCCCTTTCCCTTTCGCCACAACCTTTGGTGCAGCATTGTTAACCACATCATAGGAAAGGGCCACAGCTTGCAAATGTTTATTTTTCATTTTTTCGCTCATACTTTAATGTCCACCCTTTGAGATAACTCCACCGAAAGTTCGATGGGATTTCTTTGCCGCTGTTTTACCTTGTTTTTTTCGACAAAAGGGTTCACTTTAATAAACGAAAGTGTATAACCGATATTTGAGAGCTTTTCCTTTAATTTTGGTGTAAAAGCCTTCACAATGCTCTCTATACCCTTCGTGTCGTTCATGACGGAAAGATGGATCACTTTATTTTGAATGTGCATGTCGACAACCGTTTCATTCATACTTTGTAAATCCAAATAAAATATGATTCGGCAATAATCGGGATCAATTTGACCTTTACTATTTTTTCGACCTCTCCACTGAAGGGTGATATCGGAATTCTTGTCTCCAAATGATAAAGGCAGCTGCATGACCATCTGTTGCACTTGGCCCGTTGGATCTTGCGAGATTAATTGCATGCCTGTTAACCGATGCAAAATCGGCTCCAGCTCCTTGCCGCCGCATTCAAGCTCAGTCATCGCCCGCATCAGCAGCGGTTTTAAGGAGGAAATTGGCTCCGACGAATCCTGCCCGCCATTTGCCCACATCTGCACTTCTTTTTCATATCCAAGCCCTAATGACTGGACCAGGGTTTTGAGCATTTTTTTTACTTCTGTACCATTGCCTAACTCATTTATTGAATGATTATTTATAATAGAAGTAATCAATTGTTTTAATTCTTGTATTGATTTGAAAGAGGAAAATGACGGTTGATCCAAATACCTGTTTACTTCCGCCAATTGTTGATAGAAGGATTCCGGTTCTATGACAGCCATTAACGACTGAAAGATTTGTTTTGTAAAGGGCAGATCCTTTTTCAACATCCACTCAAGTGCCGCAAACTCTTTGCTCGAGTCAGATCGGGGATTGATCCAGGATGCAGCTGCTTGTAGCCGTTCTTTCGAAAAAGGTAAATTTTTTGATAAAAAAAACTCCACTAACTGCATAGTCCGATTCGTTTCAGGCAGATGAAGGCTCTTCAAGAATAGCTGGGCTGAATCATTTTCGCCGATCCCCTCTACTACCTTCAGCTCAATTCCCTCATTGCCGCTGGATCGAACTTCAAACCAATATCGGTCAGCGTCCGATAAAGCGGCCTGCATATGTGCCACTAATCGCACATTCCCAACCCGGACAATGGCCGTATCGTTTTGAAGGAATTTTTCTACTTTCCCGAATACCAATAGCCCCGGTTTTAGAGAAAAAAGCGAAGCTTTATGTATATTTTCCGCATTCGCAAGAGAATATATCAATTGTACTTGACTCATTTATAAAAACCCCTTAACCTAAGCAATTGAATTTGTTTAGACTTGAAATCGACACTCTTAATCCTACCATGATTAAATCATATCATTTTATTATTGAAATTCTCAAAAAAATTTGTGTAGCATTAGGTTTAAAAGATATAAAAAGATAAGTGGGTTTTCTTTCCTGCTTATCTTTTTTAAAACTTCTTGACCCTTGATGTGTTACTAACTAAATTAAGACGCAGCAAACAGGAAAACAGGCAGTTCACAAAAAACTTAAACGCTTCTTTATATTTTCATATTCAATTAAAGCCTACGTTGGTGAAGTAGATTGATAAAATCACTGGTACGATTAGAAGGATTTTGTAGGCTTTGAAGCTGTATGCAGAACGTGAATAAAATGGATTAAGCGTTAATGATATTGTTAAAATGACGGGCGTTCATAGGAGTACAATTTATTTTAAAGCTAAAGAGAGTTACTAAGGTCTTGAACTACACCTAACAAGTAATATATTTTTATCTCTGTATTTTTAAGAAGGCTCTGATAATTAATTATGTTGATTTTTATAATAAAAATAAAATGGACCAGTTTGCCTAACGGGTTCTGTTTTGAAGTAAAAGTCGAATTAGCGGCTAAAATCACAGTAAAATTAGCATTTAAATTAACAAGCAAACCAGCATAATAATTTATAAAAAAATGCTCAGGACCAATAAAATCTAAGCATTATTCTATATATTGTCCTATTGAACAAAAGTTAGCAATAGGTAAACGTTTGATGTGATCTCCAGCTTTTCCCCTGCTCCACACGGAACGTGACAGTTTCCCGTCATTCCGCGTTCCATCTAACGATGTGTACTATAGACTATAAGTTCCTCGTTACCCTTAGAAAAGAAGGAGTATCAACTCTTCCTACTAAGAGCTCACACTGTGGAAATCCCCACGTTCCTACCCGATCGGTGCGATGCACGCTTGGAAAATAATCATTCCATTTCGCTAGACTTGGGGCTGTTCCTCCACTCCCATTACAGGAGCTTCCTCAGTCATACCCCTACCCTCACAAGGATGAATGCTTTTCAGCTTATGCCTTATAGCAAACGGTTCGGGTGACAGCCCTTGGTTGAACGTTCCTTGCTTTCCAAGTGTAGCTTTGAAATAAAGTTTAATCAAAAATAACTCGCAAACCCACTTTTTACGATAAATAAGAAGAATCCATTTTGACAAAAGATTGATCAAAATGGATTCATTTTCAGCAGATTTAAGTTTGGTTTTTATAAAAAAGGTTGATCATTTTCTTCTTATGTTATGCCACAATCGCGCCCTTTAATTGAATAACTTTACTGGTGTTTTTAAACAACTTTATTGTAAATTAACATCTTTATTGTCATTCAACATTTAAAAGGTACTATTCACAAGCTTTTTGTTTTGTGTACAAATTGATTTTTAGTAAAAAACCTAACTAAGACCACAGTCGTATTGGAAAATAAAACCTGAGACTGTGTTAACCAAAGAAGTGTTTATGTAAACTTAATTTAATAACAGAATAGAATAGAGAAGGGGAAATATTAAAAGGTTCTTAGTAATCTATTTCAATGGGAATGTCGGAAAGGCATCATGATGGAAATTAAGCGTATATGTGATTATTTTGTAGCTATTGATGGACGATAGCGAAAGACAGGTAACGATCTTGAAACTTAAAGGAGCTGTTTTACTATCAATAAGGAGATCCTCAATGGCGAAGAAGTTACCAAGACGGATGGTGCAACCATGATTGCGAAATCGGTTGGAAAAAAATCGGTCGTACAATCCTATTTACGAGCGTGGGCTGCACTCGGGGCATGCACTGTAACGCTAGTCGCAATTATATTGAAATCCTTTTTGCCGCACGCACCGGACTATACAATGGGGTTTGCTCCAACGTGGGTTACGGCTTTCGCTGCAATATTGGGAGTGATCGCATTGCTGTTATCAATTGGTTGGCCGCGTATAAGAATCATGCCACGTCTAATCATGCTAATTGGTGCTTGGGGTGCTTGTATTCTATTAGTCTGGTCATCAGCTGGTATCGTCTTTGACGCACTCCGCACGGCCGCTGTACTTGGAATACCTGGTTTACCACCCGTCGTGGACTGGCCAGGGTTTGCGACCCGGACTGTTAGCCTCATAGGGGCAACACTGTTGGCTTTGACGACCGTCACCTTTCAGCGTGTATCCCGCGGTGCATGTGTCGTGTGTGGCCACGGGTCCTTGATCAAGGGAAAGATTCGATCGAATGTATGGATTGGCTATACTGCTTTTATGCTGTCATTTCCATACCCCTTGTTGAAAATTTACTGGTCGCTCGGTGGGACCCTAGGGGGCGGTCAAAACTTCGGTCATCATTCTGCGTATGGAGAAGTTTTAGTTTTTGGTGCTAGTGCATTGCTTTCCCTTGCACTTGTCCAGAGATGGGGGCGTATCTTCCCTCGTTGGGTGCCATTTTTTTCTGGCAAAAAAGTTCCTCGCTGGATTCTTATCACTGGAGGTTGGATTGCTACCTGTATGACTGCTCCTATGGGGTTTTTAGCAATATTTGGATCCGTTATGCAGGGACTGGGTCTAGCTGATGGTCCAGTGCGGTTCGATGGCAGCGGATTGATGGTATCCATGGTTTACGGAGGGTGGATGTTGTTGGGTATCGCTCTTGGCGGAGCCACCTGGGTCTATCAGCAACAAACAAGATCCAGCTGCGCACAATGTGGCAGATAACCATTATCAATGGTATCGTTGGGGAAACTTTATTGTAAATGTAACAACTTTATTTGTAATGAAACATCTTTATTGTCATTCAACAATTACCAAAAACCAGTATTTTTGTAACGTTTGTAAATTACCTAACTAGCCTTTGATTTTATTAGATTCTTTCGTTACCTGTCATTTTAGGAAGTATTTGCGCTTATTTTAAGTGATATTTTGCACATCCAACTTTTTTGTAGCTTTAAAATTTATCAAGACCTAATTCGTAAAAAGTCATATAAAATAGAGGTTGATACATATTAGTCATGTATAATATGTATCAACCTCTTACTTCTTTTTCAATTATCGCGCCCTTTTGTTGAATTATTTGATGAAATTAAAAATATCCTTTTCTATCGTCCATTCTAAACGTCTAATCCACTCCTGCTGTACTTCTAATGGTGCCTTGTTAATCTTATGTAAGATTTTCCATACTTTATAAACACAATAACCCTTTAATGATTCGGAAGATATGAAAAAGGGTTATTGGTTATATATTTTTCAATAAAAAGGCTGTTTAATGAATTGGCATGTTCGGGATAGTAAAGTTTTGTAAACCAGCATACCTAACCTACATCATTTAAAGGGTTCGCCCATTCAGACCATTCCCACTCTAAAACAGTAAGGACATTGTCTTCAGTGTATAACACATTGTGCATTCCAAAATCACCATGCGTTAAAACCCAGTCCAATTTAGAATGCATTAGCCACTTTAACAACTATTAAAGGATGAAATCCATCCAGTAAGAAAGTTGCATTCGTGTAATCTCCACTTTGTCAGCATTCTCAAACAGATCACAAGGGATGGGCATCTGGATCCCATCCTTGTCTGTTATACACCCAGCATGGACGTCATCTTTAGGCCCGTTTCGGCACAGTCATCCCTGTGGCCCTGTAGGTCCCGGTCCTGTTGGCCTTGGTGTCGGCGTTGGTGTCGGTGTTGGTGTTGGTTCGGCGTTGGTGTTGGTGTCGGTGTCGGTGTTGGCTCTATGGGTGGTCTGTCCTCACCATGACTTGGATTAGACGGTCCTACCGAACCGCTGTTATTACTGTTATTATTATTTTCCAAATGAATCATCTCCTTTAATAGTCAATATTCCCAATGTCGAGTTGGATAATGTAAGAAAAAAGCCAAGAACTGATGCTTTTGATTCAAAATTATCTTAGCACGGGTGTTTTCCACATATTGTTGGTAGAGCTCTATAGGGGTTCCATCCCATGCCCATCAGCTAACAAAACATTACAATTCTTCACAAACTTCTCTAACATAAAATATATCCAATTATCTTATAAAGAGTTATTCCATAAAATGGCCCTTTAACGGAACAACTTTATTGTCACTCAACAGTTCCTTAATCTACTTTTCAACTTCAGATGTTCTTTTCCTTTTCACTATAAAAACACCCCTTTAGGGGTAGTACCAGCGAAGCTGTCACCACCCGCAATAAGGAAATGTCAAGATTACAATAAGTTATTTAAGTTTAATACTTCTAACATGCATACCCCCATCCTGTTTTGGATGGGGGTAAAATAAAGTTGTTAAATTTTTTTATAAAGGATGCTTTAGCAATAAAGTCGTTTAAAAATCTAAGTTTTATCCCGATTATGGAAGAACTTATTGAAGATAAGCACCCGTTGAACAGGGTCAACTCCTTAAATTTCAATACCCCAATAATTTGCAAGGTTTATTACGTCCTCTTCCAAAACCTTTTTATCTCCGAATATGGGCAATTATGCTAGATAAACGTAAAAACGGGTCATAACATGAAATAAATCCTTTTAAAATGACCCGTTTTATTTTTTATATAATTATACTTTTCACGGATTGAGCTACAAAAAAAACATTCATAGCTGGGTTCAGTTTGTTGATAAACTGAAAGATTGATACCTTGTGGCATCAGTCTCTAACTAAATTCTTTTGTTTCAATCGAAGGATAATATCTGATTGTTTAGCGACTTCATTAGAATGGGTTACCACTATTACACATTTTCCCTCTTCATGCGCCAGCTCTTTCAAAATCTCAATAATATCCCTCGCTGTATTCTCGTCTAAGTTCCCGGTCGGCTCATCTGCCAAAATAATATCTACATCACATGACAATGCTCTCGCTATCGCAACGCGCTGCTGCTGTCCACCACTTAGCTTCATTACATTTCTTCCAACTTCTTCTTCGGAAAGCCCCACTTTTCGCAAAATCTCTAATGCTTGTCCCTTCTTATCTTTCGCCTTATTTTTCCGAATATCCATAGCTGTCACTACATTTTGCAGTGCTGTCATATAAGGAATCAAATTATATGCTTGGAACACAATGGCGATATGCTTATTCCTATACCTTTCTAATCCGATTTGTTTGATGTTTTTCCCTCGAAACAAAACTTTTCCGTTCTGCGGCACATCAAGCGCACTAGCCAAGGCAAGAGCAGTTGTTTTACCTGAGCCTGATGGTCCAAGAATCGTATAGAATCTTCCTTCATCAAACGGAAAACTCACATGATCTAAAATTCGAACTTCCTTTCCTCCGCTTTGATATGAATAGCTTACATTTTCGAATGCTAATACAGTACTCATCATATACACCACCTCACTCAGTCTTCGTCAAAATCGTTTTAGGATGCAATCGTAAAATCGACAGTGAAGGAATAATTGTAGCAAAAATCGCAATAATCAGCCCGACTAGTCCGAGATTTCGTATATCATTTGCTGTCGCACTTACATCAATGTGATCGATTGCATCCACATTAATATTTTCTTGCGGTCCACCTGGTCCGATTACGTGAACCGTTCCTTGCATTGGCTGCTCTTTTTCTTGTTGCTGGGACACAGCAATTTCTTTTTGCAAGAGACTATCTCCTACCATTTGCGAAAGCACATTTCCTGTAAACAGGGAAAGTGCGAAGGCAAACGACCCAATCAGTAAAATTTCCGCCAAAAACTGTCCGATCAACTTTCCTTTTCGTTCCCCGATGGACAACAGCACTCCCATTTCGTATCTTCGTTCCTTAATCGATAACAACACAATCAAACCTAAAATTACCGCGCCTGCAATTGCTACTATATACACAACGGTCTTAGAGAAAGAAGCCACATTTTCGATTGGTCCCATCATCTTCTTGTATGCCTCATCTTTTGCATCCAATTTGAACGTATCAAAATCGATGTTTTGTTTTTTTGCCGCCGCTTTAAAGGCTTCGGTATTTTTCGGATCATCCAAGTAATACACAACTTGGCTAATACCAGGCTCCTGATCTTCGAATTTCGGAGTTACCTTTAGAGAAGCTTTATAAGGAGCATACATCTTGTTATACGGATTCATCATCGGCATATCCATTCCCATCGGCTGCTGACTGCTGCCGCTCGTTTCGTAAATACCTACTACTTCAAACTCACCACTTGTTTTATCGTCTACAGATTTCACTTTTACCTTGCTTCCGACCTTCAAGTTATTCTCCTCGGCAAGGTGCTTCTCAATTACCACTACTTGTTTATCAGCGTCGTCTTTTGTAATTTGCCGCCCTTCTACAATCTTGTTTGTTCCATCCTTAAAGCTTGCTAATTGTCCTCCATCCAACACACCATCCATCGCAATATCCGGTTGAGTGAAACCGGGGGGACTCGCGCTAGCTACTTGAGTGCCGTTGTCCTGATTTTGTGAGTTATTGCTTGTTTTGAACGGTTTAAATCCATCTGCTACCACGAATGTATTGGAAATATAATTGTACGACTTTACATGATCCAATTTCGCTAATTTTCCTGCCATCTGCTCCGTTAACGGATCAATATGAATTCTTCCCGTCGAATCTTTCTGCAGCTTTTGGATAATCTTATCCATATCCGGTTCCAGTGTTACCTCACTGCCAAGCTTTTGCCGCGCAAGTTCGCTTGCTTTTTCTGTTGCCGAACGAATGGCGAATCCGGCAAGGACAAGGTTGCATATTATCATAAAGATAATAAGGGTGATAAAGGTTCTTCCTTTCCTTGCTTTTACACTTAATAAAGCTCTTTTTATGAAATTCATTCATTATACCTCCTTTTCACCTATATGATAGATTTTCTAGATGGAGTTCGTATGAAGTGAATATGTGGTTTATGCAAAGAAAAAGAAGCCTCATGCCGATGAGACTTCTTTTGGAAACTGTATAACAAATAACACACCATCATTCGTATTTTGCAACACAAAGGAAACATGGTGAATTTCCAATATGCGTTTTACAATAAATAATCCTAAACCGCTGCCTCCTGTGTTCCGATTCCGTGATTTCTCGATTCGATAAAACGGTTGAAAAACTTTCTCCAATTCTAATTCTTCGATTTGTACGCCTGTATTTAATACGTATAAAGCAATATGCTCTTGTTCTTCAGATAAGCTTACCTGCACTTGCTCTCCTTGAGGCGAGTATTTAACTGCATTGTTTACAATATTATTAACGGCCTTCTCCAACAGCTTCTGATCCGCCAGCACATACAGCTCATCTTGTATATCGGTTTGCATCTCAATGGATTTTGCAGTACTGAAATATTCTAAGCGCTGAATAATGTTCTTGACCGTATCAGATATATTCACCTGACTAAGCTTCGGAGAAAAATCATACGTTTCAAGCCTAGAAACCTCAAGCACCTCATTCACTAAATTCTGCATATCTTGCATAATCGCCAGCGATCGTTTTAAATATTTATCTCGGTCTTTATATACTCCTATTCCATAAATCATCGCTTCCAATTGTCCCATTACAGCTGTAATGGGAGACTTCAATTCATGAGAAATAGTAGCAATAAATTCTCTACGTTTTCCTTCCATTTCTCGTTCCTTTTGAATATCATCTTTAAGCTTTTCATTTGCTTCCTGTAATTCGGACATCGTTTGCTGCAGGTTATACGATAATTCATTTAAACTATTAGACAGCTCCCCAATTTCATCTCGGGAGCGTATTTTACATACTTGTGTGAAATCCAAATTTGCCAGATGCTTTGCCGCGTGATTGATTTTCAACAAAGGGTGAGCAATAATCCTTGCATACAGCAAAGCTCCACCAACAGAGACTACAATAATGATAATGACAATGTATGGAGTAAACATGAGTATAGCATTTGACGCTTCATCGATTGGCTGCAATGTTGCAGTAATACTAGCGATGAATTGTCCATCTGTAAAAGCGATAGGCTTTTGAATTGTATAAACCTCAGGAATCCCTTCTCCTCTTATGGATTGGAGTTTGCCTCCTGGGATTACGGCTCCAAATTGAAGTGGAGGTGGAGGTGAACTTGGAATTGTAATATTAAGTCTTGGTATAAAACTTGAAGGGAAATAAAGAACTTGACCATATTTGTCCTGTATGATGAGAGCTACATTATACTTTTGCGCGAAACTGTCCAGTTTAGCTCTTGCTTCTTCAATAGACAACTTCTCTACATCCTGCACGAGTTGTGCCGTTCCTTCTTCTAAGGTACTCGTCTTATATTTGTAATAATAAGACGGGAGGAAAAAATATAAAATCAAATATATGAAGCTCGCTGTCACCGCAAGCAAAGCACTTGTGATAAGGAAAATTTTCAACGTAATACCTTTTCGTCTCATCTTAAACATCAAATTTGTATCCGACTCCTTTCAATGTTTTAATGTATGGAACACCCAGCTTTTTTCGCAAATTTTTAATATGAGTATCAACCACTCTCGTATCGCCATAAAAATCATATCCCCAAGCTTTGTCCAGTAAGCTTTCCCGCGTCAGCACTTTCCCGTTATTTTCTAACAAAACAGCTAAAATCTCAAACTCCTTCGTTGTTAATTCAACTTCCTCCCCATTTACAGAAACCTTGTACCCATCGAGGTCAACTACCATTTCTTTCACTCGAATCACCCGTGATAGAGAAAGTGGGCTATGCGATCTTCTCAATAGGGCTTCTACCCTTTTAATAAAGACATTAAAAGAAAAAGGCTTTGTAATATAATCATCGACTCCCAATTCAAATCCTTTAACCTGATCTTTCTCCTCTCCTAATGCCGTCAGCATAATAATTGGTACTAAAGATTTATTGCGAATGATTTTACAAATACTATATCCATCCATATTTGGCAGCATCACATCTAGAATAGCAAGGTCATAATGACCATTTTGAAACATCCCGATACCTTCTAGGCCATCTTGTGCCGTATCGACTTCGTAATCTTGAGAAACTAAAAACTCTCTAATTAACTCTTGAATATCTAAATCATCTTCAATCACTAATATTCTCTGGTTCATGAATTCACCTACCTAAGAACACTATAGCTGCTTTATATGTGGTTTGTGTGAAGTACAATATTTTTATACACTGGACTCAAGGTCTGTATAGCAATGGAACTAAATCAACTGCTTTTCAGTTAGTTTTCGTTTAGGCAGTCATTCAGAAACATCATAAAGTTGAATCCGAATCCAAGTGGTCATCATAATAAGCTCTCCTGTTTTCGGATTTCTAGGATGCCTAATTCCAAGTTCTACTGCTATCAATATCGTTTCCTCTTTAGCAACAAAGGAAACTGTTTTCTAATATCTGCTATAGTATCAGAAAATTCAGTCGAAAAAAGTAATTTCGTTCCAAATCTGATAAAAATTCATGTATCCTTCCTGTTTTTATTCTTTTTAAACGAGTGGAACGACCAATGAAGCTACATATTGAATTGTTTTTATACTCCGTATCAATTCCATAGCCTATACCTTTTTAATCCACTTCTCAATTTTAGATATTCTTCTTTTGGACATAAAAACACCCCTTTAGCAATCATATCCAAAGGGGTAAAACGGTCAACTTTTTTCAAAACGGTTTAACTTTTTTATAAACGGTGCAACTTTTTTTAAATCTACAGTTACCATCCTTAAAATCCCTTTATTAAATAATCCTCCCATACGAGTCCTCCCTGTTCAAAAAGCTTATTCAACAATCTGGCCCTTTTCATGAAGAAAGACTCTTTCCTTATTTCAGAAAAGCGCCCGATTGTTGAAAATTGTCCCGAAATACCAAAACTGGAAGGATATTCAAGACAAGTACTTGAAGTAGATTATTGCATAAAATACCTTTTTTCAGGAGTTTGTTTGTTTTTAATCCGATGCTGGTACGACAGAGTCGCAATAAATACAGTTACTCCCCACAAGAACAATCCTCCGTACGTTACCACATACACCCAAATGGCTAATCCTTCGGTGTATCCTTTTGGAAGCACTCCTAAAAATTGAAGAGCTGTCAAGAAGCTAATTAGAACTGTCAACACCCCAACTGACCATCCTGATATAATTAATAACCATTTTGGTAGTTTCTCACCCCAGGAAGTCACGAGAGCTAAAGCAAATAAAGATGCCAGTATCGCCAAGATAGCTGTGAAATCTATTCCGATGGTATATAACGTATATAGAAAAGCAGGTCCTTCCTTTAATGTATCACCAAACCCTGCTACATCTTGTACAGCTTGTTTTGTTGTAAGTCCTACCGTTGAACCCCATGCCCAAAGCGATTTTAAAATTGCATACGGCAACAATGCAAGAGCTGCAACATAGCCCCATCCTTTAGTCGAATAAGTTTTATCAGCTATTTCTGATCTCATATGTTTCTCATGTTTTAAGCTCAAAAGACATTCTCCCTTCTCGTTTAAGAAATGAATCCTATTAGTTTTAAAATTTACCTAAAATGTTTGAGTTGCCAGTCTATTAAACATATGGAATGGAAAGGCCCCTGACGTTCACGTTAAGCGTTATGATCTCTTCCACAATGGAGACATCGGCCACGCCGGCGATAGTAGTAGGCGATAGCAGCAAGACCAAGCGTTATTCCCCATGGGACCCAGAAAAGCATCGGCCCGACGGTACCTCCGATTGAGCTGAGCAAGATGTCGTCGGCTGGCATGAGGTTAAATTTAACAGTGAAAAAAGTAAAGGTAGAGACAAATCCAGCTGCTGTTACAGCAATCGCTACAATCGACGCAGGAATGACCGCTAAAAGGATGGGCACTCTTTTTCCACCGATGAACGGGAGCCAGCGAGGGAAAACTTCACCCCATTTCTGAATCAATCCAAGTGTGAGAAGACCACCACCTATACAAACTGTTCCAAATACCCATTCTGTAATATTAGCCATCGGATTTACGTTAGAAAAGTCCTGTAAGAACCGCGCATCAACTCCGAGAGGGATATTTAGTGCCCAGGCAAAACGTGTAAGTGCATAAGGAAGCGGAGCAAGGGCGGCAATTATAGTAATCCACCGACTCCAATGCACGAGCAAAGAAGGTTGTCTGTCCTCCGTCCGACCGCAGTATTCACAGGCATTGCGGATTCTTCGATAATAGACAATAGCAGTAAAGATCCAAAGAAGCGCACCTATAATACAAATGATTTGATTGAACATTAACCAGTTGAACGCAAATTTAATCAAGAAAGCATAAGCCATGACAGCTATCAAACTAGCATCTGGAATAAAGAGGAGCAAAACTGCTGCGAATACCCAGGCAAATATGAGAACCAGCCACCCGGGAAGCACTCTTTCTCGCGATCTTTGCATGGCAATGCCTATAACAAAACCTATGAGACAAAAAATAACTAAAATGATGCCTCCCATTTGAGCGGGGAGATAAGTGATTATTGCCGAAAACATTCCCACGCCTTCATTTTTAAAAGGATATCCTTCTCCTCGAATTAACCAATAAAGATGCATAGCCCCATAGAGTAATGACCAGACAGCTGCCATGTATCCAATCCAAGAATGCCAACGTTTTACACCTTTTTCAGTATCCATCTTTATTAATGGCGATGGAGAATTCATTGTAATCATCCTTTTCTACTTTACTTTAAATAATGTACTTACATTCATTTCTACAATCTGTTGAAAATTCGCTTACCGATGAACCAATTTCTTGGTCATCTTCTATATGCAAAATCGTAGATTCATAAACTGAGTGCCCTACTTATTAAAAAAAAACGCAGAATTTCACCTAATTACTATGCGGTCATAGTGATTTATCTAATAGGCATGGATTCTGCTTATGATGCACCTAGTTAAGTTGACATTTAAAAGCTTAATTTATCAGTGAAATCAAAAATGATAGACGCCACAAAAAGTGCTGTTAAGAGAAAAACCATAATCAAAATAAGGATGGTACCTCGTCTGAATGTTGATTGTCGAATCCCAGAAGCTTGCGCATAATGGGCGGCAGTTAAGCCTGCCATAATACCCAAAAGGACAAACCACGGTTCGTAGAAAAAAAATTCCCATAATGCTAGTTCACGAACATTTACTTCTACAAACCCAGGAAAATCCAGTGTAATGATACCGGCCAACAGGAGCGCTCTTGTAATCATTCCACTCACTCCGTGCGCAATTAAAAAGGCAGTACCAACAAGAGTGGGAGTCAATACAATAAGTGGATGAATCTTTCTGCCTCCAATCAACGGTACCTGTAGCTGAACGATCCTACTCCAAGGCTTAGTAAGCGCAATTAAAGCAAATCCACAGAACATAATTGCGACTCCAGCGAAGTAACTTCCCATGTAAATCATTGTGGGATCTTTCATTTTACCCGGCATGCCAATCATTCCGCCAGCAGCTTGATAAAACCGGACGAAAACTGCGTATATGAACGCAAGCAAACAACCAACGTAAGCAGGCCATACAGAAGATTTTGTAAAACGTTCAAAGAAATTCAATTCATCATGTGTTGATAATTTATTGATAATTGTTTTTTGCATATATTCTTACCCCTCCATTTTTATAAAATAGTATGAAGCGTTAATCGATGATCCCACAATAATTGGACTGACCACGTCTTCGAAGATAATAGAGTGGCAGCAAATACCAAATACTTAGCATAAGCAAACCCTACCTTCATACTAACCATCGAAGGTTAAAATGAAGGTAGGGTCGAGTTTAAATTTCGTTTAATTTTTTTCATGTAAATAAATTCTTGTTCCGCTAGAGGAACTTTCGATTGTCCAATCTAGGTTCATTTCCTTTAGCATAAGTGAAACGATGGATAGACCAATTCCGGCTCCTTTCTCATGAGAGCCGTTGTTCATTCCAGGTCCTCTGTCTTCAATAACAACAACGTTTCTACCTTCTTTTTCTTCGGTATGGACGCCGACATATCGCCCTGATTTCGCGTGCCTAACTACGTTCTGGAACAAATTATCTATGATCCGTGTGAACCATTGTGGATCGACATTCCAAACCAATCCTTTTTCCGGCCAACGGACATCGACTTCAAATCCTTCCTTTTCAAAGACGGGATACCAACTCACAAGAGAAGCACGAATCAACCGCATCATATCCGTCTCTTTCTGCTTTATGGTATATTTCCCTGCCGATAACAGCGTATAGGAAAGAAGGTTATCAAGTAATTGACTTAACATATCCACTTTGCTTTCAATTAAATGAAGCGATTCTTCACCTTTGGGAGATAAAGACTCTTTCTGTAATGAATAGGCGTGTCCACGTATGGTTGTAAGAGGCGTGCGCAAATCGTGTGATATATTGGCAATCAGCTGCTTTCGAAGAGCCTCTTCCTCTTGTTCACGTTTTCTGCTTTTTGTCAGCTCGTCAATCATATGATTAAACGCCTGTCCCAATTGCCCAATTTCGTCTATTTTCGAAATTGCAACTTTGTCTGGAATTCCTGTCTCACCAGCTTCAGTCATCGCGGTTTGAAGCTGAACGAGACGTCTTCGAATTTTAGAGAAAAATAACCAAGAGATAAATAGAAATAGTGCGAAAACGAGAAAAGCGAATACGAGTAAGTACATGTCATCAATGGCGGACGCAGACAGCGGTTCCGTAAGTGAACGCGGCACTTGAAAAACCATAAACCCTTGGTTTGAATCGCCGCCGATATATGACACAATTGTAAACGGACCTGTACCGACACTTTTTTTCATAAATTCAACGCTGTCTTGAAGCGTCCATTGATTTGGGATATTTATTTGATTAGGCGACATAAGCTTGGTATTGCCATCCGCATCCACCCAGAACATAGTTGCCATTGAATATTGTTCTTTCAACGTTTGAAGCCTTTTGTTAATTTTTTCAGGCGTCGCACCATTCAACTTGCTAGCTTCGCGATGCCACATTTGTTCCAGTTTCTCTGTATCAAGGTACATTATTTTTTGTTTTATTTCTTTGTCTAGGAATTCCTTGGGAATATAATAAATAGGCAAGACTAAAGGCCATAAGATAAGTGCTCCGGTAATAATCAGCAAATACTTCATTAATAGGGATTGTCGGATTTTCATTGTTTCACCCTGTAGCCAATTCCCCTGATCGTTTCAATAATTTGAGGTTGGCTCGGATTTTTCTCTATTTTTTCACGTAAATGACGAATATGTACCATTAATGTTTTATCCCCTTCCATATAGGGACTCCCCCATACCGCTTCATAAATTTGTTCTTTTGTGAGAATTTGGTTTGGGTGGCGAAGCAAATACGTGAAAATTTGAAATTGCTTTGCCGTTAGAATAATTTCAGCATTCGATCTTGAATCGACAATAATGTTTTGATCTAAATGAATACTAAGATGGGCAAGTTGAATAAGCGGTGGTGATATCTTTCCGAACCGTCTTAACAGCACTTCCACCCGTGCTGCCAACTCATCTGGATGGAATGGTTTCGTTACATAATCATCAGCAAAATGAAGGCCTTGTAGTTTATCGTCAATTGAGGATCTAGCAGAAAGCAATAAAATTGGCGTCTTTGGAAACTCCTTTTTCAGCCGCTGTCCGATTGAAAAACCGTCCAAACCTGGAAGCATAATATCAAGAATCACGAGATCAGCAATCTCCATATGACCGATTGCGCCTTCTCCCGAAGTGAGCCAGATCACGTGATAGCCCCGTTCGGTTAAATCTTCACTAACCCAAGCTCCAATTTCCTTATTGTCTTCAATGTATAAAAGATTTTTTCTCATCTCTTTTCTCCATTCGTAAAGCCCAAATATTCATAATATTAGTTTATCATTATGCTTCTTGACGTAAAGATAATATTAATAAAGATAAAATGTTCAGCGTTATAACAACTTACCAGGTTTACCTCTATTCGTTAAAATTGCACAAGAACTTGATATGCATGGTTATGAGCTTTTAAAAGAAATTGAAGACAGGGGATTATTGGAAGACTTTTTCGAACTGATAAACGACACTAATCAAGTATCTTAACTGAAATAAATTGAAGTATTATATGGAATTGAAACCATTTCGAACTCTTAAACTTATCTGCTGCTTTAGGTCCGTTAAAGCAGCAGATAACAACAATAGAAGCAAATCTATTATTCCTTCGACAATTCCATTTAACTTCGGTTTATAACGGGCATCGAAATGAAAGCTTCAGAAAAATATTTGTCAAAATTAGGAACATTTGTTATTTACTATATGAAAAAAAAGGATTCCTCTACAATTAACTTAGAAGGTAATGCAGGAGGGATTTGAATGGGTTCTAATGATTACAATGTCATTTTTCCAGATGAAATTTTAGAAGGAATGAATATAGAAGCGTTCACGATTGCCCCTAGGGACCATCGGATTGGCGTAGCGATTTTATCTGGTAAAGATGAGAACATGCACGTCTTAAGACTGTACCAAGTGATTAAAAGAGAAGATCAGCAATTCTATCCGACCCATGAACTGGAGGCATTCTCCTTTCACTCAAAGAAAGACCTAAAAGAATTTATGGAAAAGCTACCTCACCTAACAGCTATTGAATTACTATTGATTATGCACCCGCTGCCAACCATGACTCATTAAATCAAAAAAGCAAGAGCATAATCAGATGATAACGGGTTCAGTTTAAAGGTGCAAAAGTTGATTTTACAGATATAAATTGAGTAGTAAGTGTGGTTGATTAGCAACCAATCTCGTACACCTAGACTATAAATGCTAAGTATCATTGTAAGTTTAGTAAAAGAAAAACCCATAAGAGACAATTAATCTCTTATGGTTTCATTTGCTATCGTTAATAAACTAATAATGATCCTTCTGGCCACTTCCCATTCCAACCGCAAGGAAAATTTCCTAATTCATAAATAGTTAGTAAATCAAGGAAAAATGTATTTCTATGATTACAATTTTTGAATGTTGCTTCCATAATTGCGTTTAAAATATCCCATTTAACACAATCAATAAATACTTGGTCTAAATCATTTTTTTCTTTTATAACATTAATTTTTGGTATTACTTCAGCATCAATAAACGTTTTAGCATCTCTTACTAATTGATTCCAATTTGAATATTGAGCTCGAAACTTACCATGTAAAAAACTTGTTAATTCATTCCTTGCTTCTAAAGTTGTATTTTCCCAATCAGGAAGTTGATAGGTTTCCTTAGCAACCTCCCATGAGTTAACATAAGTTATTGGAATGTCAATTTGCATGTTTACTTGCATACCGCAGGTTTCAAACCAATTTATGTTTTTGATTCTCTCTAACACATTATTATCTAGTTTCACTTTGTCACATCCTTACAGAAAAAATTTTTATCTTTTAGTTTGATTAATTTTACCAGGTATTCTTGGGACAGGCTCTCCACCTAATAAACCATATTGAATTCTTTGTTTGATTGCTTCATTTGCAATTTGCATTGCTTGCTTTTGAGAATACCCCGCTGCTTTTAAAGAATCTACCATTACCTTAGTATACTTTAAATTAGTAGGAACCTCACCATGTTATAATTGTTGTGGTATTGGTTTCGCTGGGCACTGGGTACCCCGCACATAATAAAAAAAGTGATGAATGACAAATGTTATGTCTCCATCACCTTTCAATAATCACAGTTTCATGCCTACTTGATTCTTTCTTCAATAAGCTTTATCAAATTCTCATAATATGCATTGCATAATCCAAACTTTATAACAGCTCTTTTTATACCATCGAAAAATTCTTTAGCACTGATTTCAAATTCTTCATCTTCCTCAAGCAATGGATTAGAGAAAAGGATTTGAACTCCTTTTTCTCCAAAATACCCTTCCTCCCATTCCTCAAAGTTATGAGCAAATTCACAACCAACGTCAAGTAAACCAAACCCATTTCCAATACTAAACTCTTCTAATGCTCTGATAAAATTAGAGTCTCCAATGTAATCAAAGTAAAGGTCTATTAATTCATCATTTGACCTTAACTTTAAATTTTTAAAATCCATTATACCCTCTCCTATTCTAACACTTGGAAGAAGTTAGTAACCTCACCAGTAACTTCATCAATACATCCTCTGAATTTCAAACCATTCTTAGCAACACCATCGATGGTTCTACCATTTTTAGTACCATTCTGCATAGCTTCTTTCCCCCACCATCCTTGTTTTTCCATTATAGTATCCTCCTATTTTAATCTAAGACCTTCTGGTAAAGACGAAATCCCACCCTAAGTCTATAATTAGCCCAATTATTAAGTCGTCTAACGAATGTATTATAGTCGTTAGAAGTATCTATTATTGCTAACAACTCATTATGCGCTTTAGTTGAGCCTAACCCTCCATGAACACCATTTGGATTGACGAATTTAACATCAGATATAGCTGTTCTTAAATCTCTAATCTCTTCAGTACTAATATTCCAATACTTAAATTGTGGAGCCCTTGAAACTAAGTTCCACTCATGAAAACCTCCAGGTGCTCTAAGCTGACGTTCAATTTTCTTTCTAATTTTTTTTATCTTTCCAAAGTTCGTCTAATTCACTACTTGTAAGGGAATTGAAAAATTAGTTAAATTTTCCACTATTTGCAATTGGTATATCATCAGCAGTCAATTTTGTTATATCATTACCTGTACCCTATGTTGTGATCTTAAAGATTATTTTATCAAAAAAGAAACCTTGAAAGGCAATAAGCCAATCAAGGTTTTTAAAACTACTAAACTTTTTAAGAATGTTAAACTAATTATCAAAAATTTTACTCTTAATTCCGCCAAATGTCCTCTATCATCATATTTAAATTCTTTGCATATCGATATTTTGCAATTGGATCATCTGCATTTTCATGGTAAAACAATCCCACTACGATATCTTTGTTTGGATTACACACTACGGCACTTACTCTACCTTGCCTCCAAGTTCTAGGCAACATTTGCCCTTTTAGACTAATAAATAGATTTTCAATGCTTTGTTTATCACCAAATAAATTTTTCGCTATTGAAGAGTATTCCAACTCACTTATTTCACCTATACTTTCAACTTCATCATTTTCCATATTTGCTACAACCGTATAAATAATATTATTTTGGTTTACTATTTCTATTAACCTTCTTGGAATCATTGTAGTCACCTACCTATTAGAATCCTGGATCGATCCATACCCCAGGTTCAATTTCTATTAATCTCTCACCTTTCTTTTTCCAATGGTCTGAAATTTCCTTTTGTCTTAAACTATTTCCACCTTCCATATTATTAAATATTGATTTGTTTGGATGTCTATTAGGTGTTCCTGCTGTATGCATATTACCAGATAGATGCCCTGGACCTGGAATTTCATCAATCACTCCTCCATGAGAAGTTGGAATTTGATGTCTATGATGTGGACTCAGTTTTGTTCCTGCTGAATTTCCTTCTAAAAATTGACTTCTTTGCTGAGTAGTAAATGGTCCTTCTACATAAATTGGAGGTTCTGAGAAATCAGGGTCTCTGGGACTCATTTTGTGTCCTTCAGGAATGTTTATACTTTCACCTTTGTAATTATTAATATTTTTTTTAACCGTACCCTTAGCCGCTTGTTTTGTTTCCTTTATCGCTATCTTCTCTGTGTGTGCCGTAAGTTCAACGAATTCTTTGGTCGCCTTCACGCCTTTATACGTATACTTTCCGGCTGTTGCCGCATCTCCCAAAAACGGTATAGCGGACATACCTGAGAATGCAGCGTTCGTGTAGTCTCCCTCTACTAAATAAATTCCAGAGTTTATCAAATCTGGTACAGCTCCTAAAACCGGAACCAACCCTAGAATATCCAATCCACCATGGATGACATTTATTGCAGACCATCCACCTTTACGTTTTTGGACCTGTATCTGCTTCGTATGCCCTGCGATTTGACGCATCATTTCGTTGTACTGCTCGGCTGCCCTTTGTCCACCATAAATCATATCATAGGTAAATTGCAGTCCGTCTAATGTGCTGGAGCTATAGACTACCCGGGCATACGGTGGTGCCCCATAGGAGGCAATTTCTCCGACATTTTGTTCCATAAGTTCCTTTGCCGTAATTACATTGTACCACTCTAAAACATTGGTTTCGCTAAAGGTTTTGGTCTCATCTGTTAATAGCTTCGGAATATCGTTAATGATGAAATACTTTTTGTATGTGTAATCCCAAGATTCTTCGATGGTTTGCTGGTAAGTTTGTTTATAAAACCTATCCGTCTGAATCGTTTCCACAAGAGACGTCGGTGATGTCTGTTTCTGATAAGAACCCTCGATATAATTCCAGAGCTCAACATATGTGGTCGTACCTTGATCGTACTGTAAAGAATAGTCCTCTTGATTTCTCACCCATTCCGGTACATGACCGCTTGGATCGACCATATTTACCGGATTATTCATCACATAGGCATAGCGGTTTAAGGATTGGGGGTTGCTTATATTCCCCATGACCGTATCCTCTGTAAGGAATCGTCCGATTGTTGGGCTGTACCAGCGAGCACTATAGTCCATTAACCCGGCTGCCGGATCATAGTTTTTACCCGTATACCCTGTTGCATTGTACGGTGCCGGCATGTCTGTAAAGAGATTTCCGAAGGCATCATAACGATAATTCATGACGGTATCGCCAACGCGGTCGTCTACACCGAGGACATTCCCTGTTGCATCATAGTTGTAATATAGGAGACCGCCTCGCGTACGAATGTTTCCTGGCCATCCAGAGGTTTTATCCCCGTGGAAGCCAAACATTTTTCGGGAGTTCACTTGACCGTTTGCCCAGTAGTATTCAGCCAGAGGCTGGCCTTTCGGGCCGTATTCCTTCATCACATCCGATGTGGTCCCGTTATACATATAATTGGTTTGATCCATGGATAAAGCACCGTCGAGCTGTTTGCGTAAGCCGACTTTTTTACCATTTCCATTCGCTAAAGCATTCCAGCGCCCGTTTCCATTTCCATTGTTTACATGCGATTTTAAATAATTCAAATCATAGGTTTTCGCAGTCCGGAACACTTTTCTCCCTAAAGCATCATAATCGTATTCTACCTCTTGACCATCAGAATAATAGACCCCTTTTAATTGATTATCTTCTGTGTAGTCATACTTAACCGTACCTTGTTTACTATTTTTCTCGACAAGATTACCGTTGGCATCATAGATGTACCCAGTGTCACCCGCGCGGGTCATTTCGTTGGCAGCATTGTAATCGTATGTGGTGTCTTTACCGTCAACAGTCATCTTCGTACGGTTGCCCGCTTTGTCATACTGATACTGTACATGTGATGCTGGCTCCATCATATAATCCGGTTCTGGATGAGTGGCTTCATTGTAGAAATCCTTCCATTTTTTCGGATTACCGCCATGGTGTTTTTTTGCAGATGCCCCGTTACCTTTATCTGGTTTATCCTGATCCTTACCATTTTCAGAACCTTTATCTGGTTTATCCTGATCCTTACCACCGTTAGAACCTTTATCGGATTTAGCCTGGTCCTTACCACTGTTAGAACCTTTATCAGATTTAGCCTGGGAACCATTACCCTGACCTGACCCTGTTTGGCTGCCACTATCCTGTGAAAGGGCGGCTGCGTGGGCAACAGGACTCAATGAGGTAAAGAAATGACTCACACTATCCCAGATTGAGACAAAGAAATTTTTCACTGCATGAGCAACTTTTTTTATCGTCTTCCAAACTGATTTAAATCCATCGCTAATCTTGCTAAAAAAGGACTTATTGTCTTTTTTCTCAACCTTTTTGTTTTTATCTGATGCAGCCTGTTTTTTGGTATCTTTCGTTGTTGTTATGCCTTCATCACTATTTTGTTGAGCTGATGTCCCACTATCTGATAATAAGATATCCTCAAAACCACCATTATAAAGACCTGAGATCCCCTCATTTACTAGCTTCTGATTGCTGTTACTCCTATCGACTAAGCCAGGCTGCTGATTTGTCTTATCTTGATTATTGTCCTTTTTGTTCTTTGGCGGAGTATAGATGTTATCCTTTATACTACTATATTTTTCTTTTGGATAATGGACATCGACTAGACGATTTAAGGCATCGTATTGGTAAGTCGTTTTCTCCTCATTATTAATATTCTGGCTGATTTGGTTACCTAACGCATCATATTGATACTCTAGCGTGTTAAGAGTTTCCCCTGAATGACTTAATGGATTTCTGTCAGCTATTTTCTCGATATATCCATCTTCATTATAGGTTGTATTCACCTGATGACCATTAGGCAATTGTTTTGTCGTTTCTTGCCCAATTGCGTCATAAGCATAGGTGGTCTTATTTTCATCTGGATCCGTGAGGCTCGTCACAAGGTTTCGCGAATCATAAGTATAAGAGATGGTTCGATCTTCGCTATTGGTAACGGCTGTGAGGTTCCCGACTTTGTCATATTGATAGTTGAGCTGTTTGTCCATGGTAAGGTTCGACTGAGTCGTTAATCTTCCTAATTTATCATAAGCAAACTGGTCCACCGAAGCCGGCGAATTCATTTCAACCAACCGCCCCACACGATCATAGTTGTAGGACAACGTTGTATCATTCGCATTGATCGTTTTTACTTGACCATTTGGTGTATAAGAGTACTTTAAAGCATCCCCGTTCGGCGTGTCTTTTTCAATCAATTGTCCAGCTAAATCATAGCTGTAATGGGTTTGATCACCCAGCGCATTCGTTTCTTTAACAGTTTGTCCATTTAAATTGTAAGACCAAGTTCGTGCGTTTCCATTCGGATCCGTAAGCTTCGTTAAATTCCCCATCGGATCATATTGGTAGCTAGCCTGACCGCCAAGCGCGTCCGTGACGCTATCAAGCTGATTCAATTTATCATAATGGTAGGTCGTTTCCGCCCCTCGTGCATTGACTTGTTTTATGACATTTCCATTAGGATCATACTGAAAGAGTGTGGTTGAACCTTTTGGAGTTTGGACTTTTTCTAACTGATTCAAGCTATCATAAGTAAAATTTACCGCTTGCCCCAAGGCATCGACCTGTTTCACCAAGTTTCCTATCGCATCATAGTGATAGGCTGTCTTAAAGCCTGCTGGATCTTTCATTTCAACGAGACGATTTAATGGATCGTATTGATAAGAGACTTGATGATCTAACGGATCGGTTTCCTTGGTCAAATTCCCTTCGGCATCATACTGATAAGCTGTCTCGTCACCATTAGGATTCGTAACACTTGTGACTTGGCCAAGGGCATTATAGTGGTACGACCAAACGGAACCCTCTGCATCCTTTTTCTCCGTCAGCCAACCAAGGAGGTTGTAATCGTATGTGGTCACTACTCCTGCTGGATCTTTAATGGATTTAATATTGCCAGCTTGATCATAGCCATAAGTAGTTTCCCGCTTTAAAGGATCGACTACGGCTGTACGGCGATTTAAAGTATCATAGGCAAATGTCCACTCGCCGTTCTCAGGATCGATTTGGCTTGTGAGATTATTTACCGAATCATATCGATATTGTGTGACACCTTTACGGGCATCTACTTCCTTCGTTAAACGATTCAGTAAATCATACTGGTAAGTTGATTGATTCCCTAAAGGATCCATAACAGCGGTTTGATTCCCCGATAAATCATAGTCAAATTTATACACATTCCCATTTTTATCGGTATATTGGGAAACAAGACCCATTGTATTATAGGCAGATGTCTCCTTGTTCCCCTTTGGATCCGTCTGCATAAGAATACGGCCAAGTGGATCGTAGCTGTATTTTGTTGTTTGATTTAAAGGATTGGTGACCTCAACCAAACGCTGTAACGCATCATATTGCATTTCCGTCGTTTGCCCTAATGCATCTTTTTCTTTGACAAGCCTTTCATTATCTAAGTACTCATATGAAGTGGTGTCGCCTTTCCGGTTCGTTTCACTTAAAAGACGACCTAAAGCATCATACGAATACGATGTTGTTTTTCCTGCAGGGTCTGTAATTCCAATAACATTATTAAGTGGATCATACAGATATTTTGTCACTTTATCTAAGGCATTCTTTTCTTCTACTTTCCGTCCTAATGCATCGTATTGATAGCTTGTGACAGCTTCGTTCGGTTGTTTAACAGAGAGGAGTTGGCCCGCTTTATCGTACGTATATGATTCTATTTGATTGAGCGGGTTTGTCATTTTTATTAACCGGCTATTTTCATCATATTCATAGGTCGTGGTATTATCTTTTGAATCCGTAATCGAAACGAGCTGGTTATTTTTATTGTAAGTCATAGAAGATTCGTAATTTAACGCATTTGTAACCGTTTGAACATTGCCGTTCGTATCATATCCATATTTTGTCACTCCACCCCTTGGGTCAGTGACAGTTAATAAGCGCCCAGCACTATCATAGTTTTGTTCAATCACTCCTTTATTAGGCTGAATCACCTTCGTTAACAGATTACGCGGATTGTATTGATATTCTGTCACTTCATTTAACGGATTTATGACCTTATCAAGACGACCTAAAGCATCATATTCTTGTTTTGTTGTAAACCCGAGGGCATCTGTTTGTGCTGTCTGTCTTCCCATGGCATCATAAGTGAATTTTGTTGTTCCATTCAAATCACTTACAGAGGAAAGCCATCCGGTTTGCTCTTCATAATGATAGGAAGTGGTTTGATTAAGCGGGTTTTTTACACTTTCAAGGCGACCAAATGCATCATATTGATAATCAATCGATTTCCCATCAGGTCGAATTTCCTGTGTCATTTCATCAATCGCATTGTATTTATATTCCGTTACTTGATGAAGAGGATCGGTGACTTTTGATAACCTTCCACCCTTATCATATTGATAGGTTGTGTTTGCCCCAAGCGAATTGGTAACCGCAATCGGCTGATGAAGCGTATTGTATTGAAAAATGATTTGTGATTCATCCGGCTGGATGATAATCTCTTTATTTTCTTCATCTTTGTAAATCCACTTATATTCATGCCCCATGGCGTCCGTAAACGTCAATGGCCGGTTTAACGCATCATAAGTATATGCTTTTCGGTCCCCTTTCGGATCAATGGCAGCAGTAAGGCGGCCTGCATTATCATATTGATAGGTTGTTTTTTCACCTTTTGGATTCGTTACAGAAGTGACCCAGCCATTTGGATTGTAAGCATACGTCGTGGCAAACCCATCCGGACTAATAATTTGTTTGAGTTGACCATCATTATAATACGTATACTTTGTTGTTTGATTGAGTGCATCCGTCATACTGGTTAGCTGGTCATCTTCATAATGATATTGAACAGTCGTTCCATCCCGTTTAACTTCTTTTGTTAACCTTTTGGCAGCATCATAATAAAATTTTTCTTGAGTTTTATCTTCAAACGTTTTTGTTTCCAGCAAACCTACCGCATTATAAGTAAATTGAAGGGTTTGCCCGTTTGGTAAGGTTTGCGTCTTTGGCTGCCCATTTGTATCGTAGTCCATAGAGGACGTTCGGCCGAGTGGATCTTTTACTGTTTTCAACCTTCCATCACTGTAGTAGGTATATGTTGTCGTACGGTCGAGCTGATCTGTTACCGAATCCATAAGGCCCTTATTATTATAGTGAATAGTATAGGTCCCATAAGGGTTGTCGATTGTTATAACACCGTAGACGCCATAAGTGTACGTCGTTGTTCCTACAGTTGAAGTCATTGTTTTAATTCGTCCAAGGGCATCATAAGTAAAGTTCTGCTTTTCGCTTGCGGGATTCGTGATTGATTTTAATCGTCCCGTTGGAAAATAATTATATGAAAATGTTCTGCCAAGGGCATCAATATATTCTTTTAATCTTCCATTGGCATCATAATGGTATTGTTGGTCATTCTTTAAAGGATCGATCATTTTAATAAGACGACCGGCTTTGTCATATTGATATTCGTATGTCTGGCCGTCTCCGACTTTTTTTGTTAATAGTCGGCCTTCATCATCATAAGTATAACGAGTCGTTACACCTGACGGGAGCTGTTGTGTTACTAAATGTCCAAGGGCATCAAATGTATAATTTGTTTTTTCCCTTTCTCCATTGACAACTTCGGTTAATCCACCCTCAGAATTATAGGCAAACGTCATATTTCTTTGGTTGGCATCTCCGACTGAATCAATTTGCCCTTTATTCGTATAATGGTAAGTAGTTAAAATGCCATTGTCATTTTTTACTTTGACATTTCCAGTCGCATCGTCAACCTCAAATGAAGATACATGCCCATAGTTATCTTGAATGAGGTCTGGCACACCCCACTTTGGATTATAATGATACGTCGTAGTTGTCCCGTCCGGCAGGGTTTGGGAGAGTTTCTTATTTTCATTATCATAAGTAAAAGAAAGTGTTCCATTTGCTGCTTTTTGTTCTGTCAAAAACCCATCACTATTATATTTATAAGTAGTTTCTTGACCTAAAGGATTCGTTTCTTGAGAAATTTGGTTGTTTTCAATTACGTACTGCCACTTCTCATCGCTTGCATTGGTTATCGTTGTTTTCGTGACAATCCCTGATCCATTGACCTGATAGCTTAGTGCAAACGCCTTTGTCCCATCCGGTTGAATAACCTCATCAACTCTGCCATTATCATAATGATACTGTGTTTTTTCATCATTTCCATTTACTTCGGCAACTACTTTAGATCCACTATATTGATAACGGATGGAACGACCATCACGGAAAGTGACTTTTTCCAGACGCTGATCGCCATCATAATCATAACGGATACTTTTTCCAGACGGGTCTTTCACCTCTGAGATGACGTTTCCATCCCATACAAAATCAATGGTTCTTCCCGCTGTATCAATCACATAGTCCAGCTGGCCACGACTATCATATACATAGCTCATCGTATTGCCATAACGGTCGGTTCTTTTTGTCATTTTTCCTGCACGGGGGTCTTGGTTATCCCGCCACGGAGCATAATAACCATTATAGGTTATTGTTGTGCCATGTGCCGCTTCAACGCTGTATTCAGACTTGCTTATTCGTCTTAATGTGTTCCCATTTTTAGCGCTTTCATAATGACCCTTATCCAATTCATAATTGATAAGAGGATCGTCATCGAATTTTGTGATATACCCATCAGGATCATCCATCACAAACTTATAATCGAGCACGTTACCATCAGCACGTGTTTCTGTCATGTTATAGCCAGAGTAAATTCTGAGTTGGGAATTAAAATTAAAATCCCAGCCACGACCAAAAGCACCAACTGTGTCTTTATCACTTGAATAGGTTCGCTTTAATGAAAAATCAAAACCGATACCTGAGATGTTTAAATCTGTTTTATCATAGTTGAGATTGCCGGTAGCCAAATTAACATTGGCGGGTTTATTTTGTTCAGTACTAGGAAGGCTCCCAGCCTGAGGCTGATTTACCGGTCCTTGTGAACTTTGCTGGTTCTGAAGAGGCTGCGGGAGTCTCGGTGTCAAATTGTCCACAGGATTATCCACTTGAGGTACCGTTTGTTGTTGATCCGGCAGCATATCCATAATAGACGCCGGATCCATAAAATGATCTTTAAATGATAAATCGACCGCACGACTTGCGAAAGGTATGCTGGTAAAAACCAATAAAACGCTTAAAAAAATTGTAAAACCTGATCTTAAAAGCTTTCTCTTTCTATAGCCCAAATTTTTTCCCCCTTTTGACTTTAACAACTACAAAAAACACCCCACGGATAGACGGAGTGCCTTAAGATTGCATTTAATCCAGGCAGTCCAGCCATCATTGTCACTCTTCCGCAACTTTAGATCCGTGCCTTTGTGTCCCCATTTTTCAATGGGTTTGCCATTAACTTTTTAGATCATAAGATTATTAGTAAAATAATGACAAAAAATTTATATTTTATATATCGACCAAATTTACAAATACTTTAGTTTTTTCAGAAAAAGTAGGTCTAAAAATCTATTACAAAATAACTACATTGAAACAGTGTAAGCGTCAAATAGCCCCCACCTTAAATGTAGATGAGGGCTGTAGTATTATTTAGATAACTTGTTAAAGACTACGCAATTAACAGGAATTGTCGTTGACCATGGTAGTAACTTGTACGATTACAATGCTGCCAACCATGACTCATTAAATCAAAAAAATAAGAGCGTAATCATGATAAGGGTTTAGCTTAAACGTGCAATAGTTGATTTCACACATATAAATCTCATATGAATTTGCAAGTAAATCAGTATAAAAAAGCATCGGACTTGTCGATGCTTTTTAGGTTTTTGATATTTCTTTTGAAAGGTGACAAACTGCTCTGCATCCTTTCGACAAAAATCCATATAGGCTATACTATTCAATCATTTGTTTGAAACAGCAACAAAGTATTGATCTATAAGAATTTCCCCTACAGATCTGAAACAAAAATTGTCGAGAATCACAATAAAAAATTACAGATAATAATCCATTATCTTGCAATATATTCTAATAGGAAAAGTGATAAAAATAAAATCAAAATAGAACTCGGTGTCAATGCCAACTTCTACAATAGGAGTTTTTTATGTTTGGTAAATACTTTTCATTACATTTTTAAATTATTTCCAAACTCATGTGAGGCCAGTGTTCTGACCCAATGGCCCTACTTTTCTTAGCATTTATATTTAAGAATAACAGAACTAAGAATTTATTAGCCATTATCTGTAATAATGTGACTATTAATTTTAATACCAA
>NZ_JBALPG010000079.1:0-36082 GCF_036965245.1 Neobacillus drentensis
CGACCTACAGGAATGCTAATGAAGTACTAATAGTTTTGCCAAATGTTCCATTACCGTTCGCTTTTGGCATAATCACTTTGAATTTTTTGAAAGAGAATGAAAAATCTTTCAATTCTAATAAATCAGCACTTGTAAAACCAGTATTGCCCCACCAAAAACTAGAACAAAAAGTACAACTGGCCAAACGAATCTAAACCAATGAGAATACTTCATATTCAACATTTGTAAAGTTGCCATTACTAATCCAGTCGGTGCCAAGAAGAGCATAGCATACTGTCCAAATTGATAAGCAGTAACAATCACAAAACGCGGGATTTCCACAGTGTCAGCTAAAGGTGCAAGGATAGGCATAGAAAGAACAGCTAATCCAGAAGACGACGGAACAATAAATCCAAGAACAAAAAAGATCAATAACATAGCTATAATAAAAATTGGCCCACTTACATGCGCAACAAGAGAGGATGAAAATTGAAGTATCGTATCAGAAATCAAACCTTCATTCATCACGAGATTAATCCCTCGAGCAAGACCAATAATTAAGGAAACACCCACTAAACTCGATGCACCATGTACAAACGCATCGACTACGCCATTCTGTCCTATACCGTTTTTTCCCGTAGCAGTTAAGAACATAATGATAATAGCAAATGCTAAGAAGGAAGAAGCCATGGTAGGAAACCACCAGCCCTTAGCCATAACGCCCCATACCATAATCGGGAATCCTACGGCAAACAATGTCAAAATCACTTTTTTACGCACTGTAAACGCAGAATTTTCGTTGCCTTCAGTAGATGCTACAGACCACATTTTATTGAATTCACTACGATCTTCATAAGAATAGGAGAACGTAGGATCAGCTTTCACTTTTTGAGAATACCAACGTAAATAAAGGATCACGAAAATAGCTGCAAAAACTAACCCACCAATCCGCCAAGTAAGACCTTCAGTGAAATTTATACCTGCAGCATTAGAGGCAATGACCACGGAAAAAGGATTAATTGTAGAAAATGTGGTACCAATAGAACTTGCTAAGAATATTGCACCTACACAAACGATAGAATCATACCCAATCGCTAAAAACACAGGAACTAAAATTGGATAAAATGCTACGGCTTCTTCCTCGATACCGCATAAAGTTCCACCTAAAATCATTAAAATAGCGACGAAGAATATTAAGAGAAACTCATGACCCTTAGTTTTTTTCGTCAAAGCTATAAGACCAGATTCAAACGAACCACTTGCCTTGACAACACCAATCAAGCCGCCTAACACAAAAATAAATACCATAATATCAACAGCTTCAATTGTCCCGCGAACCATACTGCTTGTTATGGCTTCAGGTCCTGCAGGCTTTTGTTGCAATCTTTGATAGGTGTTTGGAATAGAGACTGGTTTAGTTATTCCTCCTGAAGTAAACTGTTTGATGTCAATCTTAACACCAAGTTTGTCAAGCTGTTCTTGCGTACTAGGGACACTTTTAACTTTTCCATAAGGATCAGTAATTTGCAATTGAGAACTAGACTGATCATAATATAACTTTGAATAAGACCCTGCTGGAATAGCCCATGTCGATATCACAGCAACAATTGTTAAGATAAACAAGATGATAAATGCTCCGGGCATTTTTAATTTAAATCTCTTTTTAGGACCCTTTTCTATGCTATTTGCTACACTTACATTGTTCATAAGGCGATCTCCTCTTTAAAGATATAATCGTATAAAAGGCTGTATTCCAAAGCTTTAAAAGAGAGCATATTTCCTTGATATTTTGAACTTTTGCTTATGCAGTTCGAAATAGATCTATCATTTTAAGTTACAGCGAAAATCGAAGGGACAATTTTTTTCGACTTTCTTAAGATAATGTAGATAGTGATTCATATTTTTTTACGTAATAGAAGCGTATGTATCAACGAGAAATTAGTAACTTTTGATAAGTGGAACTCCACCTATTTGTGAAGTTCCGCTTATCAAAAATAGCATAGAGACAGTTGTGATTTGATTGCCAATATTGACTCTTGGATTTAGTGTTTATTAGCTTACTAAAAGCACTTAAAGTTGCTGCAGATTTATTTGTCGCAACTGATCAAGGTGTCCGCAATTACAAATAAATCCTTTCCAAAATGTCGCAATGGTATATATAACCACGTAACTAGTTCATTTTTTGGGAATCAGTGCCAGACCAAAGGCAACAATCTATCATGACTGTTCTTTCAATTCTTTAGATCTAGACAAATAATAACAAAAGATGCAGACTAGAAAGATCTTGAAATAGAACCGTCATAAATTTATTTTTTAATACGAGTACCAATTTTTCCAGCTAAGGCTTCATCTAGATGGTCAAGTGAAGTAATCAACGCAGTCCCATTTGGATTTTCATCCAAAAAGTTTAAGCAAGCCTCAACTTTAGGCAGCATACTCCCTTTAGAAAATTGCTTTTCCTTGATAAATTCTTTTAATTGCTGAGTGTTGGTTTCTGTTAATGCTAATTGATTTGCTTTTCCATAGTTCACATAGACAAAATCAACAGCGGTTAGAATGACCAATTGATCTGCAGCAATTTTCCCAGCCAATAGTGCACTTGATTTATCCTTGTCAATAACTGCTGGAACTCCTGTATAGTTACCATGATCTTTCACAACAGGCACACCACCACCGCCACTTGCAATCACTAAAGTATTAGCTTCAATAAGGTGGTTAATACTTTTAAACTCTACGATCTCTTTTGGTAAAGGTGAAGCAACAACTCTCCGGTAACCACGACCAGCATCTTCAACAAAAACGTAGCCTTTTTCTTTCGCAATTTTTTCTGCAGCTGTTTTGTCATAAAATGATCCGATTGGCTTAGTAGGATTGGAAAAGGCTGGATCACTTGGATCAACCTCGACTTGAGTAACCAAGGTAACTACTTCTTTAGTCAATTTATTTTTGCGTAATTCGTTTTGCAAACTTTGTTGCAAATGATAGCCAATGTAACTTTGACTCATCGCTCCACATTCTGGAAATGGAAAAGCTGGAGATTGACCGTGCTCAGCTGCATAGTTCATCCCTAGATTGATGGTACCTACTTGAGGGCCATTACCGTGACTGATAACCACTTGGTGGCCTTTAGAAATCAATCCTACAAGAGAAGCTGCCGTTTGTTGAACCAGCTTTAATTGTTCTTCAGGGGAATTTCCTAGTGCATTTCCACCTAAAGCAACTACGATCTTAGACATTTAGTTTCCTCCTTAAGCACCTAATGTTGCAACCATTACAGCTTTAATAGTATGCATCCGATTTTCTGCTTCTTGGAAAACAACTGAGGCAGCGCTTTCAAATACTTCGTCACTGACTTCCATTTCCTTCAATCCATATTTTTCAAAAATTTCTTTCCCAACTTTGGTTTCTAAATCATGAAAAGATGGTAAGCAATGCTCAAAAATTACATTAGGGTTTTGTGTTTTATCCATCAATTCTTTGGTAACACGATAAGGTTCTAGTAATTTGATTCGTTCTTGCCAAACTTCATCTGGTTCCCCCATGGATACCCAAACATCTGTATAGATCACATCAGAATGCAGTACACCTTCATCAATGTTATCTGTGACTAAAATGGAGGCTCCAGTCGTAGCTGCAATTTTTTTACATTTAGCTAATAATTCATCAGTTGGATTTAATTCACTTGGACAAACCAAATGGAATGTCATACCCATAATTGAAGCACCAATCATCAATGCATTTGCTACGTTGTTACGTCCGTCACCTACATAAGTAAAGTGAATTTGATTATAAGGCTTCTTCAAGCATTCTTTAGCAGTTAAGAAGTCTGCCAATACTTGTGTAGGGTGATCTTCATCAGTTAAGCCATTCCATACAGGAACGCCAGAATATTTAGCTAAAGTTTCTACTGTTCGTTGCGAGAATCCGCGATATTCGATACCATCAAACATTCCCCCAAGCACTCGTGCAGTATCTTTGGCGCTTTCCTTCTTACCCATTTGGCTTCCAGTAGGACCTAAATATGTGACATGTGCACCTTGATCATAGGCTGCCACTTCAAAAGCACAACGAGTCCGTGTGGAATCCTTTTCAAAAATCAACGCGATATTCTTACCACTTAATCTCTTTTGTTCAAGACCTGCATATTTAGCTCTCTTTAGATCTTCAGACAGGTTCAACAAAAATTCCATTTCTTTTGGTGAAAAATCTAGTAGTGTCAAAAAGCTTCGATTTCGTAAATTGTTCATTGTTTGTTCCTCCTTTAAATTCTATAATCAAAGTGTACTTGGAAGCTTCAAGAAACTTTAAAAAGATTCGACAAGTTTTTTTTTTTTTTGGGGGATTTTTTATGTCGTTTTTTTCTCGCAACATTAATCAAATCAAGAGAATAAGCATTGCTGCAACTTGTATCGCATTGGCGGCACAAATTAATATGACGATTTTTTCGGATGGCTTCATTTTGACCCTGTCCGTCATCTTATTACCCATTTTTTTATATTTTAATGATGATCTAAATCCGATACCATTAACATTTGGAATTGCAATTGTTTCACCTTTTTTCCGCGGACTTCTGCTTTTTATAACCAATAGTTATGCTATCGAAACAATTGCTCAGTATATATTTACCGATATTGCTTTTTATCTTTGTTACGGATGTGTGTATTATTTTTTATACTGGCATCGCACATATCGCAATGATAGTTCTTTCTTTTTTACCATTTTGCTGTGTGATTATATTTCTAATATCTTAGAAGTTAGTCTTCTGTTAAATTTCTCGGATTATAGTCTACGTATATTTAAAATATTGTTTTTAGTAGCGCTATTACGCAGTCTTATTAGTTGCTTTATTGCATTTTTGTATCATTACTTTACGCTTATGATTAGAAAAGAAAGTCATGAGCAACGGTATTATTACTTTTTGTGGTCAGTTTCAGCAGTTAAAAGTGAAGTATATTTTATGAATAAAAATATTAACGAAATCGAAAGAATCATGAAAAATGCTTATTTACTCAACAAAGAGCTTTCAAATGAAAACCCTTCCAGCAAAAATGGAGTTATTGCGTTAGATATTGCTAGAGACGTACATGAAGTAAAAAAAGATTATCAAAATGTTATCAAAGGATTGGGGAGTTATTTTGAAGTAGAAAATGACTCATTTATGCGTTTATGCGACATACTTAAGATCGTCTTAATGCATTCACGCAGTCTTATTAGAGAAAGAAAATTGGATATTTTGATTACGGTCAAGAACCAAATTGATCTACAAATAAATAATCATTACTACTTGGTTTCGATCTTGTCGAATATTATTGCAAATAGCATTGATGCAATAGGAAAACAACATGGAGGCTCAATAACAGTAATTGTCACGGATCAGGGAGAGCAGTTGCTAATAAGTATTTCTGACAACGGTCCTGGTATTCCTTCAGAGATCAAAGATATGATCTTTCAACCGGGTTTTTCTACTAAATTTAATCAATATACAGGAGATATTTATCGAGGGATTGGCTTGTCGCACGTTAAAATTATTGTGGCAGAACAATTCGGAGGCAATATAAAAGTTGTTTCTGAAGGAAAAGGAACTATCTTCTTTTTAACATTTAACAAGGGAAAACTAACTATGGGGGAACAATCATGAATGTTTATATTATTGATGATGATCTTTCAGTCACTATGATCTTGCAAAGAATCGTGGAAGAAGACATGAACAATCAGGTAGTTGGAACTTCGGTATCGCCTAAAATGGCCTTAAATGAACTGATGTTACTGAATGTTGATATTGTATTAGTAGATTTGTTAATGCCCGAACTAAACGGTATTGCATTAGTTGAAGCACTTTGCAAGGCTAAACCTGAGTTGAAATTTATTATGATTTCACAAGTACGAGATAGTGAATTGAGAGAAGATGCTTATAAAGCTGGAATCGAATTTTTTATCGATAAACCAATCAATATTATTGAAGTCCGGACGATCGTTGATCGAGTAAAACAAAGTATTTTGATGGAACAAAAGCTGAAAAAAATTCAAAACTTATTAGGATCTTCTTCAACTGGCTATTCAAATTTAAACTCAAATCATTTTAATGAAACAAAAAAGAAGGTACGATCTATTCTAGGATTTTTAGGAATAACTTCTGAAGCCGGTTATGCTGATATATTAAGTATTAGTCAAGTGATGAGCGAACAAAATATTTCTTTTAACTCTATCAACTTTTATCAACAATTTTCTTTAGACTCTCATGAAAAGAAAATTATTTTTCAGCGCGTTAGACGAGCTATAAAAAAGGGGATGATAAATCTCGCTAATTTATGTCAAGATGATTTTGACAATGAATTAACTATTGAGTGTGCGAACACTCTCTATGGGTATAAAAATATCCACAAAGAGATTCTCTTCTTGCAAGGAAAATCGGCAACCGGAGGCAAAGTATCTCTAAAGCAATTTTTTGATGGCTTAGTAATGCAAGCCAATAATTAATTGCCTTTTTAGGGGTTCCGGTCCATAGCCATCAAGCAAAGAAATCAAGTCCCCCTAACGACTCATTTTTTATGTCTTAGTGCATGAAAACCATGTAAAATAAGGGGAAAAGCTACATTCTTTGAATTAGATAATCACTTGAACGACCAACTATACTTTTAAGATGCTGTCTTATTTAGAAATCTAAATAGGGCAGCAGTACTCAAACAAATTTGCTATTGAATTTGGTAATTTCGGCATTTTATAACAGGAACAAAATACACCTACTCATAAGATAATATATCGCCCCCACAGACGAAACGAACAGGTAATTGTACGCAAAAGAACAGATAATTTTGTCTGAAAGCTCTGTCTTTAAGCCCGTAAACGGGAAATGGATTAATAAAGTAAACGCATTATTCTTGAGTAGTCTTTTGACTGCTCTTTTTTATTTCTATTGCACCAGTGGTATTAGGTCAATAGAGTAGACACAATTCTTTAGATTTTTATTCTCTACCGCGCTTTCGCTTGGTGGCCTCTTCATTCAAGTACAGAATTCATTCTGTACTTGAATGAAAAGGAAAAGTATTTGTCTTCTGTTAGCACATGATCTTGTTGTAGTACATCTGTTCGTACTTCGAAGTTGATAAATATCCGTTTGCTGAGTGTATTCTTTTTGAATTGTAGAATACCTCACCTAAGTCAAACGTATGCGATTTTTTTATCTTCAATTCTAACGGGTAATGAATGTCCAAAAGTAAGGTCAATGCTGTTAGCTTTAAAATATTTTCTAGCAGCTTCCTCAAAATCTCTTCCAACTTGTGAATTACTAACTGAACCGATTCTTTGGAAATTATTTATGTTCATTTATTATTCTCCACAATTCAAAATTCTTTTTATCTATTCTTATTCCCTCACAGACTTTATTAGATTATCTAGATAAATACTGATATCCAGTAACTTAAGAGGTTATAGCTAGTAGCTATAGCTCTTCTGTGTTGTTATGGTTAAACAATCGATTTACTTCAATCTTTAATTCATCTAACAACTTAAAGTTTGACTGGTAACCCAAGCTTTCAACAACGTTTCGATAGTACCACTCTTGATCCTGTTTGCCTCGATTAAACCTTTCCCAAACCATGTCACCGATTTGTTCATAGTCATTCATGATAGACCTTATATTATGTAATTTATCGGCGCAGGCAACAGCTCGAATTTCTATTGAGGCAGACTTTAAAAACTCGATTGTATGCCTTTTTCGTTCCTCCCATGATAACGATTTATTAGGTTCTGAGCATCCTTCTACAATACCCGCTATTTTAGGGTCAAATTCTCGTTCAATATCTGCTAATGAAAGTGATGTATCTTCAACCGTATCATGTAAGATTCCTGCAGCAACAATATCATCACTATATCCAGCTTTCATTAAAGTCATCCCCACCGCGACTGGATGAGTAATATAGGGAATATCGGTGTTTTTTCTATACTGATTTACATGTGCTCTGCTTGCAACCTGAAGTGCCTTTTCAATGACATTCATAACGGGCTTTCCTCCTTATTTAGTGTTCCTTTCTTTATCATAGTGTTAACGAACAGAGTCTAGTCTAAAGATTTTTCTAAAAGTATTTCGTCGCAAATTGGAATCCCATTTTCAGCGAAAAGAGAGATTTCGGGTTTTATTCTCCTTGCCTCTTCAACCGCATTTGGATATATATGTACCAGCCGATATCCCCTCTTTTGATAAAATTGCAATGCATGCAGGTTATCATTAGTGGTCACTAACTTTACCCGTCTGCAATCCTGTTCTCTGGCTGTTCGTTCGAGCTGTTGGATAAGCCTAGTCCCAATCCCCTTATTTTCTTCAATGCTATCTAATGAAATAATTTCACACTCATCACCTGAAATAACAGTTGTAATTAAACCGATAATATCTCCATTATCATTTAAGGCAGCGAAACCATCTAACTCATCACATTGAAAGATTCCACTTGAAATGACCATTTGCGGGCTACCCCAATGATTTGAAAAAAAATGAGTAATCTTGCTTTTTTCTAGTTTAGTAGTATGAACAATGTTCACATTATTTGTCTCCCTAAAAACCATTATTTATAATTGAATGGTTATTTCGTTTATTTTAATAACCTAATGGTTCTTCTCCAAACCGCTCCCATAATATTGGAAACATCTCTGCTAAATCATCTTCGTCCTCCCAATCAAATTCGATATCACTGTTTTGTTCTAGCCCCTTTTCAGCCAGTGAATCTAGCATTTCATCATACAAATCCCCATCCCATTCCTCTATATCTCCGTCCTTTTTAAGTGTGAAGGCATCAAATCCAATATTCAAGAAATCCTCAAATTCAGGAACACCCTCATCACCTAGATTTTGATCGGAAATATATCCGGCTAAGAACTCAGGGTTCTTTAATGTTTCCTCAAAAACTTCCTGCCCTTGCGAAATAAGCCAGCCTCGAAAGTAATCAAACAAATCATCTGAACAGCCACCCATAATAATATAAGCAGCTCCCCAAAGGCGTGATTGATAACTTTCATTCATATAACTTTGGAAGATAAACTCATAATCTAATATTTCGTTCTCCGCTTTCTTACTTAGTACTTCTGTCAGCCATTCGACGCGACTTTCCTCAAATGCCTTTGACTGTTCTACCAAGTTCCAAAATTCTCTCTTATCCATTACTATCCCTCCAAAACCTCAAAATAATTTTTTAGCACTGACATATCATAAGCTGATTCCCGTCAGGGTCTTAATTTTCTTTATTGGGCTATTAAAAAAATCAACTCAATATTAACTCTTATTGCTCTACTGCTACTTCATTCGCTTTTTTAATTAACTAATCCTGCATACGTATGTAAAAAATCTACTCCTTAACGTTTAAAAAAATGTGGTTCCCCCTATGGCAAATATAAACCCCAGTTAACTATTTATGTGTTATCCTTTCTTGGTTTAAAAGTAAATTATTACTGTAATGATTTTTGATCGGAAGACATCATTAGATAATTAGAATCGGAAAATGGAAGGCCTAGGCCTTCCATTTTGTACTCGCATCAAAGTGGTTTTATATCTGCTTTTTCCAGAGTTCCATTGGATTTTCTTGCCCTTCTTCCAATGGCATTCGGGTCATAGAAATAGTCCTTTCCTCTTTCGGTTTTTTCAGGTCTTCATAAATCATTCTTGATTTACCCAAGCCAGCCTCAGCAGCATCCTCAATGGACGCACAATAATAAACCTTTTCGATTCCGGCAAAATACATTGCTGTTAAGCACATCGGACAAGGCTCCCCGCTTGCATATACGACACAACCCGATAAATTATTCATTTGCCATTGGTCCTGGGCACGGCGAATCGCCAGCAATTCCGCATGACCGCTAATATCAAATGTTTTGTGCAGCTCATTTACACCTTCTGAAATAATCGTGTCATTCTTTACCAGCACTGCCCCAAACGGCTGCCCACCATCTTGAACGTTCTCTACTGCAAGTTTAACCGCCCGCTTCATAAATTTGTCCATTCCAACCTGCCTTTCCTATTGTTTTAAAAATAAAATTGCTTTAGCTCTTATCATCTTAATTACTCGTAATGCCTTTTTCAAATTCTTGAGATTTTACGGAAAAAGAGACACTAACTTTTTATTAGATTTCAACCTATAAATGTCCAATCGTTATTTCTCCTTCGTGATAATTCTCAATAAATCATTAGGTGTAATGCACCAATATTAATTGGTCAACTTATAAAATAATCTTTATTAATCCTTATTTCTGATTCAAATAAATTTTCCTAAAAAATGATATCATTATAATTGTAATAATTTTTTGGAGGCTATTATGAAAAAACTAGTAAAAGTTGTTGCAGCAATAATTGAAAATGAACATCAAGAAATCCTTTGTGCTCTTAGATCCCCAGAAATGTCTATTCCAAATATGTGGGAGTTCCCAGGTGGGAAAGTTGAAGCAAACGAGGACATTTTTTCTGCGCTTGAAAGAGAAATTTCTGAAGAGTTAGACTGTAAAATTGAAACATTTAAAGAAATATTTAATGATAATATCCATGAATATGATACGTTTATTATTAATTTAATCTCGATTAAATGTCGCGTCGTTGACGGAACTCCAACAGCAAGTGAACATTCAAAACTAATATGGCTAAAAAGAGAAAATCTAGAATCATTAAAGTGGGCACCGGCCGATATTCCGGCAGTGGAACAATTAATCCATGAAAAATAGTCTTCTCGAAATGAGAAGACTATACTTTTTTCGTAAACTCCGTAAATAGGGTAGAAGGAATTTCGTTTTCTAATTTTAATTTAACAGTAATTGGTTTCTCACCTTCATATTGGACCGTATTCCCTCTTCCAATATAAATGAAAGGCTCGTTTTTTCCGTCTATTTCTCGGTACTTCCTTACAAATAGATGAAGGTTAATCCCGCGACGGCCATTAAAAATAATGTTTTGCCCTCTGTCTGTATTTTGAGAAGTACTATTTGGTGTTTGCCATTGAAAATAACGATCATCGATAAATTTATCATTATAATTGATACTTTCCTTAATATCCTCTTCTTTGTGAAGATCGATAAACAAGAAATAATCATTCCCATTCGTAAGAAGCCCTGAACCCCTAAAGGAACTATGGATTTTACGGTAATTAGATAACAAAGCAGCGTCCACCATTTGATATTGCTCGTATAATTTAAATTGCGGAACACCATAGTATTCTGCTTTAAATTCCTTCTCATATCTGAAAATCCCGTAATTAATGATATCTTCAGTAAACTTCCGGTAATCCTCATTTTCTAATAGCTCTGTAAACATTGCAGTCTTAACCAGTTTGCCATTGCTATATTGAACCAGTTTAGGCTTATTCTTAAGCTGGACACTATCATAATAGTTTTGATTCAAGGTTTCAAAAGCATGTAGCACGCTATCATCGTCCACATCATGAATCATCTTTACGATTTGACGCTTAGCGATTTCCAGATTCATTTCCTCGTGGTCTAATAAATAGCGGATGATCACAAATTCATAGATTCGCTTAAGTGGCAGCTTACTTGATAATTCTTTTAAAGTCCCATCAAATACATCATTTAGTAAAAGACCTTTTAATTCATCATCTTTTTCAACTTTGGCTACAAATTGCAAGTACGTTTTTTCTCGAACAATGAATTTAACAGGGTCAGGCGCTCCATCATATTTCATATAATCCATTAATAATAAAGGCGTTCGACCCTGATTGAGCTTTTTAAATTCGAAGTACTCTTCCTTCAAATATTTCATAGAATTGAAGTTTTCGTTATCAATCTGAGCCAAAATTCTTTCTTGTGAAATCTTATCCATTTGGATATGAGTGCACCCAGGTATATTCGCAAAACCGGTAGCAATCGCAACCTTTAAGCTCTCTTTGTCATAATAGCGACTTCCATTTAACGCCAATGCAATTAGAAACGTTTTATTATGATTACCGATAAAATTAAGGACAGTTAAGAATTCTTTATTTTTATGCTTACGCAAACCTCTTCCCAGTTGCTGAATAAACACAATCGGGGAGTTGGTTGGCCTTAACATGAGAACCGTGTTGACAGAAGGAATATCCACTCCTTCATTAAATATATCAACGGTAAAAATAAATTCTAATTCATCCTGGTCACTTTCTAATCGATTAATATATTGTTCACGTGTTTCAGGTGTATCAGCCCCATATAAACACATGCTTTTATAGCCTCTTTTATTAAATTCACTAGCCATATACTGTGCATGCTCAATGCTTACACAGAATCCGAGGCCTTTTCTTTTCTCCCCATCATGACCATAGAAGTCCATTTTTTCAATAATAAAATCAACGCGTTCATTAACCTTTAATCTTTTCGTGATTTCGGTTATATCGTCAATATCCACATCACTTAAATCAACGCCATCAATATCAGTTATTCCAAAGTAGTGAAAAGGAATAACCAGTTCGTCCTCTAAAGCCTCATGTAAACGGACCTCGAGAGCCACATTATTATCAAACAAATTAAATACATTATACCCATCGCTTCGTTCTGGTGTCGCCGTCATCCCCAAAGTAAACTTCGGTTCGAAATAATCCAAAACCATTTGATAAGTCGGGCTTGTTGCGTGATGGGCTTCATCAATAATCAGATAATCAAATTCATCCTTTCCAAATTCATGAAAGCATTTAGAAATGGTTTGAATAGTAGCAAACACATAATCGACATGTTTCTGCTTATGATTACCTGTCAGTAAGCCAAAAGTCAGTCCCTCATTCGGTAACAGCATTTCAAAGGTATCCTTGGCTTTCTTTAAAATCTCTTCCCTATGAACAATGAAAAGAAGTCTCTTCGGTTTATAATTCTTTACATCAAATGCCGACATATACGTTTTTCCCGTACCCGTGGCAGCAATAACAAGTGCCTTTTTCTCCCCAAAGCTTCTCAGTCTCTCCAAATTTTCGGTAGCTCGTTTTTGCATTCTATTAGGAACGATGTATTGTTTATTTTCATATATCAATTGATGAGTTATTTGCGTATTTTTGAAGCTTTTTAGAAAATCTTCATATCTACTAATAAAATCCTGATCCGCTTCCACACTCATATTCCAAAGATAATCATACTCCTTTAAAACATCTTGAATAAACCTACCATTCTCTTTTGCGATGATTTCAACATTCCATTCAATATTGCTTTTCAGCGCGCTTTGAGTGATATTGGATGAACCAATTATCACTTTAAAGCTGTCCTGATACTCAAATATGTATGCTTTCGTATGGAAACCAATCTCTTTATCGGTAACAAAAACCTTTAAATCAACATTCTTAAACTCTCTTATTTTTTCTAACGCCTTTGCATCAGTAAAATTGAGATATGTGGAAGTAATAATCTTTCCTTCAATTCCCTTTTTCTCCGCTTCCTTTAAGGGATCAAGGAGCAGCTGTAGACCGCTGAAGTTAATAAATGCAACACTAAAATAAAACCGCTCACATTCATTCATCGATTTTACTAACTCTCTTAATAAATTCCCGTTGTCGGAATTAACGATTAATTTCTTTTCGACCGCTTCCATTGGATTGCCCCTAACTATATTTACCAGCAAACTCAGTAATGTTATATATTGGATATGAGGAAATTGTACTATATTTAAGGGTAATAAAAAAGATCCTCTATTAAATATGCAAATAGAAGATCTATTATTTAAGGTTAAATCGGTTTAAAAAATAGAGAACCTTATCTATGGTACGGTTCACCAGAACGTATCTAAATGAGGTTTTTAAAAGTTTATGTCAATCCTTTTATATGTCATAAGGACATGTTTGTTTAAACTTCTCCATGATTTTGTTGAACTCATCTTGACTCATATTCACATACATTTCTTTCAAATATGTTTCCCTAAAGTAGGTTACTCTTTTATATGTCAACTTACATTCTTTCATAATTTCCCATCTATGCCTTCTTTTAATTCTCTTTTTTTCTGGTCCCCTAAAACTCATTATTATAAATAGTTCCTGGTATTTCGAATAAACAGCAAAACTGTAAGAAATTGGAACAAAGAGTAACGATAACACTATAGGGATGAGAAAAATAATTAGTAAATCAATACTATTATATAAATATCCTTTTTGCATTTCCCCTAAATATGTGAATCACCCCTATTTTTTAATTTCATACGCTATCCTTCACTTTTCTTGGTGCCTGACACCATCTAGAAATAATTCTAAAGCCTATTGACGTGTAATTATGTATTAGTGTACTATCAAATTAGTACACTAATACATGATTACTGGAGGTTATAAAAATATGTTAGCTTTTCAAGGTCTATTGAAAAAGGACTTTGGCATCTCAAAATTTTGGTTTCTTTTATGGCTTATTTTCCTGGCTGTTTTTTTGCTTATACCGTTTTCATTAGAGATTTATTTTCATAGGCCGCTAACATTTCTTCCTGTCGCGGTCCTACTGTTAATCGGATTTCACGCGTTTTTCTTGCCGGGAATGTTATTGTCTATGCTTCGTTTGGAAGGAAAGACACAATTGTGGCTGTATAATCCGCAAAACAGTAAAGCACTATTTTTATCAAAGATAGCTGTTTCCTCTATTTATCAACTGATTGCTCAAGTGTTTTTAACAGGAGTCGGCTTAATTATTTATCAATTTAATAAAAATCAACTCTATATTGAAGCGGCTGATTTGTTTAAGGGAATTACAGTATTCAATGTCGGCTTACTGTTGTTCGGTTTATATATTTCTTGTTGGGCCATTTTCTATTGGACTGTTTACCATTCCTTAGGGAAATTTCCAGCGGTTAAAAATTTGCGCTGGCTTGTAATTTTACTCCTGTTTTTTGTCTTTAATACCATTACAGCCCTTTTGGCTAAGATTGAATTCTTAAAAGAAATAATAAACAAATGGAAAATTCCAGTTTTAATGAACGCGAATGGTGATTTCAAACATGGAGGATGGCAGATTTCTTTGAATGCCGTCGATATACCAATGGTGGGACTTGTTATTTATGTAATCGTAGCGTTCAGCTTATTCCTTATTTCTTGTTGGTTACTCGACAGAAAAGTTGAGGTGTAACGGGCATGACAAAAGATTTTCAAACATCTAAACCTATATATATCCAAATAGCTGATCATCTATCATCCCAAATTGTAAGAGGAGAAATGCGGGCAGGAGAAAAACTGCCATCTGTTCGTGAAATGGCCATTAATTCAGGTGTCAACCCTAATACGATCCAAAGAACCTATAGTGAGATGGAGAGGATGGGAATCGTGGAAACAAAGCGGGGACAGGGGACATTTGTCACAGAAAATGAACAAGTATTAAAAGAGTTAAAGATTCGTTTACAAACCGATATTATTGATGCCTTTGTACAAAACATGAAAGAGCTGGGTTTTTCACAAGAGGAAATGGTGGAAGGCTTAGAGCAATACTTTAGGAGGGAGCAAGAGTGAACGTTAAACTACGTAATGTTTCAAAAAGGTATGGGAAAGATTTTTCATTAAAAAATGTATCCCTTACATTTGAAACAGGGAAGATTTATGGGTTGTTAGGACCGAATGGCAGCGGAAAGTCGACGACATTAAAAATGATTGCAGGCTTGGTCTATCCTAACAATGGAAAAGTTGAAGTGGACGCTGAAGAGGTAACAAGGAAAATTTGCAAAAAAGTGGCTTATTTAACGGAACTCGATATGTTTTATCCATCCTTTACAGTGGGAAATATGATTGAATTTTATGCTTCTCAATTTTCCGATTTTGATATGGAGATAGCAGAACAACTTTTAATCGATATGAAACTCGATCGGGCGAAAAAAATTAAGCAACTATCTAAGGGAAATCGCGGCAGATTAAAATTAGTTTTAACATTATCAAGGAAATCACCGGTTTTACTATTAGATGAACCATTCTCGGGACTTGATCCAATGGTTCGGGATTCGATTGTGAAAAGTCTATTATCATACATTAATTTTGAAGAGCAAACCGTTATTATTGCCACTCATGAAATCGATGAAATTGAACCACTTTTAGATGAAGTGATTGTGATTTTTCAAGGGGATATTATCGGCCAGAAAAATGTCGAAACCCTTAGGGAAGAAGAAGGGTTATCCGTTCTGGAATGGTTTAAATCGACGATGGTACAAATGGAGGAGAATTGAATGAGTAGTCCAGTTGTGGAATTGAAGAAAGTTTCAAAAGTAATTAAAGGGAAAAAGATCATTGATGATTTAAGCTTCGCCATTGAAGAAGGGGAAGTATTTGGCTTTTTAGGACCAAATGGTGCAGGGAAAACAACGACCATTCGCATGATGGTAGGCTTAATGGGGATCACTTCCGGTGATATTTTGATTTGCGGTAAGAGTGTGGAAAAGGAATTTGAGGAAGCAATTAGGAATATTGGCGGGATTGTTGAAAATCCCGAGTTATATAAATTTTTAACCGGGTATCAAAATTTGATGCAATACGCCCGAATGGTAAAGGGAGTTTCTAAGCAAAAAATAGAGGAAGTTGTAGAGTTTGTCGGCTTAAAGGATCGAATTCACGATAAAGTGAAAACCTACTCCCTTGGAATGAGGCAACGATTAGGGTTAGCTCAAAGTCTGCTCCATGATCCAAAGGTGATGATTTTGGATGAACCAACTAATGGCCTTGACCCGGCCGGGATTAGAGAGATTCGTGATCATTTGAAAAAATTAACGAAAGAAAAAGGGATGTCAGTTATCGTCTCCAGTCATCTATTGTCTGAAATGGAAATGATGTGTGACCGAATTGCGATTATTCAAAATGGAAAGCTCATTGATATTCAAAAGGTCCATGATGAGCAGGAAAGTAAGCAGAAATATTTCTTCGAAGTGGATATGAAAAACATCGCTATCCTTAAGAATCGTGGTATTTCATATGAAAAAGTGGACAATGGGATAGCCATAGAGATGGAAAAAGAAGAGGTTCCAAATATGATTCAATTGTTAATCGAAAAAGGGATCCGCATTTTTGAAGTAAAACCAATTTCTAAGTCTTTAGAAGATCGTTTCTTAGAAGTCACAACACAGGGGGAGAAGCTTCATGCATAAACTCATTGTAAATGAATGGATCAAAATTTTTAAACGTCCAGGTACTTTTGTGATGATTGGGCTGCTGATTCTTGGTGTCATTGCTACAGGGGTTCTAACCAAGGTATATAGCAATAACAAACAAACTGCTAATCATCAATGGGAGCAACAGGTAGAGCAAGAAATTAAGCAGTATCAACAACAAATAAGTGAGCTGCCGGCCACAGCCGTAAGTGTAAAAAAAGATTTAGAAAAAAAAGTTGCGATTGATCAATACCGTTTAGACCATAAAATTCCTCCAGCTAAAGAGGCAACAGGGTGGACATTTATCAAGGACAGCTCTGCTCTTATTTCGTTTGCAGGTTTATTTACAATAATTATTGCTGCTGGTATTGTCGCAAGTGAATTTAGTTGGGGAACGGTAAAGCTGCTTTTAATTCGACCTATAAAAAGATATAAAATACTATTATCTAAATATATGACGGTTATCTTATTTGACCTTTTTATGTTGGCAGTTTTATTTGTTAGTGCCGCTATTATAGGATTTTCTTTATTTGGAACAGGCGATGGCAATAATGTGCATCTTGCCTATTCAAATGGCAATGTAGTGGAACAAAATATGTTCCTTTACTTAATAAAGACTTATTTATTGTCGTCCATTGATGTTATCATGATAACTACAATGGCATTTATGATTTCCGCTGTATTTAGAAACAGTTCTATGGCGATTGGATTATCCATTTTCCTTTTATTTATGGGAGGAACCATCACGTCTCTGATCTCAAGCCGCTATGATTGGGCAAAATATATTTTATTTGCCAACACAGACTTAACACAATATTTTGATGGCGTCCCATTAGTCAAAGAGATGACGCTAGGATTCTCGGTTTTCATGTTATTGATTTACTTTTTCGTCTTTCAGCTATTGGCTTTTGGGGTTTTTACCAAGAGGGATGTAGCTGCGTAAACAGAAAAGTCATTTGGAGGAGCATTCATATGGAAATGCTCCTCATTTGTATATCGTTACATTATTAATGTAATCCTCAAGGTCTGCTAATCAGGTGGCCCAAAATAAGAACTGACCAGTAATCCCTTGTTTAACCTCATTAACTTATGATACGGCTCTCCGTAACACTTCTAAATAAGGTTTTTAACAAAATTGACATCAAATATCCGTACTCTACGAGGCTCTGGCTACTTTATACTGTTAAAAAATGCTTCATATTGTACTATCATTATTTTCTTTGGTTTTTAAGATTAAGTTTGCATCTTTTTGAAACTCAGGAATATCGATAGGCTTTGCTAACCTGTCAAGTTGTTCTTCCCCATGTGAAAACTCGTTGTTAATTCTTTGTAGAAAAGCAAACGACTTATTGGACAGCCCCTTACGATAAATCAATTTCTATATTTAAAAAATACCAAGTTCACCTTATTAAAACTGAGAGAACCCTACATAATGCTCTTCTCTATTTCTTTTTTTAATTTTTCTAAATAAGCCCCTGCTATCAACATTTTCGCTCCGTACCAAAGCATTTCGCCGTCCACTAAAAGGATTTTTGTATTTGGAAGAAATGATTGAAATTCTGCTATATGTTTTTCTTGATATGGAAATGGTTCAGAAGCAAGCAAAAGTACATCAAGATTTGCATCTGCAAGCTCCTCTTTTGTAACCGAGGGATACCTTGATTCTCCCATTTCGAATGGGTTTTGGAAACCAAGTCTATGTAATACATCATTAATGTATGTCGTTCCACCTACCACCATGTATGGTTTTCTCCATATAACATATGCGGCATTTAGATTCTGCTTACTTGAAAGATCAGGGAAAGATTTTTTGCAGGATGTGATGAGGCGGTTAGCTGCCTGTTCTCTATTTGTCAGTAATCCCAGCGTTTCTATCAACCGGTAGGAATCGTCTATCTTTTGTACCTCCAAAACGAAAACTGGAGCAATTTTTTCAAGTGCAAGGACAATTTCATTTGTGTTTTCTTCTTTTTCTGCTAATATAAGATCTGCTTGTAAATCACGTATTGTTTCCACATTTACTTCTTTTGTACCGCCTACGATTGGGACATTTTCTACAATCCCCTTAGGAAAAATGCAATATTTTGTGCGGCCAACTATTTCTTTCTCAAGACCTAGAGCAAATAGTGTCTCAGTAATTGCAGGACAAATAGAAATAATGCGCTTGGGCACAGTGGAAATATTCACCTGTCTTCCAAGATGATCAGTTAAAAAATGTGTCATCGAATTCCCCTCCTGTATACTCATGACTCTAAATAAGTAAATTTCTAGCTAACTATTACTTAAATAGTTATAGTTTTTCAGAACCTGCAATATCAGCCTCAATCCTGCTCATAAACTCTTCCGCTGCGCTGTATCCTTGCTGCCTTAAATACCAGTTATTAGCTGCTGCCTCGATTAACCCCGCTACATCGCGTCCAGGCTGGAGTTGGATTTCGATAGATGGAACCTTCACACCCAAATATTCTATGTAATGAGGTTCCTTATCCAATTCATTATTCAAATCATCTTTCTGCCATTTCGTCAAATGAATATCAAGCGCAATTCGTGTTTCATCTTGAAAAGCCTTACGACCGTATAAGCGAACTACATTCAATAGCCCAATACTGCGAAGAGCCAAGAATTCCTTGGTTTTCTCATCATGGGTACCCAGAATTGTTTGCGGGCTCAGCTTTTTTAGGACAACGATATCATCCGCAACCAGCCTGTGTCCGCGGCGAATTAACGTATGAGCCGTCTCACTTTTCCCTACCCCTGAGTTACCGCGAAGTAAGATCCCCATGCCAGACACATTCATACAAACTCCATGCACAGTCATTTCTGGTGCTAATTCCTTCACCAAATACGCATCCAGTTTTGTTATAAATTCTGAAGTAGACTCAGGCTGATTGGTTAGTAGCAGGGGGATCCCCTGTTCATTACAATGATGTTTTAAATAGGTAAGTCCTTCTTCTCCCGCCGTAACAATAAAACATGGCGGATGATATTGGACAATATTTCCGATTCGGAATTTACGTTCTTCGTGGCTCAATTTATGTAAATAGGTAATTTCCTTTTTTCCTAAAATTTGAACTCGTTTGGTTGGGAAAAAATCAAAATGACCAACAAATTCTAGGCCCGGACGATGGACCCGTGAATGCGTTATCATTTTCTGCAGTTGACCTTCACCAGCCAATACTTTCAATGAAAACTTCCGAACTAAATATTCGACTGTTATTTTTTTCACCTTTTTCACCTTATTCACCCTCCTACTAGCCTTTTGTTATTTGAATTATACTGAATAATTTTGAAATAATCATCCAATTACGACCTGATTTCCAAAAGGCTACATCCTTTAAAAACTCCACTATTACACTGGAGAACAGGCACTAATTGTTGATTTTCGCTTATCTACCATTCAAAATCCTCTGGATACTCCACTAAAGACCTAATCTCTGTCATCGAACAATTATATTTTCTAGCAGCGCTGATGACAGCTTCCTTGACCTCTTGATATTCTTTGCCTTGGTCAGCAATTCTTTTTGCCATAATCGTGATGTTTTTCAAACGTTTTTCTTTATTCATGTCGATAAAATGGCAGTTGAGCTCGTCCAGATATTGGGTTGCGTAATAATTATAATAGGTATAATCACTGGTCATTAATTTCATAATTCGACTTACGGAGGTCTCCGGAATGGTTTCTTTTATACATTTCGCAATGGCAGCCTGAAACCCTCTCACTTGCGCAATGGTGGAATCCCAAATATTACGGTAATCTAGAATAGGATTGTAACTGTTCTTAACTTGCTTTTTAGCATAAAGCCTGACGAAATCATTTAGTGCCATCGTGATAAATAAGAGTTCCGGCCATAATACGTTAAAGGTGTAATAGATATTTTTATCCGTTGTGGCAACAGATAAGAATCTCATCTTATCAGCATCCAATCCGTTATCAACAAATTCTATTGCCCGATGCCCCATTAGTGCATGGCGAATGTCATAGCAAACCCCAAGAACTCTTAAACGAGCACCTTCGTAAGAAATCAACTCGTCCTCATCACCCACAATTGTATGTAGCGCTGCATAAAGTTCTTCCAAATCCATTTTGTCCCCGGAAACAGTAACTCCAGTGTAATTAAGAGTATACTTTAGTAAAATCATTACTTTCCCTCAACTCTGTCTTTTTTTTTGGTTGTATTCTTTGATGGTTGCAATATTTCATAAAACTATATCACTTAATTTGTTTGATAGTATCTAGTTTTCCCCATATCTGCATCTCCAAATTTACTCTCTATAATATTTGTACTATATACCTGTGTCTTCAGCAATGTTAAACAAAGTGCCTGTCCCCCACTACGTTAATAATTTAATATACTGGGGAGCAGGCACTATTTTTAGGATAGACACCCATTTTCAAAAAAAGCTCAATGATCCAGTCGTTATTCGCATCGGTTTGCACTGAAGCAAGGGAATCTCCATAGCTTTTATGCTCCATCGCAATTTTTATACTTTTTCCCGCTTCCACATGGCCCCTTTGCACAGGTTCTAAATTTCCATTCATGCAAATAAAATAGTTTTGATTTTTATTTTCGGTTTAGGAGGTCACAAAATGAAGATTCAACGACTTGGTCATGCCATGTTTGTTTTAAAAAGTAAGGAAGGGAAAAACTATTTAATTGACCCGTTCTTTGATTTAAATCCCGGTTTTCCTCCGGATTTAGATACTGCGGAGTTCTATCAATCTTTTGATTGCATTTTTCTAACCCATGGTCATATTGACCATACAAGTGGTCTGACGAAGGTAACTGAACACAAACCAGAGATAATGATTGTTGCGCAATATGAGTTGGCCTTGATTCTTCTCCAGCAAGGAATTAAAAATGTATTGCCAATCAATTTTGGGGGTTCCGTGACCTTTGATGATGTGAGGATTACCATGGTCCAGGCTAAACACACTTCTTCTTATGGGGAAACTCAAGGTACACCAGTTTATGCCGGGGAGTCAGCAGGATATATTTTTGACTTTAAAGATGACTATACCCTATACCATTCGGGTGATACAGCGTTAATGACCGATATGAAATTAATCCAGAATGTCTATCAGCCCGAAATCGCAATTCTTTCCTCATCTGGACATTTTACAATGGGACCAAGTGAAGCAGCATATGCGGTTAACCACTTGTTAGACGTTAAATATGTCATTCCAAGCCATACCTTCCCATCCAATGAAACGGCAGTATCCCCTGAGAAGTTGACGAAATTATTACAGGCATTCCCGGTTGTTGAATATATGATTGATAAAGATAAAGAGCTAGAAGAATTATTAAAAGGTCATCCTAAAACAACCGTCGTTACAATTGGTTATGGTGAAGAAAGAGAATTCGAGAAATAAAAAAGATCGGGATTTACCTTGATTTGGGCAAATCCCGATCTTTTTTATTTTTTCATCTTTTTTTACTTTGAACTACATCAACTGCAAAGTTGTAATGCAAGTAGCGTCATTTTCAAAAGTTGAGAGCTCTGACTCCACCTTTTTTCCGTCTTGCTCGATCTTGATCCGATACGTTTTATCTCGTGGCAGCCATAGATCGATAAATCCATTAGATTGGGATTTTACCATTTCATCTCGTATTACTTTGCCTTCCTCGTCTTCAATGTATAACTTAAACTCTTTATTTGCTAGTTCACCTTGACAACCTGTCAAGCTATGATTCGTTCAAGGATGGGTTTCATTGACATAAGGGGCAATAGAAACAAAAAATTCGTCTTTAGGCAAGGCATAGGCAGTCTCGCTCCCATCTTTGTTAGTCACAATGAGTTGTTGAGACGTAATAGAGGCATTTTGAACTTTTTTGTTACCTCCACTATAATCACTTACCAATTGCTTAATATCGCTCGTTTCCTTTTCTTTTACAGGCTTTCCTTCATCTGTACTTGTGCCGCTGCAAGCAGCTAGTACAACGGAAGCCAATAAAGAAACCACAATTAATTTTAATTTCATTTAATTGTATTCACTCCTTGTCCCTTTCTTTATACCATTTTACCTTTTTTCCTCTTTGCAAAGTACCATTTCTTACATTTGTCAAAATATCTACAGATTTTTATAGTTCTTCACAAAAACTGAACTGCTTACTTCCCATTATAAAACTAATTTTACATCTTCAGATGATTCTTTAATACTACAAGTATTAGTCGTTTCCTTAAAGGAGAAAATGGTGTGATAGCAGAATAGCTTAGAATAGTTGTATTCCTCATTTTATTAAATGGAACATCTTGGCCATTCAACTTCTGTATATATTATTAGTGATAGAAAGGAGTAAGAACTAATATGGCAACAAATAAAAAGAAAGCGGAACAAACAGGTAAGAAATCAGGTAAGCTGTCTGGTGTTGAACAAGTAGTTGAATATATGAACAATCTTGAACATCCTTTTAAAAAGGAAATAGAGGAAGTTCGAAACATCATTTTAAATACAAATAACAAAATTACAGAACAGATCAAATGGAATGCTCCGAGTTTCTGTTTTAACAATCACGATATCGTGACGTTCAATCTGCAGGGTAAAGGGTTTTTCCGGCTTGTCTTTCATTGTGGTGCCAAGGTAAAAGATAACAAAGGGAAGGGACCTTTGTTTAATGACACTACTGGATTATTGGATTGGGTTTCTGATGATCGAGCTATCGTAAAATTTTCTGATATGGATGATGTGAAGGCTAAAGAAAAAAATCTTAAAGAAGTGATAACTAAGTGGATAGAAGTGACAAGTTCACAGAATAAATGATAAAAAACAGTTATGCACATCATTTTTTGGATAGGGATTTACGGTCTCTAATTCATATTCATGATAACTATCAGGCATTGGACTTTTTTAGTCTAGATCCGTTGGCTGGAGCTCACCTATAATTTAAGAACACAACTTTTAATGGTTTATTCATAGATTGTTCATTTCAATGGTTTATGATGAAATATATGGGAGGGACATGATTTTTTCATAACCTTTCACCCCCATTTCACATATATCTTTTTATCCGGCCAAGCGCCGGATATTTTTTTACTCTCACACTCCTAGTGACTCAGAAGTGAACACCCAATTCCACACACTGTGCTTATAAATAAAAGGTGCCTGTCCCCCAGTGTGTTAAAGCTTTACGAGTCGAGGGACAGGCACCAATATTCAACAAATACATTCCTATTTAACCAAGAAATCTTTTTTCGGACGAAACTACTTAAAGGTATCAAGAGATCATGCTTTACGACTATGGCTTTGGAAAACTGCTAAAGTAACTTTTAGTCTGCCATAGCTTTTTGAACAACATGACTATCTACATACTGTTTAAACTTAATAATTTTTCCATTTTTCAACTTCCAAATGTGTGAAAAATCTGCCTGAAAAGCTTTTCCAGTTTTTTTATACGTTCCTGAATAAACTCCTTCAGCAATGATGATAGCCTTATCTTTTATTTCATGATACGTATGCACACTGGCTTTATAATCGTTCCATTCTGCTTCCAAGCGGCTAAACACATTAGCTATGATAGCATCTGCTCCGATATAGGTTCCTCCATATGGAAACCCTGCTGCTTCTGTCCATTCAACATCCTCTGCAAGTGCTTCAAGTAAGTGCTGAGCATTTTCCGAAGTTGGACCTTCATATGTGCTGCGAATAATTTCTAAATTTGTTCGTTGGCTCATTTTTTTCCTCCGGATGCATTCTCCCACTTTTTATTTCAATCATTGCTTTGTATTAATAAAATTTCACGACATCTTCAAAAGGCAAGAATGTTCTTTCACCAGGTTCTTCATTTGGTTCACCAAATGGCATTTGTGCTATTAAGGTCCATTCCGCCGGAATATTCCATGTTTTCTTCACTTCTTCATCAATGATAGGATTATAATGCTGTAAAGAAGCTCCAATGCCCTCTGCTGTTAAAGACATCCACATCGCATATTGCAGCATTGCATTTCCTTGATGTGACCAAAATGGAAATTGTTCTTTATAGGACGGTGCATTTTCTTGCATTGTCTTTACTGTTTCTTGATTTTCGAAAAATAAAATCGTACCTGCTCCATCACGAAATCCTTGCAATCTTTCAACCGTTGCTCCAAAGTTTTCCTCTGGAACACGTGGACGTAAAGTTTCTTTTACGATATCCCAGAACTTTTCATGCTCAGCGTCCATGAGCACAACAATACGACTACTTTGCATATTAAAAGATGATGGTGCATATAAAGCTGTTTTTACTACTTCATTAATTCTTTCTTTCGTAATAGTTTCATTCTTTTTTACTTTACGAATGGAACGGCGATTAACGATTGCTTCTTTTAAAGTTGTTGTAGTTGTTGACATTTTGATTCCTCCCATTATTGTTTAATTCATTACTTCCAAAAGCTGAACAATTATTTTTAAATAATACCTGCTTATAACAGTCCTTATTCATAGATCATCTAGTACTTAGCAATACCCATCCATATTACACTGCATACCATCAAGATCATTTGCTTTGTTTTTTTCCAATGCCTTATCAATGACTTGTGCTAATTTTCCTTTGCTGGCTAGCCCTTGAATCACTTCATCGCCAACTACAAAGGTTGGAACAGCCGAAATTTTTGCTTCTTCATAAGCATGTTTTAAAGCTTCTTGATGGGCTTCACGATATTTCCGTGATACTATTGCTTCCTTAAAAGCATCCTTAGAAAGTCCCACTTCACCGGCTATGTTTGTCAGCACTTCGATATCTTCAATATTTTGTTCTTCTTGAAAAAACGCGGTAAAAACTTTATGATGGTACTCATTTCCCTTCCCATGTTCTTTTGCAAACTGGTACCCCTCAAAAGCCAAATGTGTATATGGATGAGGAGAAACACGCGGTAAACGCATATCAACCCCTAGCTTCTTCGCAGCAGGCAGAATAAAGGAATCCCAAGAGCTTAATTTTGCTGGATCTTGCCATGGGTCAATTTTAGGGTATGGATTCGGACGTAATTCAAATGGCATCCATTCTACCTCTACATCCTTTTCCTTTGCGATTTCATCTAAAGGGCCTTTTCCTAAAAAACAAAATGGACATATGAAATCAGAATAAGCTTTAATTTTTACAGTCATTTAGTATCTCTCCCTTTCTTTTATTATTCTTCATAGTTGTAACTAAATTAGTTACAACAAGGAGGTAAAAAAATGTACATCTCAATACAGAGAACTGCACATGGTAAATAATTTTTGATGAAGAATTTATCCTATTTACTAATGAACTATCTACTTGTTCTATTGTAATATGGTCTAACACGCTTTCCTGCTAATTTTCAAATTTACCACCCCTCAGATGTAACTATTATAGTTACAACTAAATCAGAAGTCAACCACTTTGCCCTCTCTCCTTTTTTATTACTATGCTTTCCAATGTTCCGTATTTAAACTTCTTATATATCTCCTAATCACACAATCTCTTAATAATCAATAGATTGATTTAAAACCCCAACTCAAAATCTATATTAATAGGACAATTGATATAGATTTGCAACGCTATTTTATTTAAAATCATTTAAATTATAAAAAACTCAGGTCTCAAGCCCCTTATAAAACCCCATTTGCCACCCCAGTCTAACAGATATACAATTCTATTGATTTCAATGTTACCTATTCATTTCATATACAGCTAGAAACTACATGCCTCTTATACAGAATCGGTAATTGGTTTAGGAGGTGCCCCTTTCAACCTGTTAGCAATCTCTTAATTTACACTACTCAACAATGAATCCTACTTTAAGATATTTCTCAACATCTGTAACTTATTCATATCTACTAGGAGGATGTATGGTGAAAAAAAAGAAATTGAAAGCGTTTTTAGCTGCCTCTTTATCTACGGTTGTTCTTGCTTCGTCGTATTATAACGTAAAAGCCTATGATAAAACGACATTAGAAAAAACACTTGAAAATACTGCTGTTGTTGATAGTTTAAATGAATCTGACGAGCAAACGCTCACCCTGATCACAGGTGACGTCGTTAAGGTTAAAAAGATTGAAAGCGGTAAAAGCGTCATAAACGTGGAACCTGCCGATCCGAACGATGCAGGCGTACAAATGTATACAATTGGTGAAGATACGTATGTCATACCAAGTTCAGCTATACCTTATCTGGCTGCTGACAAACTGGACCAGGATTTGTTTAATGTAACGAAATTAATAGAGGACGGCTATGATGATAAAAGTCTCTCTTCCCTGCCAGTTATCGTAGAATACACAGAGTCCACAGCGAGCTCCGTCCAAACAGCGAGCGCTGTCCAAACAAAGAAGGCCGATCCAAAAGGAGCAAAAAAGGTTCGTGTGTTAGAAAGTATTAATGGTGCAGCTCTTGCAACATCTAAAAAAGAAGCGGATACGTTCTGGAAGGATATCACACATGAGGCTTCCCAGAAAGCCAAACCTAACTTCGACCATGACATTGAAAAAATCTGGCTTGATGGTCGTGTGGAAGCCACATTAGACCAAAGCGTACCTCAGATCGGTGCCCCAACGGCTTGGGAATCTGGTTTTACAGGTAAGGGGGTTAAGGTAGCGGTACTTGATTCAGGCATCGATCCTAATCATCCCGATCTTGTAAATCAAATAGACGAGACAAAAAGCTTTGTACCTGGAGAAACGGTTGAAGATGCTTACGGGCATGGTACACACGTTGCTTCAACGGTATTAGGGACAGGTGCTGCTTCTGATGGCAAGAACAAAGGAGTTGCTCCTGAAGCACGTTTACTCGTAGGGAAAGTATTAGATAATGATGGAGGTGGTCTTTATTCATGGATTATTGACGGTATGGAATGGGCTGCACATAACGCTAAAATTGTAAGCATGAGTTTGGGAGGCGCGCGAAGTGACGGAAGAGACCCGCTGTCTCAAGCCGTAAATAGCCTAAGTGAAGAAACAGGTGCACTATTTGTTATTGCTGCCGGTAACTCAGGTAGCGAAGGATCCATCGGTTCACCAGGAGCGGCAGATGCTGCTTTAACGATCGGTGCTGTGGATAAGGCAGACAAAATTGCTTCTTTCTCATCAAGAGGACCTCGTACTGGAGATGGGGGATTGAAACCTGACCTGTCTGCACCAGGTGCTGGGATTGTTGCTGCTCGATCTGGACTATCAAGAGGAAGCGGATCTTACGTGAGTATGAGTGGTACATCCATGGCAACCCCACATGTGGCGGGTGCTGCTGCGATCCTTTTGCAGAAGCATCCTGAGTGGAATGGCACTCAGCTAAAAGAAGCGTTGATGAATACCTCTAAAAGATTAGATTACTCGCCTTATCATATCGGTACGGGCCGATTGGATGTACCTGCAGCTCTAAACAGCACTGTTCGTGCAACGGGTTCTCTGTCGTTCGGCTTCGTTCAGTGGCCATACGATAATGCGCAGCCTGTACAAAAAACAGTCACGTATACAAACGACAGTGACTCCGCTGTCACTCTAGATCTTCAAGCAGAATTTAAGAATACAAAAGGTGCTGCTGTACCAAATGGTATGTTAACCATTTCTGAGAGCAAGATCACGGTTCCAGCTAATGGTACAAAGACAATAACAGTTTCAGTAGATCCGAAGCTTGGTAACTGGGGTCGTTATGAGGGGCACCTAACAGCAACTGATTCTGAAGGCAAGCAAGTGGCTCATACTTCAATGGGCATTGAGAAAGAAGATGAGAAGTATCCGCTAACGTTTAACGTTAAGGACCTTAATGGAAAGCCTGTTTTTTCGATTGTCGGAATCGTTAGCGAAAACATGAAACCTAAATTCATTTGGGTAAACGGAACAGAAACACTTCGTTTACCACCTGGTACGTATTCAGCCATGTCTTATCTAGAAATGGACGGTTACACCGATCATGTTAGTGTAGCATTAGTCGGTAATCCTGAATTCAAGCTAGACGGTCCTCAAACCGTGGAACTTGATGCACGAAATGCACAAGAAATTTCAGCTGAAGTGCCGAAGAAGTCAGAACCAAGCTATCAGCGCATGGAATTCTACCGTTCCCTTGGTGACAAAACAATGAACACTTTCTATGTGGTTCCTTCAAACGTCGATAAAATATATGCTGTCCCAACAGAGAAAGTTAAGACAGGAGAATTCGAATTTCTGACTCGCTGGCGTTTAATAAAACCTTCCCTTGAGATCAAGTTTAAAGAAAAAGTGTTGGATGATACACTGGAGTGGGGAAGTGGACCTCTTGATGGTAAATATAACTTATCCACGGTTTATGCAGGAAAAGGAACACCAGCTGACTATGAACATCTGGACGTAAATGGCAAAGTAGTTGTCGTCGATCGTATCACGGAAGGTAAGTTTAATGAGAATATCGCTGCGACACGTGCACAGGCAGCCACGGCACTTGCCGCGGGTGCAAAACTGATGATTATCGTAAACAATGTTGATGAGGAATTCACTCCGCTTATTGGAAATTCAATAGGATATCCAAATGACATGAACATCCCACTTCCCGTTTCTGGAATCAGTAAGAGTGAAGGCGATGAAGTGATTGCAGCAGCACGTTCCGGCAACCTGCACCTGCTTGTTGAAGGTGAAGCAAATACTCCATATGTATATGATTTGACGGATGTTCATCAAGGCCAGATTCCAGAGAATTTAAAATATGCACCATCTAACAATGAACTCGTTAAGATCGACACGAGTTACAAATCAGATCGTGAAGCACCTGGTCAAGAGGTCCGTTATGATTTTCGTCCGTATGCAAATATCTGTATAGCGAATCCAAACTTACTGCAGTTGCCTTCTGATCGAACAGAGTGGGTTTCAGCAGTGAAAGATACTCGCTGGTATCACCAGGCCAGAGTAGTAGGCAGTTCATGGCAAGTTCGCCAGCCTTATGTTACGTATGAAAAGGGACAAAGACTTCAGGAAGACTGGTTTCTCCAATAGTTCGTCCGCGTTTGGGTCAAGGCTATTGGACACCTAACCGCCAAGGGAACTATTTACAATTTAATATTCCTGCTTGGGCAGATTCAGGAAATGGCTCTACAGGTCATGCCAAAAAGGAAGAATCCGTGAAAAACGAAACACTTAAATTGTACCAAGGTGATACCCTTCTTATAGAAGGAAAAGGGCAAACTCTATCATTAAATAAACCAGTACCAGAAGAAAAAACACAATACCGACTAGTAAATGATGCGAAGCGAGACCCGAATCGCTGGAACACATCATTAAGTACACATACAGAATGGACATTCTGGTCTCAAAAAGGCGTAGAATACAAAACGTTACTCCCATTCTATTCACTGGATTATAAGGTTGAGACCGATATGAACGGTAACGCACATGCGGCACGTCCCACAACACTCGAACTATCTGTTGCAAAACTTGTAGGTGTAGCAGGTTACGGTAAGCTAGAAGGAGCGACATTAGAGGTGTCCTTTAATGAAGGTGAGTCGTGGGAGACTGTGAAACTCGAGCGTACAGCTGATAACAAGTGGGTAGCCAAGATCAACAATCCGAAGAATGCTAAGTATGTATCATTACGAGCAGCTGCTTGGGATGATCTAGGCAACAAAATTTCTCAAGATGTCATTAAGGCTTATGGCTTGAGATAAGTTTCATAGCCTATCCATCTGCAAATGATGGATAGGTTATTTTTATTGTTTTTTTAAAAGTTCTTTAATAGCTTTTTTAGCATGAACTGCATGATTTACGTAAGCCTCATTATACATTTGACCATTATTTATTAAGCAAAGTCAACCATTTTTATTTTAAATAGTGTACTATATTACTATCTTCTAACGAATTGAGAAATGCAACGTCATCAACGTTAGGTTGTACTTCTCAGTTAGACACAAAATCCCTGCTCATATTCGATTAAATAGCTCGATTGCTGAACAAGAAAAAATCCTGCATATCAACACAGGACTTTTGATCAAACTTTTTTACAACCTAACAAACTTTATTATAAACGATCAGTCTTTTTTATTATAAAGTTTAATCAAAAATCCAGTATTTAATTGCTGGATTTTTTGTTCCGCAATCGGACCAAATTATTGAATAGCTAAATCCCAAATTCTCATTTATATCATTGAGAGATAGGATTTTTACTGGGATTTTCTTAACTTGTGCAGGCGCGTTTTTCTGGCGGTACTAATAAGGGGGGAGTCTGCCTTTTTTGACGAGCTCCCCCCATTTTTAAAAATAGAAAACGGCACTCAGCTAGGTGAGTTTTTTCGCATTTTTACAATCTTCTCATTCATCAGTGTTGTATCGCCATCCTCTATTGATTAATATAATATTCCTGAATCTACCTAGGCCTCTCCTGTTACAGTACCCTTCTATTCCTGCAACTTTCACTTATCGAATGGCTGTATTTTCAGGCTTAATATTGAAAGTAAACGAAGTAGATGGCTTTGTATGAACAAGTTTGTCATTTATTTTCCATACATTTAATATGGCTTTAACTGTATACGTTCCTGCAGATACTCTCTCGCCCTCATTCGTTTTGTAATTCCACGTATCTTTCCATTGAGTTTGTTCCCCGCTATTTAACGACATAAATTGAATCGCCTGTAAAAAAAATTTCCCTTTACTAAAATAATACACCTCTTCTCCTTGTGCATTGTACACGGTATAATCATAAAATTGGCTCGTTGGAAACTCTATAAGCATTGGCTGATCGCTAGTATTTTTAAACGTAAAAGTAAATGTGGCTTGTTCCACGTCTGTGATGACATCCCCATCCCATTTCCAATCTGTCATGTCTCTAACCTCCTTAGCTAAGGTTAATTGGTTCCCGCTAACAAAAATCATCCAAAAACAAAAGATAGCCATTCTCAAAGGTGATACCCCTTCCTAATGCATAAATGTATCCCTTTAGTATTGCTTAATTACTTTATAAAAAATCCAAAAGACTCTTTAAGTTTGTACATTGTTTGTTAACAAATTCGAATCGTCAATTTAATCATTCTTTTTACATAGTAAAAATATTCCAAAACAGATGACTAAATTCTTCTTTTTTTCCTTCTTATGCAGTTCATGCTCAAAAAGCTATTAAAGAACTTTAAAAAATACAGTAAAAATAACCTATCCATCATTTGCAGATGGATAGGCTATTAAACTTACCTCAAGCCATAAGCCTTAATGACATCTTGAGAAATTTTGTTACCTAGATCATCCCAAGCAGCTGCTCGTAATGATACATATTCAGCATTCTTCGGATTGTTGATCTTGGCTACCCACTTGTTATCGGCTGTACGCTCTAGTTACACAGTCTCCCACGACTCACCTTCATTAAAAGAAACCTCTAATGTCGCTCCTTCTAGCTTACCGTAATCTGCTACACCTTCAAGTTTTGCAACAGATAGTTCGAGTGGAGTGGAAGGTGCCGCAAGTGCGTTACCGTTCATATCGGTCTCAACCTTATAATTCAGTGAATAGAATGGGAGTAAGGTTTGGCCTTTTTGAGACCAGAATGTCCATTCTGTATGCGTACTTAATGATGCTATCCAGCGATTCGGGTCTCGCTTCGCATCACTTACTAGACGGTATTGTGTTTTTTCTTCTGGGACTGGTTTATTTAAAATAGTTTGTCCTTTTCCTTCTATAAGAAGAGTATTTCCTTGGTACAATTTAAGTGTTTGAAATTTTTTACGGATTCCGCAGATGTGACCTGACCTGTAGAGCCATTTCCTGAATCTGCCCAAGCAGGAATATCAAATTGTAAATTGTTCCCTTGGCGGTTAGGTGTCCAATAGCCTTGACCCAAACGCGGACGAACTATTGGAGAAACCAGTCTTCCTGAAGTTTTTGTCCTTTTTCATAAGTAACAAAAGGCTGAACTTGCCATGGACGGGATTGTGCTGCTAATACTCTGGCTTGGTGAGACCAGAGAGTATCTTTCACTGCTGAAACCCACTCTGTTCGATCAGAAGGCAACTGCAGTGGTACAGAATTCATTAAATTAAAAGTGTCATTTTGATACGGACGTAAATCATAACGGACATCTTCACCAACTGCTTCACCATCTGATTTGTAACTCGTGTCGATCTTAACGAGTTCATTGTTAGATGGTTTATATTTTAAATTCTCTGGAATCTGGCCTTGGTGAACATCCACCAAATCATATACATATGGTGTATATGGTACACCTTCAACAAGCAGGTGCAGGTTACCGGAACGTGCTGCTGCAATCAATTTATCGCCTACAACCTTACTGATTCCAGTAACGGTAAGTGGGATGTTCGTGCCTCTTGGATTTCCTTTTTCATTTCCCATCAACGGAATGAATTCCTCTTCATTATAGTTTACGAGAATCATCAGTTTTGCACCCGCGGCAAGTGCCGTAGTGGCCTGTGCACGTGTCGCTTCCATTGTCGCAAAATAACCACCTTCGAAACGATCGACGACAACTATTTTTCCATTTGCGTCCAGACCCTCATAGTCAGCTGGTGTTCCTTTTCCTACATAAACCGTTTCTAAGTTATATTTACCATCAAGAGGTGTAGTTCCATACTCCAGTATATCATCCAACACTGTTTCTTTAAACTGGATCTCAAGTTGAGGTTTTATTAAATGCCAGCGAGTCAGAAATTCGAATTCTCCTGTCTTAACTTTCTCTGTTGGTTGTGCATATATTTTATCGGTGTCTGCAGACATAAAATACGCAGCGGTTATTTCATTGTCACCAAAGGAACGGTGGAATTGCATGCGACGATATTGTTCTTCTGTCTTCTTCGGCACTTCAGCTGTAATTTCTTTTGCATTTCGTGCATCAAGTTCCACGGTTTGAGGACCGTCTACCTTGAATTCAGGATTACCGACTACTGCATTACTACCATGATCGGTGCCAAAGTCCGATTCTATACGAGTCATGGCTGAATACGTACCAGGTGCTACACGAATTGTTTTTGTTCCCACTATCGGAAGGAATGTAGGTTCCATGTTATCGCCAACGATTGTGACTATCGCAAAAGCTTGATCTCCAATAAGGTCCGTAGCGTTTAACGTTAGCGGATACTTCTCATCTTCTTTCTCAATGCCCATTGAAGTATGAGCCACTTGCTTGCCTTCAGAATCAGTTGCTGTTAGGTGCCCCTCATAACGACCCCAGTTACCAAGCTTCGGATCTACTGAAACTGTTATTGTCTTTGTACCATTAGCTGGAACCGTGATCTTGCTCTCAGAAATGGTTAACATACCATTTGGTACAGCATCACCTTTTGTATTCTTAAATTCTGCTTGAAGATCTAGAGTGACAGCGGAGTCACTGTCGTTTGTATACGTGACTGTTTTTTCTATAGGCTGCGCTTTATCGTATGGCCACTGAATGAAGCCGAACGACAGAGAACCCGTTGCACGAACAGTGCTGTTTAGAGCTGCAGGTACATCCAATCGGCCCGTACCGATATAATAAGGCGAGAAATCTAATCTTTTAGAGGTATTCATCAACGCTTCTTTTAGCTGAGTGCCATTCCACTCAGGATGCTTCTGCAGAAGGATCGCAGCAGCACCCGCCACATGTGGGGTTGCCATGGATGTACCACTCATACTCAGGTAAGATCCGCTTCCTAGTCTTGATAGTGCAGATCGAGCAGCAACAATCCCAGTACCTGGTGCAGACAGGTCAGGTTTCAAGTCCCCATTCCCAAGACGAGGTCCTCTTGATGAGTAAGGAGCAAGGTTGTCTGCCTTATCCACAGCACCGATCGTTAAAGCAGCATCTGCAGCTCCTGGTGAACCGATGGATCCTTCTCTACCATCGTTACCGGCAGCAATAACAAATAGTGCACCTGTTTCTTCACTTAGTCTATTTACGGCTTGAGACAGCGGGTCTCTTCCGTCACTTTTCCCGCCTCCCAAACTCATGCTTACAATCTTGGCGTTGTGTGCAGCCCATTCCATACCGTCAAGAATCCATGAATCGAAACCGCGTCCTCCTTTGTCTAACACTTTACCTACAAGCAAACGTGCTTCAGGAGCAACTCCTTTGTTCTTGCCATCAGAAGCAGCACCTGTTCCTAATACCGTTGAAGCAACGTGTGTACCATGCCCGTGAAAATCATCAACCGTTTCTCCAGGTACAAAGCTTTTTGCCTCTTCTATTTGATTTACAAGATCGGGATGATTAGGATCGATGCCTGAATCAAGTACCGCTACCTTAACCCCCTTACCTGTAAAGCCAGATTCCCAAGCCGTTGGGGCACCGATCTGAGGTACGCTTTGTTCTAATGTGGCTTCCACACGACCATCAAGCCAGATCTTTTCAATGTCATGGTCAAATAATACTGAGTGAGAATTAGGCTTCTGGGAAGCCTCAGATGTGATGTCCTTCCAGAACGTCTCCGCTTCTTTTTTAGATGTTGCAAGAGCGGCACCATTAATACTTTCTAACACACGAACCTTTTTTGCTCCTTTTGGATCGGCCTTCTTTGTTTGGACGGCGCTCGCTGTGGACTCTGTGTATTCCTTCTTTGTTTGGACGGTGCTCGCTGTGGACTCTGTGTATTCTACGATAACTGGCAGGGAAGAGAGACTTTTATCATCATAGCCGTCCTCTATTAATTTCGTTACATTAAACAAATCCTGGTCCAGTTTGTCAGCAGCCAGATAAGGTATAGCTGAACTTGGTATGACATACGTATCTTCACCAATTGTATACATTTGTACGCCTGCATCGTTCGGATCGGCAGGTTCCACGTTTATGACGCTTTTACCGTTTTCAATCATTTTAACCTTAACGACGTCACCCGTAATTAAGGTAATGGTTTGTTCGTCGGAACCGCTCAAAGCGTTAACAACGGCAGCACTATTAAGTGTTTTTTCTAATGTAGTTTTATCATAGGCTTTTACGTTATAAGACGATGAAGCAAAAACAACCATGGATAAAGAGGCAGCTAAAAACGCCTTCAATTTCTTTTTTTTCACCATACATCCTCCTAGTAGATATGAATAAGTTACAAATGTTGAGAAATATCTTAAAGTAGGATTCATTGTTGAATAGTGTAAATTAAGAGATTCCTAACAGGTTAAAAGGGACACCTCCTGGACCAATTACCGTTTCTGTATCAGAGATATGTAGTTTCTAGCTGTATATGAAATGAATAGGTAACATTGAA
>NZ_JBALPG010000080.1:0-24099 GCF_036965245.1 Neobacillus drentensis
AAAATAAGAAAGGCAGAACGCTTAAAAGTAAAAGTGTTCTGCCTTTCTTATTTTTTTAATTCAAATCTAAAATATGAACTAAGGTTATTCGGGTGGTGCCAGGCAATTGGAATAGGACGATATCCATTTAATATCCTAAAAAATCAATCTTATGAGGTCTTCAAGCTGCTGATAGGAATTTGTCTCATAATGTGGATGAATGGTTTCTATCGTTCTTAGCTTGTTTTTTGTATTGACCCAAATGGAATTCCAACCAGCATTTTTTGCACCGATCATATCATTCTCAAATGAATCTCCAACCATATAGGAAATGGCACCAGTTGTATTTGTCTGAGTGTTAACATAATCAAATAATTCCTTTTGCGGCTTAGCATAGCCAACTTCACTCGAGATGAAGATATTCGTCTTTGGTATAAAGTGAAATAGTTCCAGTGATTCTAATTTTAACCACTGATGGGATGAGGGACCATTTGTAATAACATAAGCGGGAATGCCCTTCGAACTTAAATAATGTAGGATCCTTTTCATTTCAGGAATAAGGGAAACTTTATATTGCTGTTCTTTGTATGCACTTTGAAATGCATCTGCCTCTTCAGCCGTAATCGTATATCCCAAATCCTGAAAAGCGTTTATCATTCTATATTGATGCATCTCTTCTAATGGCATTTTTCCCGACTCTGTCAGTGTAAAAACTTTATCACTATATTCTCTGCTTTTTTTAAATAAATCTAGAATGGGAATATCCGTAATAGCTGAAAAAGTCCTGTCATAAGCCTCTTGAAAGGGCTGCAGTTGGTCGTATAACGTATCGTCCAAGTCGAAAAAAAGAGCTTTCATCATCAACACCGACTCCATAAAAGTATTAGATATTACTAGTTATATTACATGAAACAAATTACTTCAATGATTTTGATAGAGGAGAGGACAATTCAGCTAATATGGAAGGATGGACCATTTATAAATGGTATTTTCAAATAACGGAAAACTCCTCCTTGAACTTTTGGAAGGGTTGACGGGTAAAATAGGAAAAGTGACGGGTAAATATGCAAAGTAGACGGGTAAATTTTCATTTTAGAAGGGTAAATCATTTAAAGTGACGGATAAGAGGAAAATTCCCTCAAAAAGGTAACTTAAAAAGGGGACTAGGAAGTAAATCTCGTTAGAACGTGTGATTCACTTATTGTTTGCGTCCGCTTTCGCGGGTGAAATCCTCACATCAAAAGGATATGTCGGAGCAGGCTTGGTCTTGCTGAGTGTAGTAATTTCTGAGTTTGATTTTAATTGATCCAGCAATTTAACTATATTTTTGATTTTATGGGCATTTCTTTTGCGGGTTATATTCTTGGGGAAGGGAACAAACCCGGTGATATTTTTCAAGACGCACTAGCAATATCGGCTGCTGGTCATTTACAAAAAAATATACAAACGATCGACCAGTTATCTAAATAGAATACAGATTCACTTTCTATTGCCTTCTTTATTAGGATAAATAGGCTTATCGTATCTCTGGACAGTTTTATTTTTTCTCTATTATGAAACCAATGGTTCTATTAAAGCGTCAATTGTTAGGGGAAGGTCTTTTTATCTTAATAATGAGGAGGAGGGCAAAACCTTGATTAAAGGAGTAATATTTGATTTTGATGGTTTACTAGTAGATACTGAGTCAGTTTGGTATGAGGCGTTTAAAGAAGTGCTGTTAGAAAGACATTCAGTTGAACTGGATCTAGCAGGCTACTCCCAATGTATTGGAACAGGCAACGAAGTCCTATATCCATACTTTCATCAAATAACAGGGAAGTCTGTAGATTGTGAGCAATTAGAGAATGAAGCTTATGACAAATTTAAAGATAAAATGAAAATGCCTACTCTTAGAGAAGGTGTAAAGGAGTACCTAGATGAAGCGAAACAGAACAACTTGATCATTGGTTTAGCTTCCAGTTCGTCTAGAGAGTGGGTTATGAGATATCTTGAACAACTGGAAATTATTGAGTGTTTTCATGTTGTTAACACTAAGGATGATGTTTCTAGGATTAAACCAGATCCAGAGTTATATAAAAAAACATTGAGAGATTGTAACTTGCTGCCGACAGAAGCGATCGCCTTCGAGGATTCGTTAAATGGTTTACAAGCAGCAAAACAAGCAGGTATTCGATGTGTGATCGTCCCGAATAATGTGACAAGAAATTTAGAATTTATCAATCATGATTATCAACTCAAATCTATGAAGCAAGAGGCAATGAGTGAAGTAATTAAGAAAATTGCGGGTGGATTTCAGTTTAGTGGGGGTAAATCTTCAATCAGGTAAAGACGTACCTCGACATTTATTATAAGTTTTTGAGTGAAAAAGTGTTCATCAACATTGAAGGTGGGAGAATTGGGATTTATTCAAATTACAAAAAGTAATATTGAAACTGAACATATTTGCTGTGCATTGGGTGCAAAACAATATGAGAATGCAGTAAATGAAAAGAAGAAATGGTTGGCAGAACGAATGTATGAGGGATTAGTATTTTATCGTTTAGATGAACGTGCAAAAGTATTTATTGAATATTTACCTGCTGAAATGGCGTGGGTACCAATTCAAGCACCAAATTATATGTATATCAATTGCTTGTGGGTTTCTGGTAGATATAAAAATAACGGGTATGCAAAGCAATTTTTAAATTATTGCAAAGAAGATGCTATCAATCGTGGTATGGATGGGATTGTACATATAGTAGGAAAGAAAAATTACTCATATTTAAGTGAAAAACGTTTCTTTGAACATATGGGATTTGAGTTAGTAGACCATGCAGAACCATATTTTCAATTAGTAGCACTGAAGTGGAATGAACAAGCTGTTGTACCATCTTTTAAAAAACAGGTACAGGCTTTTTCCGAAGATGGAGGTATTTCCATTTATTACACAGCTCAGTGTCCTTTTGCTGTTGGTATATTGGATGAGCTAAGAAAAGTAGCAGAAAATAAAAGTGTCCCCTTTAATGCTTATAGGATAACGACTAAAGAAGAAGCACAAAACTTACCGATAATATGGACAACTTTTGGTTTATTTTATAATGGCGAATTCATTACACACGAAATATTGAGTTCAAATAAGTTTGACAAATTATTAACAAAACTATTAACAGAAGAATGACACTCCTTGTTCATATTTTTGTATTTTAAAAGGGTTATTGTAATAATGACATATGCCTTATTTCTAACGGACTTTTGTTGAAAAAGAAAGCAAATTAAGGACTTCACTAATTGGAAGTCCTTTTTGAATATAGCTGCTTAATCTAACTAAGTTCCTGATTTATAGCAAAAGAACCCTCCCCTTGCTTCCGGGGACGGTTCTCTTGCCTTTATTGATCCGCTTGCTTTTCAGTTAATTTTTCAAGGGCATCTTGTAACTTTTTAATGGCATGATCGACATCATGTTGAGTGGCATTTTCATTTGCAATTACTTCTTCTCCAGTGGCTATTTCTTTTATAAGGAACTTCCAGCTATCAGGAGAGAATTTGCTCTCATCTAAAGCTTTTGCTTCATCTAATAAAGCAATCAATTCTGAAAGATTTCCTTCCTTCTTGTCAATTTTTATTTCGTATATCGTTGGGGTTTTTCCTTCTGGCCATTCAATTTTTACGTCTAGTATTTCTGGTATTAGCTTTGTATCAAAGAATTGATATCCGGATTCAATCGCTCCAAGTTTTTTCCAGCCCTTTGTAGTTCTTACTGATACCTGACTGCCGGATAAGCTATTTGGATTTTCTAGAATGGTAACCCCTGTTACTCTCGTTCCTGCTTCTCCAATATGGTAGAGTATTTCTGCAGCTTCTGTTCCTCCAGGCTTGAACTTCGTATTCAGTTTGCCATCAATAAGATTATCCTTTGTATACCCAATTTTAGTTTGTGCATTAGTAGTAATCGTCGGGTCATTAATTTCAGGATAGTACTGACCATCGTTTATTACCAATTCTTGCATTCTAATCCACTTGTCTGACCCGACTTTTGTCCTCGTCACCTTAAATCTCAAATACTTGATTTTTTGATCCAAATCTCGTACTTCTTTTGTCCGATATGGAGCCTCTAGTTTATCAAATATCGCATCGATTCGATCTTCATTCGTTGCTTCTCCCTCATTTGGGCCATCTTGGCTGCCAAAGGTCATCACAGTGGTCCACTCGTTTCCATCTAAAGAAACCTCTAGAATGGCATGTCTTGGATAATCATGTTCTCCTTCAGCAATAAATGCTTTTATACTTTTCAGCGTAATTTCCTGGCCCATATCATAGGTAATATACTTTCCATTTAATTGACTATTTTTAAACCATGCAGGTGTTTTTACATCACCATCAAAGATGGAGAGCGGATTTTCAACACTTGTGTAATTTGTTTCTTTCACTGATTTCGGTTCAATCTCATAGGATGTTACTTTTAAACTATCTAAAGTAAATTCAATAGGCTTAGCTTGTTTATTTAACAGCCTTACATATCTTGCATCAGATGGGGCCGTCATATTTTTTACTTTATCCCACACTATGCCGTTTAAAGATGTTTCCACCGTTAAGCCTTTTACAGATGGTGCTTCAATTTCGGTTACATCTTTGACTCTGCTTAATTTTAGTCCTAGATATTCACCTTTGTTCAGCTTAATTGTACCTGCATCATTTAGTGATGTTGTTGTTTTACTTTCCGTTACTGATAAAGTCTTATAAGCGTCTACATTTGTAAAAATACTTGCTTTCGTTACCGGTTTCTGAAGATCTAAAAACTTCTCTACCTTTGGAGATATTTTACTCTCTAAGTTATTTGTAAATGGCTGCAGCCTTTTTTTAGCAGGTTTTGTTTTCATCGTTCCGTTTAAAAGTGGTCGATCATAGTCTAAGCTTTGCTGGCGTAAAGCGGTTGCTTTTGAAAAATGATCCCACGTATCTGCTTTATTACCGGCTTCAATAGCAAGATCTGTTTTTATAAACTCAATATCCGCAAGAACCATATCCCTTAATGCTTTTACAAATGGTTCTAACTCTTTCTTTAACTTTTCATTTTTTGTTTTTGCTAAAAATCCATTTGCGGCATCGGCAATTTTTTGCAGTTCGCTCAGGGCTTCGGGTGCAGAATCTTTTAACGAGGTGCCGTTATTTACTTTAGACGTGATTGTATCTAACAAATTCTTGATATCTTCACTCTCTGAAAGCGTAAGACCGTTAGGATTTGCATCAGACATATGTTTAGCTAAGATATGAAGCTCTTCTGCTGCATCTGGCTCGATATATTTAAAGCTATCTTCCCAACTTTTTTGGGCGTTAAACACCTCAGTGTTCCATGTATAATCTGCAATCGCAAATAGAGCTACTTTTGAAGCTTCTGCTTCTTGCATTGGATTTGTCACAGCACCGGCAAGATTTTTTATTCCAGGCTGTAACATTTCCCCTTTGCCTAAAAATACACGTGACATATCGACATCATTCACAGGCCAGTTTAGCCAGAATAATGGATCCCTTCTTACGACTCCCCCATTACTTCTGGTCTTAAATGTATCAATGGTAGACTGGACGATAGGAGCACATGTAGTCGACCCTGTCCAGAAAATTTGAATGCTTTTATCGAATCCCTTTTCATAGGCATTCAACTCGGCAGGATTCCAAGCCCAGCTTGAATTATAGCTTGCTGGACAGTATAAAATATCATAAACATCGCCTTTTGCTTTTGCCCAGTCCGAAACTGACTTCATCAATGCGACAACATAATCATGTGGCAGGCTGCCAACATCATCACCTAAAACTCCAAATTGTCTAACCCCGACATCGTATAATTGGTTGAATTTTGCCAGCATCTTATCGGTATTTTCTTGAAGTTTAAGCATAGGGTTACCGCCTGATTGGGCGATTTTCGCTACTTCTGCTAATGGAGAAATGGTCCAAACAAAACGCGTTTTATTTTCATTTCCTACTTGAGCCATTTCTTTAATTTCAGCTAATTTTTCTGGTGGATATAACTCAGCCCATTTTTCTCTGTGATAAGGGTCATCCTTTGGTGCAAATACATACGATGTCATTTTAAAATTACCGCCAAATCTCATGAGCGACATGCGATCCTCATTACTCCATGGAATGCCGTAGTAGCCTTCAATAAATCCTCTGATTTTTGTATTGGCATAGTCTTGAATGGATAAATTTCGAACTTCTTTGTCAGGAGCCTGAGCCAAAATGGCATTTAACGTTACGACACCATAAAAGCTGGCGTCCGTGTCTTTTCCTAAAATCATCATTGTATTATTTTGAATCACTAATTGATAGGCATCAATTTTCGAAAAGTCCATATTCTGGCTCGTGCCGTTATTTGCAGCATAGGTATCCACTGGGCCATTTGAACCTTTCGTACCAATCAATACATTAATTTTATCATCAACTACCTGTGTTCCAATAGTTGGAGCTGGGTAGCCATTTTGTTTAAAAATGTTTTCTACTTTTTTTCGCGTTACGGAATCAATGGTGTCATCGTAGATAACTTGAATCGCTTTGTCTAATTTCGTTGAACCTTCGTGATAGGTTATCTTATGAGGTACAGGGTATATTTCATACTCTATTGAAGAATTTTCTTTTGCAGAAGCAGTAGGTGCTTTAATCCCAATTGCTGAACTACATATCACTGTAAAAATGATAGCTAGATTGAGCCAAAACCTTTTTTTCATTTACCTTCCCTTCTTTCTTCAAAATTTGAACATTGCGATCTTTTTACCCCTGTTGATAGACTTTACCTACTGATGACAACACTTCCTCCTTTTATTTTTCTATAATTGGTATTTTTTTTGACCTTATTATTCGGACCTTAAGGTTAAAAAGGGGGTACTAGAGAAATAAAAAAGGCATGGAAAACAATCGAGAATGCTCTCGTTCTGTTTTCCATGCCTAGTATGATCTAGTAACATGAAACCAATTATATGCCGTTATTGTAAACCGCTTACATTTCCAACGTCAATACCATTTTTGATTTTTAGTAAAATTTTACTATCAAAATGCTTGGAGTGTAGGTGAAAAGTCAGAAGCAAGGGGACGGTTCTCTTGCTTCTTTTTTACATGGTAAGTAAAAAAGTAAGTCCAAGTGAATATTTATCATTCTTTATAAACTGTATTTTTTATAAAAAAGGAAGAACATAGCAAAAAAGTGAAGATAAAATTAGTGGTTTTTAAAATATTGATGATAGACGGTAAACAAGAGGTTTCCAATATATGAAAAGGGATAAAGATATTTTACTAAAATGGTGTAAATTTTTTTACTAAGAATAGAAAGGAGGTAATGAAAAAAGCCGTCAGCCCCCCAAACAGTTAAAGTTTAAAGCGATAAAGCGAGACATAGGTGCTAGTCTAATTATCTACAGCTTCCGAAGGCGGTTACAATTTCGAAAATTCATTTGATTTTATGTATTGACAATTTTAAATGCTATTATCATAATAATTAGTGTAAACGTTTCAATTTTTTTGAAAATAAAATTGAAACGTTTCAATAAAAGGAAATAGTGGTGAAATGAAGTGCCCACAATTAAGGATGTATCACGTTTATCTGGGATTTCCGTTGGTACGGTTTCTAGGTATCTTAATGGTTATAAAGTCAAAAAAGATAATGAGAAGAAAATCCAGGAAGCGATCGAGCAGCTAGATTACAAAGTAAACCAAATGGCGAGAGGACTAAAGACAAACAAGACATTTACCGTTGGTGTTTTAGTTCCAAGTATTACGGATATTTTCTCCAATCAAGTCATTGAGGGGATGGAAGAAATACTAGATCAAGAGAATTATAGTCTCATCGTCTGTAATGCAAGAAACTCCCTAAAGACCGAAAAGGAGAAACTTCGCTTCTTGAAAGAAAAGCGAGTAGACGGAATTGTAATGATGCCTGTTTCAGACGAGCATGAACATGTAAAAGAGATATTGGAGGAAGGAATCCCTCTTATTTTAATCGACCGTCTCCTTGACGGTGTCAAATGCGATGCTGTCGTATGTGATAATGTAAACGGTTCCTATAAAGCAATTGAGGAATTAATCGCTTTTGGTCATAGAAGGATTGGCATAATCGCTGGTCCAACCAATGTGTATACTGCACGCGAACGCCTAAATGGATACATAAGGGCCCTTAGTGATTACGGAATTACGATTGATGACTCCCTTATTGAGTATGCGGAATATCGTAAAGGGAGCGGGATTGAGGCCTATGAAAGACTTTTGAATATGGAAAATAGACCTACGGCTATTTTTGCCACAAACTATGAAACTACCATGACTGGAATAAAATACTTCATGGAAAATGGAATTGCAATTGGAGAGGAAATTTCTCTATTTGGATACGACAATTCTGACGTGTTTCAGATGTTGACCCCATCCATTGCAACTGTTGTGCAGCCGATGGGAGAGATTGGCGAAAAAGCCGCACATCTTCTATTAAAACGGATTGAAAGCGACTACTCTCTTTTTCCAGTGGTAAGCCGGTTAAAGACGAAAGTTCTCTCAGGGACATCTGTAAAAAACTTGTCTAAGCTAGGCTAGAACAAAGCATTTTAAGGAGGTGATGGTTGAGGGCAATACTCGTACATAATGAGAATAAATAGTGTTGACATGATATTACCTTAAAATAGTTAAAGGGGGAAATGAAATTGAAAAAAATGTTAGCCTTAATTTTAATCTTAAGCATGATGGTATTAGCTGCGTGCGGTGGAAAAGAGTCCTCAACATCAGATGGAGGGAAGACAGGTAAGAAAATTACCATAGGGGCTTCTCTACTTACACAATCACATCCGTTTCAAGTAGCCATAAAGGAAGCGATAGAAAAAGAAGCAAAGAACCAAGATGTTAAGGTGGATGTTGCTATAGCTGATCAAGATTTAAACCGGCAGATTTCTGCTATTGAAGATTTCATCAATAAGGGCGTCGATGCAATTATAATGGTTCCTGTTGACTCAGATGGTGTAAAAGGGGCGATTTTAAAAGCTAAAGACGCAGGCATTCCAGTTGTAACTGTTGACGTCAAGGCGAACGGTGTAGAAGTGGATTCACATATCGCAACTGATAACTACACTGGCGGTATGATTGCGGCTGAAGCCATGGCAAAGTATCTTGATGGAAAAGGGGAAGTAGGACTTACCACCTATCCGGAAGTTCAATCTGTTCGTGACAGAATCGATGGATTTAAGGAAAACGCGAAAAACCACACTGGTATGAAAATTGTTCAAGAACTTCCTGGACGCACAAGAGAAGAAGCCAAAAAAGCATCTGAAGACATGCTGACGGCACACCCAAATATGAAAGGAATCTTTGGCTTTGGGGATGACATGGCCATTTCAGCAGATCAAGCGATGACGGATCGTAAAGTGAACGGAGTGGTTATCGGATTTGATGGTCTTGCAGAGGCACAGAAAAAAGTGGACGAGGACAATACCTTTAAAGCCGTAGTTGTTCAGTTCCCGGATAAAATGGGAGAAGAAGCAGTCAAAAATGCCGTTAAACTAGTAAAAGGCGAAAAGGTTAAAAAAGAAATACCAATCACACCAGGTCTTTATGTGAATGGAAAGGGATTTGTGGATGTGAAAGTGGAGAACGGAAAAGTAATAATTCCAGAATAATCCATTAGGAGGAGTGCCGCTTTCTTAGGGTATTTCCTCTTTTTAAAAGGAAGTGAAATCTGTGGGAACCATCTTAGAAATGAAAGAAATCAAGAAAGTATTCCCTGGAGTTGTGGCACTCGATGGGGTCAATATTTCCTTGGATCAAGGGAAAGTATTAGCGCTCCTAGGGGAAAACGGAGCCGGAAAATCTACTCTCATGAAAATCCTCTCCGGTTCATATGTGCCTGATGGTGGTCATATCGAACTCTTTGGTCAAAAGGTGAACATTCGGAATGTGGTGCATGCTAGAGAACTTGGGATCTCTATTATCTATCAAGAACTTTCCCTGAGTCCGAATATGACAGTTGCTGAAAACATTTGGGCTCTCTATGAGCCTGTGAAATTTGGACTAATCAACGACGCCGAGATGAATCGGAAAACAAAGGAACTTCTCGATGAACTGGATATTCACATTTCACCTAGCGCTTTAGTGAGAGACCTATCTATTTCAAATCAGCAAATGGTCGAGATTGCAAAGGCTGTCTCATCTAACCCCAAAATCATTATTATGGATGAACCGACATCCGCACTTAGTTCAAAAGAAACCCAAACTCTTTTCAACATCATTACAAAATTGAAAAGTCAGGGAAATTCGGTAATTTATATTTCTCACCGAATGGAAGAAATTTTTGAAATTACGGATACTGTGAGTGTCCTCCGTGATGGGAAGTATATTGGAACTGTCAAAACAAAGGATACTTCCCCGGATGATCTTATTACGATGATGGTTGGGAGAAATATGGATGAGGTTTATCCGCCAAAGAACTTTAAACGCACAAGTGATGAGATCTTGCTGGAAATAAGAGATTATCACAGGAAAGGTAGTTATCACAATATCTCATTTTCTCTCCGACCTGGTGAAATCCTCGGGCTTTATGGCCTTATGGGGTCTGGCAGGACTGAAATTGTACAAGGGATTTTTGGAATGCTCAAGAAGGAACGGGGAGATTTATTCCTTCATGGAAAAAAAGTAAAAGTTAACACGCCACTTCAGGCGATTGAAAAACGAATCGCTTTTGTTACAGAAGATCGGAAACATGAGGGGCTGGTCTTAACCTCCAGTGTCTATGAAAATATTACACTAGCAAATTTGGATAAAGTGTTGAATAAATTAAGACTGATAAAGCACGACAAAGAAGTGAACATTAGCAACCGTCATGTTGACGCTCTTAAAATCAAAACACCAAGTATTTACCAGACCGTGAATAAATTAAGTGGGGGAAATCAGCAAAAAATTGTTCTCTCCAAATGGTTTGAGATTGAACCAGAAATCCTCATCTTAGATGAACCAACAAGGGGAATTGATGTAGGGGCAAAATTTGAGATTTACAAACTAATGATTGAACTTGCTTCAAAGGGAGTAGGAATAATCTTGATTTCTTCAGAACTGCCAGAAATCCTACACATGTCCGACCGTCTATTGGTTATCAAAGACCATGAGGTGACAGTAGAGCTCGATCCAAAACAAACTTCTCAGGAAGAAATTATGAGTTACATCACAAAAACCAAATCCAAACAGACGGATACCACCTCCTAGAGGAAATAGAAAGGGGCACAACTATGAAATGGAAACAAGCTTTCCAGGACAATAAAGCATTGAAGACATACGGAGGGGTCCTTGCTGCCCTTTTGGCACTAGTCATCCTCTTTTCATTCTTAAGTCCTCACTTTTTAAATACGAATAATATATTTACGGTTTTATCCCAAGTTTCAATCATTGCTATCATGGCATTTGGGATGACATTTGTGCTGATGATTGGAGAAATAGATCTTTCAGTCGGATCAATCGCTGCCTTATCTGGCCTTGTCCTTGGACTATCACTAACATGGGGACTAAGTGGACCACTAGCCATTTTGGTTACTCTTATTGTTGGAGCACTTGCCGGATTAGCAAATGGATTGATCTCTGCACGTCTTCGTATTCCGACCTTCATCGTGACAGTTGCAACCATGGGGATTTTTAGGGGAATTGGATATGCGACTACTGATGCGAAACCGGTTGGTGTCGATGATTCGTTTATCATACTATTAGGGAATAAGAAACTATTTGATATTATTCCAGTTCCAGTCATTATCGTTGCAGTCTTGTTGGTATTCTCACACATTCTTTTATCGAAAACAAAATTTGGGAGAAGAGCGAAAATGGTCGGGGGAAATAAGACGGCCGCAGAATATGTGGGAATTAATACGAAATCACTTCAAACTAAGATTTTTATCATTTCGGGAGTTGCTGCTGCCATTTCAGGTATTCTCCTAACATCCAGACTTTATTCTGCACAGCCAAACACAGCTAGCGGATATGAACTTGATGCAATTGCGGCTGCTGTTCTTGGTGGCACGAGTCTTTCTGGAGGATACGGTACAGTATTTGGAACCTTTATCGGTGCCTTGATTATGGGAGTCATCAATAATGGAATGAACCTAATTGGGCTTCCTTATTTTTATCAACAGATTGTCAAAGGGATTATCATCATTGTAGCGGTTTACATTGATGTTCGAAATAAAGGAAGGATACTTGGTAAATAGGAGGGACGAGGAATGGCAGATATTTTAACAATAGGAGAAATCCTCGTGGAAGTCATGGCGAAGGAAGTGGGACAAAGGTTTAATGAAACGGGTGAATTCGTAGGACCGTTTGCTAGTGGCGCCCCTGCAATTTTCATTGACCAGGCAGCGAAAACAGGAAGCACGGCTGGTATTATTGCCAAAATTGGAAACGATGCATTTGGAGAATTGAATTATCGTAAACTGGAACAGGACGGCGTGGACGTCTCATTTATTCAAAAAACTCCGCTAAAGTCTACCGGTGTTGCGTTTGTTACCTACAAGGAAGATGGGGACCGTGACTTCATCTTTCATATTCAAGATTCCGCCTCAGGTCTTATTGGTCCGGATGACATTAAAAAGGAAGACTTTGTGGATTGTAACTATTTTCACGTGATGGGAACCTCACTTTTTTCTGAAGGGCTCCGCCAGGCAGTGAAAAAGGCAATTGATTGTTGTAAAGAATCGGGGACGAAAGTTTCATTCGATCCAAATATGCGGAAGGAACTCCTTCAAGACCCTATTATGAAAGAATTTTTAGAATATGTTCTCGATCATTGTGACATATTTCTACCTGGTGGGGACGAGCTTGAACTTCTTCTCGGTACAAACGATGAGGAAAAGGCGGTTGCATATCTCCTTGAAAAAGGAGTCCAATATGTCATTGTCAAAAACGGAAGTAAAGGATGCCGTGCATACTGCAAGGAAGCATCTTTCACCGTCGAATCTCTTAAAGTTGTGGAAGTCGACCCAACGGGTGCTGGTGATTGTTTTGCAGGAACATTTATTTCCTGTATGAACCAAGGAATTGGATTTCGTCAGTCAGTTATGTACGCTAATACGGCTGGAGCACTTGCTGTTACGAAGAAAGGACCAATGGAAGGCAATACCCATCTGGAGGAAATAAAGGGTTTTACAAAATAGAAACAACAAGGAGGAGATCAAGTGAGTGTAGTATCAGCGAAAAATATGTTAGATAAAGCAAAATTAGGAGGTTATGCAGTTCCGGCTTTTAATATTCATAACCTTGAAACGGTTCAAGTCATTGCAGAGGCCGCAGCTGAATGTGGGTCGCCGGTAATGATTGCAGCTACTCCGAGTACATTGACATATGCTGGAACAGATTATTTGCTTGCTATTGCCAATGTAGCTGCAAAAAGATACGGGGTTCCAATTAGCATTCATCTTGATCATGCAGAAGATGTTGACTACATAAAAAGGTTGATTGAAATGGGGTACAAAAGTGTCATGATTGATGCTTCCCATCATCCTTTTGAAAATAACATCAAAATCGTCCGTGAAGTGGTAGATTATGCAGCAAAATACGGGGTGTCAGTCGAGGCAGAACTTGGTAGATTAGGAGGAATCGAGGATGACTTAGTCGTCGATGAAAAAGATAGTTTTCTAACGGACCCTGATAGCGCAGTTGAGTATGTGGACCGGACAGGAATTGATAGCTTCGCTGTCGCTATTGGTACGGCACATGGCCTTTATAAATCTGATCCAAAACTAGACTTTGATCGTCTTGCCATCATCAATGAAAAACTGGACGTACCACTTGTCCTACATGGTGGTTCAGGAATTCCAGAGGCGGATGTAAAACGGACAATTGACCTTGGAATTTCAAAAGTGAATATTGCAACTGAACTAAAAATTCCATTTGCTAAAGCAGTGAGAAAATACCTAACGGAAAATCTTGATGCCAATGATCCTCGTAAATACTTGACCCCGGGAAAAGAAGCCATGAAAAAAGTGGCGATTCAGAAAATCCTAATGTGCGGAAGTGATGGAAAAGCATGATTTGTACTGGAAGCCGCTCTGATTCCCAATTTGGTGATGGTCTGACTTTCTAATAGTAGATCGTTTATTATGCAGAAATCCTGCCCTCTATTACAGGGGCGGGATGTTTTGCATTTCCAATCATTCCGTGTCGGGACCTATATTTTGCTGAAAACAAGAAAACTTCTCTGCGAATGGTTAAGAAATTTTTTAAAGTAGAAGCACTCTACTTAGGCGTTTTTGCTGATTTGGAGGCATTAAGTCGAATAGACCTCTCTATGTTGACGTTTTCGAGAATAACTACCGCAGAGTGCATCTAGAATCCCTCTCCGTCCTCTCTTCCACCAAATGTGTAACAAAAGAACATCGCTAGTTACATAAAATTATTCAGCCACACTTAATATAAAACAGGAATTCTTTGACTTCGCTTGAATATTATAATAAATAGCATTTGGGGGTATATTATGAATGAAAATAAGTTAAAACACCTTGAATTTATTCAGGGAGTAATAAATCGAATGGGACAAAATTCCTTTTTATTGAAGGGCTGGGCAGTAACTCTTGTTGCTGGACTTTTTGCTTTTGCGAACACCCAAGATATGGACTATAAATTAATTTCAATTGCATTAATACCTACTATTTTCTTTTGGCTTTTAGATGGTTATTTTCTTTGGCAGGAAAAGTTGTTCAGAAAACTTTATGATAATGTTAGAAAAAAAGCGGATGGAGAGTTTATTGATTTTTCAATGAATGTGAAACCCTTTGAGTCCGAAGTAAGCTTATGGATATGTATTTGCTTTTCGAATACATTAAGACTATTTTATCTTCCAATCATTGTTGTAATTATTATTACCATGATGTTTAATTGTATGTAATAATTTCCATGGTAAATATAACAAAAAGAGGGAAAATTCTGATATAATAATATAAAATACATTGCTATTAACACTTTTTTGGAGGTATTATGACCCGTATCAAACCAAAATTATTTATAGGATCTGCAAGAGAATCCGCTGAATATGTTGATGCAATTCACGAAGCACTTACTCATGTTGCTGAGGTTACTCCTTGGACAGCAGGTGCATTTCACCCACTCGAATATAATATGGAAAGTCTTGAACGACAATTAGATGAAAATGATTTTGCTGTATTTGTATTTTCACCGGATGACGTTGTAAATATTCGAGGTACCATTACATTTACAACTAGGGACAATACGTTGTTTGAAATGGGTTTATTCTGGGGAAGGTTAAGAAGAGGACGAGTATTTTATATCATTCCTAGTGCAACACCTGATAGTGAGAATGTACAAGGTTTTCGTTTGCCTTCAGATCTGGACGGTCTTACTGTATTAAGGTACGAAACTCGTGGTGACCATAATCATGGTGCTGCTGTTAATGTAGCTTGCAGGGCTATAAAAAGAAAAATTGCAGAGTTGGGCGTCTTTCAGGATCCAGGAAAGCTCTTAGCGGAAGCTCAAGCAAACATGGATAAAGACTATGCCTTAATTCGCATACTCCGAACCTTATCAAAACGACTCTTGGCAGACCCATCCAAAAAGTTTGAATACCTACAAGAAGCTGTTCGAAACGCTTATCAAGCTCCATATTCTTATTACGTGGAAGGAATAGGAGTCTGGCAAGCGGAAGGCAATGATGGTCTGAAACAAATAGCTGGAAATGATGGTCAGGGGGAATTTTACCCATTTGATGTTAATGAAAATAGGCGAGAAACAGATAGAATCATCGTGATTGATTGTTTTTTACAGAGTAACGAGCTCGTTTTTCTAAAAAATAATACAGCCTTTGATAATACTTATGTGCTATGTTATCCTATAGGAAAGCAATTGGTTTTGACGGTTGCAATAACGGGAAGAAGGGCATTAAGTCAAGAAGAGATTGACGATATATTTCTCGATAATTACAACCTTTTAAGCACCATAAATAATGTCTTTGGAGGTGCAACGTCATGAAAAAAACAGTGAAATCAAAAGCAGACAAAAAATCGTATAAGCTTGGAGAAACTGTCAAGGGTGTAAAAGCTGTTATTCCCTCCAATCATGGAAAAGAAGAATCAGGAATAGTTATTTATAAGCGAAAAGCAGATTATAGAGAAGACCCGTTTAAGAAGCGGGCTTAAACAAAGGGACGAGGGGACAGGAACCTCGTCCCAATTTTTTTACCCAATATTATACATAGTGAATTAACTTAATAAAAAATATTTCTAATTGGAGTGAAGAATATGATTAAGAAAAGAATCCGCCATATTCAACGCTACCGGGATATTGTGTATGCCTTTACTCGATATGGCTTCGGTTTTATCATGGATCAATTGGGACTTACTGAATTGTTATCTGTACCAAAAAAGGCATTTGCTGAAGGCAATAAAAAACTCCATAGTAAAACAACAGGTGAGAGAATAAGGATGTTTTTAGAGGAACTTGGCCCGACCTTTGTTAAAATGGGGCAGATTTCCAGTACGAGACCAGACGTTATTCCTGCAGAAATTATTCAGGAACTGGAAAAGCTTCAGGATCAGGTTCAACTATTTCCGTTTGAAGATGTGAAACGGATAATTGAAAAGGAATTTGCGGAACCGATGGAAAACTTATTTGACTCATTTACCGAGCAGCCGTTAGCTGCAGCATCCATTGGACAAGTTCATTATGCCGTTTTGAAAACAGGAGAACGAGTTGCCGTTAAGATCCAACGTCCCAATATCCGGACCGTGATCGAAACGGATTTAGAAATTATGCAAGACTTGGCCAGGCTTGCAGAAGCACGTTTAGGCTGGGCGGAAAGATATCAAATTTGTGATATTGTCGATGAATTAGCTCAATCTATCCGACAGGAATTGGATTATGAAAATGAAGGTCGAAATGCTGAAAAGTTTGTGAAACAGTTTCATGATAATCCTCATGTTTTAATTCCAAAGATATATTGGGAATACACGACGTCAAAAGTGTTGACCATGGAATATATTGAAGGTATAAATTTAAACGTGGCAAAAAACCTGCATCAAGAGGCATATGATAGTAAAATCGTCGCAGAAAGAGTTGTAAACGCAATTTTTCAACAAATTTTGATAGACGGTTTTTTTCACGGCGACCCTCATCCTGGCAACATTTCAGTATTACCAGGTAATATTATTGCTTTTATGGATTTTGGGATTGTAGGTCGGCTGACTCCGTTAATGAAACAACATGTTGCCTCTTTTGTGATTGCGATGATGACCCAAAATACCGATGAAGTGGTCAGGGCGATTACAAACATGGGTCTGGTACCAGAGGATGTTAATGCCGAAAAACTAAGGGCCGATGTCGACCAGCTCCAGGAAAAATATCTTAATGTTCCTTTTAGTGAAATAAGCCTTGCCAAGGCGGTTAATGATTTGTTTTCAGTAGCCTACCGGCACAGGATAAAGATGCCTACAGATTTAACTTTGTTAGGAAAGACGTTGCTGACGATAGAAGGTGTCGTTGAAAAGCTTGATCCAGAGTTGAGTATTATTAAAATTGCAGAACCGTTTGGAGAAAAATTGGTTAAAGAGCGCTTTCATCCTAAAAATGTTGCGGAAAAAATCCGGCAGCAGTTTTCTCAATATGGAGAAATCTTTAATGAACTGCCCAGGACGTTAAGAGACATTACTTCCATTATGAAAAAAGGAAAGATGAAAATAGAAATTACGGCACCAGAGATGGATTTATTTTTAAAGAAAGTCAATCGAATTACTAACCGGCTATCTTTCAGCATTGTGCTGCTGTCCTTTAGTATCATTATGGCAGGGGTTATCATTGCTGCCTCATTTTCGGGACAAACATCTACCCTGCTGACAAAAATACCGACTATCGAAATTGGTTTTGCCATTGCTACGGTTATGTTCCTTTGGCTCCTCTATTCTATTTTTAAATCTGGAAGGTTTTAACGAACCAGAAAAACTTTGTTGAACATACAGATAGGTATAAATTTGGATGCATTTCCCCAAAACTAAGAAGTCTTTAAAAAATCGGCTCAGTTTATGGGGTCATTAAGATGCAAGCATACTTTCAATTTCATTTAAAACTTAATTCATTTCGCCTTTTTTCAGTAGAGCACTTCTTGACGATGGGGATTATCTTCGTTATTTGTGTTCTTCTTTTTGTTATGAGGAAAGAGCTTAAGCAGAAGGAGAAACCAAGGCTTTTTCGTTTCTCTCTAGCAGCTCTCTTAAGTGTTGAGATAACGGGAATTTAGTCAAAGAATGAAGGGTTATGGAGAAGTTGTATTTTGAAAAAATTATTTATTCTTCTAATTGAATTCCCGATTCGCATTTTTTCAACAGCTTGGCTAAAAGTCTATCAAGACAGGAGACTGCCACCAATTTAATTATGACTATAAACATTTGAGCAACACCCCATCTTAATTCATACTACACTGAAAAAACTCCCCCGGTAGTTCCCCAAAAGTAAACACCTATCAGTTAGATATAGCACGACTTGATTCTATTTCTCCTCCAAAAATGCAGATTGGTTTTAGTTCACACATAAAAAACAAGAATACTTATAATACTATCCAATATATTACTTTTTCAAATAACAATATTTTATGGTAGTTTTCACTACTGTTATAGCATTTAAAGGATGAGTAAAAATGTGGAAAATGGTGGTTTTCTATCTTCCAGACTGGAAAGTTTTTTTGCAAGCTTTTATTGCATTTTCCATTCCTTATGTGATCTCGAGGTTTTTTGAGTGGATCTCCCAACAAAGGAGTATTGATGAAAATGAGACGAAAGAAAATAAAGATCAGACAACTCAAAATGCACAGCAATCAAAGTGAGAAAGCTCAGAGATTTATGCCTCCTCAAGATTCAATGGGTCATTTCACGGGTGAGTTCATGGTAGATCTGGAACGTGTCAGACAAGAAATCGGTCACAACTCAGATGTTCATTTTAGGGAGTTTCATATCGGGAGCAAGGATATTCGTGCGGCAATCATTTTTGTTGATGGATTGTCAGATAAAGAACTCATCGATAAACACATAATGAAATCAATGATGATAAATTTTTCCGAAGAATATAAACAGGATCCATCTATTTTGAATCAGACAGTATTAAAAGAGTTTATTAAAAATCAAGTCCTTTCTATTAGTGAATTATCAGAGGTACATGACTTATATGATTTGATTTCCAAAGTATTGACAGGTTCGACGGCATTGTTAGTTACTGGAGTGTCTGAAGTGCTAATTCTCGGAACAACCAAAGGGAAATCACGTAATATTGAAGAACCAGTTTCGGAAGCATTGGTTAGAGGTCCACGGGTAGGCTTCACAGAAACCCTAAGCGATAATACTGCCCTTTTGCGACAGCATGGTGATAATCGCAGCTTATCCATCATCCAATTTCAAGTAGGACTGCGTGCCAAAAAAAAACTAGTCATCGCCTATATGAATGAGATTGCTGGCCCAGAATTGGTGGAAGAGGTCAAAAATAGAATTAAGAAAATTAATATTGATGATTTACCAGAATCAGGATATGTAGAACAATTGATCGAAGACAATTACCTTAGTCCTTTTCCACAAGTACAAAATACGGAGCGCCCCGACCGCGTTATCGGTGCCTTAATGGAAGGCAGGGTGGCGATCTTATTAGATGGGACACCTTTCGCATTGATCGTTCCGGTTACATTTAGCATGCTGCTGCAATCACCTGAAGACTATTATGAGCGTTGGCTGCCTGGTTCACTTATCCGCCTATTGCGTTATTTAACCGTTTTTATATCTCTTTTTGCACCTTCCTTGTATATTGCCTTTATCTCGTTTCATCCAGGAATGATCCCAACCAAATTGGCCCTGTCCATAATAGGAGCAAGGGAAGGTGTTCCTTTTCCTGCACTTATTGAAGCACTGCTTATGGAAATATCCATTGAAATTTTACGGGAAGCCGGACTGCGTTTACCCAAGCCGATTGGCCCCGCAATGGGGATAGTCGGTGGACTAATCATTGGTGAAGCTGCTGTTCAAGCTGGGATTATCAGTCCTGTTATGGTGATTATCGTGTCGTTAACCGCCATTTCCTCCTTTGCCATCCCGCAGTATAGTGTAGGGATTACGTTACGAATCCTTCGCTTTGCAGCTATGTTCTGCGCTGCCATGTTGGGATTGTATGGGATCATTCTATTTTTCCTCTTGCTTAGCAGTCATTTGGTGAAGCTGAAGAGTTTTGGAGTACCTTTTATCAGCCCAGCCGCACCGTATCGAGTAAGTGACTGGAAAGACTTTATGATTCGAATGCCGCTCATGATGATGAAACGCCGCCCGAAGATAATGCAAACGAAAGATTCCATCCGCAAAGGATAGCTCAATATGAAAGGAAATGAACGAGCGATGATAGTCAATCTAAAAGACCGAATTACCACATCGCAAGCAGCTGTTGTCCTCGTCAATTATATTCTTGCAGCTGGTATCCTCACTCTGCCCCGAACATCTGTTGAGAAGGTCAAAACACCAGATGTTTGGATAACCGTTATTCTAGGCGGACTGATTGCGATTATGGCAGGGATCATCATAGTCAAATTAAGCCAACAGTATCCTAAAAAAACCTTTTACCAATACAGCCAGGAACTTTTGGGAAAATGGGTGGGCGGATTACTTTGTCTACTGATTGTAGGTTACTTTTTTACACTTTCCGCATTTGAAGTTAGAACGCTGTCAGAAGTAACAGGTTTTTTTTTACTGGAAGACACCCCCGCCTGGGCAATCATCATGCCCTTTATGTGGATTGGACTTTATCTGATTATGGGCGGCATAAACCCGATGGCCCGTCTGTTTTCATTGATATTCCCTATTTCGGTCGTCGTTTTTTTACTGGTGGCCTTTATGAGCTCAGGAATATTTGAGTTAGATAATCTCCGTCCGGTATTAGGATTGGGAATCAAGCCAATATTAGCAGGGTTAAAGACAACCGGCCTCATGTTTTTAGGTCCTGAAATTATGTTGCTCCTTGTAGCGTTTATGCAACAGCCAGACAAAGCAGTAAAAGTTATTCTAGTTGGAGTTTCTATCCCCATGATCTTTTACGTCATTACCGTTGTGATGGTCATCGGAGCATTATCCGTCGATGGAGTGGTCACGAGAACATGGCCGACAATTTCCCTTATACGAAGTTTTGAAATTCCTGGTTTATTCTTTGAACGGTTTGAGTCTTTCATGCTTGTGATATGGATTATGCAAATATTTGCAACCTTTACCATCACCTACTATGCAGCTGCATTGGGGCTGGCTCAACTATTCAAAAAGAACATTCACCCATTTATGTATGGATTGATACCGATTATTTACATCATTGCCATGACTCCAAAAAGTATCAATGACCTATTTAAATTTGGGGATATGATTGGTAATGCCGCGTTGCTCTTATTTGGTGTAATGCCACTGCTTCTTCTAATTGTCTCGAAATTAAAGGAGGGAAAACATGAAACAGAGACATAAAAATGTTCGGCTCCTCTTTCGTTTCCTGTCATTTCTTTTACTCCTGACTCTTACAGGCTGCTGGAGTCAAAGAGAAATTGAAGAATTAGGGTTAGTTGTAGGTATTGCATTGGATTTAGAGAAAGATAAGAGTCTTGAGGAAGCGTTAGAGAGGAATGAAAACAGATATCCTGACAAAGCTTTGATGACGATTACCAATCAACTTATCACCTCCGAGACAACTGGTGCGGGAAAAAAAGAAGGGAAGTCACAGCAAAAAGCTTACAATAACGTTTCTGAATCAGGTGATGCCATCCTTCCTGTTTTACGTAATATGGTATTGAGAAGCGACAAACACCTCTTTGCTCAGCATTTAAAAGTGATTGTCATTGGAGAGGATCTTGCACGTACGGTGAATTTAAACCAAATTTTAGATTTTTTTCTAAGGGGACAGGAGGTCAGGCCAAGCAGTATCATTTTAATCGCTAAAAACCGTGCGAGTAAAACACTCGAGTCGAAAGAACCAGCTGTTATTCCAGCACTCCATCTCATTCAAATTTCAAAAGGTCAAGAAAGAACCACAAAGATTTTGCCTCCTATATCACTTGGTAAATTAAGTGGGAAATTACATTCAGAATCCAGTTTTCTTTTGCAAAATGTGAGCACGAAGAATGGAGAAGTAAAATTTGAAGGAGCTTCCTTGATTGATGGAAGGGCAAAAAAACTACGTGGTTTTTTAAATGAGAAGGATTTAGAAGGCATAACATGGGTAACTGGAAAGGGTAAAGGCGGTCTAGTGAAAAGCTTGGATGAAAAGACAGGACAGCTAATTATCTACGAGATAGAGTCAATGAAGAGTAAAATTCGGCCACATGTTGTTGGGAACAACATCTCTTTTGAGGTAAATATCAGTTCTGAAGGAAGAATTGCTGAAAATTGGGTAGTTTCGCGGAAAGTTTCTGAAAATGAATTTCTGAAAAGAGCAGAAAAAGTGAGTAAAAAAGAAGTTGAGCGCTTGGTGAAGAATGTATTAGACAAAACACAAAAGGAATACCAAGCAGACGTATTAGGGTTTGGAGACCGATTGAGAATTGAGTATCCTAAAGTATGGGAAAATGTCAAAAAAGATTGGGATCAAACCTTTAGTAAGATCCCGATCAAATACAACGTAAAATTAACCATCACAGATTATGGGACATCAGTCTTAAACAAGTAAGTCCCCTTATGAGTTTATTACAAAGCCACGAAGTCGGGGTCAGACCCCTTCCGCCAATGGGAAGGGGTATCCGCTAATTGCAAAGTGCCAACCGCCAATTGGATACCTCTAGTTAGGTAATCGTATTTTTCATTTTTTGCTTTTTGATTTTCCGGTTTTATTTTTCTTCGTGTTCTTGGCATTTCGATATTGTGAAGGAGATAGATTCGTTACTCGTTTAAAGGATTGTGCAAAGAATGATTGGGAAGAAAAGCCGGTAATAGTTGATATATCTGAAATAGGGTAGTTGGTGGTCTCCAACAAAATTTTACTTTCCCTTATGCGGGTTTGAATTAAGTATTCGATTGGTGAAACACCGACGGATTTCTTAAAGGAATGAGCAAGATAGTATTTATTGATATGACCAGCCTCTGCCAATGTATCCAAATTGATCTCTTCGCGAAAATGCTGCTTAATGTAATTTTTGATAAAAGCCACATCTTTACTGATCTTTTTAGTAGAGGTTTTCTCCAGGTTGAAAGCTTTTTTTCTCATCATTTTAAGCAACAAAATTTCTAATATATTTTGTATAATCAACTCAAAGTCTTCCTTTTGGTTTTCCACTTCCTCCATCAATTGCTCGAGGTAAAAGAGATAGATCTTTTGATCCTGTTTATAATTTAAAAAAGTGACCTGTAAACCCGGATCATCCGGTGATGAAAAGGCGAGCCCTTGGATCCCCAGTGCAATGTATTCAAGCGGTTGATCGGCACCGGACTTTTCCGTGTGTTCAATATTCGGATTGATGACAATTACATCATGCTCTTTGACAGGAACTTCTTCATTGGAAAAGAAAAACGTCCCTTTGCCCTTGGTAATATACAATAGTTCTGTGAAGTGATGGGTATGATTGGTACTATGCCAATCTTTATCATATTTTGATTTTGTTACATAGAGAAGTTTTACTGGAAGATGGCCTCGTTGCGATTGCGGAACTTCATAAATCTCATTTGACAAATGATTCCCTCCTTCATTAGCAATCTATTACCTGAATTATAGGATTTTTAGTGAATTATTACAATGAAAACAAGATATCTAAAAAACTGGACAAGATGTTTATTGTGAAAGCGTTTCTACTCTCTCGTATACTTTAGCTATAAAGTGAAAAGAAAGAGGTGGGGGCCTACCCATCGATTCGAAAAATGGCGATTGTCACCAATTCGATGAAGGAGCAAACAACGGTTGTCTATGACGGAGAAGGCAACAGTAAAGCCGTGACGTTGGAGCCTAGTGAAATCCGTTGGGAGGATTTTTCAAATGAAGGCTAATGTTTTAGTCGTGATTAAAATTGTTGTGTTTATCAATTGTCTCGCTTTGATTATTATCGGCCAAAAGACAGCCGGTAAACTCGAACTGGGCATCATGTTAATTGGATTAGCCGGTCTTTTAGGATTGCTTTATGATTACAATCGGAAATACATTTAATAAAGTAAGGGG
>NZ_JBALPG010000081.1:0-39554 GCF_036965245.1 Neobacillus drentensis
TTTTGTCTAGATAGTACCATTTGCCGCTATATTGCAGCCATCCAGTTTGGATATTTCCCTCTTCATCATAGAAATACCAATGTCCATTTTTGAAAACCCAACCCGTTTCTACTGCTGGTTCTTCTCCAGCGGTGATTCTTCTTTCTACCGTCGGTGAAACCGGGCTATTTTTTGCAAAATAATCGACCAATATCTCATAGTCAACAATCAGTAATTCGTGTATACGGCCTGCATCTTTTGCCTTTTTAAACATCGAGTATCCATCGCCGCCATCAGCTACGAATGCATTTGTCGCAACTGAATATGTTTTAGTCAAATCAATTGATTCAAAACCATTAGCTGTTTTGACTTTTACATCCCAAACTCTATCGTATGCTGGTTTAGCAGGATCATATTTAAACTGGATACCGGAAACCTGCATAAATTGACCTGCACCGCTTTCTACTTTACTTACACTATGCTCAAGGGCATCCCAAATTTCTTTACCCGTTAAATCAAGCGTAACAAGAAGGTTTGCAAATGGCATTACCGTGTAAATGTCACCAAGTGTTACATCGCCCTGGTTAATAGATGCACGAATTCCACCGCCATTTTGCATCGCAATAAAGGTGCCAGGCACCATTTGATTGGCTCTTTGGGCCATCGCATCAGCAATTAAGTTACCAAGGTTTGTTTCTTTATAACGGACATTCGTACGCTCGCCGTCGAGAAGAACACTTGTAGAGCCAACTTTAGTCTTTTTCAATTCTTCTAACGGAGCTTTTAATTCATTAACTTTCGCTAATGCTTCTGCATCAGGTGCATAGGTATTAACGTCAAGAAGTTTGCCGCTTTCCGCTGTTACCACACCGTTTTCATCAAACGTTACGTCAAGTGTACCAAGATACTTGAGGTATTCGTTTGCTTGAACAATAACGGTTGGTTCTGTTTTTTCAACTACAACAGGCTTATCAAGCTTCGTATGGGAATGTCCGCCAACGATTACGTCAATTCCATCGACTACTTTCGCAAGATTCTGGTCTGAGCCGTAGCCTAAGTGTGAAAGAACAACAATTTTGTTAATTCCCTGCTCTTTCAGCGCAGCAACCGTTGATTTTGCTTTTTCCACGGCATTTTCAAACACGATATCTTTTGAAGGGTTTGCAAGGAACGTTGTATCTTCAGTGGTTAAACCGAAAATACCTACTTTTTCCCCGTTAACCGTTTTTACGATTGCCGGATAGATTTTTCCGCCTTCTGGCGCAGCGCTAATTTCGTTTTTGAACAATGGACCTAAAACTGGATCCTTTGTCACATTCACGTTTGCACTTATCATAGGGAAGGTCATTTCACCCATAAAGCTTGCAAGTTCAGCAGAAGTTTTATCAAACTCATGGTTACCAAAGGTCATAGCGTCGTACTTGAGTTTGTTCATGAACCATAAATCAGCTTTACCAAGATATTGGTTAAAGTAAAGTGTTCCAGAGAAAACGTCTCCTGCGTCAACAAGCAAGGCATTTGGTTTCTCGCTTCTTACTTGGTTTACAGCAGTAGTTAACTTCGGATATTGCTCGACATTCGCATGAGTATCATTTACATGCATTAAAGAAAGATTAAATGGTGCAGCTTTCGCTGTGATTCTGCCTTCAACCGTTGGAGCTACAGGACTATTTTTTGTAAAATACTCGGTTAAAATTTCATAGTCTACTAGAAGCAGCTCGTGAATACGGCCAGCATCTTTAGCCTTTTTAAACATCGAGAATCCGTCGCCGCCGTCAGCTACAAATGCATTGGTTGCGACAGAATATGTTTTCGTTAAATCAATCGGCTCAAAGCCGTCAGCTGTTTTCACGTTTACTTCCCAGACTCTCTTATATGGATCCTTCTTTGGATCATACTTGAATTGAAGTCCGGAAACCTGCATGAATTGGCCTGCGCCGCTTTCTACTTTGCTTACACTATGCTCAAGAGCATCCCAAATTTCTTGACCTGTCAAGTCAAGAGTGACGAGGAGGTTAGCAAATGGCATAACCGTATGAATATCGCCAAGCGTTACATCGCCCTGCTGAATGGAGGCACGGATTCCGCCGCCATTTTGCATCGCAATCGTTGTGTTATTTTTCAAAATTTCATTGGCTTTTTGTGCCATACCATCGGCAATCAAGTTACCAAGGTTGGTTTCTTTGTAGCGGACATTTGTACGTTCACCGTCAAGGAAAACATTGGATGAGCCGATGACTGTCTTTTTCAGTTCATCTAGCGGTTTTTTCAATTCATTTACTTTTGCCTGTGCATCTGCATCAGCCGTATACGTATTCACATCAAGCAATTTGCCGTCTTGCGCTTTTACCACACCGTTTTCATCAAAGCTTACATTAAGAACACCGAGGAATTTAAGGTATTCATTTGCTTGGACAATAACAGTTGGTTCAGCTTTTTCAACTAACACCGGCTTATCAAGCTTTGTATGGGTATGCCCGCCAACAATGACATCGATACCATCCACAGCTGTTGCCAGATTTTGGTCTGGTCCATAGCCTAAGTGTGAAAGGACAACAATTTTGTTAACACCTTGCTCTTTAAGTGAAGTAACAGTTGCTTTTGCTTTATCAACCGCATTTTCGAATACAATATCTTTAGATGGGTTTGCAAGGAATGTTGTATCTTCTGTTGTTAAGCCAAAAATACCAACCTTTTCGCCGTCAACCATTTTGATCATGGCTGGATAGATATTTCCGCCTTTTGCATCTGCACTGATTTCATTTTTAAACAACGGTCCTAAGACAGGATCCTTAGTCACATTGACATTGGCACTTAGGATCGGGAACTTCATTTCTTTAATAAAGTCTGCCAATACTTTGGAATCTTTATCAAACTCGTGGTTTCCGAATGTCATTGCGTCATAGCGGAGATCATTCATGAAGCCTAGATCTGCTTTTCCAAGGTATTGGTTAAAGTAAAGAGTTCCAGAAAAAACGTCTCCTGCGTCAACAAGCAATGCATTTGGCTTTTCGCTTCTTACTTGTTTAACAGCAGTCGTAAGTTTCGGATACTGCTCGACATTTGCGTGTGAATCATTCACATGCATGATCGATAAGTCAATTGCTTTATGCTCAGGAGGTGTTGGTTCATCTTTTAAGTTAATTTGTGCCAACACCGCATCATGATCACTGACACGCCCATGTGCATGCGTAAATGGAGAGTTCAAGTGAACGATATCAATTTCAGAGCGGGCTGCTAGATTGTTAGAAACGAGCATGTGATCAAGCACCTGTGAGTTTCCTTGATAGCTATAGGTAAATCGTTCAGGTGCCGGAACTTTTTCAATTAGGTTTGTTAATTCATTTCCTTTTAAGGTTGTTAATGGATTCGAGAATTCGAAATCGTTCAAGTCACCTAGGACGACAACGTTCGCATCCGTGTTTTTACTTTTTACATCTTTAATAAAATTGTTAACACTGCCGGCGATTTGCACACGTTTTGCTTCACTGCCTAGAACAGGCGGTTGATTTTTTCCAAAAATCGGCTGGTCTCCGCCCTTAGAATTAAAGTGATTAGCAATAACTATGACATCTTCGCCTTTAAACATAAATTCTGTAGCTAATGGCTTACGGCTGGAGGAGAATGCCGCATTCGTCGGGTCAATTCTACCAGGGTTTAAGGTTAAGGAACCATTTTCATAGCCAACTGCTTCTGTTGATCCACCTTTTGCTGCTCCTGCTTTCAATGAAACACGGTCTGGATTGTAGATGAAACCAACACGGATGTTTCCGTTTGGCGCCCCGCCGTCTTGGTTATTGGCTGGTTCAATATCGGTCCACTTGTAAGTTGGACCGCCCTTAGCTTTAATAGCATCGATAAGAGCTTGATAGTTTTGGTCTGCAGCTGTTCCGCCAGCAGTTTCTCCATTATTGTCCTGAACCTCTACTAAGCCGATAATATCAGGATTATTCATGTTATTCACAAAGGAATCAGCGATTTTTGCAGTTTTAGCAGCATCAGCCTTTGTATAGTTTTCCATGTTGTAAGAAGCAACTGTTAACTTATCATCATCCTTAACGATTTCGGTTACTTCTTGCGTATAGCCGCTTTCTACTAATTGAGGAAGATCTGCCTTATTAGTTAGAAGCTTATAGTTTTGGAACGTATAGGTGATGACACCCGTTACCGTACCGTTGTACTTATCCCCTGTTTTAACCTTATATGTTTCATCCTTTACGGTGAAAAGGAGCGGCAGTCTTTCAGGGTTCATGTTATCTTTCGTAATCGGAATACCGCCTGGTGTTGTGTAAACTTTACCTTCTACTTTTTCCGCAATAACTGGTACTTCTCCATATCTTTGTGGAGAAACAGCCATTGGGTTTTCAATGGCTACACGCATACCTTCGATACTCTCGTAAAAATCAATTCCATCCTCTTCTGGGTCAAAAGCAGCAAATTGGTCATTATCAACTACTTGAGTTGGCGGGTGAATGTCCTTGCCAATGACAAGTGCCTTCGGTAACTCTTGTCCGCTTGCTAGCTTTGTAATCAGAGACGCATTGATTTCTGTTGACGGAAGATCTGTTTCCAACTTATCGTTATAGCCGGCAACAATCCATTCTTTTACTAGTCCGTCAACCGTTAGTTTATCACCTGCAACAACTCCGTGGCCCTTTTTGTAGACAAGGATCCCTTCGGACGTTTTCGGATTGTTATCAGGATTTGGATCCTGCATATAGAAATTATCCGCATCCCATACTTGAGTGACGATCCCTACAACACCTTTGACCGTTTGATCTTTATATGGTGAAGTATGACTTTCCCCTTGAATGGCACTGATTTTGATGCCATCAGCAGGTGGATCGACTGGCGGATCAACGGGACCGCCTCCTGGAGGTTCAAATCCTATATAAGTTGGACTCTTTAGTCCCGGGACAGTGAAGTATGCTTCTAATGACCCTGTAATGTAAACTTCTTTGCCTAAATTTTCAGGATGTGTTTTTAAATTAAAATTAGTCCTTAATTCTCCTGATGGAAGTTGAACCGGCATTATTTTTGCCGGATCCTTTTCAGTTGGACTATCTGCAATGGCAATATTAGTATCACTATTAAAAGGACCTGTAAATTGATATTTATTCGTTCCAGTAGTGTATCCAACAATATATCCTTTCACCGTTGCATTTCCAGTATTATTCGCAATTGCTTGCGCTACGGTTATGTAATTCTCAGCTGCACTAGCCTGATTGATGTAAGGCAACACGTAGCTGGCTAGTAATGTAACAATAGTTGTTAATATAAAAATCTGCTTTTTAAAAAACTTCAAACCGTTCGCCTCCTTGAGTTTTGAATGTTTATACCTTTGACTTTAGGGTAGTAAACAAACTAAATAGGCATGCCCCCTCTTGTATTTTGTATCCAGGATTTTGGATGCGTTTTCAAATAAGCACCCACAAAGCAGCTAACTTAAAACTATTTATCTATGAACCCCCCTGTTACGACTTTTGTCGTATACCTCCCATTCTAGTATAAATTGCGCCATTACTCTACAATATTTACAATTTTTGCACAAATTTTACCGTTATGTAAAATTAACTCATAACTGTGTTTACAAACAAAGAAACGGCATCTTCTCTTTGCGGAAAGAATTTTGGGGTTAAAATGGTGAATTGTTCCTTTTAGAAAATTCGGGGAATAAACGGTTTTTTTGTCGGTTTTTATAGTAGGTTTGCAATAGTTCTATAGAACTAAATGTGAAGCAAAAACTTGCATTAGAGAGTTTAATACAAGTTTTTGATCTAGAAAAGATTAATTACTTAATGAATGAGGATGGTACTACTCTATATATGTTGATAATAAAGTCAACGAGTACTAGAAGAGGTTCCGTGCTTAGGTACCCGGAACCTCTTTTTAATGATATCTATTCAGCAGCCTGCGCCAGCTCAACTGCTTCCAGCTGGCGCTCCAAGCGTCTTTGTTTTAATTTTTCCAGCGTATAAAGAATCAAATGGACAACCAAAACAGCCAGGGCAAATAGTTCGACAGCATAATCGATATAGTACCATGATAATGTTGCGGTGATATCATAAAGCGCGTGAACGAGAACAGTCACCCAAAGGTTTCGTGTCCATAATAGGATTAAACCAAATAATAATCCCATGTTGGCAAAGGTAACGATGGCCCCGATGCGAATCGACCATGGCTGCTCCGAATCTAGCGTGTGGTCGATACCAAAAAGGATTGAAGTAAGAAACAGTGCGCTCATGAGGAAAATATCTCTTCGCCCGCTCTCCCAGCGGCGTGGGAATATTTTTTTAAAAATAACAAGCAAGAGGATCATGTAAGAAAGCCGCCAAACCTCCTCCAAACCAGCAAGCGTGTCCGCATATAAATCATAGCCAATCATGTCTATTTTTTCAAAAAATGCCCAAACTGGTTCTGTCGACGATCCTTCATCCCCTGGATCATATGCCTGTGTCTCGGCATAGTCCTGAACATATTGATCATAATCAGTGCTAAAATCCTGGAAAGTATAGGTTGAATACATATTGATGACCGTGCTGCCAAGAAAGAAAATCAGAAAGGCTCCCGTGAATTGAAGGGTAAGCTGCCGTTTTGTTTTTGGTTGGTCCGTGGAACTTTTGAGCCGCTGGTGCAGCTTCCAGCCGATAAAAAAGGACGACACCATCATGGCATCATATAGAGTACCTGCCATGTAGCTGTATCGGGTTAAATAGAGGAGAACCTCAGCCCCAATGGTCACAATGAGCATGGCAAAAAGCAACTTTTTCGAAATCGGTTTTGTTAAGTTCGTTGTCATTCCCGTCTTCCCTGCCTCTCCTACTTACCTAAAAAAGTAACCACTAGGATTCCGAACCCATTTAAAAAAAGCAGGAATAGGAAACAGCAAAGTACCCACTTCCATTTTCTCTTCACAGATTTGTCTCCTTTAAATTTATTTATGAAAATACAATTAAATTACCATGAAGCCATGTTTAGCGAAACTAGTAAAAGATAATAATAGTAATAATTTAACATAGCGAAAGGCAAATATCACCAATATATTTTTTCCATTTTTTTATTTACATGGTCTCAAAACGGAAGCGATTTTGGTGATTTTTTAGGTTTCTTTTACATATGAATGTACAAGCAGTAACTGTATTTTTTTAAGATAGGAGTCCAAAAAATGAAACGTCTTGTATCCATCTTTCTCTCAATTTTTATTGTCTTTATTTTATCAGCTACAAATCCTGAACGTGCTGAGTACATCGATTGGATCAATCACAAAGCTATGGAGCAATCGTCAAACCTGTTAAAAAAGGGGCTTCTCTCTGTTGCGGGAAAATCCATCTTTGATGCGGGCACAACCAAATCCGATTATGTTGTTTTCTCGATCTATAAAACCGATTTTACGGATGTTGGGATGGGTAAGGTTACAACCATTGGGATCTTCAATCAATTTATCCCGCTGTCAAGTTTTGAAAAAGGCGAGTAGAGTTAACTCGCCTTTTTCTATTTATCCACTTTTTCCACCTGGAATACCGAGACACGAATCTGCTCCCCATTTTCATCAGTCATATTCTCATATCCAATGAAGCTTCCTATGACGGTATAGTTCTGGTAAATGGTAAATTCCGACTGGCCCCTTAACAGCAAATATGTTTTCTCCCAACGGCTAGTGTTGTAGTTATAGGTTTCCGAAAGTGTGACTAATGCCCCTCCGTTTGCTTTCGCGGTGGCGTAGGCTTTGAAGCGCACTTTTTTCCCGTAGTAGTTGGTAACTTCACTTACATGAATATCAACATAATCTGCCTTTATTTTAGTAAAACGATAGATCCCCTGAGAATCCTGTTCATAATAGGCAAGTTCGCTCGTCCCTTGGCCGGCTGGATTATCCACTAGTAAAACATTCTTCGATTCCACGGTTAGATTATCTGCTTCAACATCAAGAATTTTCACCATCGAACTGGAGCGGACTTCGTAGGCCAAATAATGATGCTTCCGTTCGTTAGATTTTGCATCGATCGAGATGACCGGATTGTTTGATGAACTAAAGCTGCTTTCAAAATCTAGTTTAGTGACGTCCGGCGAGCCATCCAGGGTTCCCTCGGTAACTACCATTACCTCTTCTCCCTTAAGCTTGCCAAAATAGATTCCACCGTCCTTGGAGATAGCTGCAATGACTATGTCTGCCCCCCATTTGTTCTTCGCGTTCACAAAGCTCGGAAATTCCTTTGTAGGATAAAGACGCTTTAGGACGCGAATCGGTTCAAATTTATCCCAGGCGAGATTGGCATTTACGATTAGTTGTTCCGTGTTTTCTAAGGGTTTAAGTGCTTCATAGAGGCTGATGGCATCCTCGTAGTTGTTGCCGGTTGTGAGACTTTTTGCTTTGGACAGTAAATCATTTTTTGCTTTTTCGATAAATAAGAACACCTTGGCATCCTTCATATTCCCTGATAGGTTTCTGACGGTATTTGCCTGCTCGGCAAATACAGCATAATCCTTCTTATCAATTGCGGCATTAAGGACTTTTAACAAATGGGTATCAAGGGTGTTTTTAAGCCAGCCAAAATCAATTGAGAAATTGGTCAGCATGGCAAGTTGCCGATTTCCTTCAGCTACAATCCTGGCAACAGAGGCATTCTCTGCTTTCAATGTCTTGATTTTATTCGTATAATATTGGTGGAAAGCGGTTTGGATCTCTTTTGTTTTTTCGGGATCACCGCCATAGTATTCAGTGGGAATCTTTTTTAAAATAGTAAAAACCTTTTCCTCCTCAGCGTCCCCGTTTATTGTATTATTCTGTAATTTAGCAAGCTGGCTCATTTTTATTGCGGAAAAATAGGCTTTAAAATCCTGATCAAGCTTCGTGGGTACGAGCATCTCCCCATACATATCCTGTTGAAGACGCGAGCCTGACACCCAAATTTTCATGTTCTCCTGCCAGCGTTCATAAGTTACAACGAGTTGATCGAGGTTCTTTTCCTCCTGATATTCAGCTGCCTTTTCATCCAAGTCTTCCATTACTTCACGAATCGGTGAGAGAATCGTAAGCTTCCGGTTAATGTCTTGATTATGGTCAGTGACCGATAGGTTTCGCTTTGCAGCCCGGAATTTCTTTTCTGCGTCTACTAAATCTCCTGACTTAAACAAACTCATTGCTTCCACATAAGCAGCGAGTTTTGCATGTGCCATAATGATTTTGCCGCCGACAAGTACAAGCAGAATTACAAGCAGCAGCAAGAAAAAATTCTGCGACCTGTTCACTTTTTTATAAACAGTTGACTTAAACATGACTAATGACCCTTTCTCTTTCAATTGTAAAACTCTTGAAATCTGGATCATAATGATACTTTTTTGCAACTACACGCATTGTTTTTTCCTTAAGTCCTCCCCACTCCACCTCAGGGTTTGCATGGATGATACTGCACAGTCTAAGCACTCGTTCCTTAGGAAAATAGTCAAGGAATTCTTCGATAAACGTGGAAAACTCGAGAATGTACAGCTTCATTCGTAATGCCGTACCGGCGACAGAAACAAGCGAATCCATCCCGAAATCAATGACAATCGCATCACGATAGTGAATAAAATAAGCGATACACTTTTTCGTAATCAGCATACGGTTTATTTTTAACACCTCAAGCGCATATTTCACAAAATCCTTATCATATGATGAAGGAATAAGCCCTTCAAGCTCAAGCTCCATGTCGCTCCGTAGGGCAATATCGTTTAACACCATCACGCGTCGGACTTTCAATCGATCTGTGGAAATAAAATCGCCAATTTCACGAAGCTTTTCATAGGCCGCGGCTAGTCTCTCCTCTTTGACATCGGCTTTGGCTAGGTCGCTGTCATACTGGATGCCCGCCTGAATTTTGCGGAAATCCGCTCTAAGAAGCTTTTTCATTTGATGAAAATACTCACTTTTCATGAACAGAGAGGTCAAAGCAACGTAGCTGATACAAAAGATGATTCCAGCGATTAAGGAATAGTACATAGTTTTGATGGTTGGGGCAAAAACAATGCCAAGACAGACAACTATTAATATTCGAATTGCTTCCGTCGTTAAACGTTTTTTTAAAATAGATTTGACGAGACTCTCAATTCCTACAAGATTAGTGCCGCATGTCGGACATATTTTATCCTTTAAAACGGAATAGCGATTGCATTTTTTGCACATTTTTAGCTTTTGAAAGCGATATTTTGTTCGTTTTTTCTTTGATAACTGGACAGCCTGTTTAGCCAATGGAATCACCCTCATTTAACATGATGACTAATTCATCATCGATATCCTCGAAATGGCCGCTGCTGTGTTTATTTTTCAAAACTTTATAGGTTTTCCAGAGAAGGATCAATACTAGAATACTAGTAAATACGATGACGTACATGGTATTCCTCCTGTTCAAATGATATTATCTTACACAAAATTACACAATTTTCCCAAAATAGTTGGTTAATTTATATTATAATAGGAAAATTTTTATAATTCTAGGGATTATTGCTTGGGAATATAATGACAGCGGTGGTAAAATAAGTTTACATCAAGGATTTTTTGTAATATTTGCGCGAAATAGGAAACTGCTCGTGGAGGTTGCACACAGATGTTAAAAAAATGGATCTGTAGTTTTATAGTCATTACTTTCTTACTCTGCAATAGTAGTTATTTAAGTGTACGCGCTGCAAGTCCACTGCATTCCACTTCCCGGATTGAAGGAATGCTGGTCGTGGATGTAAGTAATTCCATGAAGAGCAGCGATCCGAATAATATTAGCAATGAAGCAATGAAGATGTTTATTGATATGGCCTCCCTAAACGGGGATAAAATCGGTGCCATTGCTTACGCCGATGAGGTAATGAGGGAAAAGGCACTAGTCAAGATCCGCTCGGAACAGGATAAACAGGATCTGAAGGATTTCATTGACTCGGTTGGAAAATACACGTATACCGATTTATCCACCGGGTTGAAAGAAGCTGTTAAGGTGTTGGACTCAAGCCATGAGCAGGATTACTTTCCATTAATTGTCCTTTTAGCCGATGGCAATAACGAATTGAATCCGAAGAAGTCTAAGACTGCTGCCCTGGCGGAGGACGACCTAAAGAAAGCCGTTTCTGATGCGAAAGCGAAGGGATATCCCATCTATACTATCGGCTTAAACGCTAATGGCAAGCTGAATAAAGACGTGCTCACGAATGTTGCCGAGAGCACAAACGGGAAATTCTTTGAAGCTACCTCAGCAGATAGACTTCCAGGAATCCTTAGTGAAATTTTTGCCAACCATTTAAAGTTGAAAATTGTCCCGGTAGACCAATTAGTAGGGAATGGTGACTTTCAGGATATCACTATACCTGTGCCAAATGAAAATGTGTTAGAAGCGAATATTTCGCTTATTTCAAGCCAGCCGGTTGAGGTTAAGCTGATCGATCCTTCCGGTAAAGAGCTAGGGATCCCTTCCGATCAGGTTCTGCTGTCACGGTCAAAGACCTACTCGATGGTTAAGCTGATGAAGCCGGTACAGGGTGATTGGACGTTAAAGGTCAAAGGGGTACCGCAGGATAAAATCGATATCAATCTTGTTTTTAACTATGATTTACAGCTAAAGCTGTCCCCGCTTGCCAAGCAGAGCTACAAGGCGGGCGAAACCGTTCAAGTCAGAGCTATTTTTGAAGATAACGGCACAGCCATTACAGATAAAGAAATCTATAAATCTATGAAAGCGACCGCTTATGTAAAAGACATCGACAAGGGAAATACGGAGGAATTTGTCTTAAATGCCGATGCTCAAGGGTTTACCGGTCAGTTCAAGCTCGGAAAATCCACAGGCTATGAAGTTGTCGTAAAAGCTGAGGATAATAGCTTTTTCCGTGAGACTCAGCCGGAAAAGATTATCGTGCAAAATTCGGCAGCTGCACCTGTAGCGGCAAAGCCAAGTTCAACGGAGGACGAGATACCATTCCCATGGCTTTATGTAGCTGCTGGTGTAGTCGGTGCCCTCCTGCTTGCAGCCCTCGCTTACATCGTGCTTTCAAAATTGAAACAAGCAAGCCGTGGCTTTAGCGGCCAAATGATCGTAGAAATAAAGGATGAAGATACAGGTGAACGTATCAGCCCGCAATTCAAGAAATTAAAAGGCTTTAAAGGAAAGTTTCGGCTGCACCAGCTCTTGTCGCTGTCACCGGAATTTACAGAGACGGAGCAAATCATATTTAAACCCGCTTCGGGTGATGCTCTGCTAATCGTCAATCACTCTGACTGTACAATTGAAAAAGGCGGCCGAGCCATTGACGCCAAAAAAGGCCTTGTTGTAAAACGAAACGATCGCCTGCGGATCATTCCTAAAAAGGTTAATAAATCTATTTACATTGAGTATATAAGTTAACTCGAAAAGCGTAGTAAGGGTGTCAGGCACCACTTCGCGGTGCCTGATCCCTTAACTTGAATCCTAACCACGATATTTTTCGTCTTTATATGTATGAGTATTTAAACAGCCAAGGAGGAATTTTGCATGAAAGCTAATGTGAGAGAGCATATTCAGCAGTTGGATGTTTCGTTAGGCGGGGGCATCATTTCGGAGAAAATTCGCGTTGATACGATCGATAACCCTATGCTTGTCATTGGCCTTGGGGGCACCGGGATTGATGCCCTGCTCAGGCTCAAGTACCAAGTCAACCGCCGCTTCAAGCTGCCACAGGATCCTTTATCGAAAAAGAAAAAGGAAAAGCCGAATAACATTGAATTTTTAGCATTTGAAACGAATGAATATGACCGCAATAAAAAATACAAAGGCATTGGCCTTGACCCGAACAAAGAATTTGTCCTGCTTTCCAACCCGGAAATCGGCGGCCTGCTGCAAAATCGCAGCACGATTGAACCGTACATAAAGGAATGGCTGTCACCAGAACTATTGATTACCGACGGTATCAGCGGTGCCTCGGGTGTCCGTCAAGCCGGCAGACTGCTGCTGTTTACAAAAATCAATCAAGTCGTTCAAACGATTGAGCGAAAAATAGAAGCCGTTCTTGAAGGGACAAATAAACGGCTCTATGTCTTCATCTTAACTGGGCTGTCCGGGGGAACAGGCAGTGGCTGCTACCTTGATATTGCCTATATCACCCGCGGCATCATGGAGCGGAAATTCGGCTCAACCGGTGTCGATAAAGTCAGCATGCTTGGTTACCTGTTCACGCCTGATGTGAATTTGTCCAAACGAGGCTTAAGCTCGCACACCGTCGAATATATTGAGAAAAATGGCTATGCATCCCTAAAAGAACTTGACTACTGGATGAACTGTGATGAAAGAAATGAACGCTTCAAAATGAAATACGGCAGCCTCTTAGATGTCAACTCCCCCATGCCGCCGTTTAATCTCTGTCATTTGATCTCCGGGACAAACCTTGAAGGCAAATGGCTCGAGAATGCCTACGATTACTGCATGAATGTCACCGCTGAAAATATCACCAACTTTATGGCCAATGAAGAAAAGAAATCTGGCGAAGAGTTTGCCATCCACGACTATATCAGCAACATCCGCACCAATATCGCCCAAATGCCGAAGCCATATGCCGCCAACTACCAATACAACATTATTGGCGCATCGATGGCAGAGATTCCACTCGAAGAAATGACAACCTATATTGGCTATAAGCTGTTTGAAAAAATGAACATAATGTTTGATGCCGGTCCCGATCAATCGGAAGTCGAGCAGTTTTTAGAAAAATTGCGTATCGACCCGGATTCTGTCCATCAGCGCTTTAATGAACGCGTGCCGGAACCATTGTCAGGATTTGAAAACAGCGACCGCTTCTCATACAACAATGTGATAAAAACTTCAGTGATCAATCTTGATGAAGAATTAGACCGTGAATTTTTACTAAAAGCAAAGGACCAATACCGTAAATGCAAGAAACAGCTGCCGGGAGAAATCATGGAGGAGTTCCGCCGCCACATTGAGCGCTTATTCCTCCATCCGAAAAAAGGGCCAATCTTTGCATCGCGCTTGATCTACTCCAACGATGGTTTCTGCTTGTTGAAAACATTGCAGGCATATGTGGAAGGACTTCGCGACCGCTTAGAGCGCCTGCCAAAAGCGATTACTACAGAGCAGGAATATGCCTACAGCAAGCTAGAAGATGCCCGCAGCGCCTTTATTTCAAAGGATCGCAAAAAGAATGCCTATATTGAAGCCAAACTGAATGAATTTTTTGCTCGGGCGGAAAAGGCCAGAATTGAAGAAATGATCGAATTCTATGAGGACCTATACCAGCTTTTAAACAACCAGAATAACAAGATTTATGAGGTGTATAAAGAAATCTTAGAGACGCTGAAGACAATTTTTGAAAAGAACGCTGATATCCTTGTCGATGGTGAGGAGGTAAAACGCGACCACGATGCCACCTATTATTGGCACCTTGTCAGTGTTCCCGATGTCGCTCGTGAAATTCAGCGAATGTTTGATTCAAAGGATGGAGAATTGTTGGTGCAGCAATGGTCGGAAATGCTCCTTGAAAAATCCACCTATTGGGTAAAGGAAACCGATATCGATGTTGTTGGCACTGTTTCCGAATTCCTAACCGACCAGTTCGGGGAGTTGATTACGAAGTCGATGGAAGACTTTTTACGGCTGAAATACGGCGATGACCTGCCCATCGACAAGATTATTGAGGATAAGATTGCGGCACGCCTTGACCGTGATGCTCTGCCAGTATTCCACCTTGCCAACAGCAACGGTCAGCTTCACTTCCCACAATGGGGCTTTGTATCTGTACCGGTGAAGGCACCGAATATTTTCAATGGGATAAAAAATTTCGAGCGCCATTCGCTTAGTCATTCACGCTTCACGATTAAAGAAAGTGAGCTAAAAAACCGGATTTTCTGGTTGAATACGAAAAATGGGATTCCTTTGTTTGCGTACTCGCCGCTGTCCCTATACGAAACAGCATATGAAAAAACAATTTTAGAAAAAGAAGGAGTTGGCCGTCATCTTGTGCAGACTGCGAAGGAAAACTGGGCTTACCTCCCTTCACCGATTCCGGAAAAATCATGGGGAGATACGTACGAGAACGAACGTGTTAAACAATATAATGCCGGAGTCCGTGCCCTATTTGATCAAGCCAAAGGCTATGGCTGTATCACGGAGAAAAATGATGACCAAAATACAAGTGCTAGATTCCAATGCCATTTTACAAAAGACGTGAATATTGGGGCGTTATTTGCTGTGCATGACGTAGATCCGAAGAAGATAGAAAAAGCGAGTCTCGGAAGCTTGAAGCAAGTGCTCCGTCAGCTGAAAGACATGTTTGCCGGCAACATGGAGATTGTTGGGTCGAGTGATATTTTTGGCAGTACGAATGTAGAACTTGCTAAGGAAAACTTCATCCGTTCCCCTAAACTAATTGAAAAAGTGAAATTAGAGGTACGGAAATATCGTTTTATTCAAGAAAAGATCACCGAGATAGAGCAAGTTCTTGCTTCGCAAAAAGATAAAGAGATGATGATGAATCAGTTCATTCAGGCCATTTATACTAGAACCATTAAGAAGCGCGGTGCCCTCTATGTTTACGATAAAGAAATTGAAGAAGATGCATGGGAGCCGTTCGTGAACCTGATGAAAACGTCGAAGTTTGTTGAATTTGAAATCTATCAAGCTTTTCAATCATTAAATCCAAAGCAAATGGCGCAGCTCGAAAAGAAATCGGAACGACGCAGCATTGAGTTAATCAATCAAGAAAGTGCTGCGCAGCTAATTTTTGCTTTAGAGGAAATGGCCGCATCCTATCAAAAGGAAAAGGAAACCCTTGATTATGACTACAAGGAATTTGCTAACGGCGAGGAATTATACGATTTTTACAAAGAACTGATGATCAAGGTACAGGAGATGCTGCGGCAGTTAAAATCATAAGGAAACGACATTAGTGTGTCACCAATGAGCGGATAAACGCAGCCAATTGGTGGATAGCTATCTACAATTGGCGGATAACCGAATTATTAAGAGAATTCTAACGAGATAGATCAATTCATCACACACCGTCCAAATCTAAACGCTTAAAAATATGGCCACACGCAAACTAGTGCATGTGGCCCGCCTCTTATCCTGCCCAGCTTTGGAGAATCAATAGGGGGAATCAGCTTTGAGAGAACTTTTACAAAAGTATGCCAACACATTTTCAATCCAATTGGAAAAAATCAGCCTTTCCGAGAATGAACAGCGCAGTGTCAATCATCCGATTGTCTTTTTATTCCTAGGTGACCTTGTGAAGGATGCACTAAAAGCGATTATGACTATAAATGAGGAAAAATGGCTAAACAGTTCCAGGGTCTTATATTTTCACGCATATCAAACTGACACGATTACGAGCGAAAACGTACTGTCCTTCCAGCTTCCGGGAGATGAGCTTGACCGCAAGTACAAGCGAAAGGGCATGTACGAAGCCTTTTATCGCGAGGAAAAAAAGCTAATTGATCTAAATAAGGCATTTCGTAAGCTTTCGTCGAAAATAGCTGAATACGGGAAGGAATATTCATCGCTAAAAAAAGTAAACCTTTGTCTAGTGACGGCGATTGATGATCCAGCAAATATCCTTATTCAAGAATTTACATTGCTGTTAAAAAGTATCCTTCAAGAGTCATTTCGCTTGGTCGAGGTAGATTTATATGGATTGCTAAAGGAAAAACAGGAAGGCGAGAATTTTGCCCTCTCCACCTCACTCGGGATTAGTTTTTTAAAAGAACTAGATCACTATCAAAACGATGAATACACCTTTGAAAAGGATCTCCAATTGACAGAGGATCACCTGCGGCTTAATGTGAGTCACCCTCCTTCCCCACTGTTTGATTTAGTGTATTTTTTAAGCGATAAAAATGAAGAAAGCTTGATTTCCAGTGATGCCATGCAGCAGAATTACGAAATCATTAGCAATCTAAATTTGTTAAAAAATCGAAAGATGATTACCGACTATCATGAAAAAATGGACAGCTACAATCATCAGGACTTTAAAAGGGGCATCAAAGGAAATTCACAGGAGCCCGTTTATGCTTCCGCAGGCTTTTCAAAGGTGACCCGGTCCAATAAAGCGATAGCCCTTCATGCTGCCAGCGATTTTTTTCATGAGCTGTTGTTATCGTTAAAAGCTGCGGGAACGGAAAAGCGGGAAAAAGTGCTTAGCATATTCGAGCTGTCAGAAACATCCTTTCAAAAATATTTTCATGAATGCCTTCCACCGGTCGAAAAAATCATGGATATGAATGATTTAATCGGGGCCTCGAATTCGTATCAAACGGTGAAAAGAATGTCTGTAAGAGAAGCAGAAGAGTATTTATATGAAGGCGGAACGGAGCGGTTCTTTTATACCAATTTGGAAGAGCCTGTTCGCGAGCACTTGCAAAGGTTGAACCTAAGAGCCCAAATAGAACGCTGCTTCTATGAAAATGTATTAAATAACGAACAATACGGATTATATTGCGCTTATTTATGGACCTCCGACACACCTGGAGCTGAAATTAGTGTGATAAATGAAATTGATAGACTAGAGCGAGATACGAAAAATGAACGATTAGAAAAAGAAGCGCTTCTGGAGCAGTACTATCAGCAAATGGTTGACCAGTGTGATTTTAAAAAGAGCTACCTTCCTTTTTCAGATAAGAAAAACCTAAACAGCTTTGTGCACTACTTTTTCGAGACAGTTTATGGTACCAGGTACGAAATCATGAAGCTTGAGGTAAAGCAGGCCATTTTGAAGCAATATCGTACGGTGCTGGAGGAACATCACCAATATTTACGATCGAAAATGGAGCTGATCGACCAGGTAGAATCCTGCCTGATGCAAGCGGCAGCTGAAAGTCTCTATGATTCCGATGATGTTTTGGATAAAAATATTGCAGAATATTATGCCGACATGATCGGCATGATCACAGCAAAGCTAAAGGAAAAATGGGGTCCCTACTTCTTTTCAGATGAGCGATTTTTTGGAAACTTGCTTTCTTTGCTGGAAAACGGTAAGCCCAATCCCCTTCTTGAAAGAATACTGCTTGTTTGCAATCGCGAGGTGCTGACCCAGGAGGAGTTCCACCGCAGTTTTGAGGATGAGCTGCTAGAACGAGCCAATGTCATGACACGCTATGAAAACCGGGAGATTCTCTCAAAAGAAGATTTGTTCAAGCAACTTTATCTTCGTCTAAACGAAAACTCCTCCGTTCATATTGAGGTGTTTAATTATACACAGGAGCATCGCTTTGAAGAAAAATACTTCTTTGGTGATTTCTACAGTAAGTTCATGCAGTTTGCCTTGGAAAAAGAACATGAAACAAGACAATGTAAAGTTGGCTGTGCCCATGAAAAGAAATCAAGCGGGATTGAGAAGCTCGCCCTTATGGGAGGATTCCGACTAAAGGACCTAATGTACTATCGAAATGGCGAAAAGTATTACAAAACTTACGCCGAAAATGGCTATGAATTACACGCCAATAAAGCAGAAGCTTCCGTTTAGCGATAAATGGACTGCGCCGCTAACTTTAAACTTGTAAGGAGCATTGAACATGCCTGTCCGTAAATTTAGCTTTCTCTTTTTTGTTTTTAGTATTATTGCAGGGTTCATCGGTGCTGTTATTGGCGAGTGGTTGATCGAGTCCTACTATGGTGTTTGGCCCAATTTCCTGTTAATGGGCGCCTATTTTGCGCAATTGGCCTTTATTGCCGGTCTCTTCTGTTTAATTGCCGAGCTTATTAGGCCGATTATTAATGGTCGCAGCTGGCGCTTGGAATATTCTGGTCTATCATGGAAGGTGCTACTTCCTTCCACTCTCGTCATGCTGTTTGCTGCCGGTCTTATTTTTCAATACATTTATTCTCTTAATTTTTCTACTGTCAAACCGCCTGATGATATTGTCATGGTCATGGATATTTCCGACAGCATGAATAAAACGGACCCGAAACGTGAAAGCCTGAAAGCAGCCGAAAAACTTATTAACAATATGAAGCCCAGCCACCGGGCCTCTGTCATTTCTTTTAACGACAATGCATCGGTCACGAAATCGATGTTTAACATCAGCGATAAAAATGAGACTTTGGATGCCCACGAGCAAATCAAGGGCTTGGAATATGGCGGAAGAACTGATATTGCCGGTGCTTTAGACACCGCTTTAAAGGAGATCGACGACAACCACAAGCCTGGCCGTAAACCAATGGTCATTCTATTCTCAGATGGCTATAGTGAGCTTGACCTTACTAAGGTTGCCCGTCCCTATCAAGACAAGGAAATTATCGTTAATACCATTGGGATGAGCAAAATTGACAGAAGCGGCGCCCAGCTACTCAAATCGATTGCCTCCCGGACGGGCGGGTCCTTCCATGATGTCAAAAAAGCAAATGATTTAACGAATGTGTTTGAAAAAATTTACTTAGAAAACCAGGACCGGCTGCTGATGACGGAAAGGCATGGATTGTTCAAAAGCAGCCTGTATCTTGCCATTCTGCGTGTTGTCTTGATTTCCATCATCGGCGGATTATTTGGTTTAGGTCTTGGGATTCTCTTTGACAACCGTTATTTGGCCAAAAGCTACACACTTACAGGGCTGATTTCAGGTTTATTAGCAGGACTTGTGCTTGAAATCGGTTTACAAAACTCCTCAATTATGTCTGGTTTTTCTTACCGCGTTATTGCTGATATCCTGTTAACGGCGCTGACCGGCCTTGGAACGATGATCATCCCGATTCGTGAAAAATTTTCAGGCATGACTAAACGGCCGGCTGCTGGAGCTGATTCTTCCGTGACAGGCACGCCTTCTAAACGGGATCGATTTAGTAAAGGATTTTAAAGAAAACTCGCCGATTGGCGAGCCCCTAAGGGCGAAGACAGAGGCGTAGTTGCACTTATGCGTTAGGAAAGTATAAATTTGAAAAATTTATACTTTCCTATTAGCTTATAAAGATTGAGGGTGATTACTGGTGAACTGGGAACCCATTTCTTCCCCTAATCATGAAATAAAGGATGTAAAAAAGACGCTGCAAGATCCAGAGGTTCATTTAAGCTGGTTCTGGCCAAAAGAGATTGACTTTGTCTACATTTATAAGACCTCTGCCGATAGCGTAAAGCCAATCAGCGAAATTGATGAACGTGAATTAAAACTCTACACTCGCGAGGAATATAAAGTCAGCCAAGGGTATGTCGGCAGATTAGATACAATCGGCCGCACTGCCTACCGCATCCTTCCCTGCCAAAAACGGGAAGGAAAGCTTATTGTTTTCATGCAGGAAAACGAAAAAAATCTCATTTATATCACAGGCTCGAGAGCGAAGATTTATTTTTCTATTGCTTATAAAAATAAACTCTTTCAATCTCGCAAAAAAGTAAAGATGTCGATCATGACCGAGCTTCCAATCGAAAAAGAACTACTCGTCTATGTAAAAAAAAGCGGCGGTGTCCCAATTTCGCTTGAGGATGGAAGCGTCTATCCGTTTATCCGTGACTTCCCCGCTGGGAAAACCGTGACGCCGGAAATTGAAATCGATAAAAATGAGTTTATTCGCATCTTTTTTAACAATGGAAAGAAATCAGCACAGCATTACGAGCTGATACCTGATTAGGGGGCCATTACATGTTCGCATTATTAAAACGAATGTTTGAAAAAAAACAACCTGCCAAAGAACGATTACCATTTTACGATATTGTCTGCCCGTACTGTTTTTCAAAATTTCATCATGAAGATGTCGTCTTCCGTGCCGCCCACCACCGCGATGATGATGAGACTTTAGCTCTCCAGGAAGACGAATTATTGAACAACTACCGGGGAAAATTCGGGCTAGCTCCAATTGATGAACTCGAGGCCATCATTGATCCTTCGATGATACCTGATGAAAACAAGATTTACTCTGACCGCATTCTAATGGGTGTATCCGATAAATACGCGGTCGTGACGCGAAATCGTCTGTGCCCTGTCTGTCATAACGATCTTCCGGTAACGGGCGGCAGGCACCCAAGTAACATCGTTTCGATTGTTGGCGCCACCTCGGTCGGAAAATCGGTTTATATGACGTCTCTGATTCATACGCTTCAGCATGTGACTGCTAACAATTTTGATGCCGCCTGTATCCCGCTGGATAATGAGATTAGTAAAAGATTCCGGATAAACTATGAAATTCCCCTTTTTGAAAATGGGACTCTTTTACAATCAACCGAAAAAACGAATCGGCAGGAGCCGTTTATTTTTCAATTTATCTTTAAAGATGAAGATCAGGCGCCGCTCACACTTGTTTTTTTCGATGTAGCCGGTGAAGGTATGACCGATAAAGAATACCTTAAGCTTCATGCCGCCCATATCAAAAATTCCGCAGGCATTCTGTTCTTGGTCGACCCAATGCAAATCCGTGCAATACGTGAAAAACTGATCCACCAAATGGGTGAAAACCCAGGTAAAATTGTTGGCCAGGGTGATGAGCCGCGTGAGGTTGTGATTTCACTGTTCGGTGATTTTATTGCCCATCTTGAAAATAGTAAAACCGATATCCCGACTGCGGTAGTGTTGACGAAAAGTGATCTCTTACATTCCTTAAAGCATGATGATGGAGAATACATCGGCACCAACAGCAATGTCTTCCGTAATGTCATACATCGCGGCTGCCTCAATTTAGCTGAATATGAAAATATTAACGGGGAAATGAAGAGATTTCTAGCAAAAGTAGATACTCCATTTGTCAATGCCCTTGATGTCTACTTTAAGGATACCTCCTATTTCGCGGTGTCCGCCCTTGGAAGTAATCCGGTCGATCAGCAGGTCAGCGGCATTATTAGTCCCGTCCGGGTGGATGAACCGTTTATTTGGCTGCTATATAAGCTGGGGTATATAGAAGGGAGAAATGGTCAGTGAGCGGAAAAATTCAGCAGCAGATGTATACTCGGGAACGCGGCGGAATTTTTCACGCCACCGACGGGTATGACACGATTGCTATATCCGAAGGCCTCGATCAAGCATTTGTGAAAAAATACTTGCATCCGTTCTGTATTTATCATTCTCCTAAAACCTTAGCGGAACGCGGCGAAAAGGATGCCTCCATCTACCCTGAGGCTGTGACAATGTTTCAGCCGGAAACTGGTGATCTCGTTATCGGTCAGGCCGTGTTTGTACCTGCTGATTTTACTGGTGCTCGGAGCACGTATTTTATGCACAACTACATAATTCCAAGGGCACAAAAGGAAGAATGGATTAAGCAGCCGGAAAAGCTGTTTCAAATAAACGACTTTCAAACGTCCTATGATATGGCGAATGGAAAAGTTCTGCCTGAGCGAGAGGTTGTTGGATATGAAGCTAGTGATGTTCTTTCGGTAACAAGTGACCTGCTAGGGACGTTAGGCATTACGGAGGAAAATTTTAAACAGCTTTTATTTACGGTCATGTCGTCGATAGCCGGCAAGAAAAAGGTCTTCATCTCACTAAATGTGCCGCTTCAGGTTTATTCGAAATATGCCATGCAGTTGCTCGAGTTGATTTTTCTTTATCTACCGTATGCCCACCGCCGGAAATTAGGGGCGATGACCTTTACAAGTGAACCAGAAACAAAAAATTATATCCATGTCATGTTTTTTGAGCCGGCAACATTAAATACCAGAGATCGTGCCATCGAAAAACAATTCATTTTTGATTTTGCGAGTAACAGAATTTCTGGGGTGGATCTATCTGACCGGCAGCATGAGTATTTGGAATTGGCCTTACACCATTTCACTCATTCCAAGCGAATGGATGATTTTTTTGAGTTTGCTGAAATGGCATTGGCTGGCTTACCAGAATCGTCAAAGCTGGAATTAGCGAGCTATTACCAGTTGACCGACATATATCTGACTGTACGTTATAACGATTTCTCTTTATATGCAAAAAATAAAGCTGGCTTTTTACATAGTCTGATGAAGTTTTTACAGGTTAATAGTAACGAAAAGCCGGATTTGACGGGGCTGTTCTTGACACTAATGAAAGAGGAAAAAATCGCCCCAGACAAGGCTTCAGCCCTCGATTATCTTAATGCTGTGGTTTCCATTAATGCCATTGTGAGGTCGGATCAGGCACTTTTCTTTATCCTTGAAACACTTACGTATTATCAACATGACCCGCTTTTCCATCAGTTATGGAAAGTAATCGAACAGGACATGCCTACCCATGAGGCACTCGTCATGTTTATGAATGAGCATCAGGATTTTGAAAGCCTACTTGAGCTGTATCTTAATGGCCGATTTAAACACCTCGTTCTTCTGGAGGACATCCTAAATGAATTAAAAGCAATGGTGGGAACACCTTATCTATTTGGCATTGAAAAGTTTAAGTCGGTTGTCAGAAAAAGTATTGCTTCTGCTATCAGCACCGATAGTGACCCTTTCAAAGCCGTACTGGCAGTGGAGAGTTTTATCGTTGACCGGTGCAGCGCCGACTTTGACGAGTTTAAACAGGATATACTGGTACATGCAAGGCTTGCCTTATTACGTTCAATTCGTTTGCAGGATCTCACGTTACCGGATATCAAAGCATTCAGAAAGATTTTTACAAAGGAACTTAACGTAGGAGATTTGAAAGATGTGAAGGTAAAAGAAAATTATCTGATCACCAATACCCTATACCAGCTAATCAATATCCCTTCACAAGCTGAAACATACAGCTTAAAGCCATTAACTGTTGCTGCCCGCGAACAGCTTAGAGGGATTCTGCAAAGATTATTACGAGACCATCCGTCTCCGGAACAATTTCCATTACTGTTCATCGCCTTTGAAACAGAGTTTGATGGTGTTGATTATCAAGGTGTATTGGATTACTTAATCAAACACAGTGATGACAAAACGCTGCTGTCCTTTGTTAGAGGAAACGCTCGACTCGTAGACATTGACTTTGGCTACAGGAGGTCATTACGAAAATATTTCATTAGCCATCCAAAATCGCTTTGGAAAAATAAAACGCTGCGGACGGAACTACAATTAATCAAAAACTACAGTCTTAAACAATTACTGAAGGAAGTGGAAACAGAAACTGCCAGCCCTGTGGTTAAATTCCTTAAAAAGAATGGACTGAAGCTGTTAATGGCCTTAGCCATTGTTGGCGGAGTGGGCGGCGGGGCATGGTGGACGTTGGACAGGTTTTTTGGTACTGACAGCTCTGTACCGAAAGCATCCAAAACGGCTGTGTCTAGTAAAAATAATTCAGAGAAAGAACAAAAAGATAAACTTACCGGTACCCCCATTTCGCTTGATTTATTTCATAAAGCAACTATGGATGTTGACGGTAAATCCTTTTCTTTACATCTTGACGGCAAGCAAGTAAAAAATATTATTGGAAAAGCCCAACCTGATGGTATCTACAGCTATCTTTTAAATGATCGCGAGGGCGGACAATGGCCTTTGAATTTATCAACCGATTTAGATACCCGAATCCCCTTTGATCAGAATAAGCTGCTAAATGAGGGATTCTCACTCTATGGAATCGAACATGATTTTACCGGGGATGACATACCTGAAGTAGTAATCGTCGCAAGCAACAGTATATCTGATTCTTATGTTTGGGTTTATTCGTTGAAACTTAAATCAAATCCCCTACATCCTATTTTGGTAAAGAAAGGACGTTCAACCGTACAGTTAGACGGTAATAAACTCATTTTTCCAGACTACGAGGTTTACCAATATTCAACCGAGAGTCAAAATTTTGTTAAGCAAAATAATTAATTTGTTATCGAGAGCATTCCTTACGGGATGCTCTATTTTTTGCCTTCTACCCTCTCTGCAAAAAAAACAGCAAAAAATGTCGATAAATAATTCTATATTTTTTTGTCATTAATAGTTAAGTTATCTATGGTTTAGATGGTAAGATAGTATTATATAACGAACAAAATATTATTTTAAATCGAAAATGCAAATTAGAAGCTTAATGCAAGTGGGGGTGCATATATATGTTAAAAAAATGGATTAGTAGTTTTGGAGCAGCAGCTTTTATTTTCTGTATAATAGCAACCTTTAATGTAAACGCGGAGGGTCCGGAATATGCTGCTTCTAGAATAGAAAGTGTAATGGTCGTTGATGTCAGCCGGTCGATGCTTTCCAGTGACCCGAACAAAATCAGTAATGAAGCGATGAAGATGTTTGTCGATATGTCATCCCTAAAGGGGGATAAAATCGGTGTAGTTGCCTATGGGCATGATGTCACTGCAAAAAAAGACATCGTCAAAATCCAATCAGAGAAAGATAAACAGTCGATAAAGGATTTTATTGATTCATTAGGATATGATCCGAATACTGACATGTCTGTTGGACTAACAGAAGCTGTAAAATCCTTAGATACCAGCCATGAAAAACAATATTTTCCGTTAATCGTCCTACTTGCAGATGGTAACAATGATCCAGACAAGACAAAGGGCAAAACAGCCAAGCAAGCCGATGAGCAAGCTGCCCAAGCAGTGGCTGATGCTAAAACAAAGGGTTACCCTATTTATGTCATTGGTTTAAACGCCGATGGCAAGCTGAACAAGGATTTACTCCAATCGATTGCCACAAGCACGAACGGAAAATATTTCGAAACAAGTAATGCAAACGATCTTCCAGGAATCTTAAGTGAGATTTTTGCCGATCATTTGAAATTAAAGGTCGTCCCAATTAAAGAAGTTGTTGCAAAAAAAGAATTCCAAGATATAAAAATCACGATCCCGAATGAAAATGTATTAGAAGCAAACATTTCTCTTGTATCAAGCAAGCCAGTGGAATTGAAATTAGTTGACCCGTCCGGCCAGGAACAGGCCATTCCATCAGATAAAATTAAGCTGACGAAATCGAAAAATTACTCCATGCTAAAAATAATTTCTCCCCCCCAAGGAGATTGGACACTTAAGGTCAAGGGATTTCCAGAAGATAAAGTGGATATCAATCTTGTCTTTAATAATGATTTACAATTAAAACTTGCCCCACTTACAAAGGAATTTAAAGCAGGCGATCAGGTCAAGATTTCCTCCTTCTTTGAGGACAACGGGAAGAAAATTACTAACAAAGACATATACCAAACGTTGAAAGCGACTCTTTTTGTCAAGAATTTGGATACAGGAAAGTCTGAGGAAATCTCATTAAATGCAAGCGATAAAGGATTTGCCGGTCAGTTCACTCTAAGAGATTATGAAAACGTTGAAATAATGGTGAAAGCGGAAAGCGATAGCTTTTTCAGGGAAACTCAGCCACAGAAACTCACCATCCTAAATGCCACAGCTGAACCTATTGCAGCTGAGGTGAGCCCAACTAGGACAAAGAAATGGCAGCAGCTTCCATGGCTTTATATTATGATTGCTGCAGCTGGAGCTTTTCTAATTGCAACAATAATCTATTCCTTTAATGCAAAAAGAAAGAAAAAAAGCCTTGGGTTTAGTGGTCAAATTGTTGTTGAAATTAAAGATGATGTAACAGGTGAATGGACGGAACCACAGATTAAGAAAATAAAAGCATATAAAGGGGAATTTTGTCTGAACGAGCTTTTCTTGCTTAACCCAGAATTCAAAGAGACCGATCAAATCACCTTCATCCCAATTACAGATAATACATTACTGCTTATTAATAAATCAGACGTCCAAATTGAAATGAACGGTGTCACGATTGATGCAGAAACCGGACACCGACTGAGACGAAATGACAAACTGTGTATGAGATTAGAAGAATTAAATAAATCAATTTACATTGCAAATGTTAGTTAGCGAAAAATCACCATTCCTAAACAAAACAAAAAAACAAAAGCGATAAATTTCTATACTATTAAAAATAGAAATTCATCGCTTTTTGTTACACTTCTTTCTTGGCCAAGGCAGTGTCCGCCCCAGGAGGACACTGTCCACTAACGGTGCCTGACACCTATTTTACCGTTATCACAATGCAAACGGTAACTTGCAAACAGTGGCTTGCAAACGGTGACTGACACCCTATTTGTCTTCTTCAACCTTTCTTCTTCTGATGATAACGGCTCCGCCTGCTGTTAGGAGGAGTAGTCCGGCTGCAATGGTGCTGGCGAAGAGTGGTTTGTTTTCATAGATTTTAACGAGTGCACTCTTTTCCGCGATTTCGAATGGCATCGTTGAGGTAATCTCATTCCCGGCCTTATCGGCTGCGACTACTTCGATTTTATATTGTTTGATTTCTTTCAACGTTGTTTTAATGAGTTGGGCACCGTCTTTTGTCATGGAATCACCAGTAAATGGCACTCCATTAACGGTGATCGATTTAATCGTATCCTCCGGATGCTCAAGACGGATTCCGACTGTCACCGCTTCGTAGTACTTCTTGTTTTTCTTAACACCCTCGTACACGACCGTCGGCTCGGTCTTATCAATAATAAATTCGACACTCATCTGTTTAATATTCCCAGCCTTATCCTTGACCTCTAAGAAAAGGACATGCTTCCCTTCTGTTTCAATTGGTGTACCCATTGTATAGGGCTCACCATCTAAAGTCAGGGAAATAATATCATATTCACTCATGTCTTTAATAAGAAGATCCGGGAGGATGTTCTTATTAAAATACTTGTTGTTAATAGGCTCCTTAAAACTAATAAAGCTAATGTCCGGCGCTGTTTTATCAATCGTAAAGACAACGGTTTGCGCACTCACATTTTTCGCCTTATCGATAATGTTTGCTTTTAACACATAATCCCGTTCGTCCTCAAGCTTCTGATCACTCTCAAATGGCTTGCCATTAAGGGTAACCGTTGAATTGTCCTTATCTAAATAAAGATCATCATACTTTACTATCGGCGTGACATTCTTATTAAAAAAACTATCCCCGACCCCTGAAATGGTTAATTTCGGTCTTGTCGTATCTAAAATGAAGCTAATATCTAACGTTGCTTCGTTTCCGGCTTTATCTTTAGCAGCCACATGATAGAGGTACTCCATTTCGGTAGCAGCGATCGGAATATGACTCTTAATGTCCGCTCCGCCATTTAATGTAACAGACACAATCATATCCTCAGGCTGATCCAGCACAAATTGCGGCGTGAAAATCTTATTAATAAATTGGCCGTTTTGAATGACCGTGTTTTCCCCCTTGATTTTTGGAGTAATCACAGGCTTGGTTTTATCAATCGTAAAAGTAACCTTGCGGCTAAAGCTGTTGCCTGCTTGGTCAATCGCTTCGATAACGACGTCATACGTACCTTCCTTGCTAAAGGTATGGCTGAGCGCGGCTGTTTCACCGCTAACGTGAAAACTGCCGGCATTATAGCTGCTGCCATCTCTTGTTACCTTAATTGTGTTCAACTTAAGGTTCTTATCCTTGATAGTCACATCCACTTGCTTATCGGTATTATAAAACGCATTATTCTCAACACCCTGAATATCAATGGAAGGCTTTGTTTGGTCAATCGTAAAGCCAAACTGCGGAATCGCTGAACGGTTCCCGGCTTTATCCGTCAAGCCTAGAGAAATCGTATATTTTCCATCCTCTGCTAAGGTTTTCGTAACATGTGACTTTACTAAAAGTGATGGATCAACTTTTGTTTTCTCATAAACCTTCTTCCACTCACCAAACGAAATGGTTTTGCCGTCCTTTGTTACCTCGAACTCAATATCCCTTGCCGCAAAATTCCGATCCTCAACAACAACGGACACTTGTTTCGCCTCAGGGTAATAGTGATAATTGTCTGCGCTTGTATCAATACCAGTTATCGTTAAACGCGGTGGAGCTTGGTCAATGATGAACTCCCGTTTTTCTTGTACACCTTCATTACCAGCTTTATCGATGGATGCCAGCGTAACCGAATAATCCCCATCCTCAGTAAATGTATAAGCACCTACACCAGTGTCGTTGGTCCCAGCCAGCAACTCTAGATGGCCGACTTTTGAAAAAATAGATCCATCCTTCAATACGGATAATTCATTACCCGTTAACTGAAGGTTTGTATCGCTGATATTAAACTGAAAGTCCGTATTTTTATTAAAATAACGCTTATCAGTGAAAACTGGGTCAATGCTTACTGCAGGAATAGTATGGTCAATCGTAAACATAATAGATTTTTGCTCCGCCACATTTCCCGCCTTATCCTTGGCATCAATGATAATTTGATAATCACCTTCATTTTGTTCATCTTCCTGGGTAAAAACGACGGTGTAGACAGAGCTTACCGGACTCTGTGTCCATGTTCCCGTCACAAAATCGACCGGTACATAGATTTCACCGTTTTTCCTTCTGACATCGATGGTGACATCGTTTGTATCAAAATTTGCCTGCGGTTCTTTTTTTATAACAATGGATACTGTCCCCTTTTTACCATAAGGGCTTCCATTAAAGTCGGCACTTAAGTCGGTATCCACTACCGGTGCAGTGGCATCAATCGTAAATTCTATAGTTTTCACCACTTCATGCCCGGCCGCATCCTTCGCCGTTACCGTGACCCGGTATTCCCCGTCATAGCTGCTATCATTTTGTTCGCTATTTCCAAACGGCAGCGCTAATGTCGAGGTTTCCCCGGTATTTTCCCATGGTGCAAAACGATCATCGTAGTCAACAAACTGACCATTCCCATCCCGTTTTTCTACCTTATAACTGACGAGATTGGATTGATAATTTTTTTCCTTAACCTCAATGGTTACTGTGCCATTTTTTACAAAAGCAGCGGGATCAATCCCGGTTAGCGACACTTCCGGAGCCTTTGTGTCAACGACAAAGGTGAGAGGCCCGATAGACTGGCTTTGTTCCAACCCGTCAATGGAGCTGAAAGAAAGTTCATAATTCCCGTCTGCTAAGGTTGTATCCTGCTTCAATGTGGCAATGGTCCGTGATTCATCCAATGTCAATGCCGTATTTTTTTGATTTAATGTAAGCACAGTTTTAGTTAAATTCAATGTCAAATCAGCAGCCTTTACAGAAAAACTTCCATTATCATAAAACTGCTGATCCTTTGCAGCTTTTCCGCCTACTGAGATTTCGAGCTCCGGCTTTTGGCTATCGATAATGAATTGAACCTTTTGATTGGCCTTATTGCCGGCTATGTCGCTTGTTGCTATCGTCAATTCATAAATGCCATCCTCGAACTCTTGCTTTAATGATGCTTTGTTGTCAGCTGAAAAATTTGGCGTCAAGGAGATGGTTTCCGTTTTGCCGCCGATTGATTTTTTGGTCACCGTCATTTCAGTTGCATTTGCGTTTAATTGCTGGTCTTCGGTAATGCTGATGTCAACTGTTTTCTTTTCATTATATTTCTGATTATTTTCAGCACCTACAACAGCAATCACCGGTGCACTTTTATCAATTGTAAAGGACAATGGATAGGTGAATTCCTTCCCTTGGTTATCGGTAATGGTTGCCGTTCCTTCGTAATGCCCTTCCTCGGTCAGCGTAAGGTAGGCAATTCGTTTATTAATACCAAATCGATTTGGGGTAAAATCAACTACATGATCAAACCTTTCCTCATTATGTGTTCTTAGGTTTGCTGTGGCCTTTGTAATCTTCCCGTCATCTTCAAACTTTATAGTCACATCATCGTGATAGAAAGCGTCTCGATCGATGCCGGACATTTTCGGTTCGCCTTTATTGATGGTGAAAGATACCTTTTTCTTGTCACTTTCATTCCCCGCTCGATCACGAAGGAATGCTGTTACATCGTATTTACCGGACTGAGGAAACTCTACTTGGCCCAATCGATCGTTTTCATCATCCCATTTTATCTCAGCTGGTTTCTCTTGCCCCTCTCCGTCGAGAACAACGAGGACAGATACATCATCATGGTTAAAATTCTTTTCCTCCACTGTAAGATTTAAAACAGCTAGGCCATCCTTTTCTGTATAGACTGATTTTAATCCGGAAAGGGTCAGCTTCGGCTTGAGAGTATCTCTTTCGAGACTAAATGTTGCCGGATTGGCTGTGAACCCCCAATTATTTTCAGCAAAATCAACGGTAACGTTTAACTGACTATCACTTTTGGAGGGCAAAGTAACCTCAACTTTATATTCACCATTAAAAACAGACGCCTCATCGAGAATTTTGCTGACATTAATGGTATTTGTCTCTTTTCCATCGTATAATGCCTTAAGAGTAAATGGCTGCTTTACATCAGCAGGCGCAGGAGCTGGATTAGTCGTTCCCCCTTCATCATGCTTTTCGAGGGAGCTAAGATAGTTTTGATAATCCTCTTTCAAGTCGACTGTAAAAGTTACAGTGTCCATTTGGTTTGTAAACCATTCCGGATTCGCGTCTTTATCGATATTCCAAGTTTTTCCGTTAAATTTGATATATCTGCTCGTCTCGTTTTGTGATAATACATGGTTCGTAAAAATAAAGGCAAAGATTAGTATAATGATGGTAAAGCTAGTCCATACCAAGAATTTATTATGCTTATAGCTTTTATTGATCAGTTCTCCCATCCTATAAATCTCCTTTTATCCCGCATTAACAGGCAGTACGCCCCACTTCAAGACTTAGATTGAACCAAAAGAATAAGTGGGGGATCAACTGCCCGTAAAAGCCCGATTGGTTCAACCAACACTTAGCAGAGGATACCAAAAATCCCTTACTAAGTGAAGTTTCACTTTATATGGTTGCATTCGTATGAACAATGACTACGTCTCGCTCTTTTATAAATTTTCTGTCAGACACCGGTGCCGTTAACACGGTTGTTTCCTCCATTCCTTCATTTAACAGCACAGTCTCGTCAATCCCCATCGATAATAACTCCGTTTCCGCAGCATCTCCTGACAATAGCTCTGTTTCGTCCGAATCAGCTTTTGCCAAAAGTTCAGTTGCATTCGCTGTTATTTTCTCTTCTAGTAGTTCAGTAGTATCAACATTGACAGATGAAGTGACCTCCTCTTTCAGCTGTTCAGTAGAATCATCATTAATCGAAGAAGGAATCCCCGTCTCAAGTAATTCAGTAGAATCATTATTTATGGAAGAAGGAGTTCCTATCTCATGTAAATCAGTAGAATCTGCGCTTACGGAAGAAAGGACTTCCGCATCGACACTACCCGAGGCGGCTACTTCCATTTCGACATCACGGCGGAGCTGAATCTCTCTTGTAATTGGCTTATTGTTCTGTTCTTGTTTAGAGCGAGATCGGCCCTGCTGTTTTTTGACCCATTTGTGGAAACTAAATCCCGTTAAATCCTCGATAACCTCTGAAATATTTAATTTGATAAAAACAATAATAGAGATAATGAGTGAGAGGATGGATCCGGCAAGGCAGACATAAAATATTGTTTGATAATCCACATTTATTCCCCCTGCCCCACCAGATTCAAATTCGTATACCTTCTTTTCAGCTTCAAAAATCCCTCATCATTAACAGCACCCTTTAATTGAGATGCCTGCTGATACACCTTTAATGCTGCTGCATAATTCCTGATTGGTTCTTCTTTCCCTTGTTCGATATCGAGCAACAAGTTTCCTAGTTTTATATATGCATTAAGACTAGCAGGAAACTGCTTCAGCGCTTCTTCGAATTGTTCTTTTGCTTGCTCGTGTTTGCCCATTTCCTGATAGATGGTCCCGATTTTAATCAGGTACTCCTCTTGATTGATTCCCTTATCCTCATCGAGGAGGTTGTTGTAATAACGGATGGCTTTCTTAAAGTCGTCGACGGCTGCCGTTTTATCCTGCGAATTAATTCCTTTACTGTAATAGGCCTGTGCTAATTTCAGTTCAAAATCCTGTGCATATTTGTCAGATAAGAAATCATCATCCAATTTCGATAAAACATCGTTTGCCTTATCGATTAATTGAATCGCCCTCGTATTTGCGTTAGGGATCTGGGCCTTATAAGATAGATAAATATTCGCCAACGAATTGTAATTATCAATTTTTTTTACGTTATTTCGGGCTTTATCGGTGAACTTTTCAAAATCGTCCATGTCACTGTCGAACTTTTTATAGTCAATGTTTAAGCTCCCCATCGTTGCGGCTAATGACTTGTAATACTCGACTTCAGGTTTGTCTTCAGCCTTAACCCTGTTAAAAAATTCTTGAGCATGAAAATAATCCTTTTCCACATCAAAATAAGTCATCCCTACTTTGAAGAGGACCTCACTATTTTCATCGATATTGCCATACCCATCATCCAAATATCTTTCTATATTCGAAAGGCCCTTATCCGCTTCACCGCTTTGAATATATATATCTAGTAAATTGTTATAGGCCATCGCTCTGCCTTTATCGAGCTTAATCGCTTGTTCAAGGATTTTAATGGCCTTCGTATTACGATCATTTTGTACATTGCCGTTTGCCTCGTTGATTAAACTCATATAATCCTGGAGCTGATCATTTTTCATCCCCTTATAACCCATTACAGAAGTCGTCGAAAACCCTAGGAATAGAACGGCTGGAATCATGAATAAAGATAATTTTTTATATAGCTTGCGTTTATAGCCCTGCGTTAATTTGTTTATGTTCTGCAAATCATAGGACAGCTCTTCACAGCTTTGATAACGATTCCCGGGCTCAGCCTGGGTACATTTTGCAATAATGTGTTCAAGCCCCTCTGGCAAAGATGGATTCCAGGTTCGAATCGGCCTTAATTCATATGGCGGGTCACTTAAGGTTTTTCCCGTCACCAAATAGTAAAGTGTCACACCTAAACTATAAATATCTGTTCTTGCATCGGTCTGCTTACCGGATAACTGCTCGGGGGCTGCGTATCCTTTTGTCCCAAGATTCGTCGTATCAGTCGTATTCTCATTTTTAAACTCCCGGGCGATTCCAAAGTCTATCAGCTTAATTTTCCCCTCAGGGGTCAGCATAATATTATCGGGCTTCATATCACGATAAATGATGGGGTTAGGCTTTCTCGAATGCAAGTAGCCCAGCACATCACTTAACTGTTTTGCCCAATCAATAACCTCATTAGGTGCAGCGGTCCGTTCACGATTTAACTTCTCCTTCAGCGATTCACCTTCAATATAATCCATCACCACATAGATTTCGCCTTGACGGTCAATAACATCAAAGATACGCGGCAAGGCTCCGTGATCTAATCTTTTTAGCATATTGGCTTCAACGACAAGGCTGTTAACCAGCATTTCATTGTCGCTCTCCGCTCGTTTACGGATATCCTTTACCACCAGCGATTTCTTGAGCCTGTTATCCATGGCGAGATAGATAATACTCATACCGCCGCGGCCAATTTCTTTCAAGATTTCATACCGTTCATCAATAATCGTGCCGATTTTAATCAAGATGCTTCACCCGCTGTTACTTTCGTCATTAATACTGTGATATTATCGGCTTCCATCCGTTTCTTTACCAGTTCAACCAGCCCGACAACCGTTTCCTTCATTTGCTGCTCGTTGGAAAAACGGTCCGGTCTAAGGCTGGAAAACAGCTCTTCATTGCTAATTTCATGGTAAAAGCCATCGGTGCACAGCATGAACAAATCTCCTTCATTTACCTCACCGTGTGATACGACAGGATCCAACTCCGGGGATGCGCCAACACATTGCAACAGGACATTTCGGCGCGGATCGATTTTCGCCTGCTCCTCTGTTATATTGCCCCATTCAAGTTCCCTGGCTACTAGAGTTTGATCCTTCGTTAACAGTGAAAGGTCATCATGAATTTGGTAAGCTCTGCTGTCGCCGACATGCAAAAGATAATATTTGGAATAAACAATCAATAAAGCGGTGATGGTTGTACCCAGCTTTATGTTGCCCGCTTCTCCATAATCTGAAATTTTGCGATTAAGTCCCTTCACACAGTTCGTTAATTGCTGCTGGATATCTATCACCATCTGCTCTTGGCCGGAATGAGTGATCTTGGGAAGTTCTGTTTCAAACCAGTCCGACATTCCTCTGATTACAGTGGCACTCGCCAATTCTCCTTGCGTGAGCCCGCCCATTCCATCACAAACGATAAATAGCCCGATCCGACCCATTGGTGTCCTGGCAGTTTTAAGCAGCAAGGCATCCTGATTGGTTTTCTTTTTGATTCCGGCGTCAGTATGGTAGGCAAGTTGAAAAGGCATCCACTCACCGCCTTTCTAATGAAGTATCACACGTTAAAGAACACTGCATTATTTTTTAAAAAAGCTTAAATAGAAACTCTTCATTCGCAAGTGTAATCCGATCGTCATGCTTGATTTTTACTTTTTCATTCTTGGCAAGCCTAATATCATTCACAAAGCTTCCGTTAGTCGAGCGGTTATCCTTTAAAAAGTACTCGCCATTTTCCGTCAAGATATGGGCATGTACACGACCAACTGTTTTATTGGAGGAGGTGTAATCAACATTCTTTGGATCGCGACCAAGTTTAAAGACATCCTTAACAATCATAATTTTCTCTTGCCCGGCAAGTGTGAGTAAAAAGGCACTAGGTGCTTCAACCCCCAATGCGGTAGTCCCTACATCCGCCACTCCAAGGACCGTTGTTCCTTCATCCTGATGATAATCAATGTCAACCGCTATTCCCTTTCCATTACTTGGCATGATGTTTATTTGTGTCCCTGCAATCGTGGCCGCCGATTCGAAGGCACCTTCTTTTTCTCCGAGTTCTGTTCTTGTCACCCGTTTGTACTGAATTTCTTCCTCAATTTCAAGCTTTTGGCCGGTTTGTTTATTCCATTTTACACTTTTTTGGTTGGATGCCATGACCTTATTTTGATCTTCAAGAAGAATTTCAGGATTGCCTTGGCTGTAAAGACCAACACTTTTTCTTGCTGGTTCTGTAGAAAAACTTTTTCTTTTGACCACTTCCGTGATATTTTGCAATGAGATTGGCTCCACCAAATCTTTTCCCAATTCTTCGATCATTCCCTTTAAATCTAGCAGATCAACCTCTTCTGCCCGAACAAGATAATTATGAATTTTAATAAAGAAACTCAAATCATCCTCCTCATCATAAGGCGCCATCCACAATAAGCTCAATAAAAACTCCTTAACCGTGCCGGTTTCATAGCGGTTATTTTTAAGCGGCAAATAGAAAAATAACGGTCTGCCTGATAACGGGTCAATATAAATATACCTTTTATCGGCAATAATATTGCCCAGCTGCAGGCCGATTTTTTTTGAATGAAGAAGGGTTTCTACTATATGTAAAAGAAACTTGTGTAATCGTTCCTTCGAGAATCCTTTAAAGAATAATGGTTTAATATTTTCCCATGAAGACAAATCATACCGAAAAAAAACATCTTTCTCTTTTTCGATGACAACCATAGACAACAAACCGAAGACTTGACTATTTTCCAACAAGCCAATTTCATTCCTTGCTACTTCCATATCGCTGGTCACCTGATAAAATAAATATTCACGGCAATTATCCAAATTAAGATCAATTTGTTTGATCAAGGCTGTCCGACCCCTTTTTTAAATTACATTGTTTTAGAAGGGCTTACGAATTAAGCAATTTGCGCTTTCAGATAATCCTTCTTCCTTAAACGGGCTTGCATTAATCTGACCTTGTATAAATTATTGTTTATCTCCCTTTTATCTGGGAGTTTTGTAGCTTGAGCATACTGTATGTGTTGAATCATATTGATTTCCACAATTACGGCAAAATACTACTCCAGAAACTGCGGAGGACTTAGGTCCTGCAAATTGTACTGAAGCGGTTTGCACCATCTTTTTATAAGCGATGTCGGTAGCAAATTTTAATTGTTCGTCCATTAAATCTTTCTTATCCGACAATGCTACTCACCACCCTTACCGGCCTGAAAAACATGAAATCCTTCAGAGTCGATAAATAATTTCATCTCATCAACTACTTTATAATCAACATACATACTATCTGAAATTTCAGATAGTGATTTAAATTTTTTAAGGCATGCCTCATAATCATCTTTTGAGATAACACGAATCGCAACTTGGAAAGTTGTATCTAGGCCAGCCTTATAAACCGCTTGTAATGCTTTTTCAAATGACTCCGCTGTTACATTAGGTATTTCCTTCACAATCATATTGGCTGAAAAATATCCTGGTTTGTATGTTTTCACATATTCTTCTAATGAAATTTCTGGGTTTGTCCCCGAAAAACTGTCCACATCCATTACAACAGTGTTTGATTCACTCTCAATCCCTGCTGTTGCTAGTTCCTTCTTTAAAATTTGATTTAATGAAACACTTATGAGACGGGAAATATAGTTGTCATCTACTAGATCTCCATTCTTATTCATAACAGCTCTAATCACTAAACTCTCATTATCAATAGGGAGAAATAGCCCTGTTCAACATTGGTTCTTAGAAATATATCATATTTCTTGGACAAAACAGGCCAAAGAATCGTTCCCAGCAGCTTACTGCAGGACATATCAATCGAGGGCATAGCTCTTGAATAATCGCCGGTAGCCATCGCATTATTAATCGCAAAAATTGCCGTAGCCATCGATGCCATCCCCATCGTCACCGATGGACCTAATACTAACATTAGGGGCATCTCTTCTCCTATGGCATTTTGCGGTGGTGAGTCAATTTTCATAACCGCCTTTTCAACATCTCTCTTAAATCGAGGAGAGCGATAAAAATAATCAATGGCAGGAACCTCATAATCCTCTTCTCCGTCTGTAGCTTCAACTGGCTGATTTATAAATGGCTTTAGCACTTTACCATCTATAGAAATGGTTTGGTCGGGGTTATTAATGGAAACAAAGCAGCTTCCTACAATTACTTTATATCCTATGATGTAAATCATGTCACCCATGTTTATTTTCCTGCTTTTCACCCTAGTTCCATTAACAAAACTTCCGTTGGTACTATTCTTATCAACAATGCTCCATTGTCCATGACGGTACGATAGGATGGCATGAGTGGCTGAAACAAATTGGTTAGCGAGAACAACATCGTTTTTTTTCGTTCTACCAATGGAAATGTCCATATCTTTGACCACCAGGAATTTTGAGAAGGTTTGGCGGTCATTTGTACTTGGCTCAGTAAAAACAATCATTTTATGATCCTGTTCTTTCGCAGCCAAATTATAGATACTTAATGGACTTAGGACGGTATTCTCGATGGGGCTGCCGGAGCTGTCGATTACCTTAACCTCTTTATTGGATTTTAGAATCCACTCACCGTTCATCCCTTCGATACCAATCAGTTTTTTCGACGAGTATTCATTAGAATCATAGATCCAAGACCTCTAACCTTCACTGGTAACGCGATCGAATGGATCCTATCTTTATTGATTAAAGTAACAATCATCTACTACTTCTCCTTATTTCAATAAAAAACAACAATTAATTACCATTTTATATTAAATTAGTACTAGGTTCATGATAAATAATACCTAACTATCCTTTTTTTTACAGACGAAAAATACGCACAAAAAATAGTACAATTAGACTAGGTCGATTTTACACTTTTTAACAACTGCACAGCTGTTATGTACAATATTCTGGTGATTTTATATAAAAATAAAGATATTCCTTTGAAGTTTTTTGTGAGTTTATTGTTGAATTATTTGATCGTATGTAACAAAATGTATAGAAACTGACAGCGGAAAAACGGTGATAAATAGAAATGCAGGAGCATACCATTTCTGATTTTAAAATTTTTATTTCTAATCTATTAAAAGCTCATTTTCCATATTTATATTTTTCTACATAGGAAGAAGAGCGGGCGGTAACGGTGATTCAATCCGTTGTCACAAATGAAAGCCTAATCAAAACAATCCGTAAAGTTTTTACATGGAGTGTAACCAATGGAATGTTGGAGAATGGACAAAAAGGGAAGGAAGAAACGAAGGTTCCCTTCAAGGAGTAGTGAAGAAATATGCGGAAAGCCATCCAAACCGCGGAAGCCATCTCACCGTCAATCCTTTGGATCGATGAAAATGAAAAGGGGTTCAACGGCCTGTCCTCTAGTGGAGATAGTGGAACCTCAAGCCGAATATTCGGAACCTTTCTGACTTGGATGCAAGAAAAGACAAAACCAGTATTCGTTGTAGCAACGGCCAATAATATTCATTCCCTGCCCACAGAATTGCTGCGTAAGGGGCGTTTTGACGAGATCTTCTTTATTGACTTACCTACGATGAAGGAACGGATGGATATCTTCCGGGTACATATTCAAAAACGGTTAACGGACCCCGGTGTAAAAGGGAAATTTGAAGTTACAAACCAGGTAATTGAAGAACTAGCCAACTTAACAAAGGGATATGTGGGAGCTGAAGTAGAACAAGTGGTGATTTCGGCCTTGTTCGAGGCGTTTTCTGAGGATCGGAGTATTGAATTCGGGGATTTCGAGAAGGTCATTCACCATACCGTCCCGCTTTAGTCGGCCATGGGCAGGATCGGCAAATCAGAGATATCACTTTCTAACCAATTGCTATGCCCATTTGAAGGATAAGTTAACAAACATTCCAAATCGAATAGAAATCACCTTAAAACCCGATGGGCGCATATTTGCGAACGGCATGGCCACCAAAGAAGACTTAGAAGGATTATTTAATAAATTATTATAAGAAAACTGGGCAGAAACCGTAACGGGCAGCTGGAAAAAAGATAACAATTGGGCTAAGAGTGCCGGAAATTTGGCTGGAAGCATTGAAAAATCATAAAAATTGGTGTATGGAAATAAACAATAGATAAGGCCTTCCTGCATATGCAGAAAGCCTACTTTTTTACCTTTTTCAGGCAAAAAAAGCATACAAAAAAGAACAGCTGGCTCAGCTGTCCTTTTTCGTGCCTGGCAACGTCCTAC
>NZ_JBALPG010000082.1:0-27831 GCF_036965245.1 Neobacillus drentensis
ATCCAAATAGGGTCAAAGATCTCGAATAAATGGAAGGTTACATAAGCAATCGACACGATAAATGAACAAATAAAATAATAGATAATTGCTCCTCTTTTTTCCTGGCTAATAAATATACAAGAAGTGATTAATAAAAATAAACCACCAGCCTGTATTTCAAAGATTCCAACCATGAACTGAAAATTAGATAAAAATATCAATATGAGAATGATCACTGACAGTTTTAACCGATATGGATTCCTTTTATTCAGCAAAAAAGTAAGGTACACCCAAAAGAACCAACTAATCCAATAAAACATTGCTCCTGCCATCTCACTCACCTCCTATTATTTTCATTATTGGTAATCAATATGTACTTTCATACTTCCTTGAATAATATTTCTAATGTGATTCATCATATTAAGAGGAGGTGTGGATGAATGGGAGAAGACCGCCAAGAAAAAAAAATAAAAGCAAGCAGAAGAGTAGAGTCAGACCGAGATCAGGCATTGCACTACCCAGGTGCAACCAAACTTTCTAGCCCTGAAGAGGCACGTGGTTTAAATGATGGTAAAAGATAACCCTACCGGATTACATGTGAAGTGCAAAACTGTAAAAGCAGGAGTAATCTCACCGCCATATCATAAAAAATTAGTTAATGAAAACGTAGTATGAGACACAAAAAGAATGGCTCGAAGTTTTCTCCAAGCCATTCTTTCTTTTATGCTGTTTAAAAACCATTATGTGACTTGGACCTTAAGCCTTGCATTTGGACAACAGGCAATTTTCCTCTTGTCCTGTCCGAATAAGCCTCGTATTCGGACTATCATAATCAATATTCCGCTTGTCATGTCCGAATGAGCCTTTCATTTATACAATCAACAATCAAATCCACATAATGATCAGCTGCCATTATCAGCGTTTTTTTCTTATTGCAAGATCGGTTGCTTTAGTTGAAATAAGGAGAAACCTTAATTTGATTATCATTTAGTCAATATGAATATTAATAATGGCGTATAAAACTGAAAGCAGTTTTATACGCCATTTTCTATGTCATTTAACTGTTTTGCACCTAAAAACGGAACCCTTCAGCAAAAGACGAGAGCTCTTATTTAATGGAACGACAGCTGTATTGTTTCGTATCAATTCCTCTTTGATTTAACCAATGATAGGTTTCGCCTGAGATTATCAGCGGCACTTTTTTTAAATCAGAAATGTTTTTTGCTCCTAATGCAGTCATAATCATTGTTAATTCATTGTGCAGTGTTTCGATTTCTTTCTGTAATGCTTCTAAACCATTTTCAACTAGAATCCGCAAGAAAAAACCTGCCATGCCGATTGCATTTGCACCCATAGCGATGCCCTTGGCAATGTCATGTCCTGTCAAAAAACCACCTGATCCAATAATGGAAATTTTGTCAGAATATAATGCGGCTTCAATGATAGAAATTGGCGTAGGAATGCCCCATCCATTAAAAAATGGGAAACTTTTTTCTCGACGCTTATTTTCTATTTCTGCGAAATTTGTTCCCCCGGAGCCCCCAATATCAACCCCAGCGACGCCGACTTCTGAAAGAGTTTTTACTGTTTCCTTTGTCATCCCGAAACCTACTTCTTTAACAAAAACAGGAACATCTACCGCTTTAACAATTGTCTCAATTCTTTTTAAGGCACCCGAAAAATCTCGATCACCTTCAGGCATCGTTAGTTCTTGTATCACATTTAAATGGATTTGCAAGGCATTAGCCTCAATCATATTAATTGCGATTTTGGCATTCTCTGCTGTTGCTTCGCTGCCTAAATTAGCTATTATAATCCCTTGTGGATTCTCTTTTCGAACTATTTCATATGTATATCTTTCGCCCTTATCCTTTATAGCAGACATTTGAGACCCTACTGCCATAGCTACCCCAGTCAATTTTGCAGCCATTGCCAGTTCTTTGTTAATCTGATAGGTCTTTTCACCACCGCCGCCAGTCATCGCATTGATAAAAATTGGCGAACTTAAAGAAAGTTCGCCAATTGAATGGTCTAATCGAACATCGGTTACACTGATATTCGGTAAGGTTTGGTGAATAAATTTGATATCATCGAAAACTGTTGAACGGTTTTGCTGATTTTGCAGAGCAAAGCGAATGTGATCCCATTTTCGTTCAGATCTAGACACTTAAATCACCATTATTTTCTTAGATTCTTTAATTTATCTCCAATAACTTCACCAAGCTGGAAGCCTTTTGACTCTTCAGGAAGCTCATAATCAATGTTTTCCTCTACCTCTTTCTCAAGCAATTCTTTTATGCTCAATGATAGACGTTGATCTTGTTCATTCACTTCAAGAACTTTTACTTTTACAATTTGCCCTTCTTTTAAAACTTCATGCGGAGTTCCAATGTGCTTATGGGCAATTTGTGAAATATGAACAAGGCCTTCTACACCTGGAAAGACTTCGACAAAAGCACCATAAGAAACTAATCTTTTAACTGTACCATCTAAAATACTTCCCTTAGGTGCTTTTTCAGAAATATTGAACCATGGTCCTGGAAGTGTTTCTTTTATTGATAAAGAAATTCTTTCATTATCGCGATCCACACTTAATACCTTTACTTTGACCTGTTGACCTTCTTGAACAACATCTGATGGCTTATCAACATGCTCATAGGATATTTGTGAAATATGAACAAGACCATCGATTCCTCCGATATCTACAAATGCACCAAAATCAGTTATTCTTTGAACAGTTCCATCAATTACTTGGCCCACTTTAAGTTCATCAAGAAGATTTTGTTTTTGTTTACCTTTTTCTTCTTCCACAACTGCTCGATGTGAAAGGATTAAGCGGTTCTTTTCTTTATCAAGTTCAACAATCTTAAAGGAAAGCGTACGCCCTTTGTAATCGCTGAAATCCTCGACAAAATGTGCTTCTACAAGTGATGCAGGAACAAAGCCGCGAACACCAAGATCCACAACGAGGCCGCCTTTTACGACATCCTTTACTTCAGTCTCAAAAACCTCACCATTTTGGAATTGTTGTTCTAAGCTCTCCCATGCCTTTTCTGCATCAACTTTCCTTTTTGAAAGAATCAATGCTTCTTCCTCTACTTTTAAAACTTCAAGTTCTAACTCATCACCTTCTGCAGCTACATCGGATGCTTTTTCAATATGCAGACTTGATAGTTCACTAATGGGAATAATTCCATCTAGTTTACTTCCTTGAACAGCCACAAGCACCTGTTTTTCTTCTACTTTAGTAACTTGTCCAGTTACTTTGTCTCCAATTTCAAAGCTTTTTACTTCTACTTGATTTAATTCTTCCGACATATGTATTCCTCCTTAATCCATTTACTCTTAAAATCTATATATGATCTGATGAATGCCGCGCAGCAGACACCACATATAAAACAAACTTTAAAAGCAAAGAATATTCAAAAAAAATCCCTTTTTATTAACTTCTTACAAATAGACTATTTTGTCAAGCAGAACCTATTGGTGCTCTATTATAAGTTTATGAATTTCTGACATAATTAATTCAGTAACCTGATCCGCGGATGCTTTAGCTTTTCTCATTTCATCCATATCAATTGGTTTTCCATAAACCACTTTTAATCTCTTGAAACTTTTATACGGGCCAATGATTGCGCAAGGTACAACCATTGCCTCAGTCCTTAAAGCGAAAAATCCTGCCCCCGACAGCCCTTTACCTATCTCCCCAGTCTTACTTCTCGTTCCTTCTGGAAAAAGTCCGAAGACGTTGCCATCTTTAAGAATCTTTAAGCCAGTTCTAAGCGCCTCTCGGTCACTAAAGCCCCTTTTTACAGGGAAGGCATTACATTTTCTAACGATTCCACCTAGCAATGGGACACGAAAAATCTCTTCCTTTGCCATATAATGAACTGGACGAGGTGCCATGATTCCAACAACTATTGGATCAAAATTATGGATATGATTTGCACAAAGAAGAACGCCGCCTTCTTTCGGGAAATTTCCCACTCCGATAGCCTCTATCCTGTACCATGGTTTAAAAATAGTATAAACCACTGACCTTGCAAATGCATAAAACGTCACACTTATCCAATCCTTTCGTGCACCAGAGCCATTATTTTTTCTACAACTTCAGGAATGGTCAAAGAGGTTGTATCGATTTCAATTGCATCATCGGCTTTTTTCAATGGAGCAACTTCTCTCTCTGAGTCTATTTTATCCCTCAGTGCAATTTCTTCTTTTAATTTTTCTAAATCGGAAGGGAATCCTTTTTGTAAGTTTTCAATATGGCGCCTTTCAGCTCTTTCCTCAACACTGGCAAGTAAAAATACCTTTATTTCTGCACCGGGCAATACATGTGTTCCGATATCCCGTCCGTCCATCACTACACCACCTTTTGTGGCAAAAGCTTGCTGTCTTCTAACCATTTCTTCACGAACCTTTTGATGGATAGAAACAATAGAAACATTATTAGTTACTTCTGAAGAACGAATCTCTTGAGTGACATCTTTATTGTCAAGGTAGACTAATTGACCTTTATCTGAAGGCAGAAGTTTAATATCAGTAGATAATAGCATGTCAAAAAGAAGCGCTTCTTCTTCTAAATTAAGATGGTTTACGATTGCTTTATATGTCAAAGCCCGATACATCGCACCAGTATCGATATACATATAAGAAAGTTTTTCTGCCACAATTTTTGCCACTGTACTCTTTCCGGCTGCAGCAGGCCCGTCAATAGCGATTGATAATTTCTTTTCCATAAATCCTCCTAAACAATCATGGTTGTCTCATTTGTTGTCTTATTTTATTTTACCACAAGATAAAGAAATGCCTCTTTTTTTTAACTTTTTTGATCAATAAAAAATAAAGCAGGAACTCCTGCTTTATTTTTGCATTATTTTTCTCCCCCTTGAAAGGTTTGGAGAATTTCAGTAAAGGTATTTTTATTTACCCCTTCGTATCTTGTCAATTGTTTTATTTGCGGAAAGATATCTATTTGATGAAAAAATAATTGGGATAAAAAAAGAAACACAAACTGTATGATCACGACTTTAATGAGAAGACCTTCTACCCTCTTCATAACCATCACTCCAACATCATATCCATATATGTTTATTATTTACTCCCATAGTTGTTTTATTCTGGAAAGGAGATATGGCATGTTAAAGCATTGAAAAAAAAGGAAAAGCAATTGCTTTTCCTTAAAGAACATCTTCGTAAATGGCCTCTGCATTTTTTAGTTTATCAACTTGTTCTTCAAAACCATTTTTTGCATTTATAAAAATTCGATAGGTATCCTCACCAATTGTCCCAAGGAACTCATAACATAATACCTCTTCATTTAAATCGTTCACAATTATTGCTTGACGGTCTTCCATCACCTTTAAGTTAGGATTTATTTTTGCACGAGCTTGTTCCATTGTAATTGCAGGTTTTTCAATAGTTCTTGTCTGGAAGGATTTTAAATACTCCTCTGCCGACACACCAATAATATCTCCATTGTCCAGTGCTACTTTTACTTTCACCGCTTCAGGATAAATTCTTACTCCATTAATATTGGTAACAAAATTGAAGACTCCAATATTATCATATTGTGTACTCTCAAATACCTCTAAATCCTTAAATCCATTTTCCTTTAAAAAAGCAGCAGCCTTGTTGTCCGCTTCATTCAGACTTAAAACTTGTTTCTTTATATCCCGGTTATTAATAAACCAAATGGGGTGTCCGGCCTTTTTAGTAATATCCATGCTTGCTTCTTGTCCGGTTTGTTTATTTTTGATTGACACGCTATAAAACCCATAGTCGGAGCCTTTTCCGTTTTCAGTAACCTTTACCTGTGCATTGCTATCAAACTTCATATATTTTTTGGCTATCTGAATTGCCTCTTGACTTGAAATGGTTTTTCCTTTTATTTTCTTAAAATTTTCATCCTTTTTTTGCATATTCACAAAAGTTGGTCCAAAGTCGCTTTCCTCATAAGTGGAAACTGTTTTTTCGACTGTTTTGAAGCCATCAATGATGGTGTTGTCGGTTGATTCTTTGCCAGATGCAAGTGCTAATTCGACATCCATCCAGCGCAGGTTATTTTTCAATACCATGTGCTGAACATTTCGGAGCTCGTTCTGAATGTCACCAGATTGCTTATAAAGTACCTTTAATGTGTCGTACTCCTTATCTGTCAAAGGTTCTTTTTCCAAATCTCTAACGGCGGTTCGGTAGCTGAAGTTGCCGATATTAGCTAAAAACTCCTCTGTCTTATTAAACGGTAATAATGTTAATGGCAGCTGCCCAACATCACCATGTGCCTGCGAAGTAAGCCTCCACACTTCAATTAATGATGGAGACAAGGTAGCCTTAGAATTCATGGCCAACGTTGTCCCAATTTTATCGTGTAATATATCCATCCGGTAGGAAAGGTTATGGAAAGCCCGCTGATAGTTGTTTTCTGCGTTTAAAAGAATTGCATTTTTTTCTTGGTGTTCTTGGTAGCCCCAATAAGCTGTACCCGCAACACCTAAAGCAAGAACACCTATTAATATACCTCTAATCAATTCTATTCACCTCTCTACTTGCAAAAAATATGCTGACCAATTCGTTTGATTTGCGGCCTGCCCCATATCCAGCCACTAGTGGCAGTATTAGGGTTAAAGTAGTAAATTGCCTCACCCGTTGGATCCCATCCATTAATTGCATCTAATACCGCTTTTTTTGAAGTTTCATTCGGTGTCAACCAAATCTGTCCATCAGCAACGGCAGTAAATGCTCCTGGTTCAAAAATAACTCCGGAAACGGTGTTAGGAAATGAAGCACTATTTACCCGATTTAGGATAACCGCAGCGACCGCAACTTGGCCAATATACGGTTCACCCCTTGACTCTCCATGAACAGCGTTCGCCATTAAACGGATATCATTTTGTGTAAAACCACTTGGCGTGTTTGCTGCAGTTGGCTTTTTTGGTGCCGCTTTATTCGGTGCTGCTGGCTTTGGCGCAGCTGGTTTTGGTGCTGCTGGTTTTGGTGCTGCTGGCTTTGGTGCTGCTGGCTTTGGCGCAGCTTGATTTGTTGGCGCTTTATTTGTTGGTGCTTTATTTGCAGGTGCTTTAGGACTTGGAGCACTCTGCTTTCTTTGATCGACACCACCGTAATGAGTAAATTTCTTCCCGGATTTTATTTGCTTTTTTACAAATTGCTCATTGTATTTGCTTGCCTTGACTAGTTTTGCTTTTGTCGCTGCCCCCGCCAACCCGTCAATTGGCAACCCGTATTCATATTGAAAGTTTCTAAGCGCCCAATATGTCCCCCACCCAAAAACGCCATCAATTTTCCCGTTAAAATAGCCGATATACTGAAGCCTTGATTGCAGCTCAAGGACATCATCGCCAACAGCTCCTTTTTGGATTACCTGATTAGAAAAGGCATGGACCTCATGGTTCTCCATAAAAGATAATGGCACAGTGCAGAAAAAGATTAGGATGAAGTATTTGATTAGGTTGTTTTTCTTTTTCATGGAATTATTACCCCCATATGAATCTTTTTAGCATTAACCCCATTTTTTGCTTTATTGGTGTTTTTATTCCATTTAAAAAAGATTAATAAAAAAAACCCTTCATCAGGAATGAAGAGTCTTTTGTACAGGATATTGCTTTTTAAAATGATTAGCGCTCAAGATTTTCGCTTTTTTCACTTTTCGTAACCCAAACCACCATAGGAATATCATAAAAGGAAAAATAATAAACAGCCAATTTTCTAGTGAAATCAAAATAAAATCATAGAATCCATGTAAAATAAATGGCAAAAGCAATGAGAGTACTATCCACTTCGCTTTATTTCCTTCAGTGAACTTTGCTTTTCCAATATAAAAGCCCATAATAACCCCAAATAGGGCATGGCTTGATACCGGTAATAAAGCACGTGTCATTGCATGTTCAATTCCATTTGCAATTAAATAAAAGATATTTTCAACAGTAGCAAAACCAAGGGAAACGGCTACTCCATATACAATTCCATCAAATGGTTCATCAAACTCAACATGCTGATAAATAGCATAAAAAAGAATGAACCATTTAAAAAATTCTTCGAGAAGGCTTGAGCTTAGAAACGCATCGAAAAGATCCGATGTAAGCAAATGCTCTATTTCAAGGACATGCTGGATAAACATGATTGGAAAAACCAAAAGCGCTCCGTAAATAAATGTCCGAAGAACAAAGGAAATTGGCTCTGGCTCATATTCATCTTTTAAATAAAAATAACTAAGTAATGCCAAACCGGGGGCAACTCCGGCAGATAAAATTCCCAGCATGATGAACCTCTTTTCCAATCCTTTTTCTTTAGCCGATAGGAAAGTATAACTTTCCTATTAGGCATAAGTGCAACTACGCCTCTGTCTTCGCCTAACGGCTCGCCAATCGACGAGTTTTCTTTATCGTACCATGGAAACAGCGTAAAGAAAATGAAAGATTCATCCCAACTAAGGTGGTAACTAAATCAAGAAAACCCAAATCCAACAAGTAATCTTATTGAAATTTAAAAATTGATCGTCTCTATGCCGCTTGCCATTACTACAGCCAATTTAATTCTTGCCTTCTTTGAGTCATTATCACTCCCAAGGATTACACCCTTTTTATAAAGGTCAAAAGCACTACCCTCATAATCATAGGTTGTGTATACAGCCCCCTCTTCAGCACTGGTTGTAATAACTATTTTTATTCCATCTTTAATGGCCTTATCGATTTCTTCCATCATCTTAGGAGCCACCTGTCCTCTTCCTACTCCTTCTAGGACAATTCCACCTACACCTGCCTCACGAGCAGCCTTGATAAATTTCCCATCTGCACCAATATAGCACTTAATAATTTCTACTTGTGGGATAGTTGAATTAATTTCATAGTTTTCTCTCTTAATAGGTTTTTGAAAGACATGAACCTGGTCATTGTCAATAATACCGAGATAACCAAATCCAAAAGCATTAAAGCCTTGAATATTAGAGGCATGTTCTTTTTTTACATACCGGGCAGCAAAAATTCGTTCATTAAAAACGACAACAGTACCTGCATCATGTAAATCACTTGAACAAGCCGAATAAATAGCGTGCCTTAAGTTAATGTATACATCACTTCCTAAATCTTCAGGAGAACGCTGTGAACCAGTTACTACCACTGGTCTGTAATCACTAACTGTCAAATCCAGGAAATATGCTGTTTCTTCCATCGTATCAGTACCATGAGTGACAACCACTCCTGAAACTTCTTCATCTTTAAAATAATCCTCAATTTTGTTTTTTAGAAAAACTAAATCCTCAAAAGTTATATGAATGCTTGCCTTTTGAAAAACGGAGTCGACAATTACTTCAATGTCATTTGGTAAATTACACATTGCAGCGAGCTCCTCACCCGTTAAGGCACCTGAGGCTAATTTTCCTGAATCCTTATTTGGTTTACTTGCAATTGTACCGCCTGTTGTTAAAAGAACAACCTTTTTCATCTATAATCATCCCTTTGTTTCTTTTTCTAAAATTGAACGTGCAATTTGTCCGCCATGGAACCGGCCATTTTCAATGAATATTTCATTAGCATTATTTCCAGCCGCAATGACACCAGCAATATAGATTCCCTCGATATTCGTCTCCATTGTCTCTGAGTTAAAAAGAGGTCTTCCCGTTTCCTCATCAATTTTCACACTCATTTTTTTTAAAAATTTGTGGTCAGGATGGTAGCCGGTCATAGCGAAAACAAAATCATTTTTTATTGTCTTTTGTTGCCCTTCCTTGCTATATATCACTTGGTTTTCGGTAATTTCTATAACATTTGCACGAAACTCCATAACAATTATGCCGTTTCTCACTAAGGATTCGAATTCAGGAAGAATCCATGGCTTTATACTAGGAGAATATTCCTCTCCTCGGTACAAAACGGTTACACGTGCCCCTGCCTTTACAAGTTCAATAGCGGCATCGACACTGGAATTTTTTCCTCCGATCACACAAACATCTTTATCAAAATAAGGATGGGCCTCTTTAAAATAATGAAAAACTTTTGGTAAACCTTCACCAGGAACGTCCATGAAGTTAGGATGATCATAGTAACCTGTTGCAATGATTACAAAATTTGCACTATAGGTATTTATATCAGTATGAACATGAAATTGATCATTCTGTTTGGACACTTTTATGACTGTTTCAAACGCGTTTATACGGAGCTGCTTGCGCTTTGCTACCTCACGATAATATACAAGTGCCTGGTTTCTTTTAGGTTTATAACTATCTGTTACAAATGGCATTCCACCGATTTCTAATTTTTCACTTGTGCTGAAAAAGGTTTGATGTGTTGGATAATGGAATATAGAATTAACCACGTTCCCCTTTTCAATAATTAAAGGTTTTTTTCCAATTTCCTGTAATGAAATTGCGGCTGCTAAACCACAAGGACCTCCACCGACTATAATAACATCTTCTGATTGCAAAATGGTAACACTCCTTATATACGATTACATCTTCCATAAAAAAACTCCTACCTTGTATATGATAGGAGTTTTTTTATTATAATTCAATTCAAACTACTTAAATCCAACCTCTGAAGCGGCTTGCTTCTGCCATTTTTCTTACCCCGACCATATAGGCAGCAAGTCGCATATCAACACGTCGTGTTTGGGCAGTATCATAAATATTTTTAAATGATTTCACCATTACTTTTTCAAGCTTTTCTTCAACTTCTTCTTCAGTCCAATAGTAACCTTGGTTATTTTGAACCCACTCAAAGTAAGAAACAGTAACTCCACCTGCTGATGCTAATACATCAGGAACTAGAAGGATACCACGTTCTGTTAATATTTCTGTAGCCTCTAACGTTGTTGGACCGTTAGCTGCCTCAACTACGATGCTGGCACGAATATTATGGGCATTTTCTGCAGTAATTTGATTTTCAATCGCTGCAGGAACTAAAATATCGCAGTCAAGTTCAAGCAATTCTTTATTTGATATTGTATTATTAAACAATTTTGTAACTGTTCCAAAGCTGTCACGTCTATCTAAAAGATAATCGATATCAAGACCGTTTGGATCGTACAAAGCACCGTAGGCATCGGAAATACCAATTACTTTTGCCCCAGCATCGTGCATGAACTTGGACAAAAAGCTGCCCGCGTTACCGAAACCTTGAACAACAACTCTTGCACCCTCAATTTGAATGCCCTTCTTTTTAGCAGCTTCACGGATACAGATTGTCACACCTTTTGCGGTTGCAGATTCACGCCCATGTGAACCTCCTAATACAAGCGGCTTACCTGTGATAAAACCAGGAGAATTGAATTCATCGATTCGGCTATACTCATCCATCATCCAAGCCATTATTTGTGAATTTGTAAATACATCTGGTGCAGGAATATCTTTCGTTGGTCCAACAATTTGGCTGATTGCCCTTACGTATCCACGGCTTAATCTTTCAAGCTCTCTAAAGGACATATCACGCGGATCACAAACAATACCGCCCTTACCACCGCCGTATGGAAGATCAACAATGCCGCATTTCAAGCTCATCCAAATTGAAAGGGCTTTCACTTCTATTTCAGTCACTCCGGGATGAAAACGAATTCCGCCCTTTGTCGGCCCTACTGCATCATTATGCTGTGCACGGTATCCCGTAAATATTTTTGTTGATCCGTCATCCATTTTAACTGGAATTTTTACTGTCATCATACGTAACGGCTCTTTCAAGAGCTCGTATACCTCTTCAGGATAACCTAACTTCTCAAGTGCTTTATGAATTACTGTTTGTGTTGATTTCAACACATCATTCTTTTCCACTTGATTAGTCTTTTCTGTACCATTTTCGGCTACCATTTGTAATCCTCCTAAGAAATCTCTTTTACGAATGTTGTCCGCTTTCAGTCACAAGTATACACGTTTAATCGATTTATGCAAGAAAAAAAACACATATTTTCCTATTTTTCAGCATCAAAATGTAAACGCTGCCATTGATATTCGTAAAGGAATTTACACGATGGAATGGAAGCAATAAATCTTTAATAAAACATAAAAGGGGCTATGCGCCCCATTTGAATTAAATGATTCATGTCATTACTTAAAAAAATGCAGAATGGTTTCCACTGTTGTATGTTCGAGGATTTGTTTCCCATATTCAGTAAGCACAAATGGACTTAAAATAGAGGGGTTACCAAATTCTGATAAAATGCAAGCAGCCTTTTCTTTTTTAGCTGCATCTACTTGATCCATCAAAAGGTAATAGCGATTATGGAGTGAATAGAGGCTTCCACCGAATATCTCTATATTAGATAGCATTTTTGCAAGGTCAATAAGATCCTCAAATTCTTCAAACTCATATAATAGATCTTCACAGCCTTCAACCCTTACCTGCATTTCAATATACCCATCAAAAAGTAACTCTTCATCATCTTTTACTTCGTCAACCGTAATGATTAAGATCATTCCTTGTGCCTGAAGCGAGAAAATTTCAACTGCTACTGAACCATGAATATCAACATCAAATTCCTCACTTGCCTCTTCAAGCATATCATGAAATAGCTGATTCCATTTACTTGAATCCTTCCAAATTTCTTCTTTGGAAAGCCCTCTTTCAAACAAATCATCAGAGGTTAAAAAAATTTTTATTTTATTGGCCGTTAAGCGTTCTAAGCGCATGCTTTTGCCCCCTGCCGTGACATAACTCTTGTTTTCAGTCTATGCCTTAGGGTTCTATTGGTGAATTGTCTACATCATCCTAACTCTTCTATTCCTCGCTTCAGAGTAATAAGATGCGATTCAGCAGGCGCCCCCAGCCTTAAGGGGAGTGCGGTAGTGCCATAACCATTGCTAATGAAAAGAATTGTGTTTACTAATTTTTTGATTCCTCCTCTTTCATATGGACTATACCCGAAAATATGGATTTGTCCCCCATGAGTATGCCCGCTTAACACTAAGCGAATTTCGTGCTCAGGAAGAATCTTTTTTGTAATTGTCGGAAAGTGGCTGGCTAATATTTTGAAACTATTCTGATCTGCATCAAAAAGCGCTAAATCAAGCCGATCTCGTTCCTTACTCAAGTCATCCACACCAAGTAAACATAGTTTTTCCCCTAGCTCAGACTCGAATGTCACCGACGTATTATCTAACACCTTTACACCTAAATCGTGCATAATTGCATCTAGCTTACGAAAATCCACTTCATAATCATTGTTACCCCAAACAAAATAAACGGGGCCAATTTGCTTTAATTTCATTAAATTTGCTTTCACTTTTTCAAATGGAACCCCTTTTTCAGTTAAATCCCCTCCGATGACAACGAAATCTGCCTTCCCTTTTACTTCATGAATAACCTTATCTGAAATGATTCGCCTATGAATATCCGAAATAAAGAAAATCGTCACCTTGCCAAATGTTGCTGGAAAGTCTGAAAAAACTAATTCATGTACCATCACTTTATTTAAAAATGCTTCTCGTACCATATATAAAAGCAGGAGAAGTCCCCCTCCTAAAATAAACAGCCCAGCCCATAACAAACTCATTTTCTATTTTCCCCTTTTCCCTACTTATATTTCTACGGAAATCATACCATAAAGAATGCTTAAACTAAAAAAGACAAGCGTGTGCTCCCAGCCCAATTGGAAAAGGAAGATAAAGACTAAAAAAAGTCCAATACACTCCGAAATTAGTTGAATACCCCATTGAATGTGTTTCATCCATGCTTTTCTTAACTTATGTATTAATTCTCGAATAAATTTACCATTACAGAGAACTCCAATAAAACAAGCTATTGATGCTGCAAAAAACTTTATTGGATTTACAACAAAGGCAATAAAAAATTCAGAAAGTACAAAAGGATGTGTAATCGATATCCATTTGATTAGTAAATATCCACAAATAAAGATCACAACCAGCATCCCTATTCTTTTAAACATAAAAAATCCCTCCCATACAATGTATGAGAAGGAAATTTAATCTTTCCCTAATTCACTTTATTCGTCCTCTTGAATACTCAAAATTCGGAACCCATGTTCCTCAAGCTTCTTGGTAAACCTATCTATATTATTTTTCTTTTCAATCTTCATAACTATTCTGCGCACTAGTTTATCTGTTTCATCGAAAGTTACAAGAGATATGATGTGTTCATGGAATTGATGGGCAATCTCTGAAAGACGAGCAATTCGTCCTTCCGTTTCAACTGATGTAAAGGCAATCCTAACACCCGGACGATTTACACCAAATGCACTTTCGAATGAACTGATCACATCAGCACGTGTGACAATCCCAAGAAAATTTTTGTTCGCATCAACAACTGCTAATAAAGGGAAATCCTTTAAATCTAGAAGTGTTCTCTCGAATAATTCTCCGCCAAGTAAAAACTTATCTTGATGTGTAACAACATCTTTAACAAGGGTTGAGATTAAATATTCCTCTTTTTGTTGATTGGAAAGAAAATAGCTTTCATAAATGTTATATCTAGTAGCAACACCTATATACTTATCTCCTTGTAAAACGGGTAATCCATCAATTTGATGCGTCTCTAATAATTTCAAAGCATCTTCCAGTGTTACTTCAGCTTGTACAGTAAAACTTTCATGCTTGGGTATCATAATATTTTTTACGAACAATTCCCATCACCTCAACGTAGTAATCCTTACCTCTCCATTATACTTCGACAAGACTAAAAAAAAACCTTTAATATATTAACGATTTATGTCATGTAACAAGAAATATTTCATATGATTAATTGATGCTGAATATAGGGAGGGTTACTATGAATACTCATCATAAATCGTATCAGCCTTATGCGAGTCCCTTTGACCCTTGTCAACCAATAACTACAAAAACTTATTCCACCCCACCTCATTTATATATGAGATTTCAACCACCGAATCTTCCTCAATTTACACCGTATGAGGCACTAAGAGCCGGTACGCTGTGGAAAGACCTTTATGATCCATACTTCAACCCTTTTGAGATAGCTAAAGGGGGACTTTCAACATGAAACAGGTACCTGCGGAATATTATCAACTGATGGAACAGCTTCAAGCCGTCGATTTTGTTTTAGTCGAGTTAACCTTATACTTAGATACACATAATGATGACCTTGAGGCCATCCATCAATTTAATCATTATGCCAAAGAAAGAAAACGGTTAAAAAAGGAATTTGAAAGCCATTTTGGCCCCCTAATGCAATTTGGAAATAGTTACTCCGGATATCCTTGGAATTGGGATGATACACCATGGCCTTGGCAAATTTAAAAACGGAATCGCCCGTTTAGCGGCGTATGAACTAGACCGCTTCAACTGAGAAATAGGAAAATCGAAATGCGAAATTACCTTCGGAACAAGCACAGCTTGTTCCTGCGAGGATTATTCTAAGTAGCTTTCCTTAGTGCTCAGGGGCGATATAGGGAGAATTATGGACTGGCAAACAATGTGAAGCCAGAGATTAGTCTCCCTTAAGCGTACAGAAAGCAATAGCTTTCTGTAGCCAGGCATAAGACGACAAAGTTTAAAAAGGAGGGGGTCAAAGAAAATGTGGGTTTATGAAAAAAAATTACAATATCCTGTTCGGGTTAGTACGTGTAACCCAACACTTGCAAAATACTTAATAGAGCAATATGGCGGTGCTGATGGAGAACTTGCGGCTGCACTCAGATATTTAAACCAAAGATATACAATTCCTGATAAAGTAATTGGACTTTTAACAGATATTGGCACCGAGGAATTTGCCCACCTAGAGATGATTGCTACAATGGTGTATAAGTTAACGAAGGATGCGACACCTGAACAAATGAAAGCAGCAGGACTTGGGGCACATTATGCAGACCATGACAGTGCCTTATACTACCATAATGCCGCAGGGGCTCCTTTCACAGCTACCTATATAACCGCAAAAGGGGATCCTATAGCTGACCTATATGAGGATATTGCAGCAGAAGAAAAGGCAAGGGCTACTTACCAGTGGTTGATTAACCTGAGTGATGACCCAGATATCAATGATAGTCTGCGATTTTTACGTGAACGCGAAATTATCCACTCCTTGCGTTTCCGAGAAGCTGTCGAGATTTTAAAAGAAGAAAGAGATAAAAAGAAAATTTTTTAACAAGAAAAAGCATAAGCGCACGTATAGCGGCGTATGGACTGAAGGTCTATGACCTATCGAAGGGAAAAGAATCGCAGTGCACTAGCCGCTGAGCGCTTAAGCTAGAAAGTTTTCAAAGGTCAAATAGCCTGCTTCTTATTTTTTTTCGTGATAAAGGTTAATATCGTACTTTTTTTTCATTAATTCAAAAACAATATGGCGGTTCTTCCATTCCTCTTCTTTTTTCCATAAATCCTTGCTTCGATCGACAATTTCGCACCTTAATTCCTGGTACTCCTTTTCCTTTTTCTCCTTTTCTTGTTTTAACAGATTCATTGCACCAAACCCAATAATAGAAATCCCGATCAAAAACATAGCCACAACGTCATTTAATGAAGCTGATAACATGGATAAAAAGGAATAAGAATAATGTTTGACGATTGTTATATTGAAATAAATAATAAAAATAAAGGCAAAAAAAAGGGTTATATAAATCGATAAATAATGCCACATTTTAACGTCATCAAATTTCTTCTTCCTTTTCCTTACATTTTCTAACATTTGTTTTGTTGCTTTATCTGTATGTTCAAGTAATTGGATTGGAGAATCCATTTATTATCACCCTCCATTTCTCCATATATACTTATGACCTTGTACCACAAATTATGTTTTTAAGATCACAAAAAACCGATCCTAAGATCGGCTAGTTGTTTAAAGGTATTTTCAAGACTTGGCCAGAATAAATATTTTCATTCTGAAGCTTATTCGCTTTCTTTATTATGTCGATTCCTTTTTGTGATTGGTAATACTTCATTGCAATCTTAAATAATGTTTCTTGTGGTTTAACCGTATGATAAACTACCTTACTTGTATTTGCCGTTGAATTTGTATTAGTTTCACTTTTTATAGCCTCTGTCTGTTGCTGGCTGTTTTTATCTGGGGCCTGCTTATTGGCTGTGTCTTCATTAGAACCCGATGCTTGACTAGATGGATCGGAAGTATTACTCGAAACAGGTTGTTCAACAACATCCTTAGACTCCTTACTTTCTTCCGAAGCTTCATTCAAATCAATGTTCTCCTGATCGGTATCTTTTGGTTCATTTGAAATGTTTTCGTCTTCTTTGGGTTCCTTTTCAAGATTGATTGTTTCGTATCCAACTGGACTTCCAGAAGTCTTTTTTGCATCATTGATATTTTTTCCGCTATCCCGGTAAGAAATAACACTAAAAATGATTATGGGAAGGAGGATAAAACTCAAGACTAATAACCGTATAACTGGATATTTTATCTTCAATTTTGTTTTTTTCTTCTTTTGACGGTGCACTTGCTCTCTCGGAGGAAATTTGTCTCTATCACCGTCTTCGACCTTATCATTTATTTTTTGAATCCGTTTCTTTAATCTTTCTGCTTGATCTCTGTATGGTTCTTCTTTATTCACGGGTCTTTCCCCCCTGCTCATGGTCATCTGCTGAACGTCTAAATTTTATATATATACCTAATAGAAAATCAATTACAAAATGCATAATGATAGTTACTGCTAAATTTCCAGTCCATTCATAAACAATCCCAATAAAAAAGCTAAGTAAAACAATATTTACAAATAAAAACCAATTAAAAAGATAACGATAATGGATAATAGCAAAAATAATACTGGCCAGGATAAGGCCCACTTTTGTTTGAATGATTCCTCGGAAAAGTAATTCCTCACTAAATGCAACTAAAAGAGCAATTACGAAAATATGAATAACATTTCTATTTTTAAAAATTCTTTCATTCAATCCCCCATCGTCATAATAGGAAGATGGCAGCCATTTCATTAATCCAATATCTATAATAACAACAGCAAAACCTGCTGGTATACCGATAGCAATAATGTCAATTTCTCCTAAATGGATTTGATTTAAATACGAGAAATGGTCAAATAAAAGAAAACCTAAAATAATTGAGATGGCTAATAAAATGATTTGTGTTAAATATAGATGATAAAGCAACTCTTTATCCGTTAAACTTGCGATTATTTCATTATACTTCTTTTTCATTCACTCAACTCACTATTGATTAATATTTTGGCAAGATAATCCTTCCACTTCTCTTCACCTTTTTTTAACAGTGGTGTTGTTTCGTTACATAGATACTCATTTAGTTGCAGTCCACAAAGATCGCAGCATGAAGGCACCTTTTTTGGCAGTACTTCATCAAAATATCGTAAGATAAATTCACGTCTGCACAAAGTAGACTCGACCCATTTTTTCATTTGAAAAATATTGTTGATCTTAACTCCTAATCTTTCCTTTACAAATTCCTTAATAGTGAACTTTAACATTTCCGCGGAACGAACGTTTTGGGGTGGATTCATTACAAAGTCCTCGATAATTCTCCACTGAATCTCTGAAAAGCCTCCAAGGTCTCTTAATTGATAACTTAATTCAATCCTGTTATCCTTAATCAGTTGCTCATTCTTTGCTTTTTCAAATAACCAATCAATTTGCTGCTCCGACGGTAGTTCTCCTTCTGCCAGCTGGATTGGAAGGTGTTCATCCCCAGGTGAGTATAATAGGATGGCTACACTTGGGTTGCCATCACGGCCTGCTCTGCCGATTTCCTGAAGATAGGATTCTATTTGCATCGGCATATGATAATGGATAACAAAGCGAATATTTTCTTTGTTTATGCCCATTCCAAAAGCACTGGTTGCGCAAATTACATCCAACTGGTCATAAATAAACTGTTGTTGAATTAAAATTCTTGTATTTTGATCTAATCCCCCATGATACGCCATTGCCTGACAGATCCCTTTTTCATCTAGTAATGCAGCCATATGTTCTGCAGCCTTTTTACTAGAAAAATAAATAATTCCTGGCTTTTGGAGCCTTGAAACAAGATCAGTTATCCGGTTTTGTTTATCGTGGTAATCTGCTAGTTTTTCTACATAAAAAGCAATATTAGGGCGATCAGTCGACGATTCTATTTTTACTATTTCTTCAAGTCCAAGTGAAGTTATTATGTCTTCATGTACCTTTCTCGTAGCTGTAGCGGTAAGTGCAAGTGTAAGAGGATTCCCTAACTTTTCACGTATGTCTCCTAACTTGGAATAATCCGGACGAAAATCAAAGCCCCACTGTGATATACAATGAGCTTCATCGACCACAAATAACGAAATGGTTAATTGCTGCAGCATCCTGATGATAAAAGGAACCCGCAGCATTTCAGGGGAAATAAAGATGAACTTATACTCTTTCAAATGACGAAGTACATTATTTCTTTCTGTTGGAGAAAGAAATGAATTCAACGCAATGACCCTTTTTTCACCAAACCGTTTAAATTGCTCTACTTGATCCTGCATTAAGGAAAGAAGTGGAGAAATGATCAAAATTTGACCTTTTAGGATATGCCCCGGAAGTTGATAACACAAAGATTTCCCGGTTCCTGTCGGAAGCATGGCCAATGTATGCTTTCCGGACAGAATCGATGAAATGACTTCCTTTTGTCCTGTTTTAAATGTATGATAACCAAAGTGCTTTTGTAAAAGTTTCTCTAATTCCATTATTCCCCACCATACTTTGCCAACACTAACCTAATTTGAAAATATGTTGCTGCCTTCAATTTGTCCTTTATTAGCTTTAGTTGCCTCTTCCCTATTTCCCGTGAAATTTCTACTATTTTTGTTTGTAATTCTTTTTCCACATAAGGATCTATTGAGAAATGATCGACATGTAAAGCAAATTCAACAAGATGATCTTCAATTGTACTTAATTTCAAACGCCTGAATTTAGCAATCATATCTGGGGAATACCCCTGATTTAATAGGTTCCATGTTTTCCTTGATGAAAGTGTCAATTCATCTTGTTGATGAAAGTCTTTGATTAGGATCGTTAACATAGGAAAACCACTTGGCTCCAATTTAATCGCTTGCATCAAATAATGAAGTGTATGAATAAAATCGATATGGTAATCATGAATGTTCATATTAAATTTTTTAACTATTTGTAGTGGTGTTAGGCCAATTTGCTGAAAACCAGTTAACCGAAACACTAGAATGGAGGGATTAATCTCCTTCGTCATATTGAAACATTCTATTAACTCAGAGTATACGATATTGCCTAGCTCTTTCCTTGGTACATTGAGTTCCTTTAAGGAAGATTTCAGCCATAGATGAACATCATTGTTTTTTTGAATAGGTACATATCTTGTATCTCCAAAAACAAGGTTCGAAGTAACCTGAATAAATAACGAAAATCTTTCCCAAAACAAGGATGTAAATGGATGATAACTCCAGCCATTTAGATAGGTTGGCGGTGGGTTGGTTTCTAAAATTGAATTACCTGAATATGTTAATAGGTAATGTTGTTCCCCGCTATGATCAATCCACTTTTTTTTAATCATTGATTGAATGATTTCATCAAATGATTCTCTAGTTAAACTTTCATAGATCCCAAAAAACTTCTTTAACGAAAATAAATGAGCATCTTGGATGGTTTGTGATGACTTTTTTCCATTTAAAAGGTGATAGATGGAATAAATCGTCCGTTCACTATTTAATTGTTTAATACAAAATAAAATGATGGTTTCTAATTGCAGCATTTATGATCCACCACTTTTTCTACATTTTATCGACAAATTCTCCATTTTTTCTATTATTATTTTACCATGAAATGAAGAAACTTGTTGTCTTAAAATGCATAAGTTTATGAAATTGAACTAAACTATCCCATGTTTTAAAAGCATTTTTCTATTGAAAAGTTGCCCATACAGTTTTACAATAGGATATGAGTAATACGTTTCCATTTTATTATGGGATACGAGTTAGAATAATTTTTTTTATTTTACTGGGAGGTTTTTTTCATGGCAAAGTATACGATTGTTGACAAGGAAACTTGCATCGCATGTGGTGCATGTGGCGCAGCAGCACCAGATATTTATGATTATGATGATGAAGGGATTGCATTTGTAACTCTTGATGAAAACGAAGGGATCGTTGAAATTCCAGATGTATTAATCGATGATATGATGGATGCTTTTGAAGGCTGCCCAACTGATTCAATTAAAGTTGCTGACGAACCTTTCGATGGTAATCCAACTAAATTCGAATAATATTTTGTCAATAAAATATTCTTAAGCTAATTACCCCCGTCTTTTTACAAGCGGGGTTTTTTTATTTATTACCATTAATGAAAAAACTCACGATCCTAAGGGGAAAGACAGAGGTTTAGTTGCATCTATGCCGGAAAGGATAGTAATTTTCATTTCATCAAAAAACAGCAGGAGCCTGATGTTGAGCGGCCCCTGCTGCTTGTTCTATGCACCTTTTACGGTTGTAATTTTATTAACCCATGCCTGCATCCGAATAAACAGAAGCATAAAGATCGTAGACATGATAACTCCTTTTAGGATGTTAAACGGTAAGATAGCAGGTACTACTAGATTGCGCTTATCCGGAATACCCATGAGAACTGTATAGGCAGGGAAAATGAAGAAGTAATTTAATACACTCATTACAACGGCCATTATAACAGTTCCGGCAATTAACGCTATTGTCATACCCTTTTTAGTTTTAAGTTTATTATAAACAAAATAAGTTGGCAGGATAAACACAATTCCCGCTAAGAAATTGGCTATATGACCAACTGGAATTCCTGTTGGGCTTCCTATCGCAATATAATTTAGAACATTTTTAAATAACTCAACTAATATTCCTGCAATTGGCCCAAAAATTAATGCGGCTATTAACGCTGGAATGTCGCTGAAATCGACAAACAAGAAATTAGGGAATAACGGCAGTGGGAAATTTAATAGCATTAAAAGAAATGCGATACTGCTAAACATTCCAATTGACACCATTACCTTTACCTTTGTGGTCTTTTTTTTCTTCATTTTCCTCTCTCCTTTTTGATCCATCATGTTAGGAAGAGAGGTTCAGCAATATTTAAATACCGATGTAATAAAATAATAAAAAATCCCCCAAGAATGTTTACTTGAGGGAGTTTACAAAGGTACACTTAATAAACGTTCATATAACAACAATTTTTGAACGTCTGCAGAACCTCCATCTTCTCCCATCCAGACTATACTGTCGGCTTTGGAATCGCACCAAATCCTGCCTAAAAAGGCTCGCGGGCTCAAGAGCATTGCTCTAATACCGCCGATCGGGAATTTCACCCTGCCCCGAAGATAGATCGATATTAAATTATAATTTTATTATACTAAAAGAAATATCCTTTTGTTAAGTAAAAGATTTGCCATGTGCTTTTTTTGTAACTTTTTATTAAATAATATAAACACCCGCTAACACATAAAGTTCAGCGGGTTTCCAGAATATTATTGAACAATTAAAATTTGGTTGGGCTTAATGAGATCAGAAGTTAGATTGTTTATTTCTTTTATTCTAGTTACAGAAATATTTTGTTTCTGTGCAATTGAGTACAATGTGTCCCCAAGTTTAACGGTGTATTTTACCATTGCTGGTGAACTACTTGTTTGTGATGTTTGCGATTGAAGATGGGAACTTGCCACTAACACATTATCACTGATACTAGCAATGCCGCCCTGGACGTATTCGCCAACATTAGTCTTACCCAGCAACTTTTCTGGATCCATTGCATATTTCTTATCATATCTCCATTCTAATTGGTGCGATTCAAAATGAAGATGTATTCCAGTAGCTTGTCCTGTTCTTCCCATTTTTCCGATTTCATCACCTTGTTTAATCATTTGACCTCCTGTTACTGTCCGCTTGTTTAAATGAGCATAAACGGTTACATAATTACTAGGGTGTTTTAAAAAAACCACATTTCCATATGTATTAGAATAATAGGACTTAACTACCACTCCATCTTCAACAGACAGCACAGGAGTATCCAATTTTCCCGCTATATCGATTCCTTTATGTTTGCCTTGCCTTGTTCCATATGTATCGGAAATGACACCGTCAGCCGGCCAAATCCAGTGATCATTCATTTCTTTTTGTTCCTGTAAACCCGCAGCTTCCGAATGTTTTCCGCCTAAAAATAATAAACTGACACAAACCGCCATAATTATGGCGATTAAAAACCTTTTTATGTAATCACGCATTCTTTCTATTCCTCCTTCTATAACTTGTCCTCCCCTCCACACCATATGTTCGTTTGTTCTCGTTTAGAACATTTTCCTTCCTTCGGGGGAATGAACTGAGCATACATGTTATATTTTGGAGTAATTTAGTATTTTATTCATAAAAAAATCAACCGGGATGGGTTGATTTTTTTAGTTATTGAATTTTACGCAAATTTGGCGCTACTGGCACCTTGTTCTCTTTTGATAAATCGAATGGGCCGATAAATGGTACGGCTGAATCCTTAACGACTACTTTTTCTAGTCCAAATTCCTTTGCTGTCAGTAGCAATGCCTCAAATGAAGATAAAGTACGTTGATCATCTTTAAGATCAGAAATTCCTTTAAATGATAAAAATAATGTTTTGTCAATAACGGAAATATCTGTTATCGGCTGAAAAGGTATGAGTGAACTTTTTAATCCCTGTAAAGGTTGATCTTTTTTCATTGCCTCAAAGGCAGTATTAACATCGCCATAAGTATCTACGGATGGTGTTAAGAATGGTATGTCACTGCCAAAAGTATAATAAAATAAAATGGCATGTTTTTTCTCTGGAGTCACATCCACTTCTTCAATCCTTCCAAAATTCCCAAACTGTATTCCTGGTTCACCATTTGTTGAAAACTTTATTTTCTTCAAATTACTATTAGAGGAAATATCCTTTTTTAATACATTCATAAAAATTGTTTCATTGGCTGACCCTTGCCCGTACTGATGGTTGGCAGGAACATTGACCAACACGCTGCTATTACTTTTATCAAGCTCCATTGTCGCATTTAAGGGATAGAAATTTGATAAGCCCCATTCTTCTTCTTTTAAATTCGCCATGGTCTTCGTGTAAAGAGAAAGCCAAGATTGTTCTTGAGTATCATTAACGATCGTTGATATAGGAATTAGTATTTGAGCTTGCGGATCTGGAATCCAATAGGTGAATACAGTTCCATTTCCAAGTTCATCCTCGTAAATGGCTGTTTTCATGCTCTCTGATTTGATTAAGTCTGATTGTTCCGTTTCCGAATATGCCTGTTCCTTCGCAGAAGATTCATCTTTTTTCAAGGCTATTGTTGATTCCCTATCAGAAAGCTCCATTTTTTTATTGGTTATTGAAGATTTTTCCTCTTGAGCCCTATCATAGGAAAAATTTGTCCCACCCATTAATTTAGGTACTAGGATGATAAATAGAAGGAATGCAGCTGCAGCAGCCATACCCGGTAAGAGCCATGATTTCGTTTTGCGCTTTTTTAAAAATATGTTTTGGTAAATGTCATGAGGATCGCGATGATCTCTTACTTTGGGCATTTGTCTTAATAATTCTTCGAGCTCATTATCGCTCCACTCTGACTTTTTCACTACTTAATCCCTCCTTTTCAAAAAACATTTCCATATGCTTCTTCAAGACCTTCAAGGACCGGTGCTGTGTCGTTTTTACTTTACTTTCCGTCCAGCCTAAAGCCTGGGCGGTTTCAGCAATGGATAAATCCTGTAAATAGCGTAAAATAATAACAGACCGCTGATCCAGCGTACAAAACTCAAGACATTTGTAAATCCACCTGATCTCTTCTTTTTGTACGGTAATTTCTTCTGGTATCGGATACTCATTCTTTACTTGATTCGTTGACCAATCAAATTTTTCAAGCATTCTTTCCTTCCAGCCCTTTTGTTTACGGAAAAAGTCGATAGCAACATTCCTTGCAATCGAAAATAGCCATGTTCTTTCACTGCTTTTACCTTCAAAACGATGATAAGATTTAAAAACTCGAATATAGACTTCTTGAGCAAGATCTTCAGCCTGTTCTTTATTTCTAACCATATAAAATAGAAATTGAAAAACGTCATGATGATATTTTTGATATAGCTCATCGAAAACGGAGTCCATCAATTCCCCTCCCCGTTCATTAATATTAGTCGATGTATATGTATAAAAAGTTTCATCCTTTTAAATATAGACTTTTTTAGGACAAAAAGGAAGGTATTAGCTAAAAATCCATTTATATCCAGACACAATAAATAGCCAAAAAGGCTCATCCAGAGACTGGATGAACCTTAAATTGTTCCTCGTGAATCAAGAACTATCGGCAAAATATATCTTTATTTTACTTTTTTCGTGGAAGCAGGAAGGAAAATGTCGTTCCAAGATCCATTTTACTCTGAACAGAAATATGGCCATGATGGGCGTCAATAATATTTTTCGCAATGGCCAACCCTAATCCTGTTCCGGCTCTCCCACGAGTCCTTGCTTTATCTGCTTTATAAAAGCGTTCAAAAACAAATGGTAAGTCTTCCTCAGGTATACCGGATCCGGAATCTTTTACTTCTATCCTTATCCCCTTGTCTTCGGAAGTTACTGTTAATTTAACAGTTCCACCTCTTGGGGTATGCCTTATCGCATTATCAATTAAATTCGTCAGAACTTGTTCAATTCGATCTGGGTCAAATAAAAACGTTGAAACTCCATTTTCGATTTCAGTTTTCAATAAGATTTCATTGTCTCTTGCCAATCCTTGAAACTTATGGATAATCCGATTAATGAAAGTAGAAAGGTTCACATCTTCCATGGATAGATGTATATGCCCAGCTTCCATTCGGGCAAGATCGAGCAATTCATTTACGAGCCGCCCCATTCGCAATGATTCATCATAGATGACCTTTGCCATTTCTTTTTTCTCTTCCTGCGATTCTGCAATATCATCAACAATCGCTTCACTGTAGCCTTGTAACATGGAAATAGGTGTTCTAAGTTCATGGGAAACATTGGCAATGAAGTCTTTCCTCATTTTATCCAATTGTCTTTCCTCTGTCATATCCCTCAGAACGGCTACTGCTCCTCGAATAAATTGGTTACTATATAAAGGACTAACCAAAATAACCCAATGACGGCCTTGAAGTGATATTTCACCAATTTGTTCTTTTTCTGTATCTACTGCCTTTTGAAAAAGATCCATCACCTGTGAAGGAATAGATTCTGAATCTGAACCGAATCCCCCTTTTTCATAATACCAATATTGCAGAAAGCGATCCGCAGGAGGATTCGTGATAAGAATAGTACCATCCCGATTAAAAGTAATTACCCCATCAGCCATACTGCTTAAGATACTAGATAGTTGTTCTTTTTCCTGGCTTAGGGCATTCATATTGAACTTTAATTGCCTGCCCATTTGGTTAAAGGCCGTCGCAAGCTCCCCAATTTCATCATGAGTTAGGATTGGGACTTTCGTATCGAATTTCCCTCGTGCCACTTCAAAGGCTGCCTCCCTCATCTTTCTTAACGGGGCTGTAATACGGGTAGATAAAAAGAAGGCAAAAATAGTTGTTAAAATTATGGCGACTCCGGCAACAAGTAAAATAAACCTTGTTGTCGAATGTGATGTTTCCTGCATTTCTTCTAATGATTGATAAATAAATACAGCTCCATTTTCTCCATCCGGAAGATGCAACGGAACGCCTATTATGGAATAGTTCGCATCCTTATTATCCTTTTTTGTTGAAAGGTCAGAAATCTTTTCAACCGTTTTGTTATTTTGAAATATCTGTGCTAATTCAGGATCTTTTTTTATATCCTGGATGGATAATTTTATTTTCTTGTTGGTATTTGGAGAATAATAGACTTCATCCTCATTTTTTACAACAACTACATTTGTCACTTTATCGATAAATTCCCAAGATATTTCTAATCCAAGTGAGAATTTATCGGGATGTTCTTCCAAAACATATGCAATTTTTTCAGCCGTATTGGTCAAGTCTTTTTTCGTTTGAATAATGTTGTCGTTTTGGAAAAATTCCAGGAGCATAACTGTTAAGATAAACAGAACAAATGATACTAAAAAAATAATAGTAAACCACAGTTTACCTACAACACTCCGTAAAAAGGTCATTCATTTACTACCTCAAATTTGTAACCTACTCCCCAAACCGTTACAATCATTCTCGCTGCCTGTTCAGACACCTTATTTAATTTTTCACGTAAACGTTTTACGTGTGTATCAACCGTTCGTAAATCACCGAAGAATTCATAATGCCATACCTCTTTCAGTAATTGTTCGCGATCAAATACTTTATCCGGTGCCTTTGCCAAGAAATAAAGCAATTCATATTCTTTAGGTGTTAAGCTTACTTCCTTACCATCTGCCATAACCCTATGTGCATCATTGTCTATTGTTAAGTGCGGAAAGACAATGACATCCTTCGTTGTCGTTTCGGTTTGCAAATAGCTCGTTTGTGATGATCTTCTTAACAGAGCTTTTACACGCAAAACTACTTCCCGCGGGCTAAATGGTTTGACAATATAATCATCCGTCCCGACTTCAAAGCCCTGAACACGATTGATTTCCTCCCCTTTAGCCGTTAGCATAATCACAGGAGTAGCCTTTTTTTCTCTTAATTCACGACAAACTTCAATTCCATCCTTACCAGGCATCATTAGATCAAGCAAAATGACATCATAATCATTTGCAAATGCTTTTGTTAAAGCTTCATTTCCATCCTCTGCTTCATCAATCATATATTCTTCACGCTCTAAATACATTTTTAATAAACGACGAATTCTTTCTTCATCGTCAACAACTAATATTTTCACGTCTTTTTCCATTATTAATCCCCCCATGAAGTTAATTGTACAAAATGGTATTGCATTTTTCTATATTTTCTCGGTATTTACTCCTATAAAAAGTGTCAATAATTTGACAAAGTCATTTATAAATATATTTCATCGTTTAATATGTTTTAAAA
>NZ_JBALPG010000083.1:0-14537 GCF_036965245.1 Neobacillus drentensis
TCCTTAGAAATATATTGTAGGAGAAGGGTTTTTTTATGTTGAAAAATAATATCGTGATATGGACATTTTGGGGTTTCTATTCCAGTGTCCATAGTTAGAAACCCTCCATAAATTCATATGTTCAGCGAATTACAGATATCAGTGTACCTTACGAATTTTTAATAAGGGGGTAAAAAATTTTAGAAAAGTGTCATAACAAGATAGGACAACGTCATAAACATATACTGTCCAAAAATACCTAATATGGATGAAATTATCCCACTTTACTCTATGATCAGGAGGGGATCACTTGGAAAAGGTCGATATTTTTAAAGATATTGCCGAAAGAACAGGCGGCGATATTTATTTAGGAGTAGTAGGAGCAGTACGAACAGGAAAGTCAACTTTTATTAAAAAATTTATGGAGCTTGTTGTTTTACCGAATATAAACAGTGAGGCGGAGAGATCAAGGGCACAAGATGAGCTACCGCAAAGTGCAGCCGGAAAAACAATCATGACAACCGAGCCGAAATTTGTGCCAAATCAGGCAGCAACTGTTCATGTCGATGAGGGCCTTAATGTTAATATCAGACTGGTTGACTGTGTTGGGTATACTGTACCGGGTGCTAAAGGCTATGAGGATGAAAATGGACCGAGAATGATTAATACACCTTGGTACGAAGAACCTATACCGTTTCACGAAGCGGCCGAGATTGGAACTAGAAAAGTAATCCAGGAACATTCCACAATAGGGGTAGTCGTCACAACGGATGGAACAATCGGAGAGATTCCTCGAAGTAACTATATTGAAGCGGAAGAAAGAGTGATTGATGAACTGAAGGAAGTTGGCAAACCATTTATCATGGTTGTTAACAGTGCACAGCCATACCACCCTAGCACTGAAACCCTAAGATCAAGTTTAGCTGAAAAATATGATATTCCTGTAATTGCAATGAGTGTTGAAAGCATGCGTGACAGTGATGTCCTCAATGTTCTTCGCGAGGCACTTTACGAGTTCCCAGTACTTGAAGTTAATGTCAACCTTCCAAGCTGGGTAATGGTACTGAGAGAAAACCATTGGCTTCGTGAAAGCTATCAAGAGGCTGTAAAGGATACAGTAAAAGACATCAAGAGATTACGAGATGTTGATCGTGTAGTCCAGCAGTTTAGTGACTTTGATTTTATTGAGCGAGCGGGCTTAGCAGGGATAGAAATGGGTTCAGGTGTTGCAGAAATCGATTTGCTTGCCCCAGATGAATTATATGATGATATTTTAAAAGAAATTGTTGGGATAGAAATCAGAGGGAAAGATCATCTTCTTGAACTTATGCAGGATTTTGCCCATGCAAAAGCAGAATATGATCACATTTCAGATGCCTTAAAAATGGTGAAACAGACTGGTTACGGGATTGCCTCACCAACTCTTTCTGATATGAGCCTTGAAGAACCGGAAATCATTCGCCAAGGTGCAAGGTTTGGAGTTAGGTTAAGAGCAGTAGCGCCATCGATTCACATGATTAAGGTTGATGTCGAATCGGAATTTGCCCCTATAATTGGCACGGAAAAACAGAGTGAGGAGCTTGTCCGCTACCTAATGCAGGACTTCGAGGATGATCCATTATCGATTTGGAATTCTGATATCTTTGGGCGCAGCCTAAGTTCCATTGTCCGTGAGGGGATCCAAGCCAAGCTTTCCTTGATGCCGGAAAATGCAAGATATAAATTAAAAGAAACTTTAGAGAGAATCATAAACGAAGGTTCAGGCGGCTTAATTGCCATTATACTATAGATTTTCGGACTCCCAATTGGAGTCTTTTTTTATTTTTGTGACAATATTTTAACCAAAATAGCCCAAAATAGTAGAATTTTGTCGAACGAAAGAAAAGATTACCATAATTTCATGAAATCTTCTTGCTATGCTGAATTGATTATGATAATCTTTTAACAGAATTACGTTGTAGTGCTTGGAACCTTATATTCATAAGGGTTTTTATTAAAAATAGAATTATGTCACTTAAAAAGTCGATATGTACTAAATTGGTAATAAAAACGCGCTATGACGTATAGAAATTAGAAAAATTGTTTAGAAATGTAGATAAGTAATCTTATTTACGAATCTTGATCAATTCTTTGGGAGGAGGTGAATGGCATGAACAAGACAGAACTTATTAATGCAGTTGCTGAAGCTAGCGAGCTTTCAAAAAAGGACGCTACAAAAGCAGTTGATGCTGTTTTTGATGCGATTTTAGATGCTTTAAAAAATGGTGATAAAGTACAATTAATTGGTTTTGGTAACTTTGAAGTACGCGAGCGCGCGGCACGTAAAGGTCGTAACCCTCAAACAGGTGAAGAAATCGAAATCGCTGCTAGCAAGGTTCCAGCTTTCAAACCAGGTAAGGCGCTTAAAGACGCAGTAAAATAATTACATAAATTATTGCTTTAAGCGATTGCTAAAGCAAAAAGGTCATGGGAATATTCCATGGCCTTTTTGCTTTTTCATAATCCACAGGATGAAAAAGAATTTTGTTTTTTGCCTGTAAAGAAAGGATTGTGCTAATATGTATTTGTCGTCTATACTTGATAGATATACTCTAGGAGGTATTCATTATGATAGAAGTGAACCGTGCCCAAATTGAAGAGGCGGTGCGTTTAATATTAGAAGCAATCGGTGAAGATCCAAATCGTGAAGGTCTGCTTGATACACCAAAAAGAGTTGCAAAAATGTATGAGGAAGTATTTAGCGGAATAAATGAGGATCCAAAGCAGCATTTTGAGACTATTTTTAGTGAAGATCATGAAGAGTTAGTCTTAGTGAAAGATATTCCGTTTTATTCGATGTGTGAACATCATCTCGTCCCATTCTTTGGAAAAGCACATGTGGCCTATATTCCGCAAAACGGTCGTGTTACGGGCTTAAGTAAATTAGCGCGGGCTGTTGAAGCAGTTGCCAAAAGACCGCAGCTTCAAGAACGGATTACCTCGACCATCGCAGACAGTATGATGGAAAAGCTAGAGCCTCATGGGGTTATGATTGTGGTCGAAGCAGAGCATATGTGCATGACGATGCGCGGTGTAAAAAAGCCGGGCTCAAAAACAGTTACTACTGCAGTTCGCGGCGTTTTTGCAGATGATGCAATTGCTCGTTCTGAGGTGCTTTCCTTAATAAAATAGTAGTGTTGATTATTTCTAACATATTTGGAGTGATAATATTGGAAAAGCGCAATCAGCAAAATAATGATTATGTGGTCATTAAAGCCATTGAAGATGGTGTCAGTGTAATCGGTTTAACTAGAGGTACAGATACAAGATTCCATCATTCAGAAAAGCTTGATAAGGGTGAGGTACTAATTGCTCAATTTACGGAGCATACTTCAGCAATCAAAATTAGGGGAGACGCAAAAATTCTCACCCAATTTGGTGAATTAGAAAGTGAAATGAAGAAATAAGCAGGGCTTTTCTAATCAGCATGTAATAAGTCAAAGTCGTATAGTGATGATTATTTTGTGAATTCCTGCCCATAGGATGCCTTTTATGATATAATGTTGTCTGTCTTGTGTTAAAGAAATTAGACTATGATTTTCTTTATATCATGGGCATGAATTTTTCTTTCCAAAAGATAAAGAAAACTCGCCGATTGGCAAGCCGTTAGGCGAAGACAGAGGCGTAGTTGCACTTATGCCTGATTGGAAAGTTTTACTTTCCTATCGGCAAATAAAAATACATAGGATATTACTTCGTGGAAGCAAGGGTGATTAGATTGCAGGATATTCGACAGAAATTTACAATTATTAGGGGGCAAATCGAGAAAAAGGTTTTTGATTCATACTTGCTCGATCACATTGAAACCCCTATTATTGACGAAGATAAGCTTCTTATCCTCATCTCAATAATGGATCGGCTTGAATTGTCATTTCGTGATATCCAGAACTATGCTTTATCAACTATGTTAATTCAAATTGCCCTTGATACCCATGAACATATTTCCAATGAATCAAAAGATGAAAAAAATCGTCAATTAACAGTTCTCGCCGGGGATTATTTTAGCGGCTTATATTATAAACTTCTTGCCGATTCAGAAGATATAATGATGATTAAATCACTTTCAAAAGGGGTAAAAGAAGTCAACGAAAATAAGATTTTTATTTACCAATGTAATCTTGAGGGAATAGAAAAACTGATGAATAGTATTAAGAGGATTGAAAGTTCCTTACTTACAAAGTTCTCCGATTATTTTAAAGTAGATATATGGAATGATTTTATTGCTAATTTTTTATTTTTTAAACGGTTACTAAATGAAAAAAAGCAATATTTTCATTCGGAAAGCTCCATATTGTTTGAATCCTTGAAGAATATTATCTTCCCTGGTAATGAAACAAAATTGAAAGAATTATCAGGTGAGCAGCGAAATCATTTATTACAGATTTGCGACCATTATCTAGAACTTTCAAAACAAGTGATTGAAAAAGGAGTAAAACAGCTTCCCTATTTTAATGATTTACTTGAAAAAAGGATTACGTTGTCGTTGAATCAATACCAGCCATATGCAAAAACTTTTGTGGAAGAAGGGTAAAAAAATGCAGCAATCGAAAGAACAGCGCGTTCACAATGTGTTTGAGAAGATATCTGATAACTATGATAAAATGAACTCAGTTATTAGTTTTCAGCAGCACATCAAGTGGCGGAAGGACACCATGAAAAGAATGAATGTTCTGCCTGGTTCAAAAGCTCTCGATGTTTGCTGCGGAACGGCCGATTGGACAATTGCTTTAGCAGAAGCAGTAGGTCCGACAGGTGAAGTGACTGGGTTAGATTTTAGCCAAAATATGTTGAATGTCGGAATTGAAAAGGTTAAAGGCTTGGGGCTTCGGCAGGTAAAATTAATCCACGGCAACGCAATGGAACTGCCCTTTCCTGATAATAGCTTTGATTATGTTACGATTGGCTTTGGATTAAGAAATGTCCCCGATTACATGCAGGTATTAAAAGAAATGCATCGGGTAGTAAAGCCGGGTGGTATTGCTGTCTGTCTTGAGACATCACAGCCTACTTTAATCGGCTATAAACAGCTATATTTTTTTTATTTTCGTTTTATTATGCCGTTGTTTGGAAAATTGTTAGCAAAGAGCTATAGAGAATATGCCTGGCTTCATGAATCAGCACGTGATTTTCCGGGAATGAGGGAGCTTGCCAAAATGTTTCAACAAGCGGGCTTTAAAGATGTGAAATTCAAACCGTATAGTGGCGGTGCGGCCGCTGTTCATATTGGCAAAAAAAATTAATACATTGAAATTGAAGACAGGATGAAAAGCTGGGTGAATACAAATGAAATTAAAAATGATGTATTCATTTTTGAATTCGGATATTAACATAATCGAAAAAGAGTTGGAAGAGACAATCCAACCTGAGTCTCTTCTTTTGAAACAAGCATCAATGCATACATTACAAGCCGGAGGAAAAAGAATTCGTCCTGTTTTTGTTTTGCTTGCGGGTAAATTTGGTCATTATGATATACATGTGATAAAAAATGTTGCTGTTGCCCTCGAATTAATTCATATGGCATCTCTTGTCCATGATGATGTAATCGATGATGCTGATCTTCGCAGAGGCCAGCCAACAGTTAAATCAAAATGGGATAATAAAATCGCGATGTATACCGGCGACTTTGTTTTTGCCCTTGCATTAGAATTAATGACAAATATCGAAAAACCTGCTGCCCATAAAATTTTAGCAAATACGATCGTTGAAGTGACTTTGGGGGAAATTCAGCAGATAAAAGACAAATACCGTTTTAATCAAAACCTTCGGGATTATCTTCGTAGAATTAAGAGGAAAACAGCCTTGTTAATTGCTGTCAGCTGCCAATTAGGTGCAATTGCTGCAGGGGTTGAAGAGTCCTTCCATAAAAAGCTTTTCCGTTTTGGGTATTTCGTGGGAATGTCCTATCAAATTATCGATGATATTTTGGATTTCACCTCTACCGAAAAGGCATTAGGGAAGCCAGCAGGAAGTGATCTTTTACAAGGGAATATTACGGCTCCAGCCCTTTTTGCAATGGAAAATGACGAGATTCGTAGGGAAATTGAAAAGGTTCATGAGAATATGGCTCCTGATGATATTTTAAAAATAATTTCCCTTATAAAACAGACAGGTGCAATCGAAAAGTCATTTGCTCTGAGTGATCACTATTTAGATAAAGCTTTAGCTGTATTAGAAGAATTACCAGATAATAAAGCAAAAAAAACACTTCGTGATATTGCAAAATATATTGGCAGACGAAAATTCTAGCTTACATATGTCTTTAAACCAAGAACAGGTATCATAAGCTTTTCAATGTTGCTAAATATTCGAAAAAGTGATACCATTTTCCATGGATTGTTCTCTTGAAACAATCAATATACATAATCATTTAGGGGTGGAATTCATGGAAAAAACTTTTTTAATGGTAAAACCGGACGGCGTACAGCGTAATTTAATTGGAGAAATCGTTGCAAGATTTGAAAGAAAGGGCTTCCAATTGGTTGGAGCTAAATTAATGAGCATCCCAACTGAACTTGCTGAAGAACATTATGGAGAGCACAAGGAACGACCATTCTTTGGTGAATTAGTAGATTTCATTACATCCGGCCCTGTTTTCGCAATGGTTTGGCAAGGTGAAAATGTCATCGCAACGGCTAGGCAAATGATGGGCTCTACTAATCCAAAGGATGCGGCACCTGGTACGATTCGCGGTGATTTTGGATTAACAGTTGGTAAAAATGTTATTCATGGTTCTGATTCACCTGCAAGCGCAGAGCGGGAAATCGGCTTGTTTTTTAAAGATACTGGAGTAGTTGAGTATTCTAAATTAGTAAACGAATGGATTTATTAATTTAACAGTAAAAAGGCACTTGTATGGAACCATACAAGTGCCTTTTTCTGTAATCGTATACAAAAATTTTCCCGCTATTTTCTGAATTATTATACTATGTTTATTGAGCGTGATATGATATATTGATACATAATTCTTTAATGAGTTGAAGGGGGAAAGAGAATGGGAATGAGATATTTAACTGCTGGTGAATCCCATGGGCCACAGCTAACAACAATTTTAGAAGGTCTGCCAGCTGGAATGCCGCTTGCGGCTGCGGATATAAATGAAGAGTTGGAAAGACGTCAAAAGGGCTATGGCCGTGGAAGACGCATGCAAATTGAGAAAGATTCAGCAGAAATTGTATCTGGTGTACGTCATGGAAAAACACTAGGATCCCCAATTGCTCTAGTAGTGAAAAACAATGACTGGAAGCATTGGACAACTATAATGGGTATTGAAGCGATAGAAGAAGGACAAGAGGATGAAATAAAGCGTAAGGTAACACGGGCAAGACCAGGACATGCCGATTTAAATGGTGCCATTAAATATGGACATCGGGATATGAGAAATGTTCTAGAACGATCTTCAGCACGAGAGACAACCGTTAGAGTAGCAGCTGGTGCTGTTGCCAAGAAGCTTTTATCCCTTGTTGGCATTGAACTAGTTTCACATGTAGTAGAAATTGGCGGAATAAAGGCCAATGTAGATCCTTCCCTAACGGTAGAGGCCATAAAGCAACGGACAGAAAATTCTCCCGTAAGGGTGGCAGACACAAATGTAGAGCAGGATATGATGAATGCTATTGATGAAGCAAAGAAAAATGGCGACTCTATTGGCGGTGTTGTTGAGGTTATTGTGACAGGAATGCCGGCTGGAGTGGGAAGCTATGTTCATTACGATCGTAAATTAGATGGAAAATTAGCAGCAGCAATAATGAGTATAAACGCTTTTAAAGGTGTGGAAATCGGAATTGGATTTGAAGCAGCAAGGAAACCCGGAAGTGAAGTACATGATGAGATTGCCTGGGATAAGGAGAGAGGGTATTACCGTAAGACAAACCGGCTGGGAGGATTTGAAGGCGGAATGACTACGGGGATGCCAATTGTGGTTAGAGGCGTAATGAAACCAATCCCGACACTATATAAACCATTAATGAGTGTTGATATCGAAACGAAAGAGCCGTTTGCAGCGAGTGTCGAACGTTCTGACAGCTGTGCAGTACCTGCTGCAGCAGTTGTTACGGAGCATGTAGTAGCCTGGGAACTTGCGAACGAGCTTGTTGAACAATTTTACAGTGACCGTTTTAATACATTTGCCGATGAAATAAATAGGCAGCGAGAATATGCGAGGGAGTTTTAATGGAAACCGTACAAATCCAAACAGAGTCGAAAAAGTATCATGTCTTTGTTGGTGAAGGGATAAGAAAAGAACTTGGTACTTTTTTAACCAATCATTTTACCAAACTTACAAGAATATTAATTATTACTGATGAAACTGTTGGTAAGTTGCATCTTGAAAAGCTGCAGCTTGTTCTAAAACCGTGGAATCCCGTTATTTTTACAGCACCTAGCGGCGAAAAGGCAAAAACCTTTGAAGTTTATTATGAGGCTCTATCAATAGCACTTGAGAATCATCTTGATCGAAAATCTGTCATTATTTCTTTTGGCGGTGGTGCGGTTGGGGATTTGTCAGGCTTCGTAGCTGCTTCCTATATGAGAGGGATCCCTTTTATTCAAGTCCCCACTACCATCCTAGCTCATGATAGTGCTGTCGGCGGGAAAGTTGCCATCAATCATCCGCTTGGAAAGAATATGATTGGTGCTTTTTATCAACCAGAAGCTGTATTTTATGATCTAGAACTGTTAAAAACGCTGCCAATCCAAGAAATTCGTTCTGGGTTTGCAGAGGTTATTAAACATGCACTTATTGCAGATCCTAATTTTTTTCATTGGTTAACAACGAATGTTCATGATTTGAAAACTTTAACGTTTGAGCCATTATCGGATTCTTTGGTAAAAGGTATAAGAATTAAAAATAATTTTGTTTCACAAGATGAAAGAGAAACTGGAATCCGTGCTTATTTGAATTTTGGGCATACGCTTGGACATGCAATTGAATCAGAAATGGGATATGGAAATTTCACCCATGGTGAAGCAGTTATGATCGGGATGATTTTCGCTTTAAAATTAAGCAATGAACTTCTTGGGCTATCGTTTCATTTAGAAGAATTTATCGATTGGGTTACAACATTAGGATATAAAACAAACATACCCGAACAGCTATCTCTTGATAGGCTGATTGCCAAAATGAAACAGGATAAGAAGTCCGTTGGCGAGTCTATTCGATTTGTGTTACTAGATAAAGTGGGGCAGCCAATGCTTCAGGAATTATCCGAAGAAGTTTTATTAAAAGAGCTTAAAAGTTTTTAGTACAAGGGGGATTTATCATGATCAGAGGGGTGAGGGGAGCAACGACGGTTAACGAAAATACTGAAGAAGCTATTGTTTCTGCCACAGAGGAGCTTTTGGCTAAATTAATTGAGGTTAATCATATTCAACCAGATTCCGTCGCCTCCGTATTAATTTCAACCACCGAAGATATTAATGCTGCATTTCCGGCAAAGGCATTGCGGAATTTTGCTGAATGGACATATGTACCTGTCATGTGTATGCGGGAAATACCTGTTCCGAATGCTTTGAAGATGTGCATTAGAATTATGATGCATGTGGATACAGAAATAGCGCAGGAAAAGATTGTTCATGTATATTTAAAGGAAGCAAAGGTATTAAGGCCAGACCTTGGCAGTAATTTGGTATAATAAAAATATCTTATGCTTAAAAAAATATGACAATCAGAACGAATGGAGTGGGGAAAATGAGATGGAAAGAGCAGTTATTAACACTGACACCCTATCAACCAGGAAAATCAATTGAGGCAGTCAAAAAACAATTTAAATTGGATCGTATTGTTAAGCTTGCATCTAATGAAAATCCTTTTGGATGCTCAGAACAAGCACTTTCAGCCCTTCAATCATATCAAACAAGTTTGGCACTTTATCCTGATGGTTACGCTACTCATTTAAGAGAGACACTTTCAGCGTTTTTACAGGTTGATGAGGACGAAATAATATTAGGGAATGGCTCAGATAACCTAATTCAAATTATTTCAAGGGCGCTACTGCACCCGATGGCCAGTACCATTATGGCAACCCCAACCTTTTCTCAATATAAGCACAATGCTTTGATTGAGGGGGCAATTATTAAGGAGATCCCTCTTGTCAACGGAGACCATAATTTAGATGCCATGCTTGAGGCAATTGACGAGACTACGAACATCATATGGCTCTGTAGTCCAAATAATCCTACGGGTACATATATCCCAAGAAATAAATTAATTCTATTCTTAGAAAAGGTGCCGTCACATATCCTCGTCGTACTTGATGAAGCGTATTTTGAATATGTAGTCGCGGAAGATTACTATAATGCAATCAGTTTAACACGTAAGTATGAAAACCTAATTGTGCTTAGAACTTTTTCTAAAATATATGGACTTGCTGCACTACGGGTTGGGTATGGGGTGGCGAACCGTGCCATCATCAAAGCACTTGAACCTGCAAGGGAACCATTTAATGTGAATACTTTAGGTCAATTAGCAGCGAGTGAAGCGATCAAGGATCAGGAATTTGTCGAAGTTTGCAAAGAAAAAAACAGACAGGGTCTGGCACAGTTTTATAAATTCTGCGAGAAGCATCATCTTGAATTTTACCCTACCCAGACTAATTTTATTTTAATTGATATTAAAGCTGATGGGGATGAGGTTTTTCAATATTTACAAGCACGGGGATATATCGTACGCTCCGGAAAAGCTCTTGGTTTCCCTACAGCGGTAAGAATTACGGTGGGCTCTTCTGAACAAAATGAAGGTGTCCTTAAGGCATTGAGCGAATATCTAGAAGCGAACTGAGGCGAGCAGTTCTCTCTAACTAGGGGGATTTATATTGAAAGGCCGGGTTTTTGTTATTGGCTTAGGATTAATTGGTGGTTCCTTAGCATTATGTATCAAGAAAGAACATAATGAAGCAGTGATTGTAGGATTTGATATAAATCCTGAACAGGCAATACTTGCAAAAATGCTCGGAGTCATTGATGATATTGCGGAAAATATTTGTGATGGTGCCATTGATGCTGAATTAATCATTATTGCAGTACCTGTAAACGAAACGAAGGAAATTATCCAGTTGTTATCTGAACTTCCGCTTAATTCAGAAGTAATCGTGACAGATACAGGCAGTACAAAAGGCAGAATTGTTGAAAGTGCCACTAGCTTAAAGCAGAAGGGAATTACCTTTATAGGTGGCCATCCAATGGCTGGTTCACATAAAAGCGGTGTTACGGCTGCTAAAGAAATTTTATTTGAAAATGCCTTGTATCTGTTAACTCCAGAAGAACATATAGAAGATACAAAACTTGAAACATTGAAAGAATGGTTAATCGGAACAAATGCCAAATTTCTAACCGTCACACCTGGAAATCATGACTATCTTACAGGGATAGTCAGTCATTTTCCCCATATTATCGCCGCATCGATTGTCAGGCAAACTGAAAAATTATCAGAGGCAGAAGGTCTCATCCCCCGTCTCGCTGCAGGCGGATTTAGGGATATCACACGTATAGCCTCAAGCAGCCCGGCAATGTGGAAAGATATTTTGCTGCACAACCGTGAAATATTAATTAAACTGCTTAATCAGTGGCTGGATGAAATGAATGGGGTTAAATCCTTACTGGAAAAGGAAAATAGTGCCGCTATTTTCGATTATTTTAAACAGGCAAAGCAGTTTCGCGACGGGTTGCCACAAAAAGAAAAAGGCGCGATACCAGCATTTTATGATTTGTATGTCGATGTGCCCGATTACCCTGGTGTGATTTCAGAAATAACCGGTTATTTAGCGAAGGAAAAAATCAGCATCACAAATATTCGCATCCTTGAAACACGTGAAGACATAAATGGAGTTTTGGTCATCAGCTTTCAAACAGAAGAGGATCGGCAAAAGGCAGAACATTGTATTGGCAATTATTCCAGCTATGTCACATCCATAGGTTCATAGTAAAGCGGAAGCGCTGGTCTTGTAGCGTATGTACTGAAGCGATACGACTGGGAGCAATAGTGATATGATGATAACTTATCGTAGGGAGAAGAGTGAGGCAGACTAGCCGTTAGGCGCTCTTCAAACAGCTAAGCCTTCTCCTTCGAGTGAGGTATCGCTTCCAAAGCTCATTCTTATGGACCTGGACATTTCTCGAAGTTCAATGAGATATACTGATATTAATAAAAAGGTGATTTTTGATGGCGTCATTAAAACTTAAAAATAACATAAATCGTTTATTTGGTGAAGTAACAATCCCTGGAGATAAATCCATCTCCCACAGATCCGTCATGTTTGGATCAATTGCTTATGGGGAAACAAAGGTTACCAATTTTTTGCCTGGAGATGATTGTTTAAGTACAATCTCGTGCTTTCGAAAGCTTGGGGTAATCATTGAGGAATCTGACAACCAGCTTCGTATTATCGGAAATGGTTTTGAGGGATTAACTGAACCTGATGGAGTATTAGATGTTGGCAATTCCGGGACAACAATTCGTTTATTAATGGGGATATTGGCAGGAAGACCATTTTTCTCCACTCTAGTGGGTGATGAATCTATCGGAAAAAGGCCAATGACAAGGGTAACGGGTCCTTTAACAAGTATGGGTGCATGGCTTGATGGTCGAAAAGACGGAGCCTTCACTCCTATTTCAATCCGTGGAGGTCAGTTAAATCCTTTCCATTACGAGCTTCCAGTAGCTAGTGCACAGGTAAAGTCAGCATTAATTTTAGCTGGTTTACAGGCAGAAGGAGAAAGTACCATTATCGAGCCTGCTGAAACCCGTGATCATACGGAAAGAATGATTCGACAATTTGGTGGTGATATTAACAAAGATAACAAGGTGATTACTGTTAAGGGAGGGCAAAGACTGACAGCTTCGACAATTCATGTCCCCGGGGATATATCCTCTGCGGCCTTTTTCCTTGTAGCTGGGGCTGTGATTCCAGGAAGTGAAATTGTTTTAAAAAATGTTGGTTTAAATCCAACTAGAACAGGAATCATCGAGGTATTGAAGAAGATGGGGGCAGACTTAGAGATTGTTCAAAAGGATGACAACTCGTTTGAGCCAGCTGGCGATTTCATCATCAAGACATCCAATCTAAAAGGAATTGTTGTTGAAGGGGATATTATCCCAAAACTAATTGATGAAATTCCGATTATTGCCCTTTTGGCAACACAGGCAGAAGGAAAAACAGTGATTAAAGATGCTGAAGAATTAAAGGTTAAGGAAACGAATCGCATAGATACCGTTGTCAATGAATTGAGAAAATTAGGAGCTTCGATTGAAGCAACCAACGATGGAATGATCATCTATGGAAAATCTAATTTAAACGGCGGAAGGGTTTCTAGTCATGGAGATCATCGAATTGGCATGATGCTTTCGATTGCTGCCCTTTTATGTATAAATAATGTAGAGCTTGAGCAATCCGAAGCCATATCTGTTTCATATCCGAATTTCTTTGCCCATTTAAATAGCCTAATCCACTAAAAGCTGCATGTTATGGCAGCTTTTTCTATTGTAAAAATATCTAGAAGTTGTTTGAATGTCATAGTTTTCAGATTGTTTGCATAGCTTGTCTTAAAGAAAGGAAATGGGTGGGTGGGACGATGTATATCATTGAAAATGCCAATATTCTTAAAGACAAAGAGCTTCATACATGTTCGTTATTAATTAATGATGATCGAATAACTGCCATTCAAACAGGGTTCAAGCGTTATCAATTAATAAAAATGAACGCTGAGCCGTATATTATGACCCCTTCTTATGTCCTTTTAAGTTCTAAAGTTCCTCAACAAGGTTCATTTCAAGATTTAAAAACCTGTATAATTGAACATTTTTTGTTAAAAGGATGTACTACTTTGTTTACATATGCTGATATTACATACGAAAAAGAACTAACAGAAAAAATAAAAGCAATGGAAACGGCATTAATAAGCAGCCCAATTGACTTTATTATCGGAGTTAAAATCCCTGCACATTTAATAACAATATCCTTTATCAGAAGTTGTAAAAAGTTAAAAATTCCGGCCATTTTTGTTGAGATTCAGGATCAAGAGGAATTAGAGAAAGTTCCTTGGGGATGGATAAGGGAAGCTATGTTTCCATTCAACAGTCCTTTAATTCCATTAATTTCTTCTTTACAAAAGAAGGAAGCGAAGGCTGTTATGTCGAAATGGAAGGATATCATGCAAAGAGAAAAAATCCCGGCATTATACGAGGAAGTTGAAGAAAACAAACCATTGTCTATTCCAGTATTAAACAAAATCGGTTTATATCCGCAAAAAGGCAGCCTAATGAACGGTACTGAATTAAGTTATAATTTATATCTAAAGGGAAGAGAAATCAAGAATGTTGATGAAGCTAGTTTATTTCATTATCATAGTGATAGACTAGTAGTTACAGTTCACAAAGGAATGGTTGTCCTCTCAGGGAAAAAAGTTTTATTTAAACCTGGAAATGGAGAACATGTTAAGGTGAGAACCCCATCTTATTTTTCTTTGTAAATCAATGGGAACGAGAGGTAATAGTCAATGGATCGAGTAAATAATATTATTAATATGTT